>NZ_JAGGOS010000001.1 GCF_018614205.1 Streptomyces sp. ISL-36 | reverse complement strand
CGTCGCCAGCGCGTCCGCCCCAGCACCCCCGTACGACTCCGGCACGTGCACCGCCTGCAGATCCGCCGCCACCAGCGCCTCCAGCGCCTCCTGGGGGAACCGCGCCTCCTCGTCGACCGCCGCCGCGAACGGCACGATCTTCGCCTCCGCCAGCGCACGGACCGTCTCCCGGAGCATCTCGTGCTCCTCCGACGGGCGATACAGGTCGAAATCAGCAGAACCCGCCACGCTCATTCACTCCCACGCATGCTAACTACCGTTAAGTAACTGAAATGGTAGGGCGTGACCAGGCACCGGGCCAGGCCCCGACTATGCTCGGGCAGGCATTCCGCCCGACCTCCTGGAGACCGCATGGCCCTCAAGATCACCGTGATCGGCACCGGCTACCTCGGCGCCACGCACGCAGCGGCCATGGCGGAGCTCGGCTTCGAAGTCCTCGGCCTCGACGTCGTCCCCGAGAAGATCGAGATGCTGGCCGCCGGCCGGGTGCCGATGTACGAGCCCGGGCTCGAGGAGCTGCTCGCCCGGCACGTCGCCGGCATCGAGGGATCCACCGGGCGGCTGCGCTTCACCACCTCCTGGGAAGAGGTCGGCGACTTCGGCGACGTCCACTTCGTCTGTGTGAACACCCCGCAGAAGCACGGCGACTACGCCTGCGACATGCGCTACGTCGACGCGGCCTTCGCCTCGCTCGCGGGCGTGGTGCGGTCGGGCTCGCTGGTCGTCGGCAAGTCGACCGTGCCGGTCGGCTCGGCCGAGCGCCTGGCGGAGCTGCTGCCGGAGGGCGTCGAGCTCGCCTGGAACCCGGAGTTCCTCCGGGAGGGCTTCGCCGTGCAGGACACCCTGCGCCCGGACCGCCTCGTGGCCGGCGTGCGCAGCGAGCGCGCGGAGAAGGTGCTGCGCGAGATCTACGCCGGGCCGATCCAGGCGGGCTCGCCGTTCGTGGTCACGGACTTCCCGACGGCGGAGCTGGTGAAGACCGCGGCGAACTCCTTCCTCGCGACGAAGATCTCCTTCATCAACGCGATGGCGGAGGTCTGCGAGGCCGCCGGCGGTGACGTCGCCAAGCTGGCGGAGGCGATCGGCTACGACGAGCGGATCGGTTCCAAGTTCCTGCGGGCCGGGATCGGCTTCGGCGGCGGCTGCCTGCCCAAGGACATCCGCGCCTTCATGGCGCGGGCGGGCGAGCTGGGCGCGGACCAGGCGCTGACCTTCCTGCGGGAGATCGACTCCATCAACATGCGGCGGCGCGGCCAGATGGTCGACATGGCGCGCGACGCCCTCGGGGGCGGCTCGTTCCTGGGCAAGCGGGTGGCGGTGCTCGGCGCCACCTTCAAGCCGGACTCGGACGACGTACGGGACTCGCCCGCGCTGAACGTGGCCGGACAGATCCATCTCCAGGGCGGTCAGGTCACGGTCTACGACCCGAAGGGCATGGAGAACGCCCGCCGGCTCTTCCCGACGCTGGAGTACGCGGAGTCGGCGCTGGAGGCCGTGCGGGGCGCGGACGTGGTGCTGCACCTGACGGAGTGGCGCGAGTTCCGGGACGCCCTGGACCCGGCGGAGCTGGGCGAGGTCGTGACCTCGCGGGTGATCCTGGACGGCCGCAACGCGCTGGACGCGACGCTGTGGCGCGAGGCGGGGTGGATGTACCGCGCGATGGGCCGTCCGCGCATGTGAGGAAGGGCCGGGACATGCCGGTGCCCCGCCGCCCCCGGACAGGGGGCGACGGGGCACCGGCGTGTCAGGGCACCGGCGTGTAGGCAAACGCCGCGCCAGGCGACCGGCGCGTCAGGGCACCCGGCACGTCAGGGCACCGGCGTGTAGGCACCCGCCGCGTCAGGCGACCGGCACGTCAGGGCGACCGCCGCGTCAGCGCACCGGCGCGTCAGGGCACACGCCGGTGCAGGGCACCCGCCGCGTCAGCGACCGGCACGTCAGGGTGACCGGCGCAGCCGTGCGGCCCGGGAGAGGAACTCGGCCTCGCGCAGTGCGCGGGTGGCGTTGACGTGGGCGAGGCCGGCCAGGTCGTCGGCGTCCCAGCCGCGGCGCAGCAGCTCGGCGAAGAGCGGCGCGTAGCCGGCCGTCGGGTCCGCCGCACCGGAGAGGCCGACGCAGAGCGGGCCCGCCAGGGCGTGGACGCGGTCCAGTGCGTCGGCCGCGACGGCGGGATCGTCGGCCACCGGGACCATGCAGACGGCGCCGTTCCGGCCGAGCAGGCGCAGGGCGTCGTCCGGCAGGGTCTCGGGATCGGCACGGGTCAGCACGGCTGGGGCCTTGCTGACGGCGAGCGTCTGGCAGACGGTGTCGAGGTCGGCGCCGGAGAGGTCCACGAGGACACCGAGGCGGTTCATCTCCCGTACGGCCTCGCGGGCGAAGCGGTCGAACCGGGTGAGGTTCACCGCCCGGACACCGAGCACCTGGTACGACCGGAGGATGGCCAGCGAGCCGCCCAGCGCGCCCCAGCTCACCGGGCCGAGCAGAGCGGCGACCCGGCCGCAGTTGCGGGCGTCGGCCATCTCCGCCGTGGAGTGCGCCAGGCGCAGCTCCTCGGGGCAGGCGGCGACGACGGCGCGGATCGCGTCGATGCGGCGCAGGGTCCCGACGACCCCGTCCTCGGCGTCGCCGTGCAGGGACCAGAACTGCGCCCCCGCCTCCGCCGTACGGACGGGCGGGAGATCCTCCGGGGCCAGTTCGTCGGCGTCGAGCTCCTCCGACAGGGCGGCCCGCCCCTCGACGACGGGGTGCGCGGCGAGCAGCGCACGGGCGCCTTCCCACTCGTCGGGAGCCGGGGGAGGCGCAGGGGCGTCCCGCTCACCGGCGGCGGAGCAGGTCGCAGAGAGGGCAGGGGGATCGTCGAGCAGATCTGCCATGGTGGCGACTCCGAACTCGGTGCGGCAGTACCACCTCGCCGAGTTCGGTGAGGCAGTACCGTCCACCGTGCCACCGGCATCGTCCGGGTTCGCGGTGGACTGGTCCGTTCGGGCCCCCGGAACACTCGACGGGCCTCGTCGCACGCGCGACGAACCGCGCGCGACGAACCTCACGGCATGCGTCACGGGGCACGCGCGACGGGACGCGTGCCGGGACGTGCGACGGCCCCGCCGAAGCGGGGCCGGCGCCACGCTCCGTCAGGAGGACGGTCCGTCGAGGGACTCGATCGTCGCGTTCGAGGGCCCCTTCGTCGCCCGCAGGTCGCGGGAGACCGCCTCGGCGTCCCGCAGTGCCCTGACCGCGTTGGACCAGGTCAGCCGGGCGAGGTCGGCGCGGGACCAGCCTCGGGTGAGCAGCTCCGCGATCAGGTTCGGATAGCCGGCGACATCGTCGAGGCCGTCCGGCGTGAACGCCGTACCGTCGTAGTCGCCGCCGATGCCGATGTGGTCGATGCCGGCGACCTCACGCATGTGGTCGAGGTGGTCGGCGACCGTCGCGGCGGTGGCGATCGGGCGCGGGTTCTCCGCCTCGAAGGCGCGGTGGATCTTCATCGCCCGCGGGGTGGTGTCGAGGTGGTGCAGCCCGTGCGCCCGCATGTTCTCGTCCGCGCGGGCCGTCCACTCCACGGCTTCGGGAAGGATGAACTTCGGTACGAAGGTGGCCATCGCGACGCCCCCGTTGGCGGGGAGCGCGGCGAGCACGTCGTCGGGGATGTTCCTCGGGTGGTCGCAGACCGCCAGCGCGGAGGAGTGCGAGAAGATCACCGGCGCGACGGAGGTGGCGAGCGCGTCCCGCATCGTCGTCGCGGCGACGTGCGAGAGGTCGACGAGCATGCCGATCCGGTTCATCTCCCGGACGACCTCGTGGCCGAAGGGCGAGAGCCCGCTGACACCCGGCTCGTCGGTCGCCGAGTCCGCCCACGCCGTGTTGTCGTTGTGCGTGAGCGTCATGTAGCGCACGCCGAGGGTGTGCAGCGCGCGCAGGGTGGCGAGGGAGTTGTTGACGGAGTGGCCGCCCTCGGCGCCCTTCAGGGAGGCGATCCGGCCCTGCCGCCGGGCCGACTCCATGTCGTCGGCGGTCAGGGCGGGCGCGAGCTCCCCCGCGTACCGGACGAGGAGCTGGTCGACGATGTCGATCTGCTCCAGGGTCGCGCTGACCGCCTCGTCCCCGGTCAGGTGGCAGGGGACGTACACCGACCAGAACTGGGCGCCGACGCCGCCCGCCCGCAGCCGGGCCAGGTCGGTGTGGAGCGCGCCGGTCTGGTCGGCCGCGATGTCGAGGCGGTCCAGGTCGTAGCGGACATGCTCGCGCAGCGCCCACGGAAGGTCGTTGTGACCGTCGACGACGGGCGCGGACCTGAGCAGTTCGCGCGCCTCCGCGAGGCGGTCAGCGGCGGTCACCGGGCGAATCCGAAGGACTCCGAGCCCTCGACCTTGGTCCGCAGCCGCTTGCCCTTCTCGCTCGCCTGGTCGTTCAGCTCCTGCTGGAAGTCGCGCATCCGGCCGAGCAGTTCGGGGTCGTGGGCGGCGAGGATCCGGGCGGCGAGCAGGCCCGCGTTGCGCGCGCCGCCGACGGACACCGTCGCCACCGGCACACCGGCCGGCATCTGCACGATGGACAGGAGCGAGTCCATGCCGTCGAGGTACTTCAGCGGGACCGGCACGCCGATCACCGGGAGCGGGGTGACCGAGGCGAGCATGCCCGGCAGGTGGGCGGCGCCGCCCGCGCCCGCGATGATCGCCTTCAGGCCGCGCTCGGCGGCCTCCTCGCCGTACGCGATCATCTCGCGCGGCATGCGGTGCGCGGAGACGACGTCGACCTCGTACGCGATCTCGAACTCGTCCAGGGCCTGTGCCGCGGCCTCCATGACGGGCCAGTCGGAGTCGGATCCCATGACGATGCCGACGAGGGGGCTCGCGTCGTGGCTGGTGCTCATTCGGTGATCGTTCCTCGCAGATAGCCGGCGGCGTGGCGCGCGCGCTCCAGCACGTCGTCCAGGTCGTCGCCGTAGGTGTTGACGTGCCCCACCTTGCGGCCGGGCTTCACATCCTTGCCGTACATATGGATCTTCAGCTGAGGGTCGCGGGCCATGCAATGCAGGTACGCGTAGTACATGTCCGGGTAGTCCCCGCCCAGCACATTGCACATGACCGTCCACGTCGCGCGCGGGCGCGGATCGCCGAGCGGCAGGTCGAGGACGGCCCGGACGTGGTTGGCGAACTGCGAGGTGATCGCGCCGTCCTGGGTCCAGTGGCCGGAGTTGTGGGGGCGCATGGCGAGCTCGTTGACGAGGATCCGCCCGTCGGTGGTCTCGAAGAGCTCGACGGCCAGATGGCCGACGACGTCGAGCTCCTTGGCGATCCGCAGCGCCAGCTCCTGCGCCTGGCCCGCCAGCTCGTCCGAGAGGTCCGGCGCCGGTGCGATGACCGTGTCGCAGACCCCGTCGACCTGCCGGGACTCGACGACCGGGTAGGCGACGGCCTGGCCGTGCGGGGAGCGGACGATGTTCGCGGCGAGCTCGCGCGCGAAGTCGACCTTCTCCTCCGCGAGGACCGGCACACCGGCCTGGAACGGGTCGCGGGCGTCCTCCTCGGTCCGGACGAACCAGACGCCCTTGCCGTCGTAGCCGCCGCGCACGGTCTTGAGGATGATCGGGAAGCCGCCCACCTCGGCGGCGAAGGCGGCCGCGTCCGCCGGATCGGCGACGATCCGGTGGCGTGGGCTCGGCGCCCCGATCTCGTCGAGTCTGGCGCGCATCACCCCCTTGTCCTGGGCGTGCACCAGCGCGTCGGGCCCCGGACGGATGGGGATGCCGTCCGCCTCCAAGGCCCTCAGGTGTTCGGTCGGGACGTGTTCGTGATCGAAGGTGATCACGTCACATCCGCGCGCGAAGTCACGCAGCGTAGCCAGGTCGCGATAGTCGCCGATGACGACCTCGCTCACCACCTGCGCCGCCGAATCCTGCGGGCTGTCACTGAGCAGCTTGAACTTGATGCCGAGGGGGATGCCCGCCTCGTGGGTCATACGGGCGAGCTGACCGCCACCGACCATGCCGACTACCGGGAACGTCACCCTCTTAGGGTATCCGCACGACGCGGCGACCTTCGGCCGCCTGTGCTTTGCCACAGTCGACCCCTCCCCTGTCCCGCTGGTTTACGACGTCCCCAGGCGGCTGCCGGACGGGCTGGTTAGCATGGCTTGGTTGACATCGTCCGAATGGCAGGGGCTGCAATCACCATGAGTAAACGAAGCGTGCTGCGCGTGCGGCTCGACCAGCTCGCACGCGAGTTCGCCAAGTTCGGCGCGGTGGGTGGTGTCGGGCTCTTGGTGGACCTCGGAGTGTTCAATCTCGTGCGCCACTTCACGGAAGTGCCGGTGGTGCGGGCGAGCATCATCGCCACGGTCGTGGCGATCGTCTTCAACTACCTCGGCTTCCGGTACTTCACATACCGGGACCGCGACAAGAGCAGCCGTACGAAGGAGCTGAGCCTCTTCCTGCTCTTCAGCGTCGCCGGGCTGGTGATCCAGAACGGGATCCTGTACGCGGCGACGTACGGGTTCGGCTGGGACACCCCGCTGCAGAGCAACTTCTTCAAGTTCTTCGGCATCGGCGTCGCGACGCTGTTCCGTTTCTGGTCGTACCGGACCTGGGTGTTCCGTACGCTGCCGGCCAAGGAAGCCGTGCAGACCGCCGAATCGTTCCTGGAGCAGACGCCTCGCCAGGCGTCCAGGAAGCAGCCGGACCGGGTCTGACCCTCCCCCGCTCCCCCTCCCCGCCTCACCTTCAGCGCCCGGCCGCCCCTAGCGGACCGGGCGTTCCTGGTCCCTGCGGCTTCTGACCTCGCGGCCCAGGAAGAGCGCGAACACCGGGGGCTGCTGCTGCAGCAGCTCCAGCCGGCCGCCGTCCGCCTCCGCCAGGTCGCGGGCCACGGCGAGGCCGATGCCCGTGGAGTTGCGGCCGCTGATGGTCCGCTCGAAAATACGCGCGCCGAGATCGGCCGGGACGCCCGGGCCCTCGTCGGTGACCTCGATCACGGCCTGGTTGCCGGTGACCCGGGTACGCAGGGCGACGGTGCCGCCACCGTGCATGAGCGAGTTCTCGATCAGCGCGGCCAGGACCTGGGCGACGGCGCCCGGGGTGCCGACCGCGCGCATGCCCTGCTTGCCGGAGTGGACGATGGCCCGGCCCGCGCTGCGGTAGGCGGGGCGCCACTCCTCGATCTGCTGCTTGACGACCTCGTCGAGGTCGAAGGCGATGGCGGAGCCCGTGCGCGGGTCGCGGGCGTTGGTGAGCAGCCGCTCGACGACGTCGGTGAGCCGCTCGACCTGCGTCAGCGCGATCGTCGCCTCCTCCCTGACCGTGTCGAGGTCGCCCGCGACCGCCACCTCCTCCAGGCGCATGGAGAGGGCCGTCAGCGGCGTACGGAGCTGGTGGGAGGCGTCCGCGGCCAGCCGGCGCTCGGCGGTGAGCATCCGGGCGATCCGCTCGGCCGAGGCGTCCAGGACGTCCGCGACCCGGTCGAGCTCCGGCACCCCGTACCGCTTGTGGCGCGGGCGGGGGTCGCCCGAGCCGAGGCGCTCGGCGGTCTCGGCGAGGTCCGTCAGCGGGGACGCCAGCCGGTTCGCCTGCCGTACGGCGAGCAGGACGGCGGCCACGACGGCCAGCAGCGCCACGGCCCCGATGATCAGGAGCGTGCGGCCGACCTCGGCCGTGATCGTGGAGCGGGACTCCTCGACGGTCACCGTCTCGCCGCGCTCGCCCTGCGCGGTGGAGCGGATGACGCTGCCCTCGGGCCGGACGCCGATCTCGATGGGCTCGCGGCCGGGGATCTCGATCAGGGCGTACCGCTTGGCGCCGCTCTGCTCGGAGAGGATGTCCGGGTTGACGGGCTCCCCGCCGATGAGCCGGCTGTCGACGATGGAGACCAGGCGCAGGGCCTCGGAGTCCACGCTCTCCTGGGCGCTGCTGGAGATGGTCCGCGTCTCGACGATGACGAGGGAGACCCCGAACACCGAGATGACGACGAGCACCACGGCGAGCGTGGAGTTGATCAGACGGCGACGCACGGGGGCCCTCCGGGCGGGCGGGGTGACACGACGGACGCGTCGAGCCTACGGGGCCCCGCCGCTCGTCAGCTCTTCTCGAAGCGGAAGCCGACGCCCCGGACCGTGGCGATGTAGCGCGGGTTGGCGGCGTCGTCGCCGAGCTTCTTCCTGAGCCAGGAGATGTGCATGTCGAGGGTCTTGGTCGACGACCACCAGGTGGTGTCCCAGACCTCGCGCATCAGCTGGTCCCGGGTGACGACCCGGCCCGCGTCGCGGACGAGGACCCGCAGCAGGTCGAACTCCTTCGCCGTGAGCTGGAGCTCCTCGTCGCCCATCCAGGCGCGGTGGGACTCGACGTCGATGCGGACCCCGTGCGTCGCGGGCGGGGCGGCCGGCTCGGTGGCGCCGCGCCGCAGCAGGGCCCGGACCCGGGCGAGCAGCTCGGCGAGGCGGAAGGGCTTGGTGACGTAGTCGTCGGCGCCGGCGTCGAGCCCGACCACGGTGTCGACCTCGTCGGCGCGGGCGGTCAGGACCAGGATCGGAACCGTGTGCCCCTCGGAGCGCAGCCGCCGGGCGACCTCCAGGCCGTCCATGCCGGGCAGGCCCAGGTCGAGGACGACGAGGTCGACCCCGCCCTGGAGTCCGGCGTCGAGGGCGGTGGGTCCGTCCTCGCGCACCTCGACCTCGTACCCCTCCCGCCGCAGGGCGCGGGCCAGCGGTTCCGAGATGGATGCGTCGTCCTCGGCGAGCAGTACACGGGTCATGGGGTGATGGTAGTCCGCACGGGGGACGGCCCGGGGCAAGATCCACAGGGTGCCCGTCTACCCTGGGGATCAAGGCGGCCAACCTGCACATGACCTTCGATTGACGGTCAGTGGTTCCATCGTCACCTGTGATCCATCTCTCAAGTCCTTCCATATCCGCCACTGTCGTGTCGTATGGTGGCGAGACGTCTGTAGCGGTAAACGGGGACCTTTGGCACGCTTCGTGCGCCAAAGGTCTCTTCTCTGCGCGAGGTCGGCTCCGCCAACCTTGAGGACGGTGAACGACCTGTGGGCCGGGTCCCGTGGCATGAAGGTGCGCGCGGGGCGTGGATCCCGGCGAGGTGCAAACACTTCCGTCGGTGCCGGCCTCCCCCACCGGGCGCACCACGCTCACAAAGCGCGCGTCCCGACAGAGCAAGGATCGACATGGCGTCCAGCCTGACGAAGGCTTCGTCCGGAACCCCCGGTTCCGAGAAGACGTTCTTCGGCCACCCCCGCGGCCTGGCCACTCTCTTCATGACCGAGATGTGGGAGCGCTTCTCCTACTACGGCATGCGCGCCCTTCTCGTGTACTACATCGTGTCGGGCGGCGTCGACGCCGCCAAGGGCAGCCAGGGCGGCGGCCTGGCGATGGACGCGGCGATGGCCACGGCCATCTACTCGGTGTACGTCTCCATGGTCTACCTGATGGCCATGCCCGGTGGCTGGTTCGGCGACCGCGTCTGGGGCGCCCGCAAGACCGTCGCCATCGCCGGCTTCGTGATCATGGGTGGTCACGTCGCGCTGGCCCTCCCCGGCCAGGCGATGTTCTTCGTCGGACTGGCGCTGGTCGCGGTGGGCTCCGGTCTGCTGAAGGCCAACATCTCCACGATGGTGGGCCACCTCTACGACGGTCCCGAGGACCCGCGCCGTGACGGCGGCTTCACCCTCTTCTACATCGGCATCAACCTCGGTGCCTTCGTCGCTCCGTTCGTGATCGGCACGGTCGGCAAGGAAGTCAACTGGCACCTCGGCTTCGCCCTGGCCGCCGTCGGCATGGGTCTCGGCCTGGTCCAGTTCCTCTTCGGCACGAGGCACCTGAGCCCGAAGAGCAGCCTGGTCCCGAACCCGCTCTCCTCCGAGGAGCGCCGTGGCATCCTGACGAAGGTCGCCCTGGTGACCGCCCTGATCGCCGTCTTCTACGGCGCCGTGGTCGCCCTCGGCATGTACACCCTGAACTGGGCGCTGGTCCCGCTCACCCTCGCCGGTCTGATCATCCCGATCGCCGTCCTGGTCCGCATCAAGCGGGACAAGGACCTCAGCGCGGGCGAGCAGTCCAAGATGAACGGCTACATCTGGTTCTTCGTCGCCGCGGCGATCTTCTGGATGATCTACGACCAGGGTGGCTCGACCCTGTCGCTCTTCGCGGACGACAAGACCGCGGGCAGCGTGTTCGGCTTCGGCTTCTCCGCCACCTGGTACCAGTCGCTCAACCCGCTCTACGTGATGGCGCTGGCCCCGGTCTTCGCCTGGCTGTGGCTGTGGCTGGCCCGTAAGAACCAGGAGCCGAGCACCATCGTGAAGTTCGCGATGGGTCTGGTCCTCGTCGGTGCGTCCTTCTTCGTCTTCATCGTCCCGATGAACATGGCGGGCGACGGCACGCTGGTCTCCCCGATGTGGCTCGTCACGATCTACATGATCCAGACCATCGGTGAGCTGTGCCTCTCTCCGGTCGGCCTCTCCGTCACGACGAAGATGGCGCCGCAGAAGTACGCCTCCCAGATGATGGGTGTCTGGTTCCTCGCCGTCACCGCGGGCGACTGCACCACCGGTCTGCTCTCGCTGGCCGGTGTGGACCTCAACGGCACGGGCATCATCGCGATGCAGGCCACCCTCGCGGTGGCCGCCGGATTCGCGATCTACATGTACCGCAAGAAGGTCCAGACGCTGATGGGCAACGTCCACTGACGTCCCCGTTCGCACGGAGGGCCGCCGCACCGGGTTTCGGTGCGGCGGCCCTCCGCCGTTTCGGCACTGGGGAGTGTCCGGAGACCTTCCGGACACGACCTGGGTCAGCGCCGCAGCCGCGCCCACGGGGTGAAGGTGAACACCGCGCCGCCGAGGAGGATCACCGTGCCGGCCACCAGGGCGAGCGCGCGCAGGGCGCCCTCGTCCTCCGCGCCGGTCTCGGCGAGCCCGCCGCCTGAGCCGCCGGAGCCGGAGCCGGAGCCGGAGGCCGTGCCGCCGCCGCCCGAGGCGCCGCCGGCCTGCTTGGTCGTGTCGAGTTCCAGGGACGCCTGGACGCTGCCCTTGACCTCGCAGGGGATGACGATCGGCGAGCCGCCCAGCGAGACGTTGATGGTCAGCTTCCCGGGGCTGAGCGTGGCTTTGCCGCTGGCCCCGGGCTTGTAGGTGCCGGTCATGTCGGTCAGGTCGACCGGCTTGCCCGCCTCCAGGGGCGCGGGGTTGGGCGGTCCGGTGACCGTGACCGTACCGCTGTCGGCGCCGCCGATCTTCACGGCCATCGAGGGCTTGAGGGCCCCCTTGGGGAGGGCGGCCGGGCTGTCCATGACACCTTTGGCGGTCTTGACGGTGAGGGCGTAACTTCCGCCGCTCTTCTTTGCGTTGATGGTCACCTTGGACGTGATGTTCGCCGGGCCGGGGGCCTGGCAGGAGAACTGGACCGCGACCTCCTTGCCGGCGAAGTCGGTCTGCCCTCCGCCGCCACCGGAGGAGCCGCCGGAAGTGGTGCCACCGGACGTGGAGCCGCCGGCCGTGGAACCGCCCGAGGTGGTGCCGCCCGAGGTGGTGCCGCCGGACGTACTCGTACCGCCACCCGACGTGCTCGTACCGCCGCCCGACGTGGTGCCGCCCCCGCCGTCCGTCACCTTGATCGTCGCGCCGACCGCCACCGTCTCCTTCGGCGAGCACTTCGTGTCCGTCGACATCGGCTTGGAGACGTTGATGTTGTACTTGTCCGGCGTCAGCGTGATCTCGCCCGCCTTCTCCAGCTTCAGCCTGCCCTTCATGTCCGACAACACCATCGGGCTGTTCTTCGGGATCGGCGGGTTCTGCCGCGGCCCCTCCATGGCCAGCGTCCCGCTCGCCGCGCCACCCACCTTGATGACACCGGTCGGCTTCACCGTGTCCTTCTCCAGGTCGATGACGTCGGGGTTCTTGGAGGCGGCCTCGACCGTCTTCCACACCACCTCGACCTCGTCGCCGACCTTCGCCTCCGCCGGCGCCGTGATCTGCACCTTGGTCGTGCCCTGCACCGGCGGCAGACCGGAGATGGACGGCGGGATGCACTCCGTCCTGAACGAGACCTCGGCGGCCTGGGCGGGGCTGGCGGCCAGCAGGATCCCCGCGCCGCCGAGCATCAGCGCGACTCCCGCCGCGCTCATCCTCCGTTGCGTGCTCACGAATGTCCCTTCGTCGTCGGGCTGTTCTCTGACGGTGCGGAGTCCGGGGTGAACCACGGCAGGACCGTGGTGGTGGGGCCGTCCCGGTCCGGGGCGGCTCCGGGGGCGTGTGCGGCGGTACGGCGCCGGCGGTGGCCCGTACCGGCGCCGGTGGCGCCCGGCCTGACCCGGTCCACCACCGCCATACCGATCCGGAAGAGCGCCGCCGGGACGACCACGGCGAGCAGCAGCCAGAACAGCGTCACACCCCAGGGCCGGCCGACCCCCCACGGCTGGTCGACCAGGACTTTGCCGGCGTACTTCACCGACACCTCGTAGTCGCCGTGCGCGCCCGCGGACAGCTCGACGGGGAGCCTGATCAGGGCCTTCCTGCCGGGCTCGATGGTGCCGCGCCACTGGCGTTCCTCGTACTGCGGCGCGAAGACGCCGTGGCTGGTGCCGACCTGGAAGACCGGGTCCCTGACGGGGGTCTGGCCGAGGTTGCCGACGGTGAAGACGACCTCGCGCCGGGCGGGGGCGCCGAACCAGACCAGAACGCCGCTGGACCCGTCGAGGCGTACGGAGGCGAGCACGGCGAGCCGGCCCTCGCCGGACGCCTCGGGCAGCGGGGCGGTCGGGTGGCCGGCGACTGTGAACTCCACGTCGACGACGTCCTGTTGGCCGGTGAACCCGGCCACGTGCACCACGCACGGGCAGGGCTTGGGCGGCTCGGCGACCGGCATCTTCTGGCTGAAGCCGCCCGTGGCGTCCACGGTGGCGGCCCGGCCCTCGGTGTTGGCGCAGGAGTTGGTGCCGCCGATGACGCCCTTGCCGGGGGCGGACTGACCACAGATCAGCAGCATGAGCAGTGCCCCCGGTTTCCACCCGGCCCCGCTCACGGTGATCTCACCGCCCTTGCCACCCTCCTGCTGCGACAGGGCCACGGTGGGCCCGGGTGCGCGTGCGGGTGCGGGTGTGGCGGCGGCCGGGGCGGCGGGGAGGAGGGCGAGAACGAGCGCGGCGAGGGCGACGACGAGGCCGAGGGGGGCGAGGGCGGGGCGCACGGCCGTACCGTCCCCGCGCGGACTCGGGTACCGGACACCGGAAGCCGGCCGCCCGCCGGCCGACGTGACCGTCACGCTCATCGCTTCGCTCCTGCCGTCGCCTCGGTCATCTGGCGCTCCCCCGACCGTTCCGCGGACCTCGACTCCGCCTCCGGGTCCGGGTCCGGGTCCGGCTCCGGGTCCGGGTCCCGGTCGCGGTCCGACCTCGGCTCCGGGTCCATGCCCGGGCCCGGGCCCACGTCCGAACCCGGCTCCGGGCCGGGCCGCGCCCTTCGGCGGATCCTGTACGTCACCACCGCCGCCGCCGCGAGGAGCACACCGGCCACGGCGACCGGCGGGCCCAGGGGCAGGAACAGCCGCTCGGCCCGGGCCGTCGCGGGAGCGGCGCCCGGGGCCGTGGCCCGCAGGTGGACCGTCACCGAGTCGAGGGCGGGCGGGTCGGACCACGGTTCGCTGCGGGTGATCCGTTCGCCGGGCCGGAGGGTGAGCGGCAGGGCGCGGGCAGGGCGGTCGAGGACGGTCCCGAAGGCGCCTTCGGCGCGGACGGACAGACGCGGGGCGAGGAGCGTGTTGCCCCGGTTGACCAGGGTGTAGTGCAGGGTGCCCGAGCCGTCGAGCCGTACCTTCTCGACGGTGAGCGCCGCCAGGCTCGGCCCGCTCACCCGCAGGTGCACCGCCACCCGCACCTCCCGCCCGGCCGCCTCGGCGCGCACGGCGCCCCGGTGTTCGCCGGGCGCGGTGTCGGCCGTCACGGTCAGGGCGAACGGCACGTCGGCCCGGGTCCGCGCCGGTACCGTCACCGTCCTCGCGGCGAAGGCGAGCGGAGTGCCGCCCTGCCCGCTCAGCCGGACCGTGAGCGGTTTCGCGCCCGGGTTGGTCAGGGAGAGGGTGTCCTCCAGGACGCTGCCGGCCGGGCCCTCGAGGTAGACGTACGGCCGGCCCGCGGCGGGGGTCGCCGTCCACGCCGGCGAGGGCGCCGCCGCCGCCGTTCCGGACAGGCCCATGAGGGCGGCGGCCGCGATCCCCGCCCACGCCCCCCGCATCAGCGCGCCGTGCGCCGCGTGAGCCAGAGCACCCCGGCCGCGCCGGTCAGCAGCACCGTGCCGCCGAGGGTGCCGAGCGCCGTCGCGGAGTCGAGCGGGCCGGTCCTGGGCAGTTCGCCGCCGCTCGCGGGCGGGGTGTCCCCGGAGCCGCCCCCCGAGTCACCGGAGCCGCCGGAGCCGCCCGCGGCCGTGACCTCCAGCTCCAGCGAGGGCTTGGGGCTGTTCGTCGGCTTGCAGACGGCGGCGTCCATCCCCAGGGCGTGGACGGTGAGCACCCCGGCCGTGAAGGTGACCTTGCCGCTCTTCTTCGGGGTGTACGTGCCGGTCAACCGGCCGATCTTGATGGGGGTGTCGGGCGGGATCGCCGCCGTGTTCGGCGTTCCCTTGACCTTCACCGTGCCGTCGTCCGCGCCGCCGAGGACGAGCTCGGCGCGTGGGGTCATGACGCCCTTGGGCAGTTCGACGGGGCTGTCGGAGACGCCCTTCTCGAAGGACATGGTGATCGTGTAGGCGTTTCCGCTCCTGACGGCCTTGATGTCGACGGGCGAGACGGCGCTCTTGGGCCCGATCTTCGTCTCGCAGGCGTAGTTCACGTCGACGACGGCGGCCTGTGCGGCGGGGGCGGAGGCCAGCACCGCCGAGCCCGCCGCCGCCGCTACCGCCGCCGCTGCCAGCGCGAGAGCTGTTCTCCTCCGGTACGGCACCTCAAGCACCCCTCACCGCAAAGTTACTGACGGCTTATCAGATTGGGCGTCAAGGTACGCCTGGGGCGTTGAGGAGGGAAGACACAAGGACGGCCGAATACGTGCTCCGTCGACGAGGACCGCCGACGGCCGCACAGGTGCCGCCCCGTCGCATACCAGGGGGCAGCGGGTTCCGACCGTACGAGGGACGAGGGCCGATTCGGGCGGAGGCGGCGGAAGAACCTACGCGGGTGCGGCCAGTTCCGCCCAGACCGTCTTGCCGGGCGCACCGGGCCTGCGCTCGATACCCCAGTCCAGGCAGAGCCGCTGCACGATGAACATGCCGTGGCCGCCGGGCCGTCCGGAGCGGTGCGGGGTGCGGGGTGCGGGCTGCCCCGCGCCGCGGTCGGCGACCTCCAGGCGCAGCACCTTGGCCCGGCGCAGGACGCGCAGCAGCTCGGGGCCCTCGGCGTGCAGGCACGCGTTGGTGACCAGCTCCGAGACGACGAGCAGGACATCCTCCGCGGCGGCCCTGGCGTCGGCGGTGGAGGCCGGCAGCCAGCCCCAGTCGTAGAGCGCCGATCTGGTGAAGTCACGGGCGAGCGGAACGGTGCCACTGGTGGCACCGAGCGCGAGCGTCCGTACGTCGACATCGGCCCCGGTGGCGGCATCGGCGGCTGCGCCCGCGACGGGGTGCACCGACCCCTCGGCCTCCCTGCCACCGGCAGCAGCAGTGTCCATCAGCGCTTTCACCTCACCGATTCAACCGATACACCCGACACAACGGACCAAACCGGGGCTCTCCTGCCCGGCCTTTTCGAGCCAACACCTTCACTCGGTCGGGGAGCCGTCGGAGAGCGCCGCCTCGAGCGAGTCGTGCACGGTGAAGACGACGTCCGCACCGGTGATCTCGAAGACCCTCGCCACCACCGGACGCATTCCGGCGAGATGGACCCCTCCTCCCGCGGCGTCGGCCTTCAGCCGGGCGCCGAGCAGGACGTTCAGCCCCGTGGAGTCACAGAATTCGAGGCGTGAGCAGTCGACCACGAGCCGTGAGCGGCCCGCGTCGAGCGCGTCGTCGAGTGGCGCACTCAACACCTCCGCGGTGTGGTGATCGAGCTCACCCACCGGAGTGAGGATCTCGCTCGTCCCCACGGTCCGGACCTCGACGCGCAGCCGTCCCGACTGCGTGCTGCCGATGCTCTGGCGGTCCATGGCCGTGCCTCTTCTCGCTCTCGCGGATGCCGGTTGACGTCGTCGCACCCTACAAGTTCGACACTCCTTCGCGCACCCGAACACCGCTACAGACCCTCGCAAACAGGACAAATGACACTTGCAACGAGCCAGGTCGAGCGGGTAGGCCTAGTAGGGAACATCCGACACGGCCGGCTTTGGAGGCGCCGCAAACCGCAGCAGGAAGAAACGATGGAGGAGACCATGTCACCCCGGCTCGACGCTCCGCGTACCCACGACGCGCCGTCGACAGCAACTCCGCCCCCCACCCTCGGCCTGCCCGAAGGCCTTCCCGAGGACCTCACCGAAGGCCTCACGGACATCGGGCCCTTCGACCGCGCCGACCCCCTCGACGCGCGGGCGCTCTCGAAGACCCTGTTCGCCCGGCTCGACGCCCTCGAAGAGGGCACCCACGAGTACGCGTACGTCCGCAACACCCTGGTCGAGCTCAACCTCGCCCTGGTCAAGTTCGCCGCCTCCCGGTTCCGTACCCGAAGCGAACCGATGGAGGACATCGTCCAGGTCGGCACCATCGGCCTCATCAAGGCCATCGACCGCTTCGAGCTCTCCCGGGGCGTCGAGTTCCCCACCTTCGCGATGCCGACGATCGTCGGCGAGATCAAGCGCTTCTTCCGCGACACCTCGTGGTCCGTGCGCGTGCCGCGAAGGCTCCAGGAGCTCCGCCTCGACCTCGCCAAGGCCGGCGACGAACTGGCCCAGCGACTCGACCGCGCGCCGACCGCCGGTGAGCTCGCCGAGGAGCTCGGCCTGAGCCGCGAAGAGGTCGTCGAGGGCATGGCCGCCAGCAACGCGTACACCGCGAGCTCGCTGGACGCCCAGGCCGAGGAGGACGACAGCGAGGGCGCGCTCGCCGACCGGATCGGCTACGAGGACCACGGCCTGGAGGGCATCGAGTACGTCGAGTCCCTCAAGCCGATGATCGCCTCGCTGCCGTCCCGCGAGCGGCGGATCCTCTCCCTCCGCTTCGTCGCCGGCCTGACCCAGTCGGAGATCGGCGAGGAACTGGGCATCTCCCAGATGCACGTCTCCCGGCTGCTCTCCCGCACGCTGGGCAGGCTGCGCAAGGGGCTGACGCTGGAGGAGTGAGCTCCGCCACCCCCAAGCGCCTTGCGGAAAGGGCCCGTTCCTCCACGGACGGGCCCTTCCGCGTTGTCGCCTGCCTACGCGGCGGGCAGCCGCACGTGTGCGGAGATCGGGTAGTGGTCGGACGACCCTGCGTCGGCCGTCACCCCGCACGAGACGATCTGGGCGGCGGCGGGGGCGAAGATGTAGTCGATCTTGATCTCGCGCCCGTCGAGCGGCTTCGTCGTCCTGCCGTCACGGGGCCGCTCCGCCCAGAGACCCTCGTCGCACTCGCGGTCGGCCGCGTAGAGGCCGGTGAGGGCCTCCTTGGGGCCGTCGGGCGCCGTCGAGTCCGGCGGTACGACGTTGAAGTCGCCACCGAAGACGGTGCGGTAGCCGGCCGGGGTCTCGGAGTGCACGATGCTCTCCAGCTCCTTCGCCTGCTTCACGCGGTACGTCCCGTCGGCGTCGTCCGTCGCCAGGCCGGAGCTGAGGTGGGCCGAGCAGAACTGGACGGCACGCGCCGCGATCGTGGCGCACAGGACCGCGCGCTGCTCCATCCTCGTCCAGGTCGTGCCGACGGTCCGGTTGACCGGCGAGGTCAGCGCGTAGGCCTTGGACCAGGTGCTCGCCTCGGGCACGGCCAGGCCGATGCCGTACGCGCCCCGGTCCACGTTGTAGACGCCGCCGGTGCCCGTCTTGGCGCAGCTCCTGGCGGCCTTGACCGTCGAGCCGTCGACGGCGTACTGGATGGGCGCGAACCGGACGTGCCATCCGGTCTTCGTCGCCGCCTCCAGCTTGGCCTCGATGGCGCCGGTGTGCTTCTCGCATATCTCCTGGAGGAAGAGCGCGTCGTAGTCGGCGGCCGCTCCTCCCAACCGGGCCACGATCTGGTCGCCGAGTACATCGCCGGTGACACGGTTGTTGCCGCACGCCTCGTTGGCGTTGGCGCAGACGTTCCACGACATGACCTTGAAGTCCTCGGCCGTGGCGGGCGTCGTGGGCGCGGGACGGGCCGGGCCCCCGAGGGCGTCGAGGTCGACGAGCGTGAAGCGCTCCCACGAACCGGGCGTGGTGGCGCCGCGGGCGCGGAGCATGGCCTGGTCCGTGCCCGAGTCGTTGATCTCCGCGGTCACGTACAGGCCGTTCGCCTTGGACTTCAGGGCGTACGTGCCGTTCGACTGCACCTCCAGGTGGAACTTCTGCCAGTCGCCGAGGGTGGTCCCCCGGGCGCGGAGCAGACCCGCGTAACCGCCGGTGTAGTTCACCTCGGTGGTGACATAGAGCCCGTTCGCCTCGGAGCGCAGGGCGACGGTCACCCCCTTGTCGTCGGTGTGCAGGGTGAACTTCTCCCAGGAGCCCAGGCTTTCCGGCCCGCCGGCCGTGCGGGCCCGCAGCTTGCCCGCCTGAGTGCCCGGGTCGTTGATCTCCGCGGCGACGAACAGGCCGTTGGCCTCGGAGCGCAGGGCGTACTTGTGCCCCGCCGTGAGCGGGGAAGCCTCCGCCGCGCGGGCTTCGCCCGGCGGGAGAGCCACCACGGCGAACAAGGCGGCGCAGAACGCCGCGAGATGGCACACAAGTCGTTTCATTCAAGATCCTTCGGTCGGAGGAAAGGCGCAGGAGCTTAACCCGCCCGGCGACCGGACCGGCCATCCCCACCTGGCCGATCCTTCGAGACCGGCTGCTGGGAGGAGGCGTCCTGAGCCCTTGTCAGCCGAGGGCGTCCACGATCGCAGCCTCGGCATGGATCCGGGTGGTCGGGAAGATCACCACCGGGCTGTCCTGGGGGCGCACCAGCAGCTCGATCTCGGTGCAGCCGAGGATCACCCCCCGGGCACCGGCGGCGACGAGCCGGTCGATGACCTGCCGGTACGTGGCCCGGGACTCCTCGCGCACGACGCCGAGGCACAGCTCCTCGTAGATGATCCGGTGCACGGCGGCGCGGTCGTCGGCGCCGGGCACGAGGACGGTGAGGCCGTGGGAGGCGAGCCGGTCGCGGTAGAAGTCCTGCTCCATGGTGAAGGCCGTCCCGAGGAGGCCGACGGTGGTGAGGCCCTGGGCGCGGACGGCACGGGCGGTGGCGTCGCCGAGGTGGAGCAGGGGCACCTCGACGGCCCGCTCCACCTGGTCGGCGACCTTGTGCATGGTGTTGGTGCAGATGAGAAGCAGTTCGGCACCGGCCGCTTCGAGCCCCTGCGCGGCGGTGGCGAGCACGTCGCCGGCCTTCTCCCACTCTCCGGCGACCTGGAGCCGCTCGATCTCGGCGAAGTCGACGGAGTACAGGACACACCGCGCGGAGTGCAGCCCGCCGAGCCGTTCCCGGACGAGCTCGTTGAGAAGCCGGTAGTACTCGGCGCTGGACTCCCAGCTCATGCCCCCGATGAGGCCGATGGTCTTCATGGGCCTCAGGCTAGGGGCAGGGGGCCGGTGACGACCGAGGGTCCTCGGCAGGCCTCGGGGTGACCCTGCCGGCCTCTGCCTCGGTGAGCTCTCGGCCGGGGACGCCGTCCTGGCACGGGACGCGGCTCACCAACCGATCCGCGCCTCCCCCAGCACCTCGCCACCCACCCGAGCGGCGAGCATCCGAGCCCGGTCCGGACCGCACCGTTTGTCGACGTGCACGAACACCGTGTGCAGAGCCGTCCACCGGAGCAGCTCGGGGTCGTCACCGTGGAACACGACCTGAACCCCGTCGTACTGCGCCGACCCCACGAGACCGCGCTCCGCGTCCTCCGGCCACAGACCGTGCCAGTCCATCGAGGCCGACATCGTGCCGACAGCGCTCAGGAAGGGCCTTTCGACGTCCCCTCGGGGCACCCATGCCGACATGCTCAGCGGAAGCTCCGCCTCCAGCTCGGCCTCGTCCGCCGCCGCGACGTCAATGTCACAGGACAGATAGTCGCCGGTCACCGGATCCCGACGGGCCTCCGCATGGTCGAAGGCCGCCCCCGGCACGATCGAGGCCATCCGGCGAGCCTCCCCGGGCGTACGCAGCTCGGCCTGCACCCACATGTCGTCATCGATCCGCGCCAGGTACCCGCACAGGCGCGTCGCAAGCGCGTGCGCCTCCGCGGCGTCGGTCGTTTCGAAGACGGGGTACGCCCTGGAGTGGCCCATGGTCCGCACCGTCACATGCCCTCGCCGACGGGCGCCACCTGATTTCGCCCGCGCTCCCACCGATCCCGCTCTCCGGCGTCTCTCCGGCGTCGCGGGACTTCCGAGCCACGGCAGGTTCTCGACACTCGCGTGACCATGAGCCGGGAGCGCGGCCTCAGGAGCTGATCCGCGTTCCCCGGCGCCACACCTCGCTCACCAGCGGGACCCCCGGCCGGTACGCCAGGTGTACGTGCGAGGGGGCGTCCAGGATCGAGAGGTCCGCGAAGGCGCCCGGGGAGAGGCGGCCGATGTCCGTGCGGCGGAGGGCTGCCGCGCCGCCCGCCGTGGCGGACCAGAGGGCCTCGTCGGGGGTCATCCGCATGTCCCGTACCGCGAGCGCGATGCAGAAGGGGACGGACGAGGTGAAGGACGAGCCCGGGTTGCAGTCCGTGGACAGGGCCACGGTGACGCCCGCGTCGAGGAGGCGGCGGGCGTCGGGCCACTCGGCGCGGGTGGAGAACTCGGCGCCGGGGAGGAGCGTGGCGACCGTCGAGGAGTGCGCGAGGGCGTCGACGTCCGCGTCCGTCAGGTGTGTGCAGTGGTCGGCGCTGGCCGCGTCGAGCTCGACGGCGAGCTGGACACCGGGGCCGTACGAGAGCTGGTTGGCGTGGACCCGGGGGTGCAGGCCCTTCGCCTTGCCCGCGGTGAGGATCGCCCGCGCCTGGTCCCCGTCGAAGGCGCCCTTCTCGCAGAAGACGTCGATCCAACGGGCGTACGGGGCGCAGGCGTCGAGCATCTCGCCCGTGACGAGGGCGACGTAGCCGGCCGGGTCGTCGGCGTAGTCGGGAGAGACGATGTGGGCGCCGAGGTAGGTGACCTCGTCGGTGTGGGCGGCGGCGATGCGCAGGGCGCGGGCCTCGTCCTCGACCGTGAGGCCGTAGCCGGACTTGGTCTCGAAGGTGGTGGTGCCCTGGCGGAGCGCCTCCGTCAGGTAGTGGGTGACGTTGCGCTCCAGATCCGCGTCCGAAGCGGCCCGCGTGGCCGCCACCGTCGTGCGGATGCCGCCCGCCGCGTACGCCTGACCGGACATCCGGGCGTTGAACTCGGCGGTGCGGTCCCCCGCGAAGACGAGGTGCGAGTGGGAGTCCACGAACCCGGGGATCACCGCCCGTCCGCCCGCGTCGACCCGGTTGTCAGTGGCGGGTGCTTTTCTTGATTCACCGACCCAGACCACGCGGTCGCCGTCGATGACGACGGCCGCGTCCTGGATCAGGCCCAGGGGGGTTCCATCACCGAGGGAGGGATCGTTGGTGACGAGACTGGCGATGTTGACGATGGCGGTGGCGGCCGTCGCCACGGCGCTGTTCGCGCTCGTGGGGGCGGAGATCGCCGCCGGGCTGTTCGTCGCCGCGGGGCCCGTGTTCATGGTGAGAGGTGTCTCCTTCAGCCGCGCAGGGCGGCGATCGAGTCCGCGAGGGCCAGGGGCACGTCCGGTACGGAGTCGTGGACCCCGTCGCGCACGACATGACGGCCGCCCACGACGGTGTGCCGGACGTCCGAGGCCGACGCTGCGAATACCGCCGTCTCGGCTGCCAGACGCGGCACCGGTCCCGCTGTCCTGACCGAGTCGAGGGCGATCGTCGTGAAGTCGGCGAGCGCGCCCGCCTCCAGGCGGCCCGCCTCGTCCCAGCCGAGGGCGGCGTGGCCGTCGGCGGTCGCGGCCCGGAGCAGGGCCGCGGCGGTCCAGTGGCCGCGGGTGCGGGAGCGCAGGCGCTCGTTCAGCTCCATGGCCCGCGCCTCCTCCAGGAGGTCGATGACCGCATGGCTGTCGCTGCCGAGCGACAGCGGGGACCCCGCGCGCTGGAGGGCGACCGCCGGGCCGATGCCGTCCGCGAGGTCGCGCTCCGTCGTCGGGCACATGCAGGTGCCCGTCGTCGAGGTGCCGAGCAGAGCGATGTCGGCGTCGGTGAGGTGGGTGTTGTGGACGCCGGTCGTCCGCGGGCCGAGCACGCCGTGGTCCGCGAGGAGCTGGGTGGGGGTGCGGCCGTGGGCGGCGAGGCAGGCGTCGTTCTCGGCCGTCTGCTCCGAGAGGTGGACGTGGAGCGGGGCGCCCTGTTCCGCGGCCCAGGAGGCGACCGTGGCGAGCTGGTCCGCCGGGACGGCCCGTACGGAGTGGATCGCCGCCCCGATCCGTACGCCGTCGCCCGCGCGGCCCTTGAGCTGGGACACCCGATCCGCCCAGGCGTCGGCGGTGCCGTCGGAGAAGCGGAGCTGGTGCTGGTCGGGGGCGGCGCCGAAGCCGGAGGACAGGTAGGCCGTGTCGAGGAGGGTGATCCGGATGCCCGCTTCGGCCGCGGCCGCGATCAGCGCCTCGCCCATCGCGTTGGGGTCGGCGTAGGGGGTGCCGCCGGGAGCGTGGTGGAGGTAGTGGAACTCGCCGACGGCCGTGATGCCGGCGAGCGCCATCTCCGCGTACACCGCCCGTGCCAGGGCGTGGTACGTCTCCGGTGTGAGGCGCGAGGCGACCTGGTACATCACCTCGCGCCAGGTCCAGAAGGTGCCGGAGCCGACCTGGACCGTGCCGCGCAGGGCGCGGTGGAAGGCGTGCGAGTGGGCGTTGGCGAGGCCGGGGATCGTCAGGCCGCGCAGGGCGACGGCGCCGGGCGGCGGGGCGTCGACCCCGGTCCGTACGGCGTCGATGCGGCCGTCGGCGCCTCCGGCGGAGCCGCTGCTCGACACGGTCAGGGCGACGCCCGGCTCGACGTGGGTGTCGAGCCAGGCGTGCTCCAGCCAGTACGTCACGCGCACGCGAGGCCCTCCAGTACGTCGGCGAGTGCGAGGACCCCGGCCACGCAGTCGTCCTCGGCCGCGAACTCGGCCGGGGAGTGCGAGACACCCGTGGGGTTCCGTACGAACAGCATGGCGGTCGGGACTGCGGCGGAGAGGATTCCGGCGTCGTGTCCCGCGCCCGTGCCGAGAATCGGGGTCTTCTCCCCGAGGATCCCGGCCAGCTCGTCCCTGAGCGCGTGGGCGAACTCCACGACCGGGGTGAACGACTCCTGGACGACGGTGAGGTCGATGCCGTGGCGGGCGGCGTGGTCGCGGGCGGCGGTCTCGACGCCGGCCGTCACCCGGTCCAGGGCTCCCTGGTCGGCCGCGCGGGCGTCCAGCCAGCCGCGGACGAGGGACGGGATGGCGTTGACGCCGTTGGGCTCGACCGCGATCTTGCCGAAGGTGGCCACGGCGCCGGCGAACTCGGCCTCGCGCCGGGCGGCGAGGACGGTCTCGGCGTAGGTGAGCATCGGGTCGCGGCGGTCGACGAGGCGGGTGGTGCCGGCGTGGTTGGCCTCGCCGGCGAAGTCGTACCGCCAGCGGCCGTGCGGCCAGATCGCGGAGGCGATGCCGACGGAGTCACCGGACAGGTCCAGTGCCCGGCCCTGTTCGACGTGGAGCTCGACGAAGGCGCCGATCCGGGCGAGACGCTCGGGGTCGGGGCCGATGGCCTCGGGGTCGAGGCCGGCCGCCTCCATGGCCTGGGGGAGGCTGATCCCGTCGGCGTCGCGGAGCTCGTACGCCTTCTCCTTGGTCAGCTGTCCGGCGGTGAGGCGGGAGCCGACGCAGGCCAGGCCGAAGCGGGCGCCTTCCTCGTCGCCGAAGTTGGTGATGGCGAACGGCTTGGTGAACACCACTCCACGGCGGCGGAGTTCGTCGAGCGCCGCGAAGGCGGAGACGACGCCGAGGGGGCCGTCGAAGGCGCCCCCGTCGGGCACGGAGTCCAGGTGCGAGCCGGTGACGACCGCGTCGCCGGCCGTCGGGTCGCCGAGCCAGGCCCACTGGTTGCCGTTGCGGTCGACCTCGTAGTTCAGACGGCGGGCCTCGGCCTGCATCTGGAACCAGAGCCGGCAGTCGGCGTCGGCGCCGGTCCAGGCGTAGCGGCGGTAGCCGCCCGAGGCGTCGCTGCGGCCGATCGGCCGCAGCGAGCGCCACATGGCGTGGAAGGTGTCGCTCACGCAGAGCCGTCCTCGCGCATGGGCACGCGCACGCCCTTTTCGTCCGCGACCGACTCCGCGATGTCGTAGCCCGCGTCGACGTGACGGATGACGCCCATGCCCGGGTCGTTCGTCAGGACACGGCGGATCTTCTCGCCCGCCAGCGGGGTGCCGTCGGCGACCGTGACCTGGCCGGCGTGGATGGAGCGGCCCATGCCGACGCCGCCGCCGTGGTGCAGCGACACCCAGGAGGCGCCCGACGCGACGTTGACCATGGCGTTCAGCAGCGGCCAGTCGGCGATCGCGTCGGAGCCGTCGAGCATGGCCTCGGTCTCGCGGTACGGGGAGGCCACCGAGCCGCAGTCGAGGTGGTCGCGGCCGATGGCGAGCGGGGCCGCCAGCTCGCCCGAGGCCACCATGTCGTTGAAGCGCTCGCCCGCGCGGTCCCGCTCGCCGTAGCCGAGCCAGCAGATGCGCGCCGGCAGGCCCTGGAAGTGGACGCGCTCGCCGGCCATCTTGATCCAGCGGTGGAGGGACTCGTTCTCCGGGAAGAGCTCCAGCATCGCCTTGTCCGTCTTGGCGATGTCCGAGGCCTCACCGGAGAGGGCGGCCCAGCGGAAGGGGCCCTTGCCCTCGCAGAACAGCGGGCGGATGTACGCCGGCACGAAGCCGGGGAAAGCGAACGCCCGGTCGTACCCGGCGAGTTGGGCCTCGCCTCGGATGGAGTTGCCGTAGTCGAAGACCTCGGCGCCCGCGTCCATGAAGCCGACCATGGCTTCCACATGGCGAGCCATCGACTCGCGGGCGCGGGTCGTGAAGCCCGCCGGGTCCTTCGCCGCGTACGTCGCCATGTCGTCGAAGGCGACGCCCACCGGCAGGTACGAGAGCGGGTCGTGGGCCGAGGTCTGGTCGGTCACGATGTCGATCGGGGCGCCTTCGGCGAGCATCTGCGGCAGCAGCTCCGCCGCGTTGCCGAGCAGGCCGATGGAGAGCGGCCGGCGGGCGTCCCGGGCCTCGACGGCCAGCGCGAGGGCGTGGGCGAGGTTGTCGGCCTTGACGTCGAGGTAGCGGTGCTCGATACGGCGCTCGATCGCGCGCGGGTCGACGTCGATGCAGATCGCGACGCCGTCGTTCATCGTCACGGCGAGCGGCTGGGCGCCGCCCATGCCGCCGAGGCCGGCGGTGAGGGTGATCGTCCCCGCCAGGGTGCCGCCGAACTTCTTGGCCGCGACGGCGGCGAAGGTCTCGTAGGTGCCCTGGAGAATGCCCTGCGTGCCGATGTAGATCCAGGAGCCGGCCGTCATCTGGCCGTACATGGTGAGACCCAGCTGCTCCAGGCGGCGGAACTCCTCCCAGTTGGCCCAGTCGCCGACCAGGTTGGAGTTGGCGATGAGCACGCGCGGCGCCCACTCGTGCGTCTGCATGACGCCGACCGGGCGGCCGGACTGGACGAGCATCGTCTCGTCCTGCTTCAGGGTGCGCAGGGTGCGGACCATGGCGTCGAAGGAGCGCCAGTCGCGGGCGGCCTTGCCGGTGCCGCCGTAGACGACGAGCTTGTCGGGGTGTTCGGCGACCTCGGGGTCGAGGTTGTTCTGCAGCATGCGGAGGGCGGCCTCCTGCTGCCATCCCAGGGCACTCAGTTCCGTACCGCGCGGGGCCCGTACGGGGCGGGGTCCTGACATGGGGGTGCCTCCTCCGGCAACTTCTCCGATGTGACGCCATGACGACGTGACGATGTGATGTAGATATTCACATCCTGGCCTGATGAATAGTTGTAGTCAACAGCTGCGGCTGCACCCGTGCCGGTGATGGGATGGACACATGGCTTCCAACCGCCGCGATCGAGCCGTCCGGGCCGCCGTCGAGCAAGGCCTCCTCTCCCCCGCCGAACCCGTCGTCGCCCTCCTCGACACCGCCGGCATCCGCGCCTCCGCCGCCGCCCTCGTCTCCGCCTTCGCCGCCGTCACCGACGCCCCCGTCCTGCACGCCTTCGCCGTGAAGGCCGCCCCCCTCGTGCCCGTCCTGCGCCTGCTGTACGCCTGCGGGCTCGGCGTCGAGGTCGCGAGCCCGGGCGAGCTGGCCCTCGCCCGGGCGGCCGGCCTCCCCCCGTCCCGCACCGTGCTCGACTCCCCCGCCAAGACCGCCGCCGAGCTGCGCCGGGCCCTGGCCCTCGGGATCGCCGTCAACGCCGACAACCTCCAGGAGCTCGCCAGGATCGACACGCTGGTCGCCTCCGCGCCGACCGCCAGCCCGATCGGCCTGCGGGTGAACCCGCAGATCGGGGCGGGCACGATCGGCGCCCTGTCCACCGCGACCGCCACCTCCAAGTTCGGCGTCGGACTGCGCGACGAGGGCGCCCGCGAGGCCGTCGTCCAGGCCTACCTCGACCGGCCGTGGATGCGCAGGCTGCACACCCACACCGGCTCCCAGGGCATCCCGCTCGCCCTGATGGCCGAAGGCGTCGCCGCCGCCCACGCGCTCGCCGAGGAGATCAACACCAAGGCAGGCCGGCAGCAGGTCGACACGATCGACATCGGCGGCGGACTGCCGGTGAACTTCGTCTCCGACGAGGAGACGCCCACCTACGCGGAGTACGCCGAGCTGCTCGCCGCGACCGCTCCGGGGCTCTTCGACGGGCGCTACGGCCTCGTCACCGAGTTCGGCCGCTCGCTGCTCGCCAAGCACGGCACGATCCTGGCCCGCGTGGAGTACACGAAGACCTCCGGCGCCCGCCCCATCGCCGTCACCCACGCGGGCGTGCAGGTGGCCACCCGTACCGTCTACGCCCCCGACTCCTGGCCGCTGCGCGTCCTCGCCTACGACGGGGCCGGGCTGCCCCGCACCGGGCCGGAGATCCCGCAGGACGTCGTCCAGGACGTGGCAGGGCCCGCCTGCTTCGCGGGCGACATGCTCGCCACCGCCCGGGCGCTGCCGCTGCTCCGGCCGGACGACATCATCGCCGTACCGGACACCGGCGCGTACTACTTCGCCCACCACTACGCGTACAACAGCCTGCCCCGGCCCGGAGTCCACGGCTTCACCGTCACCGACGCCGGCGCGGTCTCCTTCGCGACGGTCCGCAGGCCCCAGACCCTCGACGAGATCGTCGCCGAGTCCGGCGGGGAGCGGCCCGACGCGTTGCTGGAGTGACGTCCCGGTGGTTCCGTGGAGCCATGGCCACCAAGAGCGTCGTCGTCGAACGCCGGATCCAGGCGTCCCCCGGGCCGGTCTGGGAGACGCTGACCGACCTGAAGGACATGGAGCGGGTGCTCAGCGGGGTGAGCCGGGTCGAGGTGCTCACGGAGGGCGTCTTCGGGGTCGGCACCCGCTGGCGCGAGACGCGGAAGATGCTCGGCAAGGAGGCCACGGAGGAGATGACCGTGACCGAGAGCGAGCCGCCCGACCGCTATGTGACGGTGGCCGACTCCCACGGCATGCGCTACGTCTCGGAGATCGCGCTGCGCCCCGACGGGGCCGGGGCGACGACGGTACGGATGACGTTCTCGGCGAGCCCCTCCGCCGGCCGCTCCATGGGCCCGCTGGCCAGGCTCGTCAGCGGCCTCGGCGCCAAGGCCGTGAGCCGGGCCCTCGCCAGGGACCTGGACGACGTGGCCGCCTCGGTGGAGCGCCGGGGCTGACCGCGTACGCCGACCGGACGTACGAGTGACAGCGCCGTGGGCATCAGCCCGACGCCCGCGGGGCAGGGACCTTCCCATCGGCAAACGGGAAAGGGGTCCCCATGGCCACATCCGCGTCCACCACCGAACCCACCGAGCCCTCCCAGCCCCCGCTCAAACGCGCCATCGGGCCGAAGCTGCTGATCCTCTTCGTCATCGGCGACATCCTGGGCACCGGCATCTACGCGACCACCGGCAAGGTCGCGGGCAAGGTCGGCGGCGCGCTCTGGCTGCCGTTCGTGATCGGTTTCGTCGTCGCGCTGCTGACCGCCGCGTCGTACGTCGAGCTCGTCGGGAAGTACCCGAAGGCGGCGGGCGCCGCGCTCTACACGCAGAAGGCGTTCAAGGTCCCCTTCCTCACCTTCATCGTGGCGTTCATGGTGATGTGCTCGGGGCTCTCGTCCGCGAGCGCGGCGGCCCGCGCCTTCAGCGGGGACTACTTCCAGGAGTTCACGGACGCGATCCCGCCCACCCTCATCGCCATCGCCTTCATCGTCGCCCTCGCCTGCCTCGCGCTGCGCGGAGTCTCGGAGTCCGTGAAGACCAACGTCGTCCTCACCCTGGTCGAGCTGACCGGCCTGCTCATCATCCTCGCGATCGGCGCCTGGGCCGTCCTGTCGGGCGACGGGGAGCCCTCCCGGCTGGGCGAGTTCGAGGCGTCCGGCAGCGGATACGCCCTGATGACCAGCGTGCTGGGCGCCACCGCGCTCGGCTTCTTCGCCTTCGTCGGCTTCGAGGACTCGGTCAACATGGCGGAGGAGACCCAGGATCCGGTCCGCACCTTCCCCCGGGCCATCTTCACCGGGGTCGCCGTCACCGGCACCATCTACGTCCTGGTGGCCCTCGTCTCCTCGCTGCTCGTGGACCACGGGACCCTGGAGAAGTCCAGCGGACCGCTCCTGGAGGTGGTGAAGGCCGGCGGGGTCGACTTCCCGCCGAAACTCTTCGCGCTGATCGCCCTGTTCGCGGTCACCAACTCGGCCCTCATCAACATCATGATGGCCTCCCGGCTCTGCTACGGCCTCGCCAACGAGCGGGTCCTGCCGCGTGCGATGGGCAAGGTCCTCAGGAACCGCCGTACGCCCCTCACCGGGATCGTCTTCGTCACCCTGCTCGCGATCGGCCTGGTGTCCACGGGTGAGATCGAGGGCCTCGGCGACACCACCGCCTTCCTGCTGCTCTGCGTGTTCGCCGTGGTCAACGTCGCCGTCCTGGTGCTGCGCAAGGACCGGGTGGACCACGCGCACTTCCGTACGCCGACGGTGCTTCCCGTCCTCGGCGCGATCACCGCGCTGATCCTGGCCAGCCCGCTCGCGGACCGCTCGGCGGACGTGTACATCCGGGCCGGCGTCCTGCTCGCCATCGGGATCGGGCTGTGGATCGTCAACAAGATCGTCCTGCGGGTCCGGCAGGAAGGCTGACCTCCCGAGGGTCGAATTCAGGCAAGCCCCGGGCATGTTCCGGTGGAAAATGCCAGAACTCCTGCCCCGGACCGGAACGTTGAGTAACGTCACGGTCACTGCCGTAGCCGCACGCCGCATCGGGAGGGGAACCCGCGTGCCCGGAATCGACGAGTGCCTGCTGGAAGCCATGAGCTTGCCGGGCGCGCGGGGTGCCTCCCTGGTCGACTGGACCAGCGGGCTCGCCCTCGGCACGGCGGGTGACTCGCCGGTCGGCGACCACGAGACGACCGCCGCGGAGACGGCCGAACTGGCGCGCGCGGCGGCGGAGTACGACTCCTTCGCGCGCGACAGCGCACCCGGCGCGCCGCACGGGGCCGCGTCACGCGAGGGCGCGTTACCCGGGGGCGCCCTGTCCGGGGGCGCGTTACGCGGGGGCGCCTCATCCGGGGGCGCCCTGTCCGACGGACCGCCCGAGGGGCAGGGGCCGGCCGTCGAGGGATTCGAGGGGCCGCCCGTCGAGGACGTCATCGTCACCACCCGCGGCGGGTACCACATCCTCCGCTTCGTCGAGACGGCCTTCGACAGCAGCGTCTTCCTCCACCTGTGGCTCGACCGCGACCGGGGCAACCTCGCTCTCGCCCGGATCCGGCTGCGCGAGCTCGCCGAGAAGCTGGTCCTCGGATGACCGTCTCCCCCATGCTCGGCCGCCTCGCCGCCGAGTGCGCGACCGGCGCCCTGCTGCGCGACCACGGCACGCTCTACCTCGTCGACGGCCGTGTGGTGCACGCCGAGAGCCCCGCCGCCCCCGGCCTCGACGTCCTCCTGACCGCCGGCGGACGCCTGCCCCGCGAGGGGTGGGACGAGGCCGTCGACCGGGCCGGGGCGCGCCGCGAGGTCGGCCGGTTCCTGGTCGACAGCGGCCGGCTGCGCGACGGCGAGCTGGAGATCTGCCATCTCGGGGCCGTCTTCGACGCGGCGTTCTTCGCCCTCGCGCCCGCGAGCGGCCCGACCCGCTTCCGTTACGGCGTCGGCCACTGGCTCGGCACGGTGCGGCCGGTCTCCACCGAGGCCGTCGAGCGCGAGACCGTACGCCGCCGTGAACTGCTCGACAGCGTATGGCCGTACGGGGCCGTGGACACCGCCCCGGTGCTGCCCCGCCCCGCCGCTCCCGGCCAGAGCGTGACCCCGCGCCAACGTGTGCTGCTGGCCGCCGCCGACGGGGTCCGCACCCCGGCGGACATCGCGCGGCGGCTCGGCCGCCCCGCCTTCCACACCCTGCTCGACGTGCGCCGCCTCGCGGCCGCCGGCCTCGTCGAGACCCCGCTCGAACCCGTACCGGCAGCCCCGCGGGCCGTGCCCTCCTGGGTCGGCGAGGTCGCCGCGGATCCGGACATCGCCCTGCTGCGCCGGCTCCGAGACGCCCTGGAGGCAAGCCTGTGATGAGGCGTGCCCTGCGCATGCGCGCCGAGAGGAGACAACTGATGTCGGCAGAGGCCGAGGTACTCGGCGAGCTGAGACGGCTGCGGGCCCGACTGCCGCAGCTCACCGGGGCGCTGGCGGCGAGCGCGGACGGCCTGGTGCTCGCGCGGGACGCCGTCGACAGCGAGGCGGAGAGCGTCGCGGCGCTGACCGCGGCCGCGCTGGGCGTCGGACAGCGGCTGACCGAATCCACCGGACAGGGCGGCTTCCGCGAACTGCTGGTGCGCGGCGAGCACGGCTATGTCGCCACGTACGCGGCGGGCGGCTCGGCCGTTCTGACGCTGCTCGCGGAGCCCCGGATCAACGTCGGGCGGCTCCACCTGGAGGCCCGGCGGTCCAGCGCCCGGATAGGGGAGCTCGTCGACGGGGCGCTGGAACGCAGGGACCTGGACTGACAGAGACCTGGACCGACCCGGACACGCCCCACGCAAGCCACTCACAAGAGCTGTTCACGAGAGCTCACGAGAGCCACTCACGACAAGGAAGTGCGACACCCATGGCGAACACCGAGACCGCCCTCAAGGAAGCCACCGCGATCGACGGCGCCATCGGCGCCGCGCTGGTCGACTACACCAGCGGCATGGCCCTCGGCACCATCGGAGGCAGCAAGGAGCTCGACCTCAACGTGGCGGCCGCCGGCAACACGGACGTGGTCCGCGCGAAGGTCCGGGCGATGGAGATGCTCGGCCTCAGCGACGAGATCGAGGACATCCTGATCACGCTCGGCGGTCAGTACCACCTGATCCGGCTGCTCAAAGGGCGCGGTACGAACGGTCTGTTCCTGTACCTGGCCCTGGACAAGGAGCGGGCGAACCTGGCGATGGCCCGCCACCAGTTGAAGAGGATCGAGTCGGAACTGGAGGTCTGACCCGCCGCGGTGCGCGGCCTACTCCACGAACAGGCCGCGCACGGCCGCCTTCGTGTCGAACGCCTCGAGCCGCGCCTGTGCCTCGGGCAGTTCGTCCGCCATCGCCTCCAGGAGGACCCGGCCGAGCAGCATGGGCGCGCAGGCCGTGTCGAAGGCGAGGCCGGTGCCGACGGCCGCCGGGATCAGCAGGTCGCTGTGGGCGGCGACGGGGGCGAACGCCGATTCGGCGACCGTCACCACGGTCAGTCCGGCCGCCCGCGCGTACTCCAGGGCCTCCACGACCTCTCTGGGGTGGCGGGGCAGCGCGAAGCAGAGCAGGGCCGTGGCCCCGGCCCGTACGGCCGCGTCGACGCGGTCGGTGAGCATCGACCCGCCCTCGTCGAGGAGGCGGACGTCGGGGTGGACCTTGGCGGCGAAGTACGCGAAGCCGCGCGCCTGCGAGGAGGCGGCCCGCAATCCGAGCACGAGCAGCGGCCGGGAGGCGGCGAGCAGCCGCCCGGCGCGCTCGACGGGCGCGGGGTCGGCGAGCAGCTCGGCGAGGTGGCGGAGGTTCTCGATCTCGGCGAGGACGGCCTGCTGGTACTCGTTGTGCTCGCTGCCGCCCGCCGCCTGCGCGGCGGGCGCGACCTCGCGCAGATGGCGGCGGAGCGCGGGGTAGCCGTCGAAGCCGAGGGCGACGGCGAAGCGGGTGACGGAGGGCTGGCTCACGCCGGCGAGCTCGGCCAGCTCCACACTGGACAGGAACGGCACGTCGCCGGCCCGCCGCACCATGCAGTGCGCGATCCGCCGCTGTGTCGGTGTCAGCCGGTGCCCTTCGAAGAGCGCCTGCAGCCGTCCGGCCGGGCTGTCGCTCACGCCGTCCCCCTTCTGCTTATTCATCCACCTCGAACTCTGCATGAAGATATGCAGCAGGGCAAGGAAACGGGGGATAGCCCCACTGACGTACGGGTCCGGCGCTCCCTACGGTGGCGAGTATGGACACCCGCGATTCCGCCCGCACGGACGAGCTGAAGAACGAGCTCGACGCCACGCTGCACGCCCGCCGCGAGCTGGGCACGGAGTACGAGTCCGCCCTGATCGAGTCCTTCCTCGGCAAGGTGGAACAGAGCCTGGACGCCTCCGTCGACCGCCGGGTACGGCGCCGGCTGGCCGAGCAGCGGGTCGCGGTGGCCCGGGGCGAGCGGGCTCCGGCAGCCGAGGGCTTCGGTGAGCGGTTCGGCTTCGGGATCATCTCCCTGATCGTCGCCGTCCCCCTGTCGGCCATCGCGGCCCACCAGGCGCATCTGGAGGGCCTGATCGTGACCTGGCTCGGCATCGTCGGCGTCAACGCCGTCCACGCCTTCCGGGGCCGCCTGCCGCATCGCCCTGCGGACAGCGACGGCAACGACGACAACAACGGCTTCTAGACCGGCGCGCCCGTCTCGGTCCCCCCAAGCCTGGCGAGTGAGCCGAAGGGCGCCGCGGGCGTCGAAAGGGAGAACGCGCACAGGTCCCGAGGAACGAGGGACCGAGCACGATCGACCGTCGACGCCCGCACAAGGCGCCCGGAGGCGAACCGAGCCGCAAAAAAATACGCGGGGACCGCCGCACCCCCATCGCTGGGGGGCGGGACGACGGCGGTCCCCGCGGGGGACACGGGCCCGGGTCAGGGCCGGTCTCCGCGTCCGCGGCGTCTGTAGGAGGTCCGGGAGCCGCTCCGTTGTCCTTGACGCCGACAACGACCAATGTGCCGGACCCGTGTTAAGCGGGTGCTGCGGCTACGTGTCGCGCTCGTACCGTTTGCGCGAACGCCCGAACAGCCCCCGAGCGAACCGGAGGCGGGCTACTTCGTGACGCCCTTGGCACCGCCGCCCGCGAGGAAGGCGAGCAGGTCCTGACGGCTCACCACACCGGTCGGCTTGCCCTCGACCAGCACGATCGCCGCGTCCGCAGCGCCCAGCACGGACATCAGGTCGGCGACCGGCTCGCCGGAGCCGACCTGCGGCAGCGGCGCGCTCATGTGGCGCTCCAGCGGGTCCTCCAGGGAGGCCCGCTGAGTGAACAGCGCGTCGAGGAGCTCGCGTTCGACGACCGAGCCGACGACCTCGGCGGCCATGACGTCGGGGTGTCCGGCGCCCGGCTTGACGATCGGCATCTGGGAGACGCCGTACTCCCGCAGCACCTCGATGGCCTGACCGACCGTCTCCTCGGGGTGCATGTGGACGAGCGAGGGCAGGCCGCCCTCCTTGTGGCGCAGGACATCGGCGACGTTGGCGGAGGAGGTGTCCTCCAGGAAGCCGTAGTCGGCCATCCACTCGTCGTTGAAGATCTTGGAGAGGTAGCCGCGGCCGGAGTCGGGCAGCAGGACCACCACGATGTCGTCGGGGCCGACCTCCCGGGCGACCTCCAGGGCGGCGACGACCGCCATGCCGCAGGAGCCGCCGACCAGCAGGCCCTCCTCCTTGGCGAGGCGGCGGGTCATCTGGAAGGAGTCCTTGTCGGAGACGGCGACGATCCGGTCGGTGACGGTCGCGTCGTAGGCGGTGGGCCAGAAGTCCTCGCCGACGCCCTCGACGAGGTACGGCCGGCCGGAGCCGCCGGAGTAGACCGAGCCCTCGGGGTCGGCGCCGATGATCTGGACCGCGCCGCCGCTGGCCTCCTTCAGGTACCGGCCGGTGCCGGAGATGGTGCCGCCGGTGCCGACGCCGGCGACGAAGTGGGTGATCTTCCCGTCCGTCTGCTCCCAGAGCTCGGGGCCGGTGGTCTCGTAGTGCGAACGGGGGTTGTTCGGGTTCGAGTACTGGTCGGGCTTCCAGGCGCCGGGGGTCTCACGGACGAGCCGGTCCGAGACGTTGTAGTACGAGTCGGGGTGCTCGGGGTCGACGGCGGTCGGGCAGACGACGACCTCGGCGCCGTACGCCCGCAGCACGTTGATCTTGTCCGTGGACACCTTGTCGGGGCAGACGAAGATGCACTTGTAGCCCTTCTGCTGGGCCACGATCGCGAGGCCGACGCCCGTGTTGCCGGACGTGGGCTCGACGATGGTGCCGCCGGGCTTGAGAGCACCGCTCTCCTCGGCCGCTTCGATCATGCGGACGGCGATGCGGTCCTTGACCGAGCCGCCCGGGTTGAAGTACTCGACCTTGGCCAGGACGGTCGCCTGGATGCCCGCGGTGACATTGTTGAGCTTCACCAGCGGGGTGTTGCCGACGAGGCTGATCATCGAGTCGTGGAATTGCACCGTAATCTCCGGGGTCTCCGTAATGGTGAAGCCAGCGTATGCGTAGTCGGAGCGGGTTACGGGGCAGTTAGATCCTGAACGGCTTGAAGGAGGTGACTGCCCACATGTCGAGGGCGAGGGTGGCACGGCGGATCGCGGCGGGCGCGGCGTACGGAGGCGGGAGCATCGGGCTGCTCGGGGTGGCTGCGGTGGGTGTGCTCCTGGCCGAGGTGCAGCTGGCGAAGAGGTCGGTGGGGGGCGGGGCGGCACCGCTGCCCCCGGGGGCGGAGGGGCTGTACGGCCGCTCGTTCGCCACGTCGGAGCGTGGCACGGGTCCTGCCTCCGATCCTGCCACGGCTCCCCTTCGGCTGGCCCTTCTGGGTGATTCGACGGCGGCGGGCCAGGGAGTGCGCCGCGCGGGTCAGACGCCCGGAGCGCTGCTGGCCTCGGGGCTGGCGGCGGTGGCCGAGCGTCCGGTGATCCTGCGGAACGTGGCGCTGCCCGGTGCGCGGTCGGACGATCTGGAGCGCCAGGTGTCGTTGCTGCTGACGGCTCCGGCGGGGCCGCCGGACGCGTGCGTGATCATGATCGGCGCGAACGACGTGACGCACCGGATGTCGCCGACGGAGTCGGTGCGGTATCTGGCGGCGGCGGTGCGGCGGCTGCGGACGGCGGGGGCCGAGGTGGTCGTGGGGACCTGTCCGGACCTGGGGACGATCGAGCCGGTGTACCAGCCGCTGCGGTGGCTGGCGCGGCGGGTGTCGCGGCAGCTGGCGGCGGCGCAGACGATCGTGGTGGTGGAGCAGGGCGGGCGGACGGTGTCGCTGGGCGACCTGCTGGGGCCCGAGTTCGCGGCGAACCCGCGGGAGATGTTCGGGGCGGACAACTACCACCCGTCGGCGGAGGGGTACGCGACGGCGGCGATGGCGGTGCTGCCGACGGTGTGCGCGGTGCTGGGCGTGTGGCCGGAGACGGACCGCCTGGAGCCGGACCGCCACGAGAACATGCTGCCGGTGGCGAAGGCCGCGGCGGAGGCGGTGAAGGAAGCGGGTACGGAGGTCACGGGCGCGCGGGCGCCGTGGGCTCTGCTCAAGCACCGGCGCCGTCGGCGCCTTCCGGAGGCGGCGGCCACCACCCCGGACCCGGCGCCGTCGTCCTCGGCGGACTCGCCGCGCCCGTGAGGTACGGCGGCGACGTACCGTCGGGAGTACGGCCCCGACGTGGGCCGCGACGCAGACCGCGACGTCGGCCGCAACGCTTACCCAACTGAGCGCTCGCTTAGAAAAGAGTCCCGCATCACACCGTCAGGCCGGTGACCACCGCGATACGTACGGGTAACTTCCCCTTCAGTCCTGCCAGAATCGCACCGCACACCCCTCATGGAGCCGTGATGCCCGAAGCCGTCATCGTCTCGACCGCCCGCTCCCCCATCGGCCGGGCCTTCAAGGGCTCCCTGAAGGACCTGCGCCCGGACGACCTCACCGCGACCATCGTCCAGGCCGCGCTGGCCAAGGTCCCCGAGCTCGACCCGCGCGACATCGACGACCTGATGCTCGGCTGCGGCCTCCCCGGTGGCGAGCAGGGCAACAACCTGGGCCGTATCGTCGCCGTGCAGATGGGGATGGACCACCTCCCCGGCTGCACGATCACCCGCTACTGCTCCTCCTCGCTGCAGACCTCCCGCATGGCGCTGCACGCGATCAAGGCCGGCGAGGGCGACGTCTTCATCTCGGCCGGTGTCGAGATGGTCTCCCGCTTCGCGAAGGGCAACTCCGACTCGCTGCCGGACACGCACAACCCGTTCTTCGCCGAGGCCGAGGCGCGCACCGCCGCCGTCGCCGCCTCCGAGGGCTCCACCTGGCACGACCCGCGCGAGGACGGCCTGGTGCCCGACGCGTACATCGCCATGGGTCAGACCGCCGAGAACCTGGCGCGCCTCAAGGGCATCAGCCGCCGGGAGATGGACGAGTTCGGCGTACGGTCGCAGAACCTCGCCGAGCAGGCCATCAAGAACGGCTTCTGGGAGCGCGAGATCACCCCGGTGACGACCCCGGACGGCACCATCGTCTCCGCCGACGACGGCCCGCGCGCCGGCGTCACCCTGGAGGGCGTCGAGGGTCTCAAGCCGGTCTTCCGCCCCGACGGTCTGGTCACCGCGGCCAACTGCTGCCCGCTCAACGACGGTGCGGCCGCGCTCGTGATCATGTCGGACACGAAGGCGCGCGAGCTGGGTCTGACCCCGCTCGCCCGGATCGTGTCGACCGGCGTCTCGGGTCTCTCCCCGGAGATCATGGGCCTCGGCCCGGTCGAGGCCTCCAAGCAGGCCCTCCAGCGCGCCGGCCTGACGATCGGCGACATCGATCTGGCCGAGATCAACGAGGCCTTCGCCGCGCAGGTCATCCCGTCCTACCAGGAGCTGGGTCTGGACCTGGACAAGGTGAACGTCAACGGCGGCGCCATCGCCGTCGGCCACCCCTTCGGCATGACCGGCGCCCGCATCACCGGCACGCTCATCAACAGCCTGCAGTTCCACGACAAGCAGTTCGGCCTGGAGACCATGTGCGTCGGCGGCGGCCAGGGCATGGCCATGGTCATCGAGCGGCTGAGCTGAGCCGTAGCGGAGGGTAGGGGTCGCCCGAGGAACGAGGGCGGCACCTGCCCGCAGCGGTGGCGAAGCTCAGCGCGACCGAAGAACCGAGCGGCTGAGCTGAGCCGTAGCGGAGGGTAGGGGTCGCCCGAGGAACGAGGGCGGCACCTGCCCGCAGCGGTGGCGAAGCTCAGCGCGACCGAAGAACCGAGCGGCTGAGCTGAGCCGTAGCGGCAGCGCTCCCATGGACTTCTGACGCGGATCCCAACCGTCCCGCGTCCGAGCCGTGACCGAATCTCCCCCAGGATGTGACCTACATCCCTAGGGAGACCGTTCCCCCAGGTCACGGCAGTTCCAGGACTAAACACCCGGCACAAATACCTGTCCATTTCGTGACGTAATGCACTGACAGGACGCGCACTCCCAGGACAAGCTGATGTAGGAAGTCGGGGGATCGACTCGGAATCGGGAGTACGTCAGTGAGCGCCATGTCTCTTGCCCTGCTGGTGACCACGGCCGCCGCCACGGCCGTGGGCGCCGCCGCCCTGCACGCTGCCCACGGTCTCCGTAAGCAGGTCACCGCTCTCCGTAGCGAACTGGCTGTCGCGCACGGGGTGTCCGTCCCTCAGGCCCGCCAGACTCCGGCCGCCGAGATACGCGCCGCCGTCGCCGAGGCGCTGGCCGAGGAGCGCGAGCGCGAGCTCGCCGAGGCGCGGGCCTTCTGGGCGGCGCAGGAGGCCCGGGACGCCGCCGACGCCCCGTCCGCGCTCGGCGGCCTGGCCGGGCCGGCCGAGGACGGTCCGTACTTCGTGCCGCGCCAGGCCGACTTCGCGGGTCTGGAGGCCATGGCCCTGGAGGCGATGGAGGCCGAGGCCGCCGCGCTGGACGGCGTCGGCACCGACAGCGTCCTGGACGAGTTGCCGGAGTTGACCGAGTACGCCGAGGACTCCCCGGAGCTCGCGGCGGCCCGCCGCCGGCACCCGTCGCACCCGGACTTCGTCCCGGTCCAGACACCCGTCGTCACCGACCATGAGCGCACGGTGGCGCGCCTGGAGGACCTCGCCGAGACGCGGACGGCGCTGACCGACGTACGCCCCGGCCCGCTCGGCACGCTCGACGTGTACGTCTTCGCCGACGGCACCACGCTCTGCATGACGCCGGGTCACCGGGAGACCGCGGAGCGTCTCGCGGAGGCTCTGCGCGCCGGCCACGCGCCGGTCCTGCTGGGCGGTTCGGGTGTCTCGGGCGCGTACGCCCTGACGTTCTCCTGCGGGGACGCGGAGGACGGGAGCGTCTACATCCTCGCCGACCGCGTGATCGCGTCTCTCTGACCCCGTGAGCGGCCTTCACGGGCCGCCGCACCGGCCCCCGGCCCGGGGACCCAAGGGCCAAGCCCTTGGAGGCAGTCCCGGCGACAGGCCCTCAAGACCGGCCCCCCGGGCTACAGACCCGCCCGCCCCGCCGCCTCCCGTACGAGATCCACGGCCTCGCCCAGTTCCCGTTCCCGGGAGCCCGCCGGGGCCGTTCGCAGAATCTCCGCCAGATCGTTTCCTGCGACCACAAGTTGGTCGGCGACCGTGAAGACACCGGCGTCCGGCATGATCCGCGCGGACCCCTCCGGCTCCTCGATCCGCTGCGCCCGAAGTGCCAATTCCCTTGCCAGCGCCAGTCCTTCGGCGGCGGCGCCGCGCTGGAGGCGGCTCTGCGGGGCGGCCCTGAGGCGGTCGGCGAACCGCTCGACGGCGGCGGTCAGTTCACTCGTATCAAGCACTCCGCGACCCTATGCGCCGTCCGGGGACTGTTGCCAACGGGCCCGCGCTCGGGCACGGTGACGGGAAGGAGCACACGGCAATACGCGTCCGGAGGCGCCGAATGTCCCACGTCTTCTCCGAAGAGACCCACCGCAATCTGCTCGCCCGTATCCCCCATTGCACCGGTCGTGAAGTCTCCGACTGGCTCCGCACCGTCGAGGAAGGCCCCTCCCTCGTCCGCTTCGAGGAGAAGGTCAGCTGGCTCCGGGGCGAACACGAGCTCTCGTACGGCCACGCGAAGGCGATCATCCACGAGTACGACCTCCGCCGAGCGGCCCGCCGGCTGCTCTGACCTCCGTGGGGTCCGCCGCGGCGGGCCCCACGTCCCACCGCACGGGCCGGACGTGGCGACATGCCTGTCGACCGACTCACCCCGGTGACGCGGAAGGGCCCGCCGACACGAAGCCGGCGGGCCCTTCCTCACGTACGGGTGAAGCGTCAGTCGTCGCCCTGCAGGATCGACAGCAGACGCAGCATCTCCAGGTAGATCCACACCAGGGTCAGGGTGAGGCCGAAGGCCGCCAGCCAGGACTCCTCGCGCGGGGCGCCGTAGGTGACGCCGTCCTCGACCTGCTTGAAGTCGAGGGCGAGGAAGCAGGCACCCAGGATGATGCCGATCACGCCGAAGAGGATGCCGAGGCCACCGCTGCGGAAGCCCAGACCGTCACCGGCGCCGTCGAAGAGCGAGAACAGCGCGTTGACCGCCATCAGCAGGATGAAGCCGATCGCGGCCGCCATCACGAAGCCGTAGAAACGGCGGGTGACACGGATCCAGCGCATCTTGTAGGCGATGAGCACACCGGCGAAGACCGCCATCGTGCCGAGCACCGCCTGGGCGACCACACCGGGAGAGATGTAGGTCGAGACCGCGCTGGAGATCACCCCGAGGAAGACACCCTCGAAGGCCGCGTAGGCCAGGATGATCGCCGGCGAGGCCTTGCGCTTGAAGGACTGCACCATGGCCAGGACGAAGGCCACCAGGGCGGCGCCGATGGCGATGCCGTAGGACTTGGCGATGTTCGACTGGTCGACGGGCAGGAGCACCCACGACAGGGCGGCGGTGACCACCACCGTGCCGAGCGTCATGGCCGTACGGCTCACGACGTCGTCGATCGTCATCACATTGCCGCGGGCCTGCGGCGGGGCGCCCAGCTGGGTGTCCTGGGCGTACGGGTTGGTCGCGTACGGGTTGGTCGCGCCCTCGGCATACGGGCTCGTTCCGACGGCGGGGCCCCCGGCCTGCGGCTGCTGCGCGTTGAAGCCGGCGGCGTTGTCGCGGCTGAACCCCCGTCGCGAGAAGACCGGGTTGCTGCTCCTCATCTCACTCCTCCATGGCCGCACTGCGCGGCCTTGCGTCAAGAGTAATGCGGAAGCAAAAGAAACTCCCTAGTGCTCGGGGAGGATCTTTCCACGATCGTTAAGGAAGCCCGGCGGGGAGCAGGGGGGAGCTGTGCCCGGAACCGGACTCGAACCGGTACGGCCCGAAGGCCAGCGAGGTTTAAGCTCGCCGTGTCTGCATTCCACCATCCGGGCATGGCGCGCGGCTCCGCGTCGGCACATGAGCCTATCGGGGAGCTTCCCCCGTTCAGCCGAACGAAGGCCCGATGTTGTCTTATTTTATTGAGGCCTGAGGGTGTGTCAGTGCAGGTGGGGCCCCCATCTGACGAAGTGTGACGGGGCTCGCAGGCGCAAAGACGCACACTTGGGAATGACGGAAAGTCGCCGCACCCGTGACGCGTTCCCCCACGGCGTGCCGGCCGCCCGGACCCCCACGGACGCCTCAGGGCTCCCGTCATACCTCAGGAGGACGGTCGGGCCCCCCGGTCCGACTCCAGGCTGCCCCCGGAACGGGCATGTGGACGGACGCCCGGCGCCTCAACGCTCGACACGATGGAGTGGTTCCCGAACGCACCGTCCCGACAGGAGTCCCCTCGTGACCACCACCCCCACCGTGTCCCGCGCCACCGCGGTGGCCGCCCGCGCCCAGGATCTTTCGAAGGTCTACGGACAGGGTGAGACCCAGGTGGTCGCCCTGGACCAGGTCACCGTGGACTTCCGGCAGGGAGAGTTCACCGCGATCATGGGCCCCTCGGGCTCCGGCAAGTCGACCCTGATGCACTGTGTCGCCGGCCTGGACTCCTTCAGCTCCGGCTCGGTCCGCATCGGCGAGACCGAGCTCGGCACCCTGAAGGACAAGCAGCTCACACAGCTGCGCCGGGACAAGATCGGCTTCATCTTCCAGGCGTTCAACCTCCTTCCGACGCTGACGGCGCTCGAGAACATCACGCTGCCGATGGACATCGCGGGCCGCAGGCCCGACAAGCAGTGGGTGGAGCGGGTGATCGACATGATCGGCCTCTCCGGCCGGCTGAGCCACCGCCCCGCGCAGCTCTCCGGCGGCCAGCAGCAGCGGGTCGCCGTGGCCCGCGCGCTGGCCTCCCGCCCCGAGATCATCTTCGGCGACGAGCCGACCGGAAACCTGGACTCGCGCTCGGGCGCGGAGGTGCTGGGCTTCCTGCGCAATTCGGTGCGCGAGCTGGGGCAGACCGTCGTCATGGTCACCCACGACCCGGTCGCCGCCTCCTACGCGGACCGCGTGATCTTCCTGGCGGACGGCCGGATCGTCGACGAGATGCTCAGCCCGACGGCGGACGGCGTGCTCGACCGCATGAAGGCCTTCGACGCCAAGGGCCGCACGAGCTGACGCGCCCGGGGTCCCCGGCCCCGGTGACCCGCCTCCTTCGACGTTCGCCCCTCAGGGGCCCCACTCCAGGACACCTCCATGTTCCGTACCGCCTTGCGCAACGTGCTCGCGCACAAGGCCAGGCTGCTGATGACCGTGCTCGCCGTGATGCTCGGCGTGGCCTTCGTCTCCGGCACCCTCGTCTTCACCGACACCCTCTCCCAGGCCTTCCGCAACCAGTCGGCCAAGAGCTACGACGACGTGGCCGTCGCCGTCACCTCGACGGCGGACCGCGACGACCCCCGGCAGGCCCCCGGCCTCTCCGAGCGGACCCGGCAGAAGATCGGCGCCCTCGACGGGGTCGCCTCCGCCACCGGCCGCGTCAGCGGCTTCGCCGGGGTGCCCGACAAGGACGGGAAGCTGATCGGTCTCGGCTGGTCCAACAAGGGCACCAACTTCGCCCCCGGCAAGGACGGCAAGGACCCGGCGTACGACTTCACCGAGGGCGCGGGCCCGGTCGGGGCCGGACAGGTCGCCCTCGACGAGGACACCGCCGCCAAGGGCGGCTACAAGGTCGGCGACCCCGTACGGGTCGCGACCAACGGCCCGGTGAAGGAGTACCGCCTCGCGGGTGTCTTCACCACCGAGGACGGCGCCGTGAGCGCCGGTGGCAGCCTGATCCTCTTCGACACCGAGGCGGCCCAGCGGCTCTACCTGAAGCCGGGTTACTTCCAGGAGATCACGGTCGGCGCCGACCGGGGCGCCGACGCCTCGAAGATCCTCGACGCGGTGCAGCCGCTGGTCGGGAAGGACGCCGAGGCCCGCACCGGGCAGGCGCTCGCCGACGAGCAGGCCCGCATGATCGAGTCCGGCCTCAGCAGCCTCAACAAGCTCCTGCTCGGCTTCGCCGGCATCGCGCTCTTCGTCGGTGTCTTCCTGATCTCCAACACCTTCACCATGCTCGTCGCGCAGCGCACCAAGGAACTGGCGCTGATGCGCGCGGTCGGTGCCTCGCGTAAGCAGATCACCCGCTCGGTGCTGGCCGAGGCCGGTGTGGTCGGTCTGGTCGCCTCCGCGGTCGGCTTCGGTCTCGGTGTGCTGCTCGCCCTGGGGCTGCGCTCGGGCATGGCCGCCTTCGACATGAAGATGCCGGAGGGGCCGCTGGTCCTGACCGCCACCCCGGTCGTCTCCGCGTTCGCCGTCGGCGTCCTGATCACGATGCTGGCCGCCTGGCTGCCCGGCCGGCGGGCGGCGAAGATCCCGCCGGTCGCGGCGATGAGCAGCGTCCACGCGGTGGCCACCACCAAGTCGCTGGTCGTGCGCAACTCCATCGGCGCGGCGATCACCGCCCTCGGCGCGGCGGGGATCATCGCCGGTGCCGGTTCCGGCGGCGACGAGGGCCGGATGCTGATCGGCGCGGGCGCCTTCCTCACCCTCATCGGCGTGATCGTACTGATCCCGCTGCTGTCCCGCCCGGTCATCGCCCTCGTGCGCCCCGTCCTGAAGGCCTCCGGCGTCGCGGGCAAGCTGGCCGGCCAGAACGCGGTCCGCAATCCGCGCCGTACCGGCGCCACCGCCTCCGCGCTGGCCATCGGTCTCACCCTGGTCACCGGTCTTTCGGTGCTCGGCGTCACGGTCGGCACGGCCCTGGACAAGATGACCGTCGACCAGATCAAGGCCGACTACATGATCACCATGGCCGCCGGCGCGGGTGGCGGCCTGGACGGCACGGCGCTCACCGCGCTGGAGAAGACGCCCGGCGTCACCGCCGTGTCGCCCCAGCAGGCCGGCTACCTCGAGATCGAGGGGGACTTCACGTCCGCCTCCGGCGTCACCCCCGGCGACATCGAGAAGGTCCTGAACCTCCACCTGGTCGGCGGGTCCTTCGCCTCGCTCGGCCAGGGACAGGTCGCGGTCGCCGACGAGACGGCAGACGAGCAGGGCTGGAAGGTCGGCGACTCGCTGCCGGTCACCTTCGGCGACAAGAAGAAGGGCACCCTGAAGGTCGGCGCGATCTACGAGGAGAGCGAGTTCACCTCGCCGATCGTCCTCGATGCGAAGATCCTCACCGCTCACGACGCCATGCCGTACATCCCGCAGATCTACGTGAAGACGGACGGCGGCGAGTCCGCGGCGCACGAGAAGGCGCTCGTCCAGGCGCTGGGCGACAATCCCGCGATCACGGTGATGGATCACAAGGACATCCGTGACGCCTTCGGCGGCCAGATCAACCTGATGCTGAACATCATGTACGGCCTGCTCGCGATGGCCCTGATCATCGCGATCCTCGGAGTCGTGAACACCCTGGCCATGTCGGTGTTCGAGCGTCAGCAGGAGATCGGCATGCTGCGGGCGATCGGTCTCGACCGGCGCCGGGTGAAGCGGATGGTCCGTCTGGAGGCGGTGGTCATCTCGCTGTTCGGCGCGGTGGTCGGCATCGGACTCGGGGCGTTCCTCGGCTGGGCGCTCGGCGAGACCGTCAGGAGCAGCCTGCCGGGCTACGCGCTGGTGCTGCCATGGGACCGGATCGGGATCTTCCTGGTCCTGGCCGGTCTGGTCGGTGTGCTGGCCGCGATGTGGCCGGCCCGCAGCGCCGCCAGGCTGAACATGCTGAACGCGATCAAGGCCGAGTGACCTCAGCCGTACGGCGAAGGGCCGGGCTCCCCGAAGTGGGGAACCCGGCCCTTCGCCGTGGCTGGGGTCAGCTACCGGCGCAGTAGCTCATCAGCCGCTCGTGGTTCGCCTTGTACTGGGAGAAGAGCGTCGCGTTGTCGATCTTCAGCAGCGTCTCGTCGTTGGCCCGCAGCGCGGGGTAGGTGTAGTTGTGGCTGCCCGTCCACACCAGCTTCTTGCCGGCCACACCGTCGTACGTGCCCTCCACGAGCAGGTACTTGGAGTGGAGGCCGGCCTTGGCGACGCCGGTGCCGCGGTCCTCGTAGCACTCGACCCGCTGGGTGAGCTTGCCGGAGATGATCGACTCGACGCCGGAGCCCATCGAGCCGGGGTAGCCGTCGGCGGCGAGGATCACCGAGCAGCCCGCGTTCTTGAGGGCGACGAGCTCGCTGGCGACCTCGTCACGGGTGAAGAGGTTGGCCGCCATGCGCACCTGGGTGCCGCCGGCACAGCTGACCTTGTCGAGGATCAGCTTGATGGTGTCGGTGGAGGCGTCGTTGTCGTACGAGGTGCCCGCGGCCTCCTTGCGGGGGAAGAAGTACGTCTTGTACGCGCCGTTGATCGGGGTCTTGTAGTAGTGGTCGAGCCCGGTGGAGGTGCCGTACGTGACCATGTCGCCGAAGTACGTCTGGTAGCTGCCGTAGAGGCCGGTGTCGACGATGGTGACGGCGTTGTTGAACAGGTCGGTGCGCTGGACACCGGTCATGTTGGCGGAGGACTGCACGACCACGTCGCTCGCGCCGCCGGTGGAGGAGAACAGGAAAAACTTGTTGTGGTTGATGGCGCCGTCGGTGTCGCTGGGCAGCTTCCGGCTTCCGATGCAGCCGCGGCCCGCGGGGCACGCGAGGACCCAGGATCCCTGGGTGCGGTCCGTGCCGAGGCGGGTGACGAGGCGGTCGTACTCGCCGCCGGTCATGGTCACGGAGGTGTGGTCGACGATCACGCGGACGTCGACGCCGCGGGTCTTGGCGGCGCCCAGGGCGTCGGTCACGGTGTCGTCGGTGAAGGTGTAGAGCCCGGCGGAGATCCGCGAGCCCGCCGGGGCCTGGTTGATCAGGCTCAGGATGTGGTCGCGGACCCGGTTCTGCGCCGTGGCGTCGCCGCCGGGGTCGTTGAACGTGGCGGTGGTGGTGACGGCAGCCGCCTCGACCGTGGGGGCAGCGGTGGGGGTGGCGCTGCCCGGCACGGCGGCGAGGCCGAGCAGACCGGTGGCGGCGGCCAGGGCGAGAAGGAGGCGGGTGGGTCGTTGCACGGGGGTGATTCTCCGTCCGAATGGCATATCCATGACATATCGGACCCATGAGAAGTGGGCGGGACACCGGTCGTACCGGCGCCCCGCCCACACGAGCCCGAAGGCCCGAAGGTATCAACGCTCCGTGCGCTCGTTCCACACCCGTGGGCGCAACGCCACCCCGGACGCGCCCCCTTCGGGCGTCTTCACGGCGAGGAACTGGTTCACGCCGATCCGGTTGCGCTCGAAGGAGACCGCGGAGGCGGCCATGTAGAGCCGCCAGATCCGCGCGCGGCCCGGCGAGACCATCCGGACGGCCCGTGACCAGTCGCGCTCCAGATTGGCCACCCAGCGGCGCAGGGTCAGCGCGTAGTGCTCGCGGATGGCCTCCACGTCACGGACCTCGAAACCGGCGTCCTCCAGGGTGGTGAGGGTGCGCCCCATCGGGGCCAGTTCGCCGTCCGGGAAGACGTAGGCGTCGATGAACACGTCGACCTGGTACTTCTCCTCGTCCGGCTCGGGACGGCGGGAGATCTGGTGGTTCAGCAGCCGGCCGCCCGGCTTGAGGAGGGCGTACAGGGTGTCCGCGTACTCGCGGTAGCGGACCTTGCCGACGTGTTCGGCCATGCCGATGGAGGAAATCGCGTCGTACGGGCCGTCCTTGACGTCCCGGTAGTCCTGGACGCGGATCTCGATCCGGTCGGTCAGGCCCTCCTCGGCGATCCGCTTGCGGGCGAAGGCCGCCTGCTCGCGGGAGAGGGTGACGCCGACGACATGGGCGCCGTACTCGCGGGCCGCGTGGATGGCCATGGATCCCCAGCCGCAGCCGACGTCGAGGAGCCGGTCGCCCTCCTTCAGGTTCAGCTTGCGGGCGATGAGGTCCAGCTTGTCGCGCTGGGCGTCCTCCAGGGTCCCGGCGGCGCCCGAATCGGACCAGTACGCGCACGAGTAGACCATCGAGGGTCCGAGGACCAGCTCGTAGAAGTCGTTGCCCACGTCGTAGTGGTGACTGATCGCCTGCTTGTCCCGGCGCTTGGTGTGCAGGGCGCCGCTGCGCCGTCGCATCTCCTCGGCGGGCGGCGGCGGGGGCGGCAGCGGGCCGGCCAGCTTCAGCAGGGTGCGGGCCGCGGCGCGCAGCTTCGGGTCGCGTACGGCCTCCAGGGCGCTCCTGGTCTCCTCGTCGCGCTCCCAGATCAGTCCGGCGAGCCGGTCGAGGACCTCGTACAGATCGCCCTCGACGTCGATCTCACCGGCCACCCAGGCGCGGGTGAGGCCCAGTTCGCCGGGCTTCCACAGCAGCCGGCGCAGGGCGCGGCGCTGCCGGACGATCAGGACGGGGCCGCCCGCGGGGCCGGATTCGCTGCCGTCCCAGGCCCGCAGCCGCACCGGGAGCGGGGCTCCCAGAAGATCCTCCGCGAGAGTGGTCAGCCGCAATGCGGCGTCGGCCATGGTGCACACCTCCGTGATGTCGTGCCCCAGAAATGCTCGTCACCACGTAAACACCCTCGGTAGGCGAATACAGTCCCGCCGTCGCGCAACGAGTCGGCAAAACACCCGGGCGGACATGCCGAAGGGCCGTCCGCACCACGGATGGCGGACGACCCTTCGGCATTTACGGTCCTGCGGGTACTGCGAGTCCTACGGTTCCTGCGGGTACTGCGGGTACTGCGGTGGAACTAGGAGGCCTTGGCCTTCTCCTGGCCGGCGGGGGCCTTGGTGGCGGCGGGCGCCGGGGCGGGCTTGGCGGCCTCGTAGAACTCCTCGCGCGGCGTCTCCATCGCACCGAGGGAGACGACCTCACGCTTGAGGAACATCGCGAGGGTCCAGTCGGCGAAGACACGGATCTTGCGGTTCCACGTCGGCACGGCCATGCCGTGGTAGCCACGGTGCATGTACCAGGCGAGACGGCCCTTGAGCTTGATCTTCATCTTGCCCATGACGATCATCGCGACGCCCTTGTGCAGACCGAGGCCCGCGACCGCGCCCTTGTTGGCGTGGCTGTACTCCTTCTGCGGGAAGCCCCGCATGCCGGAGACCACGTTGTCGCCGAGGACCTTCGCCTGACGCAGCGCGTGCTGGGCGTTCGGCGGGCACCAGGCGTTCTCCACGCCGGCCTTGCGGGCGGCGAGGTCCGGAACCTGGGCGTTGTCGCCCGCGGTCCAGATGTAGTCGGTGCCGGTGACCTGGAGGGTCGGCTGGGCGTCCACGTGGCCGCGCGGGCCGAGCGGGAGGCCGAAGCGGGACAGCGCCGGGTTGGGCTTGACGCCCGCGGTCCACACGATCGTGTTGGAGTCGACCTCCAGGCCGTTCTTCAGCACGACGTGACCGTCGACGCAGGAGTCCATCGACGTCGAGAGGTAGATCTCGACACCACGGCCCTCGAGGTGCTCCTTGCCCCAGCGGCCCAGCTCCGGGCCCACCTCGGGAAGGATCTTGTCGGCGGCGTCGACCAGGATGAAGCGCATGTCCTCGCGCTTCACGTTGGTGTAGTACTTCGCCGCGTCACGGGCCATGTCCTCGACCTCACCGATGGTCTCCGCGCCGGCGAAGCCGCCGCCCACGAAGACGAAGGTCAGCGCCTTGCGGCGGACCTCCTCGTCGGTCGTCGAGTCAGCCTTGTCCAGCTGCTCCAGGACGTGGTTGCGGAGGCCGATGGCCTCCTCCACGCCCTTCATGCCGATGCCCTGCTCGGCGAGGCCGGGGATCGGGAAGGTGCGGGAGACCGCGCCCATCGCGATGACCAGGTAGTCGAACGGGAGGTCGTAGGCCTCGCCGACGAGCGGCGCGACCGTGGCGACCTTGCGGTCCTGGTCGATGCTGGTGACGCGACCGGTGAGCACCTCGGCTCCACGCACGACGCGTCGCAGCGGGACGACGACGTGGCGCGGCGAGATGCTGCCTGCGGCGGCTTCGGGGAGGAAGGGCTGGTACGTCATGTACGAGCGCGGGTCGACGACCGTGACGGTCGCCTCGCCGAAACGCATCTTCTTGAGGATGCGTCGAGCTGCGTACAGGCCTACGTACCCACCGCCTACTACGAGGATCCTGGGACGCTCCGTGGTGCTCATGCATCGAGTATCCACCCCTCTCAGGGGGGTCGCTCGTGCGCCCCTTCACAAGCTCTCCGGAGACCTCTGCTACACTCCGCGGCCCACGTGACCCAGGTCATGGTGCAGCAAAGGAACCACGGTGTATCGGTGAACGTTGTTCACCCCTGTTGAACTGGCCTGGAGAGCGCTAGTTAACGCTGAACCACAGGCCCCGTTCACGCGATGGAAACATCGAGCGAACGGGCGTCCGGACCTGCGAAAGAGCCCCAACAGGGGCCCCGGAGCCCCTGAAGAGCCTCCAGAGCCCCTCTCGGGGCTCTTTTCCTTGTGAAGAACTTCACGAACTTTCCCGGCGGCGCTTCGGCGGCCGGGTCACGGGGCGCCCGTTATGCCACCGAGAGGGCGATTCCGTCGAGGATGTCGTGCTCGCTGACGACGACCTCCCGGGCCCCGGTCCGCTCCATGATCTCCAGCAGCACCAGCGCACCCGCGGCGATGACGTCGACCCGTCCGGGGTGCATCACGGGGATCGCGGCGCGCTCGTCGTGGGTCGAGGAGAGCAGCCGGCCGACGACCTCGCTGACCTGGTCGTAGGAGATCCGGGAGCGGTGGATCCGCTCGGAGTCGTACTCCTCCAGGCCCAGCGCGATCGCGGCGACGGTCGTGACCGAACCGGCGAGGCCGACGAGGGTGTCGGCCTCGGTGATCGGCACGGTCCGGGCGGCCAGGTCGAGCGCGGCCCGGATGTCGGCGCGGATCGCGGCGACCTCCTCGGCGCTCGGCGGGTCGTGGCGCACGTGCCGCTCGGTGAGGCGTACGCAGCCGATGTCGACCGAACGGGCCGCCTCGACGTGCTTGTTGCCGACGACGAACTCGGTGGAGCCCCCGCCGATGTCGACGACCAGGTACGTCTCGGTGCCGTGCAGTTCGACGGTGGCGCCGGTGAAGGAGAACTCGGCCTCCTGGTCGCCCGAGATCACCTCGGGCTCCACACCCAGGATGTCCAGGACCCCGGAGACGAACTCGTCCCGGTTCTCGGCGTCGCGCGAGGCGGAGGTGGCCACGAAGCGGAGCTTCTGGGCGCCCAGCTCCTTGATGACGGCCGCGTACTCGCGGCAGGCCGCGAAGGTCCGCTCCAGGGCCTCGGGCGCGAGCCGGCCGGTCCTGTCGACGCCCTGTCCGAGCCGGACGATCGTCATCCGCCGGTCCAGCTCGATCAGTTCGCCGGTCTCGGGGTGGACGTCGGCGACGAGGAGGCGGATGGAGTTCGTACCGCAGTCGATGCCCGCGACCCTGGTCATCGCGCCGTCTCCTCGTCCCCGCACGGGTTCACGCACGGCCCCTTGGCCCACCACTCCGGCAGCATCGCGATCGCCTCGTCGCCCAGCGGGTTCACGCCCGGGCCCGCGGCCAGCGAGTGGCCGACCAGGACGTGCAGGCACTTGACCCGGTCCGGCATGCCGCCGGCGCTGGGGAAGCCCTCCAGGACCTCGATGGCGTCGCGGCGGGCGATGTAGTCCTCGTGCGCGGCCCGGTAGGCGGCGGCCAGCTCGGGGTCGGTCCCGAGCCGGGCCTGCATCTCCTTCATGACCCCGTTGGCCTCCAGCGTGCCGATCGCCGAAGCGGCGCGGGGGCAGGTCAGGTAGTACGTGGTGGGGAACGGGGTGCCGTCCGGGAGCCGCGGGGCGGTCTCGACGACGTCCGGGTTGCCGCACGGGCAGCGGTGCGCGATGGCGCGCAGGCCCCGGGGCGGGCGGCCGAGCTGCGCCTCGAAGGCGGCGACGTCCGCCTCGGTCGGCTCGGTGCGGTCGGTCTGCGGAGGGGGCGTTTCCATGCGTGCGTCTTGTCTTCTCGTCGGGAGCGGTCGGTCGGGAGCGGTCAGTGGTCGGTCGGATCCGCCGGGGCCGGGGGACCCGGAGGCCCGCAGGGCCCACCAGGTGCGGCGGGTCCGGGCGGTGCGGCGGGCTCGCCGGGTGCGGCGGGTCCGGCCGGTGCGGCGGGTCCCGGAATCATCATCTCGCGCCCCCGCCTCAGCGGCGCGCGTCCGCCTGGTCGACGCCGTCCCAGAGGTCGGAGTACCAGGGGCGGTCGGCCGCGCCCTGTTCGGTGCGCCGGGCGCGTTCGGCGTCGGGGTCGTTCACGGTGAAGCCGGTCTCGCCCGGCATGACGTAGTGCAGGTGCTCGCGGGCGAGGCGGCGGATGTACGCCGGGTCCTGGAGCCGGGCCTTCTCGTCGCGCAGCTCCTCGACCCGTTGGGCGGCCTCCGCGGCCTGGCGCTCCTGGTCGGCGATCTCGCCGCGCTGGGAGACGTACTGCCGCATGGGGTAGGCGAGCGCCACCACCAGCGAGCAGACGACCAGGGCGAGGAAGGCCGCGCGGCCGGTGAGCCGGGAGCGGCGGGCCTGACGGCGGGTCTGGGAGCGGTAGACACGGGCGGCGGTCTGCTCGCCGATCAGCCTGATCCGGGTCGCGGTCGAGAACCGGTCCCGGTCCTTCACGGCCATGTCCTCCGCCTCCCGTCGTCTCCAGCGCTGCGTCGCGCCATGCAATACGTCCCCGCACACGGTACGGGACCGAGTGCGGGGACGTATGTACGACGGGGCGGTCAGCCCTTGAAGCGCGGGAAGGCGCTGCGGCCGGCGTAGACCGCGGCGTCGTCGAGGATCTCCTCGATGCGCAGCAGCTGGTTGTACTTGGCGACGCGCTCGGAGCGGGCCGGGGCGCCGGTCTTGATCTGGCCGCAGTTGGTGGCGACGGCGAGGTCGGCGATGGTGACGTCCTCGGTCTCGCCGGAGCGGTGGGACATCATGCACTTGAAGCCATTGCGCTGGGCCAGCTCGACGGCGTCCAGGGTCTCGGTCAGCGAACCGATCTGGTTGACCTTGACCAGCAGGGCGTTGGCCGCGCCCTCCTCGATGCCGCGGGCCAGGCGCTCCGGGTTGGTGACGAACAGGTCGTCGCCGACGATCTGGACCTTGGTGCCCAGCTTGTCGGTGAGGACCTTCCAGCCGGCCCAGTCGTCCTCGAACAGCGGGTCCTCGATGGAGACCAGCGGGTACGCGGCGACGAGCTCCTCGTAGTACTCGGTCATCTCGGCGGCCGAGCGGGACTTGCCCTCGAACGCGTACGAGCCGTCCTTGTAGAACTCGGACGCGGCGACGTCGAGCGCCAGCGCGATGTCCTTGCCCGGGACGTAGCCGGCCTGCTTGATGGCCTCCACGATGAGGTCGAGCGCCTCGCGGTTGGAGTCCAGGTTCGGGGCGAAACCGCCCTCGTCGCCGAGGCCGGTGGACAGGCCCTTGGTCTTCAGGACGGCCTTGAGGGTGTGGTAGACCTCGGTGCCCCAGCGCAGGGCCTCGGAGAAGGACTCCGCGCCGATCGGCGCGATCATGAACTCCTGGATGTCCACGTTGGAGTCGGCGTGCGAGCCGCCGTTCAGGATGTTCATCATCGGAACGGGCAGCAGGTGCGCGTTCGGGCCGCCCAGGTAGCGGAAGAGCGGGAGGTCGGAGGCCTCGGAGGCGGCGTGCGCGACGGCGAGGGAGACGCCGAGGATGGCGTTGGCGCCGAGCGAGGCCTTGTTGTCCGTGGCGTCCAGGTCGAACATCGCCTGGTCGATCAGGCGCTGCTCGGTGGCGTCGTAGCCGACGAGCTCCGGGCCGATCTGCTCGATGACGGCGAGGACGGCCTTCTCGACGCCCTTGCCCATGTAGCGGCTCTTGTCTCCGTCACGGAGCTCAATGGCCTCGAACGCTCCGGTGGAGGCACCGGACGGAACGGCAGCACGGCCGGTGCTGCCGTCGTCGAGGCCGACCTCGACCTCGACGGTGGGGTTGCCTCGGGAGTCCAGGATTTCCCGGGCTACGACGACGTCGATGGACGGCACGAGCATCTCCTTCTGGGATGTGACGCTAGATGTGACGAACGCGGTGCAGGGTCGCTTTGGCCTTGCGACAAGAGCCTAACCGGCTCCGGCGCTCCGGCCAGCCGGGCGCCCGCCCCCTGGGACGAAAAAGGACCCAAGGGCATGCATCTGGGCCCAAACGACCCCAGAACTACTCACTGGTAACAGCGGAAACCCCGGCCCGGCACGCACGGGGGAAGGGCATGCCGGGCCGGGGGGTCACCGCGGGAGGGTCGTGGGACCCGTGGGAGCCGCCGGACTCACACGGGCCGCCGGGCTCACTTCAGGTGAAGCTGCTGGCCCGGGTAGATCAGGTCGGCGTCGTCGACGATGTCCTTGTTGAGCTCGAAGAGCTTCGCCCAGCCGCCCTTGACGTCGTGCGCGGCGGCGATCTTGCTCAGGGTGTCGCCGGCGACGACCTTGTACTCGCCGTCACCCTTCTCGACCTTCTTGCCGGTCGGCGTGGTGACGGTCTTCTTCGGCGTCTTCGGCGCGGCCTTGGGGGCGGTGCGCTGCTCGCTGCGGGTCGTCGGCTGCTCGGCCTGACGCTCCTGCTGCTGCGGGGCGCTCTGCTGCGGCGCGCTCTCGGCGGCGCCACCGGTGTACGCGGCGCCGGACAGGCCCACGCCACAGCTCGGCCAGGCACCCTTGCCCTGGCCGGCCAGGACCTTCTCGGCGATCTCGATCTGCTGCGACTTCGAGGCCTGGTCGGCGGTGGAGGCGTACGCGGTGCCACCGTAGGCGGCCCAGGTGGAGGCCGAGAACTGCAGGCCGCCGTAGAAGCCGTTGCCGGTGTTGATGGACCAGTTGCCACCGGACTCGCACTGGGCGACGGCGTCCCACTCGGAGGCGGACGCGGCCGAGGCGGACCCGGCGGTCATCAGGGGGGCGGCGACGGCGACACCGGCGACACCGGCGAGAGCGACGGCGCGGGTGGCCTTGGAGGGACGACGGTGTTTACCCTTGGCGGAAAACAGCATGGGACTTCTCCTCACCGACGCCTACGAGGTGAGCTGTCGGGTTCGGGCGTGAGCTGCCCGGCCGCGCGACCTTGCGCGCGGCTTCACCCCAAGCCGTTCCGTCGGCCGTCTGTCTCAACGGCCGGGGACGGCACTTACCTTGGGTCCCCCGCTCCTGCCTTCGGCGCTGACGCGACGACTGTTCCCATCGGCCGACGGCAGGATTCGGCGTACCGGTCGACGGGGCCCGCGGTGGCGAGCGGTGACGACCGTAGACACAGACCCCTCGGAAGTTCAAAGACGTCCATTGGGGATAAATCACCCCTACTCGCATGCGAAGAAGGGGTGTTTGCGCAGGTGAGAGCTGACGTCAGCAAAGTTTGCGGACGTGACATGCCAGTTGGGGCGAAGAGACCCATGTCTCACTTGCGCAGAACCGGACATACGGCCCCGAACTACCCCTGGGGCTGGGTGAGTCCGATCGTCAGATCGAGGCTCTGGCCAGGGAGGATGAGATCCGGATCGGCGCCCACCGTCCCGCGGTTGGCGTCGTAGAGGGAGGTCCAGCCGCCGGGCAGCTCGTTCTCCTGAGCAATCCCGGAGAGACTGTCGCCGGGCTTGACGGTGTATTCGCCCGAGGTGTCCGCTGTGTCCGTGGTGCCCGTATTGCTCGAACCATCGGCCGAGCCCTCACCGGCTGCCGATCCGTCAGTCGGCGAGGCATGCCGACCGGTTTCCTGGCTGTTGTCCGTATTGCCCGTCTCTTCCGGGGCCGCGTCGCCACGGTGCTTGCCGGTACCCGGGGCCGCCGGCGCGGAGGGCGCGGTGGGCGTCTCGGAGGTGGCGGGCGTCTCGGGCGTGGCGGTCGGCGACGGCGTCCCGGTGGTCGCCCCGGCGTCCGGCGTCGCCGGCGCGGTGGGCGTGACGGGCGCGGTC
>NZ_JAGGOS010000198.1 GCF_018614205.1 Streptomyces sp. ISL-36 | reverse complement strand
GCGATGTCCCGCGCCCGGGAACGGGCCGCGCTGCGCGGCGATCCACGCGTCCGCGGCCTCGATCTGCTGGCCGCCGTCGCCGCGGATCCGGACTCCAGGGCCGTCGAGGTGCTGCGCCGGGCGGGTGTCGACCCGCTGGTCCTGGCCGGCCGGATCGGGGAGCTGTCTCAACAGGTGTAACGGGGGTTACGCACCTGACGGCGTCCTGTCATCATGGCCGGATGCACGCGTCTCAGGGGAGAAGCGCCGGCCTGGGACTCGCCCTGGCCTCGGCCTTCGCATTCGGTGGTTCAGGTGTGGCGGCCAAGCCGCTCATCGAGGCGGGCCTCGACCCGCTCCATGTGGTGTGGCTCCGGGTGGCCGGAGCCGCCCTCGTCATGCTGCCCGTGGCCTGGCGCCACCGGGACCTGCTGCGCCGCAAGCCCGCTCTCCTCGCCGGCTTCGGGCTCCTCGCCGTCGCGGGCGTCCAGGCCTGCTACTTCGCCGCGATCTCCCGGATCCCGGTCGGCGTCGCGCTGCTCATCGAGTACCTCGCTCCGGCCCTCGTCCTCGGCTGGGTCCGTTTCGTCCAGCGCCGGCCGGTGACGCGCGCCGCCGCGCTCGGTGTCGTGCTCGCCGTCGGCGGACTCGCCTGCGTCGTGCAGGTGTGGTCGGGGCTGAGCTTCGATCTGCTCGGGCTGCTCCTCGCGCTCGGCGCCGCCTGCTGCCAGGTCGGCTACTTCGTCCTCTCCGACCAGGGCGGCGACGAGTCCGACCCCGCCGACCCGCTGGGCGTCATCGCGTACGGACTGCTCGTCGGCGCCCTCGTCCTCACCGTCGTCGCCCGGCCGTGGGGGATGGACTTCCAGGTGCTCGCCGGCGACGCCGACATGAACGGTACGGGCGTCCCCGCCTGGCTGCTGCTCGGCTGGATCGTGCTGATCGCCACCGTCCTCGCCTACGTCACCGGAATCGTCTCGGTGCGCAGGCTCTCGCCGCAGGTGGCCGGAGTCGTCGCCTGCCTGGAGGCCGTGATCGCCACCGTGCTGGCCTGGGTGCTGCTCGGCGAGCATCTCGCGGCCCCGCAGATCCTCGGTGGTGCCGTCGTCCTGGTCGGTGCGTTCATCGCCCAGTCGTCGACGCCGAAGACGGCACCGGCGGGGCCGGTGGCGGGGTCCGAGCGGAGCGAGCCCGTATCCGAGTTGTCGTCCGACCGGGCCGCCCCCTAGGGTGACGATCATGCATTCGACCGTACTTCCGCCTCCCGCCGCCTAGCGCGGGCGGAGGCCACTCTCCCTGACGAAGACCGGGCTCGGGCAGTCCCCGAGCGGTTCGTCGCTGCCCGCGCGCGGAGCCGAGCGACCACATCACCCGTCTTCACACGGAGAAGCACGTGTCGGATTCCCCTCTTTCCCCCTTCGCGCCCGCGCCCGCGGCAGCGTCTGGACCCGCGTCCGCGGTGGCGTCCCCGGCCGGGTCTCCTTCCGCGTCTGTGCCCGCGGCGGCGTTGCCTGCCGTCGGGCGGAGCCTTCTCTATCTCGTCGTCGCCGGAATCGCCTGGGGCACGGCCGGTGCCGCGGCCTCGCTGATGTTCCGGCTCAGCGACATGGGCCCGCTGCGCTGTCCTTCTGGCGCTGCGTCGGCGGCCTCGTGCTGCTGCTCGGGGCGCTCGCCCTGAGGCCCCGCAGGGCCGCCGCGGTCGAGGAACCGCGCCGACGGCGGCTCGTCCATATCCTCGGAACCGGCATCGGGCTGACCGCCTTCCAGAGCGCCTACTTCGCCGCCGTCCAGTCGACAGGGCTCGCCGTCGGCACCGTCGTCACGCTGGGCGCCGGGCCCGTCCTGATCGCGCTCGGCGCCCGCCTCACCATGGGCGAACGGCTCGGGCGCGGCGGAGCGGTGGCCGTCGGCGGGGCGCTCGCCGGACTCGCCGTCCTCGTCCTGGGCGGGGAGTCCGGCGAGGTCCGGCCGCTGGGAGTGGTCCTCGCGCTGGCCTCGGCGGCCGGGTACGCGGCGATCACCCTGCTGACCCGGTGGCTGGGGCGGGACGGCGGGGCGTCCGACGCCCTCTCCACGACGACCTGGGCCTTCGCGATCGGCTCCGTCGGGCTGCTGCCGATGGCGGCGGTGGAGGGCCTCCTTCCGCACACGGTGGAGCCGGTGCAGGTTGTCGGCCTGCTGATCTACGTGGCGGCGGTGCCGACCGCGCTGGCTTACGCGCTCTACTTCGCCGGGGCGGCCGTGGTCCGCGCGGCGACCGTCTCCGTGATCATGCTCCTGGAGCCGGTGAGCGCGGCGCTCATCGCCGTCACGGTCCTCGGCGAGCAGCTCACCGGCGCCACGGTGGCCGGCACGCTCCTGCTCCTCGCGGCGGTGGGCGGACTCGCCACCGCGGAGGCGCGCACGGCGGCGGAGCGGCGCCGCGAGACGGCGGCGGTGGCGGTGGTGGTGTAGGGGCGTGCCTCAGGGGGGCGGGGGAGGCGGGCACGGTGACGCGCTTCTCCCGCGCCAGGCGCGGGCACGGGGAGGCGGGCACGGTGACGCCTTTCTCGCGCGGTCGGCCCGGGCACGGGGAGGGCGGGCGCGGTGACGCGCTTCTCCCGCGGTCGGGCGGGCGCGTCCCGGCACCGGAGGTGGCGTCTCCGGGGCCGGGTCCCGTGTCCCGGAGGCGGCGTCCCGGGGGTCGGGCCCCGTCCGGGAGGCGGTGTCCCGGGGGTCGGGCCCCGTCCGGCCCCTGGGCACGTTCCTACCTCAGGCCTGCGTGCGGCGGCGGAGCTGGTGGGTGCGGGCGGATGCGTCGCCGGGGGCGCCGCGTCGGGCGAGGCCGTCGGCGATCCGATCCTGGACGGGCAGCGGTTTGTGGTGGGCGTACTTGAACTTGGCGCGGACGTCCGTCACGTCGAGGCGCAGCACCCGCAGGCCCGAGAGGAGCCGGCCGAACGGTGCCTCTCCGGGGGAGACCGGCGCCGTACCGCCTTCGGGCTGGAAGTGGGCGACCTGGCGGTTCAGCAGCTCCGCCTTCTCCGCCGGGTCGTCCACCACATGCGCGGTGCAGACCAGCTGGACGGCCGCGTAGAAGGACGTCGGGGTGCCGTGCTCGGCCGGGGCTCCTTCGGGGGCCGCCCACGGGCCGGGTATGAAGGCGTAGTCGTCGACCACGCTCAGGACGACCGCGGGGTTCTCGTCCAGCGCGCGCCACAGGGGGTTCGGGCGCGCGAGGTGGGCGATCACCTGTCCGTACGGGCCGGGCTCGGAGTCGTAGCGGAAGTGCATCGGCTGCACCCACGGCGGTTCGCCCGCCAGTCCGTTGACGGCGAGTTGGCCGAAGTCGTGGCGTGCCAGCCAGTCGCGCCACTCGCCGGTGTCATGGGCGGCGTCCCAGGGATGGATCAGCATGGCGCGGCCCTCAGATGACGGGGAGGTAGTCGGGCAGGGCGACGGACGGATCGAGGTCGTCGGCCGGGATCGGCGTGCCGTAGCTCCTGCGGACGGGGACGACGCCGGTCCAGTGGGGGAGGGCCGTGTCCTCAGGGTCGTCGTTGGGGCCGCCGGTGCGGACCTTCGCCGAGACCTCTTCCAGGTCCAGGCGCAGGACGGCCGTGGCGGCGAGCTCCTTGGCGTCGGCCGGGCGGGAGTCGCGGGACCGGCCGGGGACCACGTGGTCGACGAGGGCGTCGAGGGCGGTGCGCAGCTCGTGGGGGTCGGTGACCTGGTGGGCGGTCCCGTGGACGACCACCGAGCGGTAGTTGATCGAGTGGTGGAACGCGGACCGGGCGAGGACCAGGCCGTCGACATGTGTCACGGTCAGGCAGACGGGCAGGCCCGGCGCCTCGGCCCCCTTGCCCGCCATGCGCAGAGGGCGCGAGCCGGTGGAGCCGTGGACGTAGAGGCGCTCGCCGATCCGGCCGTACAGGGTCGGCAGCACGACGGGGGCGCCGTCGCGGACGAAGCCGAGATGGCAGACGTACGCCTCGTCGAGTATCGAGTGCACCAACGCGCGGTCGTACGAGGCGCGGTCGCGGGAGCGAGTGGGGATGGTCCGTTCGGTCGGCTCGTAGGGATCCGTCATTGCGCTCTCCATTGCACTAGTGCATAATCTGGTTTGTGCTAGGAGAGTATCGGATCGAAGGGCGTCGCGCATCGGAGATCGCCGCGAGCGTCGAGCGCGGGGTCGGTGCGGGGCAGCTGGCGCCGGGACAGCTGCTTCCGCCCATGCGGGAGTTGGCGCTCACGCTCGGCGTGAACCCGAACACGGTCGCCGCCGCGTACCGGACCCTGCGCGAGCGCGGGGTCATCGAGACGGACGGGCGGCGCGGCAGCCGGGTGCGGCCGCGACCCGCCACCACTGCCCGCGGGTCGATCCTCGTCGAGGCTCCGGCCGGCGTTCGGGACGTGAGCAAGGGCAACCCGGACCCCGGCCTGCTGCCCCCGCTCGGCGCGGCGCTCGCGGAGGCCGCGCGACGTGAGGCGGAGCGGCCCGGGCTGTACGGGGAGGCCCCCGTCGACGAGGAGTTCGCCCGGCTCGCCCGTGCCGCGCTCGACGCGGACGGCGTCCCTGACGGGCCGATCGCCGTGGCCTCGGGCTCGCTGGACGCGGTGGAACGGGTCCTCGCGGTCCACCTCAGGCCGGGGGACGCCGTCGCCGTCGAGGACCCGGGCTGGGGGAGCCTCCTCGACCTGATCCCGGCGCTCGGACTGCGGCCGGTGCCGATCGTGGTCGACGACGAGGGGCCGCTGCCCCAGGCGGTGGCACGGGCCTTGCGGGACGGCGTACGGGCGGTGATCGTCACCGACCGCGCACAGAACCCGACCGGCGCGGCGATCGGCGCGGCCCGTGCCGCGGAACTGCGCCGGGTCCTCGCCGCTCACCCGGATGTGCTGCTCGTCGAGGACGACCACGGTCATGGCATCGTCGACCTCCCGCTGCACCCGCTGGCCGGGGTGACCGACCGCTGGGTGATGGTGCGCTCGGTCGCCAAGGCGTACGGGCCGGACCTCCGGATCGCCGCGCTGACCGGCGACGCGGTGACCATCGACCGGGTGCTCGGGCGCCAGCGGCTCGGCCCCGGCTGGGTCAGTCGTCTGCTGCAGCGGGCGGTCGCGTACCTGTGGGCGACGGGAGCGGTGGACGCGGTGGCCGTCGCCGGTGCGTACGCGGAGCGGCGCGACGGGCTGGTGCGCGCCCTGGAGCGGCGGGGCGTCGAGGCGCACGGGCGCAGCGGGATGAACGTGTGGGTGCCGGTGGCCGACGAGACGGGCGCGGTGACGCGGCTGCTCGGCGCGGGGTGGGCGGTGGCGCCGGGCGCCCGGTTCCGTATGAACGCGGGCCCGGCCGTCCGGCTGACCGTCTCCGGGCTGACGACGAGGGACATCGACCGGTTGGCCGACGCGGTCGCGGCGGCGGCGGGC
>NZ_JAGGOS010000197.1 GCF_018614205.1 Streptomyces sp. ISL-36 | reverse complement strand
CCACCGCCACCGCCACCGCCACCGCCGCCGCTGCGGCGGGAACGGCGGCCGCCGTTGCCGGAGGGCGCGGCGGGCTGGGGCGGCTGCGGGACCTCGATGACGACCGGTATGCCGGACGGCTCACGCGCACCGGTGAGCCGGGTCAGCTCCTCGTCGCTCGACTTGACCTGGGCCGTACGCGGGGTGATGCCGGCGTTCGACATCAGCCGGCTCATGTCCCGCTTCTGCTCGGGCAGCACCAGGGTAACGACGCTGCCGGACTCGCCGGCCCGGGCCGTGCGGCCGCCGCGGTGCAGGTAGTCCTTGTGGTCGATCGGCGGGTCGACGTTCACGACGAGGTCGAGGTCGTCGACGTGGATGCCGCGGGCCGCCACGTTGGTCGCCACCAGCGCGGTGACCTGGCCGGTCTTGAACTGGTCCAGGGTGCGGTTGCGCTGCGGCTGGGAGCGGCCGCCGTGCAGGCCGGAGGCGCGGACGCCGCTCGCGAGGAGCCGCTTCACCAGCCGGTCCACGGCCCGCTTGGTGTCCAGGAAGAGGATCGTCCGGCCGTCGCGGGCGGCGATCCGCAGAGTGACGGCCTTCTTGTCGGTCTCGTCGGCGATGTAGAGCAGGTGGTGCTCCATCGTCGTGACCGCGCCGGCCGAGGGGTCGACGGAGTGCACGACCGGGTCGGTGAGGAACATCTTCACCAGCCGGTCGATGTTCTGGTCGAGCGTCGCCGAGAACAGCATCCGCTGACCGTCCGGCTCGACCTGCTTGAGCAGGGCGACGACCTGCGGCATGAAGCCCATGTCGGCCATCTGGTCGGCCTCGTCGAGGACGGTGATCGCGACCTGGTCGAGCCGGCAGTCGCCCCGCTCGATGAGGTCCTTCAGCCGTCCCGGGGTGGCCACCAGGACCTCTGCGCCGCGGCGCAGGGAGTTGGCCTGCTTGGTGATCGACATACCGCCGACGACGGTGGCGACCCGCAGCTGCACCGAGGTGGCGTACGGGGCGAGGGCGTCGGTCACCTGCTGGGCGAGCTCGCGGGTGGGCACGAGGACCATGGCGAGCGGTGCCTTGGGCTCGGCGCGGCGGCCCGCGGTGCGGGCCAGCAGGGCGAGCCCGAAGGCGAGGGTCTTGCCGGAGCCGGTGCGGCCGCGGCCGAGGATGTCCCGGCCGGCGAGCGAGTTCGGCAGGGTGGCGCCCTGGATCGGGAACGGCTCGGTGACACCGTGGGCGGCGAGCGTCTTGACCAGCGCCGCGGGCATGTCGAGGGCGTCGAAGGACTCGACGGAGGGCAGCGCCGGCGTCAGCGTCTCGGGCAGGGTGAACTCACGCGGCGGCGGAGGCGTGGCGGGCCCCCGGCCGCGCCCGGCACCGCCCTTGCCCCGGGGCGCGCCGGAGCCACGGCGCGCGCCGCTGTTTCCGGCGGCGTTACGGGTGCCGGTGCCGCCCGAGCCGTCGCGGGCGCCCGAGCCGCGCGCGGAGCGGCCCGATCCATTTCCGGACGGGGTCCCGGAAGCGGAGTCCGCGGCCCGACGGGGCCGCCTTTCGGAGCGAGTCATAGGGGAAAAATGCCTTCCTGGCCTGAGCACAGCGCGAGCCGGGACCCGCACCTGCGCGGTGCGGGTCCCGGCTGCGAGAAAACGCGTTACGGCAATCAGGCGGGGAGGATGTTCTCCGCCTGCGGGCCCTTCTGGCCCTGCGTGACGTCGAAGGTGACCTTCTGGCCTTCCTGCAGCTCACGGAAGCCAGAGGTCGCGATGTTGGAGTAGTGGGCGAAGACGTCGGCGCCGCCGCCGTCCTGCTCGATGAAGCCGAAGCCCTTTTCCGAGTTGAACCACTTCACGGTTCCAGTAGCCATGTGAATCTCCTGAATAGGTAGGGTCCCCATCCCGGAGAGTCCGGAAAACAAAATTGCGCCTGAAGGAACATTCCCGTCAGGCGCACATAAAGTTCATGGGTACCAAAACTAGCAACACGGAAAGACTAGCACGCCGTCCCGCCCGAAAGGGCGGGAGAGCGACGCGTGTCACATCCGTTCGACGATCGTCACGTTCGCCTGACCGCCGCCCTCGCACATGGTCTGGAGGCCGAACCGGCCGCCGGTGCGCTCCAGTTCGTGCAGGAGAGTGGTCATCAGCTTCACACCGGTCGCGCCGAGCGGGTGACCGAGGGCGATCGCGCCGCCGTTCACATTCACCCGGTCGGGGTCGGCTCCGGTCTCCTTCAGCCAGGCGAGGACGACCGGGGCGAAGGCCTCGTTGATCTCGACGAGGTCCATGTCGTCGATCGACATGCCGGTCTTCTTCAGGGCGTACGCGGTCGCCGGGATCGGGGCGGAGAGCATCCGGACGGGGTCCTCGCCGCGGACCGAGAGGTGGTGGATGCGGGCGCGGGGGGTCAGTCCGTGTGCGGCGACCGCGCGCTCGCTCGCGAGGAGCATCGCGGCGGCACCGTCGGAGACCTGGGAGGAGCAGGCGGCGGTGATCGTGCCGCCTTCGACGACCGGTTTCAGGCCGGCCATCCTCTCCAGGGTGGTGTCCCGGCGCGGGCCCTCGTCCACGCGCACGTCGCCGTAGGCCACGGTCTCGCGGGCGAAACGGCCCTCGTCGATCGCGCGCAGCGCCCGCTCGTGGGAGCGGAGGGCGAATTCCTCCTGGTCACGGCGGGTGATGCCCCATTTCGCGGCGATCAGCTCGGCGCCGTGGAACTGGTTGACGGGCGCGTCGCCGTACCGGGCGCGCCAGCCCTCGGAGCCGGCGTAGGGGCCCTCGGTCAGGCCGAGCGGCTCGGCGGCCTGCCGGGAGGCGTAGGCGATGGGGATCATCGACATGTTCTGGGTGCCGCCGGCGACGACCAGGTCCTGGGTGCCGGACAGGACGCCCTGCGCCGCGAAGTGCACGGCCTGCTGGGAGGAGCCGCACTGGCGGTCGACGGTGACGCCGGGGACCTCCTCGGGGAGGCCGGCCGCGAGCCAGGCCGTACGGGCGATGTCGCCGGCCTGCGGTCCGACGGTGTCGAGGCAGCCGAAGACCACGTCCTCGACGGCGGAGGGGTCGATTCCGGAGCGTTCGACGAGGGCCTTCAGGACGTGGGCGCCGAGGTCCGCCGGATGGACGGTGGCCAGGCCGCCCCTGCGGCGGCCCACCGGGGTGCGGACGGCTTCGACGATGTAGGCCTCGGCCATGACTGCTCCTTCACAGGGTCGGTTCACACGGTTGGTTCACACGGTCGGTCCGGCGTCCTGCGGCGTCTTCCGTACGGCGATGCCGTCCAGGACCATCGAGAGGTACTGGCGGGCGATCTCCTCCGGGCTGTGCCGGCCGCCCGGGCGGTACCAGGACGCGGCGACCCAGACGGTGTCGCGTACGAACCGGTAGGTGAGCCGGATGTCGAGGTCGGTACGGAAGGCCCCGGCCCGGACCCCGCGCTCCAGGGTGCCGAGCCAGGCCTTCTCGAACTTCTGCTGCGAGTCCGAGAGGTAGTGGAAGCGGGGCTGGTCGACGAGGTGCTTGGCCTCCTTCTGGTAGATGGCGACGGCGGCGCGGTGCCGGTCGATCTCCCGGAAGGACTCGGTGACCAGGGCCTCGATGGTCTCCCTGGGGCCGAGGCCGGCGGCGAGGACGGCGTCGTACCCCTCCCACAGCTCGGTCAGGAAGGTGGAGAGGATCTCGTCGAGCATCGATTCCTTGGAATCGAAGTGGTAGTAGAGGCTGCCGGCGAGCATGCCGGCGGCGTCGGCGATCCTGCGGACGGTGGTGGCGTTGTACCCCTGCGCGGCGAACACCTCGGCCGCCGTGTCGAGGAGGTCTCGGCGCCGCTCGGGCGAGGCGGTCACCTGGTTCTTCTTCTTGCTGGGAGTGTTCGGCACACGTCCATTCTGGTCCTACGCGTGCTGGCTGCTGACCGAGACGGTCTCGCCGGTCATGTAGGAGGAGTAGCCGCTGGCGAGGAAGACGATGACGTTGGCGATCTCCCAGGGTTCGGCGTACCGCCCGAAGGCCTCGCGCTCGGTGAGCTCGGCGAGGAGTTCGGCGGAGGTGACCTTGACCAGGTGGGGGTGCATGGCGAGCGAGGGGGAGACGGCGTTGACGCGGACGCCGTAGGGGGCCGCCTCGATCGCGGCGCAGCGGGTCAGCGCCATGACGCCGGCCTTGGCGGCGGCGTAGTGGGCCTGGCCGGCCTGGGCGCGCCAGCCGACGACGGAGGCGTTGTTGACGACGGCGCCGGTCCTGCCGGACTCCTTGAAGTGGCGCAGGGCGGCCCTGGTGCAGCGGAAGGTGCCGTTCAGGGTGGTGTCGAGGACCCGGGTCCACTGCTCGTCGGTCATGTCGACGAGTTCCGCTGTGCCGCCGAGTCCGGCGTTGTTGACGACGACGTCCAGGCCGCCGTGGAGCTGTACGGCGGTGTCGAAGAGCCGTTGGATCTGGGGCTCGTCGGTGACGTCGCAGGGGAGGGAGTCGATCCGGTCGGCGCCGAACTCGGCGGCGAGGGCGGTCGCGGTCTCCTTGAGGCGGCGCGCGTGGGCGTCGCTGACGAGCACCCGGGCGCCCTCCTCCAGGAATCTGCGGGCGGTGGCGCCTCCGATGCCGGCTCCGGCCGCGGCGGTGACGACGGCGGTGCGGCCGGTGAGGAGGCCGTGCGCCGGCGGGTACGCGGGCGGGGGTGTCATGGGCGCGGCTCCTTGGGGAGGCCGAGCACCCGCTCGGCGATGAGGGTGCGCTGGATCTCGCTGGATCCCGCGTAGAGGGTGTCGGCGCGGGAGAAGAGGAACAGCCGTTGCCAGCTGTCGAGTTCGTACGGTGCGTCGGCGACGACGGTGGCGGCGGCGCCGCGGATCTCCATGGCGAGTTCGCCGAGGTCGCGGTGCCAGTGGGACCAGTACAGCTTGGCGACGGAGGGGTCCGTGCCGCGCAGGGCGTTCGCGCGCATGGCCTGCAGTCCGGTCCAGGACCGGGCGAGCCGGTCGCGGATCAGCGGGTCGGCGAGGGCGCCGTTGCGGCGGGCGAGCTCGATCAGTCCTTCGAGCTCGCGGCGGAATCCGACTTGTTGGCCGAGGGTGGAGACACCGCGTTCGAAGCCGAGGGTGGCCATCGCGATCCGCCAGCCGTCGCCGGGTTGGCCGACGATGTGGGCGGCGTCGGTCCGCGCGCCGTCGAAGAAGACCTCGTTGAACTCGCTGGTGCCGGTGAGCTGGACGATCGGCCGGACCTCGACGCCCGGCTGTTCCATCGGGACGAGCAGGTACGAGAGTCCCGCGTGCCTCCCCCTGACTCCGTCCGGGGGGACCCCCACGGAGCCCGGCTCGGTGCGGGCGAGGACGAAGCACCACTGGGACTCGTGGGCGAGCGAGGTCCAGATCTTCTGGCCGGTCACCACCCAGGCGTCGCCCTCACGGGTGGCGCGGGTGCGGACGGCGGCGAGGTCGGAGCCGGCGCCGGGTTCGCTGTAGCCCTGGCACCAGAGTTCCTCGACGGCCCGGATCGGGGGCAGGAAGCGCGCCTTCTGCTCCTCGGTGCCGTGGGCGATGAGGGTGGGGCCGAGGAGTTGTTCGCCGATGTGGTTGACGCGGGCGGGGGCGTCGGCGAGGGCGTACTCCTCGTGGAAGGCGATCTGTTCCTCGATGCTCGCGCCGCGGCCGCCGTACTCCTTCGGCCAGCCGACGCAGGTCCAGCCGTGGGCCGCCAGGTGGCGTTCCCAGGCGAGGCGTCCGGCGAACGCCTCGTGCTCGCCGCCCGGGCCGCCGAGGCCCTTGAGGCCGGCGAACTCGCCGGTGAGGTGGGCCTTCAGCCAGTCCCGTATCTCCGTGCGGAACTCCTCGACGCTCTGCGTGGCGCTGCTCATGGCCGTACGTTAACCTACCAAACACTTGTTAGGGAAGAATGGCGGGGCAAGGGAGAGGGCGGGGCGAGGCGATGGATCTGTCGTACACGGCCGAGGAGGACGCCTTCCGAGCGGAGGCCCGGGCCTGGCTGCGCGCCCATGTCCCGGCCGAGCCGCTGCCGTCCCTGGAGACCGCGGAGGGCTTCGCCGCCCACCGCGCCTGGGAGGCGGAGCTGGCCGCCGACCGCTGGTCGGTGGTGTCCTGGCCCGAGCGGTACGGCGGGCGGGGCGCGGACATCTTCCGCTGGCTGGTCTTCGAGGAGGAGTACTACGCGGCGGGGGCGCCCGGCCGTGTCTCGCAGAACGGCATCAACCTGCTCGCCCCGACCCTGTTCGACCACGCCACCGAGGAGCAGCGGGCGCGGGTGCTGCCGTCGATGGCGACCGGTGAGACCGTCTGGGCGCAGGCGTGGTCGGAGCCCGAGGCCGGCTCGGACCTGGCCTCGCTCACCTCGCGGGCGGTACGGACGTCGGGGGGCTGGCTGCTGTCCGGGCAGAAGACCTGGTCCTCGCGGGCCGCCTTCGCCGACCGGGCCTTCGGCATCTTCCGCACCGATCCGGCGGCCGACCGCCCGCACCGGGGGCTGACGTATCTGATGTTCGATCTGCGGGCGCCCGGTGTGACCGTCCGGCCCATCGGCCGGCTCGACGGGAAGCCCGCCTTCGCCGAACTCTTCCTCGACGGGGTGTTCGTGCCCGACGAGGACGTGATCGGGGAGCCGGGCCAGGGCTGGCGGATCGCGATGTCCACGACCGGCAACGAGCGCGGGCTGACGCTCCGCTCCCCCGGCCGCTTCCTGGCGGCGGCCGACCGGCTCGTACGGCTGTGGCGCGCGACGGGGCCCTTGTCGGACACGGCGCTGCGGGACCGGGTCGCGGACGCGGTGATCGGCGCGCGGGCCTATCAGCTCTTCACGGCCGGCGGGGCGTCCCGCTTCGCGGCGGGGGCGACGATCGGGGCGGAGTCGAGTCTCAACAAGGTCTTCTGGTCGGAGTACGACATCGCTCTGCACGAGACGGCGCTCGATCTGCTGGGAGCGGAGGCGGAGTCGGAGTCGACGGACGGCGAGTGGGCCGAGGGGTATGTCTTCTCGCTCGCGGGCCCGATCTACGCGGGCACGAACGAGATCCAGCGCGACATCATCGCCGAGCGGCTGCTCGGCCTGCCGAAGGGGCGTCGCTGATGAGATTCCTGCTCACCGAGGAGCAGCGGGACTTCGGCCGTTCGCTGGACGCGATGCTGACGGCCGCGGACACCCCGGCGGCGATACGGTCCTGGGGCGCGGGCGACCCGGGCCCGGGTCTCACCCTGTGGGCGCGTCTCGCGGAGGCGGGGGTCTTCGCCCTCGCGGTTCCGGAGGCGTACGAGGGGGTGGGGCCGCTCCCCGTGGAACTGGCGGTCGCGTTCGGCGAGTTGGGACGCCACGGGGTGCCGGGACCGGCGGTGGAGACGGTCGCGGCGGCGGCCCTGCTGACGGAGCTGGCCCGCCGGGGCGAGGACGGCCCAGCGAAGCGCCTGCTGCCAGGGATGGCGGCAGACGGCACGGTGGCGACACTGGCGCCGCCCACACGCCGGCAGCCCTCCGTCGTCCCCGGCCG
>NZ_JAGGOS010000196.1 GCF_018614205.1 Streptomyces sp. ISL-36 | reverse complement strand
GTCCGCGAGCAACGCGCGGGCGAAGGCGACCAGTTGCCTCTGCCCCGCGGAGATCCGCCCGCCCCGCTTGCGTACGTCCGTGTCGTAGCCGTCCGGAAGCCCCGCGATGAAGTCGTGCGCGCCGATCGCCTTCGCCGCGTGCTCGATCTCCTCGCGGCTCGCGTCCGGCCGCCCGATCGCGATGTTCTCCGCGACCGTGCCGGAGAACAGGAACGCCTCCTGCGTCACCATCACCACGCCCCCGCGCAGTTCGGGCGTCGCCAGGTCCCGGAGGTCGACCCCGTCGAGCAGCACCCGCCCCTCGGTCGGGTCGTAGAAACGGGCGAGGAGCTTGGCGAGCGTCGACTTGCCGGCACCCGTCGAACCAACCACCGCGACCGTCTGCCCGGCCGGGATCCGCAGATCGAAACGGGGGAGCACCTCGCCGCCGGTCCGGTAGGCGAAGCGCACGCCCTCGAAGACCACCTCCCGGCCGGGACTCTCCGGCCGGGAGGCGGGGAGCGCCCGTGGCGCGACGGCCTCCGGGACACCGGGCTCCTGCGCCAGCAGCCCCGCGATCTTGGCGAGCGAGGCGGCCGCGGACTGGTAGGAGTTGAGGAACATGCCGAGCCGGTCGATCGGGTCGTACAGCCGCCGCATGTACAGCACCGCCGCCGCGAGCACGCCGAGCGCCAGCGTCCCGCCGGCCACCCGGTACGCGCCCCACAGACACATTCCGGCCACCGCCGTGTTCGCGACGAGCCGCGAACCGACGACATAGCGGGCCATCTCCAGGAGCGCGTCGCCGTTGCTGCGCTCGTGCCGGTGGTTGAGGACCGCGAAGTCGGCGTCGTTGGCCCGCTCCCTGCGGAAGGCCCGCACCGGCCGGATGCCGTTCATCGTCTCCGCGAACTTCACGATCACGCCCGCGACGGCGGTGGAACGCTCGGCGAACACGGTGGCCGCGCGCCGTCGGTAGAGCCGTACGAGCAGATACAGCGGGCCGAACGAGGCCACGGCCAGCGCGCCGATGCCCAGGTCGAGCCAGAGCAGCATCGTCGCGATGTAGACGAAGGCGAGGACGACGCCGATCAGCTCCTGGAGCCCCTCGGCGAGCAGCTCGCGCAGGGACTCCACATCCGTGGTGGAGCGGGAGATGAGACGGCCGGAGGTGTACCGCTCGTGGAAGTCCACGCTCAGCGCCTGGGCGTGGCGGAAGATCCGGCCGCGCAGATCGAGGAGCACGTCCTGGTTGACGCGGGCGGCGACACGGACGAAGCCGTACTGGAGCAGACCGGCGGCCGCCGCGCAGAGCAGGTAGCCCACGGCGACGGCCATGACGGGGCCGTGGTCGCCGCTCCGGAACGCCGGTACGCCCCGGTCGATCGCGTACGCCACGAGCAGCGGGCCGGCCTGGACGGCGGCCTGCTGGAGCAGCAGCGCCAGCGCGGCGACGCCGACACGAGCGCGGTGCGCCCGGAGCAGCGAGCGCAGCAGGGCGCCCGTGGCCCCTGGAGCCACGGGCAGATCGTCCTGGTCGAAGGGGTCGCCCCCGGAAGCGCCGGACGCACCGGACGCACCGGACGCACCGGATGTGCCGGAGGTTACGGACGCCCCCGACGCCCCCGACGCCCCGGACGCACGGGACGCGCCAGACGCGCCGGACGCCGCGGGTCCGCCCGAGCTGCCGGGGCCGGCAGCGGCCGCTCCGGCGGCGGACCCGTCCGGCCCCCGCCCGTCCGGCCCCCGCCCGTCCGGCCCCCGCCCGTCCGGCGTCGCGTCCGCCGTCGTGTCCGCCGTCGTGTCCGTCATCGCTCCTCGTCCCCCTCGCCCGACATCAGCCAGGCGTACTCGGCGTTGCTCCGCAGCAGTTCGTGATGGGTGCCCACCGCGGCGATCCGCCCACGCGAGAGGAGCGCCACCCGGTCCGCGAGCATCACCGTCGACGGGCGGTGCGCCACGACCAGGGCGGTCGTCTCGCGCAGCACCTCGCGCAGCGCGGCCTCCACCAGCGCCTCGGTGTGCACGTCGAGCGCCGAGAGGGGATCGTCGAGGACCAGGAAGCGGGGCCGGCCGACGACCGCGCGCGCCAGCGCGAGACGCTGCCGCTGGCCGCCGGAGAGGCTCAGCCCCTGTTCGCCGACCTGCGTGGCCGTGCCCTGGGGGAGCGCCGCCACGAATCCGTCCGCCTGGGCCACGCCGAGCGCCCGCCGCAGCTCGGCCTCGCCGGCTCCTTCCGTACCGCCCATCAGCACGTTCTCGCCGACGCTCGCGGAGAACAGCGTCGGCTCCTCGAAGGCCACCGACACCAGCGCGCGCAGCCGTTCGCGCTCCATGAGGGTGATGTCCTCGCCGTCGAGCAGGATCCGCCCGTCGGTCGCCTCGTGCAGCCGCGGTACGAGGGCGGTGAGCGTCGTCTTCCCGGAACCGGTCCCGCCGACCAGGGCGAGGGTCTCGCCGGGGCGGATGTGCAGATCGATCCGGTCGAGCACGGCGGGCGCGTCGGCGTCCGCGTCCGGGTACCGGAACGAGACGCCCTCGAACCGCAGCCCGTCCCGTACCGCGTCCGGGGCCCGCTCCCGTCCCCCGTCCGGGGCCCCGGCCACCGGTGACGCGGGCCCGGATGCCTCCTCCGGTTCGTCCATCACCTCGAAGTACCGTTCGGTCGCCGTCGCCGCCTCCTGGCTCATCGCGAGCAGGAAGCCGATGGACTCCACCGGCCAGCGCAGCGCGAGCGCCGTCGACAGGAAGGCGACGAGTGTGCCCGCCGACAGATCGCCGTCGGCGACCCGCACGGTGCCGAGCACGAGCGCGGCGCCGATCGCCAGCTCGGGAATGATCGTGATGAGCGCCCAGACCCCCGCCAGCAGACGGGCCTTCACCAGCTCGGTGGAGCGCAGCCGCTCGGCCAGCTCCCGGAAGGCGAGTGCCTGACTGCGGTGACGGCCGAACCCCTTGACGATCCGGATGCCGAGGACGCTCTCCTCGACGACGGTGGTCAGATCGCCGACCTGGTCCTGGGCCCGCCGGGCGACGACCGCGTACTTCGTCTCGAACAGCGAGCACGCGACCACGAGGGGGATCACGGGTGTGAGCAGCACCAGACCGAGCGTCCAGTCCTGGCCGAGGAGCAGGACGAAGCCGGCCAGGACCGTCACGCCGTTGACGAGCATGAAGGTCAGCGGGAAGGCGAGGAACATCCGCACCAGCATCAGATCGGTGGTGCCGCGCGAGAGCAGCTGGCCGGAGGCCCACCGGTCGTGGAAGGCGATCGGCAGCCGCTGCAGATGCCGGTACAGATCGGCCCGCATGCGCGCCTCCACGCCGGCCAGCGGCCGTGCCACCAGCCATCGCCGGAAGCCGAACAGCACCGCTTCCGCGATGCCCAGCAGCAGCAGGTACAGCGCTCCCCGCCACACTCCGCCCGGATCGCGCGCGGCCACCGGCCCGTCCACCATCCACTTCAGAACGAGCGGGATGACGAGCGACAGGCACGAGGCGACGATGGCGACCACGGCGGCCGCGGCCCACCGGCCACGCACCGGCCGTACGTAGGGCCACAGCCGCGAGAGCGAGCGCACGGTCGAACGGTCGGGGGAATCCTTGGCAACTGCTTGTTCTGCGGGCATCGGATCCGAGCCTAGGGTTCACCACTGACATCGCTCATCCGGTTTTCCGGCCACGGCCGAGCCCGGGTCGTACCCCCCATCGGCCGATCGGACGATCGCAGGTCGAGCGTGATGGCCGATGCCCGCGGACCGCCCCCGCGCCCAGGCTTGAGCCATGCCATCCACGGTGAGTCGCGCGCCGAGGCCCGCTCACCCCCCGACCCGCAGCAGCAGGACCGACCGCGCCCCCACCGTGACCGTCCCGCCGCCTCGGTGCTCCGTCCCCGGGGCGCGGGTCTGGTCCTCCAGGGAGGTGTCGAGGACCAGTTCGTACGTCTCCGCCCACGGCGGACCCGGCAGCCGGAACTCCACCGGGTCGGGGCCCGCGTGCAGGATCGCCAGGAAGCTGTCGTCCGTGACCTGTTCGCCCCGCGCGTCGCGGCCCGGGATGTCGCGGCCCGACAGAAAAAGGCCGAGGGTGGCCGCAGGCGCGTACCAGTCGGGCTCGGTCATCTCCGTGCCGGCCGCCGTGAACCACGCCAGGTCCCGCAGCCCGTCCGCGCCCTGCGGCCGGCCGGAGAAGAACGCCCGGCGGCGCAGGACCGGGTGGGTGTGGCGCAGGGCCAGGAGCCGGCGGGTCAGCTCCAGCAGACCGCGCCGGCCGGCGTCGTCGGGCAGCGACCAGTCCAGCCAGCTCGTCTCGTTGTCCTGGCAGTAGGCGTTGTTGTTGCCGCCCTGGGTGCGGCCCATCTCGTCGCCCGCCACCAGCATCGGTACCCCCGTCGAGAGCAGCAGGGTCGTCAGCAGGTTGCGCAGCTGCCGCAGGCGCAGCGCGCCCACCTCGGGGTCGTCGGTCTCGCCCTCCGCCCCGCAGTTCCAGGCCCGGTTGTCGTTCGTCCCGTCCCGGTTGCCCTCGCCGTTGGCCTCGTTGTGCTTCCGCTCGTACGACACGAGGTCCCGCAGCGTGAAGCCGTCGTGCGCGGTGATGAAGTTGACCGAGGCGTACGGGCGCCGGCCGCCCCACGCGTACAGGTCGCTCGACCCCGAGAGGCGGTAGCCCAGGTCCCGTACGTCCGGCAGCGCGCCGCGCCAGAAATCCCGGACCGCGTCGCGGTAGCGGTCGTTCCACTCCGTCCACAGCGGCGGGAACGCGCCCACCTGGTAGCCGCCGTTGCCCACGTCCCAGGGCTCGGCGATCAGCTTGACCCGCCGCAGCACCGGGTCCTGGGCGATGACCGCGAGAAAGGGGGAGAGCATGTCGACGTCGTGGAAGGACCTGGCCAGCGCCGCCGCGAGGTCGAAACGGAACCCGTCCACGCCCATCTCGGTCACCCAGTAGCGCAGCGAGTCCGTGATCAGCCGCAGCACCTGCGGCTGGACGACGTGCAGGGTGTTGCCGCAACCGGTGTAGTCGGCGTACCGGCGGGCGTCGGACTGCAGCCGGTAGTAGCCCCGGTTGTCGATGCCCTTCAACGACAGCGTGGGGCCGAGTTCGCCCGCCTCCGCCGTGTGGTTGTAGACCACGTCGAGGATGACCTCGATCCCGGCGGCGTGCAGCGCCCGCACCATCCGCTTGAACTCGCCGACCTGCTGTCCCGCCGTTCCCGACGAGGAGTAGCCCGCGTGCGGGGCGAAGTAGCCGACGGAGTTGTAGCCCCAGTAGTTGCGCAGTCCGCGCCGCAGCAGATGGTCCTCGTGCGCGAACTGGTGCACCGGCAGCAGTTCGACGGCCGTCACCCCGAGCCGTACGAGATGGTCGATGGCGGCCGGGTGCGCGAGGCCCGCGTACGTGCCGCGCAGCTGCTCGGGGATGCCCGGGTGCAGCTTGGTGAAGCCCTTCACATGCACTTCGTAGATGACCGAGTCCGGCCAGGGGGTCTTGGGCCTGCGGTCGTCGGACCAGTCGTCGTCGTCCTGGACCACGACACCCTTCGGGACGAACGGAGCCGAGTCCCGCTCGTCCCGCACCGTGTCGGCCACGTGCTGCTGCGGCCAGTCCCGGACGTGTCCGTACACCTCCGCCGGCAGTGCGAAGTCGCCGTCCACCGCCCGCGCGTACGGGTCGAGCAGCAGCTTGGCCGGGTTCCAGCGGGCACCCGTCCACGGGTCCCAGCGGCCGTGCACCCGGTACCCGTACCGCTGCCCGGAGCCCACCCCCGGCACGAAGCCGTGCCAGATCTCATGGGTCAGCTCGTTCAGCGGCAGCCGTCTCTCCGTCCCGTCGGCGTCGAAGAGACAGAGCTCGACGGCCTCCGCCCCGCCGGCCCACAGCGCGAAGTTCGTGCCCGCCACCCCGTCCGGGCCGACCCGGCAGCGGGCACCCAACGGCGTCGGCGCGCCCGGCCACACCACCGGTCCACGCCGTCGCACGGCAGGGAAGGGCTCCACCCCGTCCCGTACCGCCTCCGCCTCCGCCTCCTGCTCGGCTGCGCTCGACACCTGTCGGCCTCCCGCGGCTCGTCGGTCCCCGTGCCCGGCGGAGCGTGGCGTCCCGGCCACGGCCCCCGCACAGGGTCCTCCCACCTGTTCTGCCCGGACGGCCGTACTCCCAACATGCGCCGCACGCACGTTTCCCCTGGAGGGTGGCTGTCGTTGGGCCGGGCGTGAAACACGTACTGAAGCGGGTGACGCTCGCCCTGGTGACGGCGGGACTGGTGGCCGGGCTTGCGGGCTGCACCGAAAAGGGCGGCATGGACCTTCCGCTGCCCGGGAAGGCACGGGCGCCCGGCGATGTCATCCGGATCAGCCCGGAGGACGGCAGCCGGGCCGTGCCCGCCGACGGGCCGATCGAGGTGAGGGTGGACAGCGGGCGCCTGGAGCGCGTCACGGTCGTCCAGGTCGAGGACGCCCAGCGGGCCGAGGTGCCCGGGGAGATCAGCGCGGACGGGCTGCGCTGGCGCCCGAAACAGGACGCGCGGCTCGCGCTGGCCGCGAAGTACAGCGTGGACGCGGTGGCGCTCGACGGGCACGGCCGGCGCTCCGCCCGGCACACCACCTTCACCACCGTGGTCCCCGAGCGCCGGTTCATCGGCTACTTCAAGCCGGAGAACCGGTCCACGGTGGGCACCGGCATGATCGTTTCCTTCGGCTTCAACCGGGCCATCGAGAACCGCGAGGCCGTCGAACGGGCCATCACCATCACCTCGGAGCCGCCGGTGGACGTGGTCGGCCACTGGTTCGGCAAGGAGCGGCTCGACTTCCGCCCCGCCGAGTACTGGAAGCCGGGCACCAAGGTGACGGTCGAGCTCGCGCTCCGCGATGTCGAGGGCGCGCCGGGCGTGTACGGAATCCAGCGCAAGAAGGTCGCGTTCACCATCGGGCGTTCACAGGTCTCCGTGGTCGACGCGGCCGCGCACACCATGGAGGTGCGCAGGGACGGCGAGGTGCTGGTGACGCTGCCCATCACGGCGGGGGCGCCCAAGACCACGACGTACAACGGAAAGATGGTGGTCACGGAGTTGTACGACGTGACACGGATGGACGGCCGGACGGTCGGTTTCGGCGGCGAGTACGACATCAAGGACGTGCCGCACGCGATGCGGCTGACCGACTCCGGGACCTTCCTGCACGGCAACTACTGGGCCGCGTCCTCCACGTTCGGTTCGGCCAACGTCAGCCACGGCTGTGTGGGGCTGCGGGATGTGAAGGGCGGCAGCTCCGACTCCCCGGCGGGCTGGTTCTTCGACCGGACGCTCATCGGCGACGTGGTGGAAGTGGTCAACTCCCGTGACCGAAAGGTCGCTCCCGACAACGGGCTCGGAGGGTGGAACATGGAATGGAACCAGTGGAAGGCGGGTTCCGCCCTGAGATGACCCCTTCGTCCTCCCCTCGTGGACCTGCACACCGCCCGCACAACTGGGACTGAACGGTGACATTCGCGAGGATCTTTCGTGTCCTGCGGTGTGATTATCTAACGCTGTGTGCGCGAGAGATGCGCGCGGGGGTGCGGGCCGTGGCGGTGCCAGGCCGTGCGAGGGGAGAACACCACAGTGAACGGGCAGCCGATATCGGGGGCATCGGCCGGGGCGGGGCGGCGGCGCGGGGGAGCGCGGCTGCGGACTCTGGCGGCAGGGGCGATGCTCCTGGTGCTCACCGCGTGCGGGGGCGGGGACCCGGCCGCGGGCGGCAAGGGCGGACAGGACCCGGCGCAGAACGGCGGCGGGAAGCAGGAGAACGCGGCCTCGCAGGCGGTCGTCACGATCGCCCCGAAGGACGGCGCCGAGTCGGTCGCCACCAGCGGTGCGCTGAAGGTGACGGCGGAGCAGGGCAAGCTGACCACGGTCACGGTCGCCGACTCCAAGGGCACCGAGGTCGAGGGCAAGCTGGCGTCGGACGGCGCGAGCTGGCAGCCCGTCGGCCACCTGGCGGCGGGTACGCAGTACAAGGTCCACGCCGTGGCGAAGGACTCCGAGGGCCGTGAGTCGGCGAAGGACACCACCTTCACCACGCTGGTCCCGAAGAACACCTTCATCGGCCACTACACGCCCGAGGACGGTTCGACCGTCGGCGTCGGCATGCCGGTCTCCATCAACTTCACCCGGGGCATCACCAACCCGGAGGCCGTCGAGAAGGCCATCAAGGTGACCGCCGAGCCCGCCGTGCAGATCGAGGGCCACTGGTTCGGCAACGACCGCCTCGACTTCCGTCCGGAGAAGTACTGGGCCGCCGGCACCAAGGTGACCGTCGCCTTCAACCTGGACGGCGTCGAGGGCCGCCCGGGCGTCTACGGCAAGCAGAAGAAGACGATCTCCTTCACCATCGGCCGCCGTCAGGTCTCCACGGTCGACGCCGGCGCGAAGACGATGAAGGTCGAGCGCGACGGGAAGATCATCAAGACGATCCCGATCACCGCGGGCGCCCCGTCGACGACCACGTACAACGGTCAGATGGTCATCAGCGAGAAGTACAAGGTGACCCGCATGAACGGAGCCACGGTCGGCTTCGGCGGCGAATACGACATCAAGGACGTGCCGCACGCGATGCGTCTGTCCACCTCGGGCACCTTCGTCCACGGCAACTACTGGGCCTCCTCCGGGACGTTCGGCTCGGCCAACGTCAGCCACGGCTGCGTCGGTCTGCGGGACGCCCGTGGCGCGGGTGACAGCTCCACGCCGGCGGCCTGGTTCTACGACCGCTCGATCATCGGCGACGTGGTCATCGTGAAGAACTCCAAGGACAAGCAGATCCAGCCGGACAACGGCCTCAACGGCTGGAACATGGACTGGTCGGAGTGGATCAAGTAGTCGTACGCGACTGAGCACGGGCCCGGAGCTGTGAGCAACAGCACCGGGCCCGTTGTCGTTAACGGCGGCTAACCTGCCGGGTATGACTGTGAATCTCGAAGTCGCCGAAGGCGTCGGCACGATCCGTCTCGACCGCCCTCCGATGAACGCCCTCGACATCGCCACCCAGGACCGGCTGCGCGAGCTCGCCGCGGAGGCGACCGACCGCGACGACGTGCGGGCCGTGATCCTTTACGGCGGGGAGAAGGTGTTCGCGGCCGGCGCGGACATCAAGGAGATGCAGGTCATGAACCACGCGGCCATGGTCAAGCGGTCCCGCGCGCTCCAGGACTCCTTCACCGCGGTCGCCCGCATCCCCAAGCCGGTCGTCGCCGCGATCACCGGCTACGCCCTGGGCGGCGGCTGCGAACTGGCGCTCTGCGCCGACTACCGGATCGCCGCCGACAACGCCAAGCTCGGCCAGCCCGAGATCCTCCTCGGCCTGATCCCGGGCGCGGGCGGCACCCAGCGCCTCTCCCGTCTCGTCGGCCCCTCGAAGGCCAAGGACCTCATCTTCACCGGCCGGATGGTCAAGGCCGACGAGGCCCTGACGCTCGGCCTGGTCGACCGTGTCGTCCCGGCCGCCGAGGTGTACGAGCAGGCGCACGCCTGGGCCGCCAAGCTCGCCCAGGGACCGGCCATCGCGCTGCGCGCCGCCAAGGAGGCGGTCGACCAGGGGCTGGAGGCCGACATCGACACCGGCCTCGCGATCGAGCGCACCTGGTTCGCCGGCCTGTTCGCGACCGAGGACCGGGAGCGCGGGATGCGCAGCTTCGTCGAAGAGGGGCCGGGCAAGGCGAAGTTCGTCTGATCCGACTGCCTCCGGCATATGTCATGAGAATCCCCTGGAATTGTCGATTCCGGGGGATCGATTCCGTCGGAACGGCCACACGGCCCGTTCCGTGCGGCCATCATGGTGGTCATGGCGGGCCTGGAGGGTACGGAACAGCCGCGGCAGCACGGTGGTGCGACCGCCGCACGGTGGACACCGGCCGTCGAGGACGAACAAGTCCTCAAAGCGCTGGAGTTGTACGGGAATCCGGCCGACGACGATGTCCGGCTGCCCTCGCGGCCCGAGTCCGCCGCCATCGCCCGCCGGCTCACCCAGTGCGTGGTCCTGCGTCACTGGTCGCTCTCCCCGCAGATCGCCGAGCACGCCGTTTTACTCGTCTCCGAACTGGTCGGCAACGCCGTCCGGCACACCGGGGCCCGGGTCTTCGGTCTGCGCATGCTGCGCCGCCGCGGCTGGATCCGGATCGAGGTGCGTGACCCCTCGCGCGGTCTGCCCTGTCTGATGCCCGTCCATGAACTGGACGTCAGCGGCCGTGGCCTCTTCCTGGTCGACAAGCTCTCCGACCGCTGGGGCGTGGACCTGCAGCCGCGCGGCAAGACCACCTGGTTCGAGATGAGGGTGTCCGACCGCTGACGCACAGAAGCCCCCGTCCGCCGTGGTGAGGCGCCGGGGGGCTTCTGTGTGGAGCGCCGTGGATCGGGGGGGTGTATCCACGGCGGCTTGGACGACCTGGCCCGGGTCAATGGGGGTCGTGTCTCCGACTATGGCAGACAGGGGGCCATACCGCCAAAAGCCCATATTGGTGCAATGCGCCACCAAAGCGGACAGTTCGCCAGTGAATCGTTGGTGTTGCATGGGACTCGCCTTGTAAACGATGAATAAGTATGGCGTTCATCGATTGTTTCCTCCGCCTGTCCGCATGATGGCGCGCGAGGGCGACCCGCAAACGTCCTGAATCGGCTCAATCATTACCTTTCAGGCATACCGCCACTTAAATGGTCGCGTGACCCCGACCGACCGCCGCGACGCCCTGCGCGTGGGAGCCGCCGCCGCCCTCGCGGCCGCGCTCACCACCGCCTGCGGCCCGCAGACGCGTCCCCAGCCGAACGCCGACGAACAGAGCGCCGAGCAGCGCCGTCCCGCCGCCGCGCCCGCCGCCGCCCCCGCCCCTCGCC
>NZ_JAGGOS010000195.1 GCF_018614205.1 Streptomyces sp. ISL-36 | reverse complement strand
GGCGCGGGGCTGGCGCTGCCGAGCTGGATGAGCGCGGGGCTGGGGGCGCAGCAGCCGCCGCCGTCGGCCGACTGCTCGGTGTCGGGCTGGTCGAAGAGGCCGGCGCCGCCGCAGACCCCGGTCTCGGGGAGGACGAGTTCGACACGCTCGGCGGCCTCGCGGTCGCCGGCGATGGCGGCGACGACGGAGCGGGTCTGCTCGTAGCCGGTGAGGGCGAGGAAGGTCGGGGCGCGGCCATAGGACTTCATGCCGACGAGGTAGACGCCCTGTTCGGGGTGGGAGAGCTCGTTGACGCCGTGGGGGTAGACGGTGCCGCAGGAGTGCTGGTTGGGGTCGATGAGCGGGGCGAGCTCGATCGGGGCCTGGAGGCGCTCGTCGAGGCCGAGGCGCAGTTCGGAGAGGAAGGAGAGGTCGGGGCGGAAACCGGTGAGAACGATGACCTCGTCGACCGGGTCGAGGCGGCGGCCGTCCTCCGCCACGAGGACCAGGCGGCCGTCGCCGTCGCGCTCGATCGTCTCGGTGCGGAAGCCGGTGACGGCGTCGGCGTGGCCCTCGTCCACGGCGGCCTTCGCCGCGAGGCCGAGCGCGCCGCGGGCGGGAAGCTGGTCGGCGCTTCCGCCGCCGAAGGTGGAGCCGGAGATGCCGCGGCGCAGGATCCACACGCTCTTCGTGCCCGTGCCCGTGCCCGTGCCGTCCTCGGCCTTGGCCAGGTCGGCGAGGGAGGCGAGCGCGGTGAAGGCGGAGGCGCCGGAGCCGATGACGGCGGTGCGCTTCCCCGCGTAACGGGCCCGCACGGCCGGGTCCTTCAGGTCGGGGACGCGGTAGGTGACGCGGTCGGCGGCGGCCCTCTCGCCGAGGGCGGCCAGACCGGAGGCGCCGGCTGGGCTCGGGGTGGACCAGGTGCCCGACGCGTCGATGACGGCGCGGGCGAGGATCCGCTCCTCGCGACCGTCGGCGTACGCGACGTGGACGACGAAGGGCTGCGCCTCACGGTCGGCGTCCACGATCCGGTCCCGGCCGGCCCGCGAGACGCCCGTGACCTTCGCACCGAAGCGGACCTTGTCCCCCAGGACGTCGGCGAGCGGCTGGAGGTACCGCTCCACCCAGTCACCGCCGGTCGGATAGGTCTTCGCGTCGGGCTTGACCCAGCCGGTCGGGGCAAGCAGCTTCTCGGCGGCTTGGTCGGTGACCTCGCCCCACGTGGAGAACAGCCGCACGTGGGACCACTCCCGTACCGCCGCGCCCGCGGCCGGGCCGGCTTCCAGGACGAGCGGTTCGAGACCGCGCTCGACGAGGTGGGCTGCGGCGGCCAGGCCGGCGGGCCCGGCGCCGATCACGAGGACGGGCAGCTGGCCGGTGGCAGTGGCATTCACGGTGGTTCCCCCTATTACTTCGACGTCTGTCGATGGCTTGCACTGTCAGCATGGCACCTGTTTCGATAGGCGTCAACATAGACATTCGTCGAATCGAGAGGCCTCGCGGAGTATGCCGATGTCGCCGTCATCGGCGGCGGGCAGCCAGGACTTGCCGCGGCCCACGTCCTGCGTCGGAGCGGTCTCACGCCGGTCATCCTGGAGGCGTCAGAGAATCCGACCGGATCATGGCCGGGCTGTTACGCCAGCCTCACCCTCTTCTCGCCCGCCCGGTCCAGCGCCCTGCCTGATCTGCCGTTCGGCACGGACGGCGACCGATACCCCCACCGGGACGAGGTGATCGCCCTTCTCGCCCCACACGCTCCGTGGAGTCGGCCGGGATGCGCACCACGTCATCCCGCCGCTGGCGGCGTACGTCCGTAAAGCCCCGGCGGCAGTCGGGCTCTGACGGCCGCCCGACCCAACGCCGCCCGGCGTCAGCTGGGTGGCCTTGGCGTCTTCTCGCCTCCCCCACTGATTCGACATGTGTCAACATAGATGCATGTCGAACGTGAAGGTGTTGCCGTTGCCGGAGCCGGAGCTCGTCGAGCCGTGCTGCCCGCCCCTGACCGAGCGGCCCTTGACCGCGGACGAGGCCGAGCGGACCGCGAAGATGTTCAAGGCCCTCGGCGACCCGGTCCGCCTGCGGCTGTTCTCCGCCGTGGCCTCCCACGAGGGCGGCGAGGCGTGCGTGTGCGACATCTCCGACGTCGGGGTGTCCCAGCCGACCGTCTCCCACCACCTGAAGAAGCTCAAGGAGGCCGGCCTGCTCTCCTCGGAGCGGCGCGGGACGTGGGTCTACTACCGCGTCGAGCCCTCCGTCCTCGCCGCGATGGGGCACCTGCTGACGAAGGCTGCCGCGGCCTGACCTCTTATAGCCACCGCCGCGGTGGGGACGCACCGCGCGTGCCTGGCGGCTCAGGTCCGTGAGGTCGTCAGCACCCTGTCCTGACCGGGAGACAGCCGGGGCTAGGTCAGGTCGAGCAGCTCGCTGATCGCCCGGGCCGCTTCGCGCGCGGGGCGGCCCACGCCGATGAGGGTGGCGGAGGCTGGGCCGGTCCAGTCGCCGTAGCCGAGGAAGTGCAGGCGGGGCTCCCTGATGGCCTGCGTGCCGGCGGTGGGGATGTGGCCGCGCGTGCGGCGCAGGCCGAGCGGCGCGAGGTGGGAGAGAGCCGGGCGGAAGCCGGTGCACCAGATGATCGCGTCGGCTTCGGCGGTCGTGCCGTCGGCCCACTGCACACCGGTGCGGGTGAGGCGGCTGAACATCGGCTGCGCCTTGAGGACTCCGGCGTCGCGGGCGTCGCGCACCGGCGGTACGGCGACGATGTCACCGAGCGAGGCGACCCCGCCGGTGTCCGTACGGCCCTCGTCCAGGGCCCGGCGGCGGGCGGTGGCCACGTCGAAGAGGGCGCGGCCGTCGATGTCGTCGGGGAGGAACTGCGCCGGCCGCTGGGTGACCCAGGTCAGATCGGTTTCGTACGCGAGGTCGGCGGCGATCTGGGCGCCGGAGTTGCCCCCGCCGACCACGATGACGCGCTTGCCGGCGAAGTCGGACGGCCGGCGGTACTCGACGGTGTGCAGGTGCTCCCCGCCGAACTCCGCGGAGCTCGCGAGGGCGGGCAGGAAGGGCCGCCACCACGTTCCGGTGGCGCTGATCACCGTCCGTGCCCGCCACGTCCCGGAGTCGGATTCGACGCGCAGGAGTTCGCCTTCGTCATGGACGGCTTCGACGCGTACGGGGCGGATGACGGGAAGTTCGTACCGCTGCTCGTAGTCGGTCAGGTAGGCGACGACATGCGCGGCGTCCGGGTACATCTCGCCCGGCTGGGGTGGCATGAGCCGGCCGGGCAGGGAGGAGTACGCGGCCGGGGAGAAAAGATGCAAGGAGTCCCAGGTGTGCTGCCAGGCTCCGCCCGGTGTGGGCTGGGCGTCCAGGATGACGAAGTCCAGGCCGAGGCGGCGCAGGTGGTAGCCGGCCGCGAGCCCGGCCTGGCCGCCGCCGATGACGAGCGCGTCGAGATGCCTGCCCATTGCGCGGTGATCCCTTCCGACGCGGCTGCCCCGCCGCGTGGGGCGGGGCAGCCGGATGATGCCGTACGACCTACCGGGTGCCGGCGGCCGTGAACTTCTTGCGCCAGGCCAGCGAGACGTACACCAGCGCCACGAGCACCGGCACCTCGATGAGGGGGCCGACGACGCCGGAGAGGGCCTGGCCGGAGGTGACGCCGAAGGTGCCGATGGCGACGGCGATGGCGAGCTCGAAGTTGTTGCCGGCCGCCGTGAAGGCGAGGGTCGCCGTGCGGTCGTAGGTGAGGCCGATCGCCTTGCCGAGCAGGAAGGTGCCGAACCACATCACGGCGAAGTAGACGAGCAGCGGAAGGGCGATCCGGGCCACGTCCAGCGGCTGGGACGTGATCGTCTTTCCCTGCAGGGCGAAGAGGATGACGATCGTGAACAGCAGGCCGTACAGCGCCCACGGGCCGATCTTCGGCAGGAACTTCGCCTCGTACGACTCGCGGCCGAGCTTCTTCTCACCGATGCGGCGGGTCAGGAAGCCGGCCACCAGCGGGACGCCGAGGAAGATGACGACATTGAGTGCGATCTTCCACATCGAGATGTCGAGGTGCTCGCCCTCGCCCAGGCCCAGCCAGCCGGGCAGCAGGTCGAGGTAGAACCAGCCGAGGACGCCGAAGGCGATGACCTGGAAGACCGAGTTCAGGGCGACGAGGACGGCGGCCGCCTCGCGGTCGCCGCAGGCCAGGTCGTTCCAGATGATGACCATGGCGATGCAGCGGGCGAGACCGACGATGATCAGGCCGGTGCGGTACTCGGGCAGGTCGGGCAGGAAGATCCAGGCCAGGGCGAACATGATCGCCGGGCCGAGAATCCAGTTGATGACCAGCGAGGAGACCATGAGCTTGCGGTCGCCGGTGACGGCGTCGAGCTTGTCGTAGCGGACCTTGGCGAGGACCGGGTACATCATGATCAGCAGGCCGACGGCGATGGGGAGGGAGATGCCGCCGATCTCGACCGCGGCGAGCGCGTCGTTCAGGCCGGGGATCAGGCGCCCGAGGCCGAGGCCGAGGCCCATGGCGAGCAGGATCCAGACGGCGAGGAAACGGTCAAGCGTCGAAAGCTTCGCGACGACCGAGGACTCCTCGGTGGGCGCGGGCGCTTGGGTGGGGGTCACGGACAGGCCCTCTTGTTCTCGGCAGCGGTACGAGCGGACTCGGCCAGGTCGGCGAAGCCGCCGGCGAGCTGGGCGATGACGTCCGGGCGGAGCTTGTAGTACGTGAATCGTCCGCACGGCTCGGTCTCCACGACCCCCGCCTCGCGCAGCACTCTCAGGTGGTTGGAGAGGTTCGTCTGCTTGGCACCCGTCTCTTCCACGAGGTGCGTGGTGCACAGGGTCTCGCGGGCCAGGAGGGTCACGATCCGGAGCCGCAGGGGATCACCCAGCACCCGGATCAGCTCAGTGTCGACTGACGTCATCATGCACTGATACTGTCACATCAGTGGTGGATGACACCACCAGGTGCTGATTTCAGTAGCGCCTGATTTCGTCGTGAGACAAGTGAGACCGTGATGTCCGAGAAGCCCTCCGTCCTGTTCGTCTGTGTCCACAACGCCGGCCGTTCGCAGATGGCCGCCGCGTGGCTGTCGCACCTGGCCGGGGACCGCGTCGAGGTCCGCTCCGCCGGTTCGGCCCCCGCCGACCAGGTCAACCCGGCCGCCGTCGAGGCGATGCGCGAGGTCGGCATCGACATCTCCACCGAGACGCCGAAGATCCTCACCGTGGACGCGGTCAAGGAGTCGGACGTCTGCATCACCATGGGCTGCGGCGACACCTGCCCCGTGTTCCCGGGCAAGCGCTACCTCGACTGGACGCTGGAGGACCCGGCGGGCCAGGGCGTCGAGGCCGTCCGCCCGATCCGCGACGAGATCAAGAAGCTCGTCGAGGGCCTGATCGAGGAGATCGCCCCGGAGAAGACGGCGTGAGCAACGAGACCCAGGACGTGCGCGACGTCATCGTCATAGGCTCGGGCCCCGCCGGCTACACCGCCGCCCTCTACACCGCCCGCGCCCAGCTCAAGCCCCTGCTCTTCGGCAGCTCGATCTTCGTCGGCGGCTCGTTGACCACGACGACCGAGGTCGAGAACTTCCCCGGCTTCCCGACCGGCATCGACGGCCCGGACCTCATGGACAACATGCGGGCCCAGGCCGAGCGGTTCGGCGCCGAGATGATCGACGACGACATCGTCTCCGTCGACCTGACCGGCGAGATCAAGGAGCTGACCGACTCGGCGGGGACCGTGCACCGGGCGAAGGCCGTGATCATCGCCACCGGGTCCGGCTACCGCAAGCTCGGCCTGCCCAACGAGGAGGAACTCTCGGGCCGCGGGGTGTCGTGGTGTGCGACCTGCGACGGGTTCTTCTTCCGCGACCGCGACATCGTCGTGGTCGGCGGCGGCGACACCGCCATGGAAGAAGCCACCTTCCTCACCCGCTTCGCCCGCTCGGTCACCGTCGTCCACCGGCGTTCCACCCTGCGCGCCTCCAAGGCGATGCAGAACCGCGCGTGCGCCGACGACAAGATCTCCTTCGCGTTCGACAGCGAGATCGCCGAGATCCACGAAGAGGACACCAAGCTGTCCGGCGTGACGCTCCGGGACACCGTCACCGGAAAGACGCGCCGGCTCGACGTGACGGGCTTGTTCATCGCGATCGGCCACGACCCGCGCAGCGAACTCCTCCAGGGGCAGCTCGACCTGGACGACGAGGGCTACATCACGGTGGAATCCCCCTCCACCCGTACGAACATCCCTGGCGTCTTCGCCGCCGGCGACGTCGTCGACCACACCTACCGCCAGGCCATCACGGCGGCGGGGTCCGGCTGCCAGGCCGCCCTCGACGCCGAGCGCTATCTGGCCGCCCTGACCGACAAGACCCCGGCGATGGCCGCGGCCTGACCCGACCGATCCGCGCCACACCCCACGAGCAGGCCCCGATAGCCCTCATGACCGTGACCGCCGCGTCCTTCGACGCCGACGTCCTCGCCAGCGACGTCGACGGCGGGACGGGGCCGGTTTCGTTCCCGCCTTCGCGCGTGATCAGGCGGTCGCGGGGTCGAGGATGTCGCGGACCCGCCGCAGACCATCCTCGTCTACGGAGAACCAGGCCCAGGTGCCCCGGCGCGCTCGCTTGTCTCCTCCCGGTGTCTCCTCCCGGCTGCCGAGCGGTACCGGCCGAGCCTTCGCCGGACTTTTGCACGCGGGCACCCGGCCGTTCGACATCGTCAACTACCTCGGCGCGGTAGGCGCCGTAAGGGTCCTGGGGCCATGCCGGATGGCTGCCATGTCCGACCGGGTCGTCGCGCATCTCGACTTCCACCGGCGCCGGCTCACCCTCACCGAAACCCGCTGACCTCATCCTCCGCCGAACAAAGCGGCGATCTCCGCCGCGGCCTCACGCACATCGATCCGTCGAATCAGCCCCCCGGGGCTCGTCCTCACGCCGGTTCAGGCCGTGGACGTGCCCCCAGGCTCTCTGGCGAACGAAGCACTGAAGATGCTGCAGATGCCCGCTTCCGAGCAGGTGGCAAAGTCGGTCTCGGCAGCCCGCTGCGCGAGCTCGCGCAGCGCGGTCCGGGTCTTGTGCAGCTCGGCCATACGCCGGTCGAGCTCCTCCAGGTGCTGGTCGATGAGAGCGGTGACGTGTTCGCAGGGGGCCTCGCCGCTGTCCCGGAGGGCGAGGACGCCGCCGATCTCGGCGAGCGTCAGTCCGGCGTGCTGAGCATCACGGATGAACGCCAGGCGGCTCTCCGCGCTGGGCGGGTAATCGCGGTAACCGCCCGGCGTGCGCGGTGGAGGGGGCATGAGGCCGGCCTGCTCGTAGTAGCGGATCGTCTTGGCCGTTACTCCGCCGGCAGTGGCGAGGTCACCGATGCGCATGCCTCCACACTAGCCCTTGACCTTCCAGTGCGCTGGAAGGTCTAGCGTCGTCCGCACAAGCGATGACCCGAGAGGACGACACGATGCGGATCACCGTGCTGACGGTGCCGGACTGCCCCAACGGTCCGGTGGTACGAGAACGGATCGCGGCGGCACTGGGCGGCCGGGCGGCCGACGTCGAACTGGTGGAGATCTCCGAGCAGGCCGAGGCTGAGCGGACGGGGATGACCGGCTCACCGACGGTACTCATCGACGGTGCCGACCCCTTCGCACAGGCCGGGGCGGCACCGAGTCTGTCGTGCCGGATCTACCGGGACGCAGACGGCAAGGCGGACGGGGCACCGAGCATCGACGAGCTGCGCCGGGCCATTGCTGCCGCCGATCTGCCGGACAAGCCGTGCGATGACTGCTGTGCGGCGGACGCTCTGGACCTGGTCGGCAGAGGCGGGCGGGGTCGCCTCGCTCCCGTCCAGGGCGGACTGCGGGCCGTCCATCAGGCCGTACTGCGGCACTTCGCCGCCACCGGTCGGCCGCCCGAGCCGGCCGTTCTCGAGCCGGTCGCCGCAGAAGAAGGGTGGACGGCAGCCGACGTACTCGCCGAACTGAACCGGGAGGACTTCCTGCTCCTGGACCAGGACGGGCGGATCCGGGCCGCCTACCCCTTCTCCGCGGTGCCGACCGCGCACCGGGTAACGATCGCCGGCGGGGCTCAGGTGTGGTCGATGTGTGCGATCGACGCCCTCGGCATCCCCGCGATGCTCGGCCGGGACGCCGTGATCACCTCGTCCGACCCGATCACCGGCGAGACCGTGACGGTCACCAGTGACAGCGGAGGAACAACCTGGGAGCCGGCGACCGCCGTGGTGTTCGTCGGCCGCCGCGGCACCTCTGGCCCCGCTGCCGAGATCTGCTGCGACACGCTGAACTTCTTCACCAGCCCGGCCTCCGCGGAGACATGGACCATGCGGCACCCTGAGGCGAGAGGGCAGATCCTTGGCCAGGCCAGAGCCGAGGAAATCGGCCGTGAGATCTTCGGCCCCCTGCTGACCGACACGTAAACCCCCGTCCCCGGCCGGGCGTCTTCCTCACGTGTCTGTCTCCGCGCTCCACACCGGAGAGGCGGTGGGCGGGCGCGCTGATCGGTCTGGTGGGCCGCCGCCGCAGCACCGGCGCCCAGATCAGCGGGGCCGTCATCGCCCCGCTCGGTGTCTTCTGCGGCGACACCGACGCCAATTTAGGCGGTGTTGATCGCTTGCTATAGCGTGCTCACGTCAAAAGACGCACGTCACACGCGCCCACGGGGGATTCCACATGACCTTTCCGCCGCAGCAGGGCCCTGGCCCGTACGGTCAGCCTGGCCCATACGCACAGCAGCCGCCGCAGGGATACCCGCCCCAGCCGGCGTACGGGTACCCGCAGCAGCAGCCGTACCCGCCCCAGCAACAGATGCAGATGCAACCGCCGCCTCAACAGCAGCAGTGGACCGCACCGCCGCAGCCGGCGCCGCCGTCCCGGAGGCAGGGCATAGGCATCATGAAGATCCTCAAGGGCATCGCGGTCGTGGTCGTCCTGATCATGTGCGTGGTGGGTTACTTCGCGAGCCAGGATGATGCCGACCACGCGGAGGCCGGAGACTGCCTCAAGAACTCCGGGTCCACGGTGACTCCTGACCTGCAGGTGGTGGAGTGTGGTGACTCCCAGGCCACGTACAAGGTGGTCGAGGTGATCCCCGACACGCTGGACACCACCAAGTGCGAGGGCAAGTCGGACGCCGGCTACCTCGAGCAGACCCGCGGTGGGCGACGCAGCTCGGGCAAGCAGTTCGTGCTCTGCCTCGACGAGCTCAAGAAGAAGTAGCCGAGGAAGCGAACGCCCCGGGCCAGAGCGGCCCGGGGCCTTGGCCGGCCTCGGTGGTCCGTACATCGCGGCGGAGTCGATGGAACCGGCAACCTCAAGGGGTATCGGCGGCGACCACGGGGTGCAGCTGTCCCCCGTCCCCGACAACGAGGTCGAGTGATGTCCCGATCACGCCACTCATTCCACCGCTCAGGCAGGTTCGCCGGAGCGCTCCTCGCCGCCGTGCTCGCCGGTGCCGGCGGGCTACTGGCCGTCAATCCGTCGGCGTCCGCGGCCGATGAGTCCGCGGCCGATGAGCCCGCGGTCCGGGCACTGGCCGCCGCCCGGGTCGCCGAACGGCTCGACCGGGGGCTCGTCGCCGTCCCCGCGAGCGGCGGCGTTCTCGTCACCTGGCGCATGCTCGGGAACGACCCGTCCGGTGTCTCCTTCAGGCTCTACCGGGCCGGGACCCTCATCTCGGAGACCACGAAGACGAACTTCCTCGACGCCGGTGGCAGCACCTCGTCCTCGTACGAGATCCGCGCCGTCGTGGGCGGTACGGAGCAGCCGGGCCAGAAGGCCGGCGTCTGGGCCTCCGGCCGGCTCGACATCCCGCTGCAGAAGCCGCCCGGCGGCACCACCCGCGACGGCGTCGCCTACACCTACTCCGCCAATGACGCGAGCGTGGGCGACCTCGACGGGGACGGCGCCTACGAACTCGTCCTCAAGTGGGTGCCCTCCAACGCCACCGACGTGGCCAACTCCGGTACCTGCACCGGGCCGACGGTCTTCGACGCGTACGAGCTGAACGGCACCCGCCTGTGGCGCGTGAACCTGGGCACCAATGTGCGCAGCGGCTCGCACTACGACTCCTTCCAGGTGTACGACTACAACGGCGACGGCAGGGCCGAGATGGCCGTCCGTACCTCCGACGGGTCGAGGGACTCCGCCGGGACCGTCATCGGTGACGCGGGCGCCTCGCATCTCGCCGACAACTGCGCGGTGCTCAGCGGCCCCGAGTATCTGTCGGTCTTCAACGGGCAGACGGGCCGCGTCATGGACTCCGTGCCCTTCGAGCCGGCCCGCGGCTCGGTCGCCGACTGGGGGGACACCTGGGGCAACCGTGAGGGGCGGCTGCTGTCCGCCACCGCGTACCTCAACGGCTCGACGCCGAGCATGATCTTCAGCCGCGGCATCTACGAGCGGATCGCGATCGCCGCGTACGACTGGAACGGCACCGACCTGGTCCGCCGCTGGAAGTTCGACACCAACTCCTCCACCAATGTGGGCAAGGGCTTCAACCAGCAGGGCAACCACAATCTCGCCGTGGCGGACGTCGACGCGGACGGCAGGGACGAGATCGTCTACGGCGCCATGGCCGTGGACGACAACGGTAGTGGGCTGTGGACCACCAGGCTGGGCCATGGCGACGCGCTCCACGTCGGCGATCTGAACCCGGCGCGCCCCGGCCTGGAGGCGTTCAACGTGCACGAGCACACCGACTCGGCGTACGGCTTCGAGATGCACGACGCGAGGACCGGCGCGATCCTGTGGGGCCAGAAGACCGGCACCGACGTCGGTCGCGGCATCTGCGCCGACCTCACGAACGCGTACGCGGGCGCCGAGTGCTGGTCCAGCGGGGGCGGGCTGTACGCCGCCGACGGTACGAAGATCAGCGACGCCGTCCCGGGCTTCGGCGGCGGCGCGTCGTACAACTCGGCGATCTGGTGGGACGGCGACGCCAACCGTGAACTCCTAGACCACCGCTGGTCGGGTACGGCGGGCTCCGGCTACGGGCAGATCCTCAAGTACAACGGCTCCACGGAGCTGACCCGCATCTGGTACGACCAGGAAGCCCGTTCCAGCAACTGGACGAAGGGGAACCCGGCGCTCTCCGCCGACCTCCTGGGCGACTGGCGCGAGGAGATGATCTGGCGCAACAACGACTCCACGGCGCTGCGCCTCTACACCACTCCGCACCCGACCGAGTTCCGGCTGCCGACCCTGATGCACGACCCGGTCTACCGGCTCGGAGTGGCCTGGCAGAACACCGGTTACAACCAGCCGCCGCAGGTCAGTTACTACCTCGGCACGAAGTAGCGGAACGAGGAGCGGCGAGGGGGCCGGCACGGGCCGGGCGCAGTCGATCACGGCGCCCGCCGGCCGGGCCCACGACGACCGACCGGTAGCGAGCGAACGAGGCCCAGGCCCCCTTGCGATCCGGTCAGGACGTGGGCGCGTCCGGCTTCGGCTTCCGCTTCACCTCGGTCACCTTCACGTCCTCCGTCTCCGGAGCCCCGAACGTCTCGGTGATCACCCCACTGCTGGTGCCGGAGATCTCCACCACCACGTGGCTGCCCATCATGCGCAAGTCGAGCCTCGCCCGGGGCACGCCCGCAGGGCTCGGCATCCGGTGGATCCGAGACGCCGGGTAGTCGAGGCCCACCAGCTTCTTCTGCATCGCCTGGTAGCTGGTCGTCCTCGTGTTCTTGAACGCCTCGCTGACGCGCTTCGCGTGCTCGTTACCGCTGCACATCTCGATACCGGTCAGCGGTACCTCCTTGACCGGCTTGGGCCCGGTGGAGTCGGACGTCGGCTTCGACGGCCCGGGATCCTCCAGGGGAACGGGTATGTCTCCGTCGGCGTTCGGAACACCCGGCGGGGTCTCGCCCGGCCCGTACCTCGGTGGGGGCGCGCTCTCCCAGCCCGGCAGGTCCTCGGGCGCGGGCACGCCACCGCTGCCGCGGCCGCCACCGCTGGGGGCGTCCGGGGCGCAGCCCTGCGTGATGCGGGTCATCAGCGCGAGGAACCGCATCTCCGGGTCGCTGTCGCTCGGCGGAGCGTCCACCGGGGTTGTCGCCGAGACGGTGCTGCCCGCGGGGGTCCGATCGGTGGCGGCGTTCTGCACGCCGCAGCCGGACAGGATCACGCAGCCGAGCGCGGCCACGAGCAGGGTCTTCGGGAGGGATGTCGATCGCATGCACGCATCATGCGGATGCTGGTTCCCGGGGCACATGAGTAGCCGTACTCACCTCCACCCGGCACGACAAGTGCCTTGACGCTCAGAGCTGTTGGGGTCTCGGGACGCGCGACCGAAGCGGGGGGCAGCACAGGCGGGCGGGCGTGCGGGCGGGCGGCGACACCGGTACGGGCCGGAGGGTTGGTGTTCAGGAAAATGCGGTGCGCCGCTGCCGGCCGCTCGATAGCCTGCGGGCATGTCTACGCCCCGGATCTCTTAGCTCTCGGACCCGCCTTCACGCCAGAAGTGTGTCCCTTTGCTTTTCCGGAGCGTCATCTCATGATCACCGTTCGTGGTGTCGACGTGCGCGTCGGCGCCCGTCTGCTGCTGTCCGACATCTCCTTCACCCTCGCGCCCGGCGACCGGGTCGGCCTGGTCGGCCGTAACGGCGCGGGTAAGACGACCCTGCTGAACGCCCTGGCCGGGCATGCCCGGCCGTCCGCCGGAACGATCTCCCGCACCGGCCCCGTCGGCCATCTGCCACAGGACTCCCGCGCGGCGGACCCGTCGGTCTCCGTCACCGACCGGGTCCTCTCCGCCCGTGGGCTCGACCGGGCGGTCCGGGCCCTGCGTGCCGCCGAAGCCGCCATGGCGGAAGCCGCGGGCGAGGCCGGACAGGCGCGGGCGATGAGCGCCTACGTCCGCGCCGAGGCGGCCTTCCAGACCGGGGGCGGCTACGCGGCCGAGACGGAGGCGGCCCGCGTCGCAGCCGGTCTCGGGCTGCCGACGCACGTCATGGGGCAGCCGGTCGGTGAGCTGTCCGGCGGACAGCGGCGGAGGGTGGAGCTGGCCCGGATCCTGTTCGCGGGCGGCGACGGGACCCTGCTGCTCGACGAGCCCACGAACCACCTCGACGCCGACTCCCTCGCCTGGCTGCGCACCTTCCTGGCCGCTCACCGCGGCGGGCTGATGCTGATCAGCCACGACATCGATCTGATCGCCGCGACCGTCAACCGGGTGTTCCACCTCGATCCGCAGCGCGCCACCGTCGACGTGCACAACACCGGCTGGGCCGCCTATCTGAACCAGCGGGATGCGGACGAGCGGCGGCGTGCGCGCGAGCGGGCCAACGCCGAGCGCAAGGCGGCCTCCCTGCACGCGCAGGCGGACAGGATGCGGGCGCGGGTGGCCACGGCCACCGTCGCGAAGAGCATGGCCCGCCGCGCCGACCGGATGCTGGCCGGACTTGAACCCATCCGGCGGGCGGAGAAGGTGGCGAGGATCAGCCTCCCCGAGCCGGCCCCCTGCGGACGGACGCCGCTCGGGGCGGTGAGCCTGGCCAAGTCGTACGGCGGCCGTGCGGTGCTGAGCGGTGTGGACCTGGCCGTGGACCGGGGCAGCAGGCTGGTGATCCTGGGCCTCAACGGGGCGGGAAAGACCACCTTGTTGCGCATGCTCGCCGGCCGGGAGACACCCGACAGCGGCCGGGTGGTGCACGGGCCCGGGCTGCGGCTCGGCTACTTCGCCCAGGAGCACGAGACCTTGGACTCGGCCCGTACCGTACGGGAGAACCTGGCCGCCGCCGCGCCGCATCTGAGCGACGGCGAGGTGCGGCGGGTACTGGGGGCGTTCCTGTTCACGGGTGACGACGCCGACAAACCGGCGAAAGTGCTCTCGGGAGGCGAGAAGACCCGGCTGGCGCTGGCCGCGCTGGTCCACTCCGGCGCGAACGTGCTCCTGCTGGACGAGCCGACCAACAATCTCGACCCGGACTCGCGCCGCGAGGTCCTCGCGGCGGTGGGCACCTACCCGGGCGCCCTCGTGATGGTCACCCATGACGAGGGCGCCATCAGGGCGCTGCGCCCGGAGCGGGTCCTGCTGCTGCCGGACGGGGACGAGGACCTGTGGAGCGAGGACCACCTGGACCTGGTCGCCCTCGACTGACGTACGGCTGCCCTGCCGTCCCGTATCCGCTCGTACATCTCGGCCCGATAAAATCTGTGACCGCGAAGTGAGAAATCAGAACAACGCGCGATGAAGGTATCTCTCGCAACACGGAGAATGGAATTCCTCACCGCCCAGGACCGATCTCGCCGTGCTAGTCTCGATCTCAGTTGCAGTTGTGGTTCCCAAAAACTTTGAGCACCCAGCGGCCTTTCCGGCTGGTGGTGGCGATTTTGTATGTCCGGTTTTTCATCCGGCTGGGGCAATCATCGCGGCGACGCGGAGACCGCACAGTGTGGGCTCCGGGCTCTGCCCCTAAGGAGATTTGACATGGCATCTGGCACCGTGAAGTGGTTCAACGCGGAAAAGGGCTTCGGCTTCATCGAGCAGGATGGTGGCGGTCCTGACGTGTTCGCCCACTACTCGAACATCGCCGCCCAGGGCTTCCGCGAGCTGCAGGAAGGCCAGAAGGTGAACTTCGACATCGCGCAGGGCCAGAAGGGCCCGACGGCCGAGAACATCGTTCCCGCCTGACGCTGACACGTCGTACGAGCTGGGGCCCGCACCTTGGGGTGCGGGCCCCAGCTCGTTGCATGTACGGGCGCACTCCGCCCGCCTCCGCATTCCTAGGGGGATTTTCTTTTTCCGCTCGATCCAAGGTTGGCTCGTTCTTACGATTCTCCGTGCTTCTCACCTGTTGCGGGAATTCCCTGATACGTGCCGCGTCAAGGAAGGTTCCGCATGAACCGCACACGCACGAACGACCGCTTCTCCCGTACCTCACGGGGCACCTACGGCCGCAGGCCCGCCCCCGTGCGGGGTGAGTTCGCGCTCCCCGAGACGACCACCCCCGCACTGCCGGCCGTCGAGTCGTTCGCCGACCTCGACATGCCCGAGCAGCTGCTCGCCGCGCTGAGTGCCCAGGGCGTGTCCGTACCGTTCCCGATCCAGGGCGCGACCCTGCCGAACACCCTCGCGGGCCGCGACGTCCTCGGGCGCGGTCGCACGGGCTCCGGCAAGACGCTGGCCTTCGGGCTGGCACTGCTGGCCCGTACCGCCGGTCGGCGCGCCGAGCCGCGGCAGCCGCTCGCCCTGGTCCTCGTCCCCACCCGTGAGCTGGCGCAGCAGGTGACCGACGCACTTGCTCCGTACGCCCGCTCCGTCAAGCTGCGGCTGGCCACGGTCGTCGGCGGGATGTCGATCTCCCGGCAGGCGAACGCCCTGCGCGGCGGCGCCGAAGTCGTCGTCGCGACCCCGGGCCGGCTGGCTGACCTCATCGAGCGCGGCGACTGCCGGCTGGACCAGGTGGGCATCACCGTCCTGGACGAGGCCGACCAGATGGCCGACATGGGGTTCATGCCCCAGGTCACGGCGCTCCTCGACCAGGTCCGGCCGCAGGGACAGCGGATGCTGTTCTCCGCCACCCTCGACCGCAACGTCGACCTGCTGGTACGCCGCTATCTGACCGACCCCGTCGTCCACTCGGTGGACCCCTCCGCCGGCGCGGTCACGACGATGGAGCACCACGTACTCCACGTCCACGGCGCCGACAAGCACGCCACCACGACCGAGATCGCCGCCCGCGAGGGCCGCGTGATCATGTTCCTGGACACCAAGCAGGCCGTCGACCGGCTGACCAAGGATCTGCTGGCCAGCGGCGTACGGGCAGCGTCGCTGCACGGCGGCAAGTCGCAGCCGCAGCGCACCCGGACGCTGGCGCAGTTCAAGACCGGGCATGTCACCGTGCTCGTCGCCACGAACGTCGCCGCTCGCGGCATTCACGTCGACAACCTCGACCTGGTCGTCAATGTGGACCCGCCCACCGACCACAAGGACTACCTGCACCGCGGTGGCCGTACCGCCCGCGCCGGCGAGTCCGGGAGCGTCGTCACCCTGGTCACCCCGAACCAGCGCCGAAGCATGGTGCGTCTCATGACGGACGCGGGGATCCGCCCGCAGGTCACCGAGGTGCGCTCCGGCGGCTCGGAGCTGCACCGCATCACCGGCGCGCAGGCCCCTTCCGGCATCCCGGTCGTCATCAAGGCGCCGGTCGCCGAGCGTTCCAGGCCCACCGTCTCCGCCCGCCCCCGGCGCAGCCGCCCCTCCCGGTCCGCCGCCCGCCGGACCGCCCAGCGGCGGTCCGCGTTCGACCCGGCGGCCTAGGACTGTCCCGCCGGTCCTTCGTCGTTCTCGTCGTTCCCGTCGCCCTCGTCGGAACGACGCCCACTCTCCGCAGGAGGCCTTCGTGACACTGGTTTCTCCGCAGTACCGCTCCGCGAGCAGCGCCGCCGTCGCCGCCCACAGGACGGTGTTCGACGCCATGGACGAGGTCGGGCCGCAGGTCGGTGACGACATGACCGTCGAGGTGGCCCTCTGCGTCATGGCCGGCGCCCGCGCCGGGCACCTGATCGTCCGCGACGACGACGGTCGGTGCACCGGCCTGGTCACGCGCGCCCAGCTCACCGCCGTCCGTGACGGGTCCGCGTACACGGATCGGATCCGCCTGCGCGAGATCACCGGCAACGACGAACCGTTCACCTCGCCGCTCACCGCGATGTCCGAAGCTGAGCACGCGATGCGTGGCCGTCGGCTCCGGGCGCTGCCGGTGGTCGACGAGCACGGGACCGCCCTGGGCGTCCTGACTCTCTCCCGCTGAACCCCCAGAGCCTGCCGAACCCGCAGGCCCGCGGACCCGCAAGGCCTGCTGAACCCGCAGACCCTGTTGAACCCACTGAACCGCCCGAACTCCCTCTCCCCGTGAGGCCGCATGCGCTGTGTCATCGCCCGATTCCCGTTCGATCTGACCAAGAACGACGTGCTGGAATCGATGAAGGGCATCAAGCCCGAGCCGATCATCGGCGAGTCCGTGATCATCGGCCGCCGTTCCTACCCCGTCAAACAAGTGGGTGAGGTCATCACCCGCCAGGACCGCCGTGATTTCAGTGCCGGCGAAGTCGTCCGAGCCATGACCCTCCTCGGCTTCACCTGCCGCCCCTTCCCGGACGCCGCCGCACCCACGGCCACGGCCGTGCCCGCGTCCGCACACGCACGCCCACACGGCGTCAGCGCGATGGAGCGAGCTTCCGCGCTGCTCGGCGCCCCCGCGTCCGTCTGAGACGCCACGCGGGCGGTGACCTACGCCCGAACGAGGAGGGCCCGACCGGCATATGCCGACGCTGTTGGTTAATTCGGG
>NZ_JAGGOS010000194.1 GCF_018614205.1 Streptomyces sp. ISL-36 | reverse complement strand
GCCAAAACCCACGCCGAGACCGGCGCCGAGACCCACGCCGAGACAAGGCACTGACATGGCAGCTGACCACCAGGACACCACCCAGGACACCCTGAGCACCGATGTCCTCGTGGTCGGAGCCGGCCCCGCCGGACTGATGCTCGCCTGCGAGCTCAGGCTCGGCGGCGCCGAGGTGCTCGTCCTCGACCAGCGCCCCGGCCCGACCACGGAATCGCGGGCCTCCACCCTGCACGCCCGCACCATGGAGATCCTCGCCGCCCGCGGGCTGCTGGCCGAGCTGGGCACCCCGCCGTGCGAGCCGCGCGGCCACTTCGGCGGCATCGGACTGGACCTCACCCTGCCCACCTCCCACCCCGGCCAGTGGAAGGTCCCGCAACAGCGCACGGAGGAACTCCTCCAGGACCGGGCCATCGCGCTCGGCGCGGACGTGCGCCGCCGCCACCAGCTGGTCGCGCTGGCCGACGGGCCGGACCGGGTGACCGCCGAGTGTCTCGGCCCCGCCGGGCCGGTCCGTATCACCGCCCGTTTCCTGGTCGGCTGCGACGGCGAGGACAGCACCGTACGGCGGCTCATCGGGGCCGACTTCCCGGGCCGGGACGCCGAGCGCGAGCTGTTGCGCGCGGATGTCTCCGGGGTCGACACCCCCGACCGCCGCTTCCAGCGCCTCGCCAACGGCCTGGCCATCGCCGCCACCCGCGGCGAGATCACCCGCGTGATGGTCCACGAGTTCGGCACGCCGGCCCGACGGCGGTCCGGCGCGCCGGAGTTCGCGGAGGTCGTGCACGCCTGGCAGCGGGTGACCGGTGAGGACATCAGCCACGGCGTACCACTGTGGATCAACGCGTTCGGGGACGCCAACCGCCAGCTCGCCCAGTACCGGCACGGCCGGATCCTGTTCGCGGGCGACGCCGCGCACCAGCAGATGCCCAGCGGCGGGCAGGCGCTCAACCTGGGCGTGCAGGACTCCTTCAATCTCGGCTGGAAGCTGGCCGCCGAGGTCCGGGGCGACGCTCCGGAGGGCCTGCTGGACAGCTACCACGCCGAACGCCACGCCGTCGGCGCCAAGGTCCTGGCCAACATCCGGGCCCAGACGCACCTGCTGCTCGGCGGCCCGGAGATCGAACCGGTGCGGGCGGTGCTCGGCGAACTGATCGCCTTGGAGGAGGTACGGACCCACCTGGCCGGGATGATCAGCGGTCTCTCCGTCCGCTACGACGTCCGCCACGACGTCCGCCACGACGCCGGGGGCAGCGACGGCCACCCGGACGACGGCCATCCGCTGCTCGGCCGTCGGCTGCCGCCCGCCGAGCTGATCCGTACCGGCGGCAGCGGTGGCCACAGCCCCGGCGACGGCGAGGTGACGACCGGTACGCCGGAGCTGCTGACCGCCGGCCGCGGACTGCTGCTCGACCTCGGCGCCGGCGCCGAACCGGCCGCCCGTCCTTGGGCGGACCGGGTCGACACCGTCACCGCCCGCCCCGCCCCCGGCAGCCCGCTGCGCGCCGGCGAGGCCCTGCTCGTGCGACCCGACGGCCATGTCGCCTGGGCCGGCCCGGCCACCGACGCGGACGGCCTGCGCACCGCGCTGCGCCGCTGGTTCGGAGAGCCCGACCGCACCCAGCCCCGTACGCCCGCCGCGCACCACTCCACCGAAACCGCCGCCGCCCGCTGAGGAAGCGGCAGGAACGAGGAAGGTACATCCATGGATGCCGACGTCACGGACGCGGACGTAATCATTGTCGGAGCCGGGCCGACCGGTCTGATGCTGGCCGGGGAGCTGCGGCTGGGCGGGGCGGACGTCATCGTCACCGAACGCCTCGAACGGCCCACGGGCCAGTCCCGGGGTCTCGGCTTCACCGCCCGCGCCCTGGAGTCCTTCGACCAGCGCGGCCTCGTGCCGCGCTTCGGCGGGCTCGAGACCAGCCCCATGGGCCACTTCGGCGGGGTGCAGTTCGACTACACCGTGCTGGAGGACGCCCACTTCGGTGCGCGCGGCATCCCGCAGTCCCGTACCGAGGCGGTCCTGGAGGAGTGGGCCCTCGAACTCGGCGCCGACATACGCCGGGGCTGGGAGTTCCTCGACCTCGCCCAGGACGAGGACGGGGTCACCGCCACCGTCGACACGCCCGACGGGGAGCGGCGGCTGCGCGCCCGCTACCTCGTGGGCACCGACGGCGGGCACAGCCTGGTCCGCCGGATCGCCGGTTTCTCCTTCCCCGGCACCGACGCCACCCGTGGCATGTACCTCGCCGACGTGGTCGGCTGCTCGATCCCGCCCCGCTTCCTCGGGGAGCGGGTGCCGGCCGGGATGGTGATGGCCGCGCCGCTCGCCGAGGGCGTGGACCGCATCATCGTCTGCGAGCACGGCGCGCCGCCCGCCGACCGCAGCCGGACGCCCGACTTCGCCGAGGTCGCGGCGGCCTGGCAGCGGCTGACCGGGGAGGACATCTCCGGCGGCGGCGCCGACTGGGTCAGCTCGTTCACCGACGCCACCCGCCAGGCGAGCGAGTACCGGCGCGGGCGGGTGCTGCTGGCCGGCGACGCCGCGCACATCCATCTGCCCGCGGGCGGACAGGGCCTGAGCACCGGGGTCCAGGACGCCGTCAACCTCGGCTGGAAGCTGGCCGCGGTGGTCGGGGGCTGGGCACCCGAGGGCCTCCTCGACACCTACCACGGCGAGCGGCACCCGGTCGGGGCGCGGCTGCTGTCCAACACCCTCGCCCAGGGCACGGTGTTCCTCGGCGGGGAGGAGTCGGAGCCGCTGCGGACGCTGTTCGCCGAGCTGATCGGACTCGACCCGGTGAAGCGGTACCTCGCCGGGGTGGTCAGCCACCTCGACGTCCGTTACGACATGGGCGACTACGCCACCGCCGACGGCGGCCACCCCCTGCTCGGGCGCCGCCTGCCGCCGCGCGTCCTGACGACGGCGGCCGGTCCGGTCGGGACCGCCGAACTGCTGCACTCCGCGCAGGGAGTCGTCCTCGACCTGGCCGACGACCCCGAGGTGCGGGAGGCGGCGGCCGGCTGGAAGGACCGGGTGACCACCGTCACCGGCGTTCCGCGTGACCCGGAGGTCTTCGCGGGCGCCACGGCCGTCCTGGTCCGCCCCGACGGCTATGTCGCCTGGGCGGGCACGGACCCCTCGGCCCTCGCCCCGGCCCTCCACCACTGGTTCGGCACCCCTGCCTGACCCCACCGCTCCGGCCACACGTCGTGCCGCCGGGCCGCCCGTGTCGCGGCGGCCGTTTCCACCAGGAGGAGAACACATGAGCCGCGCCTGCCAGTCCGCCCGCCACCGGGGCACGGCGTGAGCGCCCCCACCCTCGCGCCGGTCGTCGCGTCCGCGATGTCCCCGGGCGTCCGGCCGGTCACGCTGGACGCGGGGGCGTTCCGCCTCTCCGCGCTCATCGCCCAGCCGGAGGGCCCGCCCCGCGCGACCGTCGTCGCGGTGCACGGCGGCGGCATGCGCGCCGGCTACTTCGACGGCCAGGCCCATCCCGACGTCTCCCTCCTGACGCTGGGCGCCCGCCTCGGCTACACCGTCGTCGCCGTCGACCGACCCGGATACGGCCTGTCCGCCGCGCACCTGCCGAGCGGCCAGAAGCTGGCCGGGCAGTCCGCCGCCCTGCGGACCGCGCTCGCCGACCTCGCCGACCGGTATCCGACCGGTGCCGGGGTGTTCCTCGTCGCGCACTCCTTCGGCGGCAAGCTGGCCCTCACCTACGCCGCCGACCAGGCTTCCCCCGAGGGCGCCGGCGACCTGAACGCCGGCGACCGGAGCGGCGCCGCCGAGAACGGGCCGCCGCGCCTGCTGGGCCTGGACGTCTCCGGCTGCGGCCGGGTCTACGCCGTCGACCCCGGCGACCTGGGCGACCCCCACCGGCACGGCCAGTGGAAGCGGAACTGGGGAGCACTGCGCTACTACCCGCCGCAGACCTTCCGCGACGCCGCCGCCCTCGTCGCCCCCATGCCCGTACGGGAGCGGACGGAGGCGACGGCCTGGCCGGAGAGCTTCACCGCGGCCGCCGCCCGGGTCCCCGTCCCCGTCCGCCTCACCTTCGCCGAGCGCGAGCTGTGGTGGCGCCACGACGAGCAGGACCTGGCCGAGCTCGCCGGGCTGTTCACCGCGGCCCCCTTCGTCACCGTCGACCGGCAGCCGGAAGCCGGCCACAACATCAGCCTCGGCTGGGCCGCCCGCTCCTACCACCTGCGCGCCCTAGCCTTCCTGGAGGAGTGCCTGGCCCGGACGGCGGCCCCCGCCGGAACGGCCCCGTGAAGAAGACACGTACGCCGACGGGGGAGAGACGTACGCCGACGTTCCGGTCGCTCGGCGTACGCAACTTCCGTCTGTTCGCGGCCGGACAGCTGGTCTCGGTGGCGGGCACCTGGATGATGGTCGTCTCCCAGGACTGGCTGGTCCTGGAGCTGACCGGGGACTCCGCCACCGCGCTGGGCACCCTGACCGCGCTGCAGTTCACCCCGATGCTGCTGCTGACGCTCTACGGGGGCCGGCTCGCCGACCGGTACGACAAGAGGCTGCTGCTGACCCTGGCCAACGTGGTCTCCGGCGCCCTGGCCCTGGCGCTGGCCGTGCTGGTCCTGGCCGGCGCCGTGCAGCTGTGGCACCTGTACCTGTTCGCGCTCGGCCTCGGCACGGTCAACGCCTTCGAGGTTCCCGCCCGGATGGCGTTCGTCGGCGAGCTCGTCGGCCCCGAGCTGCTGCCCAACGCCTCCGCGCTCAGTGCCGCCTACTTCAACACCGCGCGGGTCGCCGGCCCCGCCCTGGCCGGGCTGCTCATCTCCGCGGCCGGCACCGGCCCGGTCATGGTCCTCAACGCGGCGAGCTACCTCGCCACCGTGACCGCGCTGCGGATGATCCGGCCGCGCGAGCTGATCCGCGCCGAGCCCGCCGGGCGCGCCTCCGGGGTGCGGGACGGACTGCGGTACGTCCGTACCCGCCCCGACCTCGTGGCGGTCCTGGGCCTGCTGGCGGTGGTCGGCCTGCTCGGCTTCAACTTCCAGCTCACCCTGCCGCTCCTGGCCAAGACCGTCCTGGAGGCGGACGCCACCGCCTTCGGCCTGCTCACCACCGCCTTCGCGGCCGGTTCGCTGCTGGCCGCCTTCGCCTCCACGGCCCGGCGGGGCCGGCCCACGGCCCGTACCGTCGCCGGTTCCGCGCTGGCTTTCGGCGTGGCGGAGACCGCCGCGGGCTGGTCGCCCGATCGCCCCACGGCGGCGGTGCTGCTCGCCCTGACCGGCTTCGCGAGCATCTACTTCGCGCAGGCCGCCAACCACCGTGTCCAGCTCGGCAGCGCCCCGCACTACCGCGGCCGGGTGCTGGCTCTCTACACGCTGATCCTGCAAGGACTCACCCCGCTGGGGGCCCTCCTCGTCGGCTGGCTGAGCGCCCGTCACGGCGCTCGCGCCGGCCTCTGGGTGGGCGGGACCGCGTCGGCGGTGGCGGGCCTGGCGGTCCTCCTGGGGCGCCCGCGCCGGCGTGGCCGCCCCGCGGAGGCCGTCCGTTCCCCGGCCGGTCCGAGCACCGCCGCACCTTCCCAGGCGGCCGGCCGGCCCTGACGCACGGCGGGACCGGTCCGCACCGCCGCATCCGACGAAAGGCACCGACATGACCGACGACACCAGGAACAGCACGATCGGACACCTGCCCGGCCTGGCCGACCTGCGCGCGATGAGCCCGGACGTGCGCACCGCCACCCTCGCCCACTGTCTGCGCCTGCACCTGGACGGGCTGCTCCATGTGCCGTCCGGCCACCGGACCAGCCCGCACGAGCCCCTGCGCACCCAGGGGCTCGACTGGCTCAACGCCCTCAACCTGAGCCACGGCATCCGCCGCGACCTGGGCGTCGAGCTGAGCGCGCAGACGCTCCTGGACGGCACCGTGGCCGAGCTCGCGGCGCTGCTGGACGCCCGCATGGCCTGGGCCGGGGCGCGGCCGGCGGCCGTGGCCGGCCTGCCCGACAGCGGCCGTGGGTGACCGCTGCCGCCCGTTCCGTACCGGCGCGCGCTGCCCGATCCGTACCAACGCGCGCCGCCCGATCCGTATCAACGCGCGTACCGACCCGCGTACCCGCCTTCGACCTCCGTACCGACCGTCCCGCCGAACCGGACAGGAGAACCGCATATGCCGCCCGCGATACCCGAGGCCACCCTCACCGCCCGCCTGAGCGAACTGGAGGTCCGCAAGGACGAAGCCCGCAACGGCCTGGACCCCGCCGCCACCGAACGACAGCACGCCAAGGGCAAGCTGACCGCCCACGAGCGGATCGAACTGCTCCTGGACAAGGGCAGCTTCTCCGAGGTGGAGGCGCTGCGCCGGCACCGTGCCACCGGCTTCGGCCTGGAGGCGAAGAAGCCCTACGGCGACGGTGTCGTCACCGGCTGGGGCACGGTCGAGGGCCGGACGGTCTTCGTCTACGCCCACGACTTCCGGGTCTTCGGCGGTGCGCTGGGCGAGGCCCACGCCGCCAAGATCCACAAGATCATGGACATGGCCATCGCGGCCGGTGCCCCGCTCGTCTCCCTGAACGACGGCGCGGGCGCCCGGATCCAGGAGGGTGTCTCCGCCCTCGCCGGCTACGGCGGCATCTTCCAGCGCAACACCAAGGCCTCCGGCGTCATCCCGCAGATCTCGGTGATGCTCGGCCCCTGCGCCGGCGGCGCGGCCTACAGCCCCGCCCTCACCGACTTCGTCTTCGCCGTGCGCGACATCTCCCAGATGTTCATCACGGGTCCGGACGTGGTGCGCGCGGTGACCGGCGAGGAGATCTCCCAGAACGGTCTGGGCGGCGCCGACGTGCACGCGGGGATCTCGGGCGTGGCGCACTTCGTCCATGACGACGAGGAGACCTGCCTGGCGGAGGTCCGCTATCTGATCTCCCTGCTGCCCTCCAACAACCGGGAGCTGCCGCCCACGGTGCTCACCGGGGACCCGGCCGACCGGCCAGGCGACGCGCTGCTCGACCTCGTGCCGGTGGACGGCAACCGTTCCTACGACATCCGAGGGGTCATCGAGGAGCTCGTCGACGACGGCGACTTCATGGAAGTGCACGCGGCCTGGGCGCAGAACATCGTCTGCGCGCTCGCCCGGATCGACGGGCACACCGTCGGCATCGTCGCCAACCAGCCGGCGTCGATGGCGGGCGTCCTCGACATCAAGGCGAGTGAGAAGGGCGCGCGGTTCGTGCAGTTCTGCGACGCCTTCAACATCCCGCTCGTCACGCTGGTGGACGTGCCGGGCTTCCTGCCCGGTGTCGAGCAGGAGCACGAGGGCATCATCAGGCGCGGCGCCAAGCTGCTGTACGCGTACTGCAACGCGACCGTCCCGCGCGTCTCGGTGGTGCTGCGCAAGGCGTACGGCGGCGCGTACATCGTCATGGACTCGCGGTCGATCGGCGCGGACATCGCGCTGGCCTGGCCCACGAACGAGATCGCCGTGATGGGCGCGGAGGGCGCCGCGAACGTGGTCTTCCGGCGCGAGATCGCCGCCGCCGACTGCCCCGACTCGATGCGCCAGGAGAAGATCGATCAGTACAAGCGGGAGCTCGTCCACCCGTACTACGCCGCCGAACGCGGCCTGCTCGACGACGTGATCGCCCCCCGCGACACCCGGGCCGTACTGGCCCGTTCGCTGGCGATGCTCGTCGCCAAACACGCCGATCTGCCGCGCCGCAAGCACGGCAACCCGCCCCAGTGAGCGAAGGAGCAGTCATGTGCGACGGACAGTGTGACGGACACGGCGAGCAGCTGGTACGGGTCGTCAAGGGCAACCCCTCCGCGGAGGAACTCGCCGCCCTGACCGCGGTCCTGATGTCGAGGGCGGCCGCGGCCTGCGTCCAGCCGGACGACACGGCCCGCAGGCAGCAGGCGGTCGCGCTGTGGCGGCGCCCCGACCGGGTCGCGGGCTTCGACGGCCCCCGCACCTGGCGCGCGGCGGCCCGGCCCGACAGCCGCGCCGCGTAAGGCCCGTCCAGCGCACGGCCGGCCGCACGCACTGCGCTCGGTCCGCGACAACCGGACAGCGATCGACACCACGAACGACACCACGAACGACACCACACCGAGGGGCCGGGGGATCTTCCCCCGGCCCCTCGGTGTCGCGTCGTGCTCGGTCCGTCGTGCTCGGTCCGTCGTGCCCGGTCCGTCGTGCTCAGGCCGCCCGCGTCGAGCGCCGGCGGTCCCGGTCCTCCACGTGGTCCCGCAGCACCGTGCGCAGACCCGGCTCGACCCCGGCGATCCGGTCGGCGGCCTCCCGGGCGTACAGCAGGGTGTCGGGCACCGCCCGCATCACCACGCGCCGGCGCCCGCTGCCCAGGATGGCCACCGCGGCCACATGGCTCTCGCAGAGCGGGAGGTTGCCGACGACCCAGCCGGCGGGACGCTCGCCCGCCCCGTACTCGCCGAGGTAGTCGAGATGCGCGCCCCGCGCGAGACCGGTGCCGATTCCCTTGAGATAGGCCTCCTTTCGAGTCCACAGCCGGCCGAACGCCACCGTCCGGTCGGGTACGGCCAGCCGTCCGAGCTCCTCCCGTTCCGCCGGGTGCAGCGCGGGCAGACAGGCCTCGGCGGTCTCGGCGGAGGGAAGGCGCTGGACATCGGCGCCCACCCGGGACTCCGCGACCGCCACCAGGGCCAGACCGTGGCTGTGGGAGAGCGAGAACTCCGGGGCGCCGGGTACCCCGCGCACCCGCGGCCGGCCGCTGCGGCCGCCCTCCCCGTCGTAGCGTTCGCCCCCGATGGAGAGCCGGTGCGGCGCGACACCGGTGTAGACGGCGAGCACGCGGCGCAGCCCCACGTGGGCGGCGGCGTACATCCGCTGGTCGTCGCGTTTGAGGTACGCCTCGGCCCGCCGTCTCTCGTGCTCGTCGAGCTCGCCGATGGGGACGTCACGAGGGGAGGCCGGCGGCGGCAGCAGCCACACGTCGAGCTCGTCCTCGCCGACGGACAGGACGTTCCCCACCCCCATCAGTGGTTTCTCCCGGCGCCGGTCTCGGCGTGGGTCTCGGCGTGGGTCTCGGCGTGGGTCTCGGCGTGGGTTTTGGC
>NZ_JAGGOS010000193.1 GCF_018614205.1 Streptomyces sp. ISL-36 | reverse complement strand
GCGTCGCGCGCGGGGCCGGTCGCGGCGGTCCGGCGACCACCTGGCGGACGAGCTCCGGCTGCGCCGTCAGCTCTCCGCGCGGGCGTTCAGCTGGTGCAGCAGGCGGGCCAGTTCCGCGACCTCGCCGCGGTCCCAGTCCGCGAGCTTGCGGACGTACCGCCCGCGCCGCGCGTCCCGTACGTGCCGGAAGCGGTCCCGCCCCTCCTCCGTCAGCCGGACGAGCGAGGCGCGCCCGTCGGCCGGGTCCGGGTCGCGGGCGACGAGGCCGAGGTCCTCCAGGGCGCGCAGCTGGCGGCTCATGGTGGCCTTGCCGACGCCGAAGTAGCCGGCGAGGTCGGTGGCGCGCTGCGGGCCGGCGTCGTCGAGCCGTACGAACAGGCCGTAGGCGGCGGGCTCCAGTTCGGGGTGGACCTCGCGGGCCATCTCGCCGGACTGGGCGCGGGCCCGGCGCAGAAAGACCGCCAGTTCGCGTTCGAGGGCGAGGAATTCCTGGTCCACACCACTCGACGTCGACGACGTGACGGCTTCGCCTTCGCTCCCCGTACCGCTTCCGTGCACGTCAGCACCCCTCGCGCGCTTTCCGGTCTCTGAAAGTTTCTTCCGGCGACGGCCATCGCCGCAGCTCCCCCAGTATTTCGCAGGCGTAGACCAACGGCAGCACCCAGGCCCTCTTCCGCCCCGCGGGTCTACGTGCGTAGCGTCTCTCTCGGCGTCATCGCTGACATGTCCACAGCAGGACTTGTCGACATCGCTCCCCCACCGAGCCTTTCGGAGGCACGCAATGCGTGTGCACAGATCCGGAACGACGACCCTCGCCGGCGCCGCCCTCGCGGCCCTGGCCCTCCTCCTCCCCCTCACCCTCTCCGGCCCGGCGACCGCTGCCGACGCCGTGCCCGAGCGCGGCTCCGCCCACATGGGCATGGGCGTCATCAAGCACGACGGCCAGGGCGGCAAGCCCGGCGGCATCTCGATCCAGGCCGGCCAGACGGAGGGCGTGGACGTCTCCAGCCACCAGGGGAACGTGGCCTGGTCGACCCTGTGGAACAGCGGGGTGAAGTGGGCCTACGTCAAGGCGACGGAAGGCACCTACTACAAGAACCCCTACTTCGCGCAGCAGTACAACGGCTCGTACAACGTGGGCATGATCCGCGGCGCGTACCACTTCGCGACTCCCGACACGGCGACGGGCGCGGCGCAGGCGGACTACTTCGTGAACAACGGTGGCGGCTGGTCCAGGGACGGGAAGACGCTGCCGGGAGCGCTGGACATCGAGTGGAACCCGTACGGCGCGACCTGCTACGGCAAGACGCAGTCCGGGATGGTCGCCTGGATCCGCGACTTCGTGGACCGGTACAAGTACCGGACGGGCCGTGACCCGGTGATCTACACGGCGACGAGCTGGTGGACGGAGTGCACCGGCAACTACTCGGGCTTCGGCGCGACGAACCCGCTGTGGATCGCGCGGTACGCGTCGACGGTCGGCACCCTCCCGGCCGGCTGGCCGTACTACACGATGTGGCAGTACACCTCGTCCGGCCCGACGGTCGGCGACCACAACCACTTCAACGGCGACCTCTCCCGGGTCCAGGCCCTGGCCAACGGCTGACCTCGCGCCGACGACGGCCTTCCGGGTGCGCGGCACACCCGGAAGGCCGTCCGGCCGTTCCGGGCCCCCCTCTTGCTCATTGGTATGGACCAATGCGAGGCTCTGATCGGTGCGTACGGGGATCAACTTCCGTACGCCGTCAGCTCGTTGCTCGTTCCGTCCTCCCCCACGCACGAGAGAGAGCCCCTCATGCCGTCCTCGATCCGCCGAGCCGCCACGGCCACCGCCCTGACCGCCGCCGTGCTCGTCCCCCTCGCCCCGTCCGTGGCGAGCGCCCACGGCGCCGTCTTCAACCCGGTGAGCCGGGTCGCGGCCTGTTACGCGGAGGGACCCGAGACACCGAAGTCGCAGGTCTGCAAGGACCTCGTCGCCGACTCCGGCACCCAGCCGCTGTACGACTGGAACGAGGTCAACATCGCCAACGCGGACGGACGGCACCGCCTGCTCATCCCGGACGGCAGGCTCTGCTCGGCCAACCGGGAGAAGTACCGGGCCCTCGACTGGGCGCGCACGGACTGGCCGGCCACGGCGGTCGCCGCCGGCTCCTTCGACTTCAAGGTCCGGGCGACGGCGGCCCACGCGGGCACGATGACGGTCTACATCACCAAGCAGGGCTTCGACCCCACGCAGCCCCTGAAGTGGTCGGACCTGGACGCGACCCCGGTGGCCACCTACCCCACCACCCGCACGGCGACAGACGGTCACTACACCTTTACGGGCACCCTGCCCGCCCGCACGGGCCGCCACATCGTCTACAAAGTCTGGCAGCGCAGCGACAGCCCGGAGGCCTTCTACAGCTGCTCGGACGTCACCTTCGGCGGTACGACGGCGGCATCGGCCCCGACCGAGTCGGAGATCGCGGCCGGCGCGGAGAGGTCCACGGTGAGCCACGCGGGCCACGGCGGTGACGAGCGGCCGCCGGCCCTCGCCTCCGCCCCGGCCGCGTCCCCCGACTCACCGCTCCCCCTGGCACTGGCGGGCGCGGGAGCCCTGACGGCCTTCGCGGCGGGCGGCCTGCTCCTGTCGCGCAGGAGGAACGCGTCCCCGGCACAGGCACGGACGAAGGCACAGGCGTAGGCGAACGGCGTACGAAGAGGCGGGGCACCCCCTCAAGGGTGCCCCGCCTCTTGTTCGCCGTTCGCCTTTCGCCGTACGGTCGTTGTGCCGTTCGCCGTAAGGGCTACGCCGCCACGCCCACAGCGACCTCCGCCGGGGCGAGGGCGATCTCCAGGACCTGGCGGACGTCCGTGACCGGGTGGACGTCCAGCTTGTCGAGGATCTCGGCCGGGACGTCGTCCAGGTCGGCCTCGTTGCGCTTGGGGATCACGACCGTCGTGATGCCCGCCCGGTGGGCCGCCAGGAGCTTCTGCTTCAGACCGCCGATCGGGAGGACCCGGCCGGTCAGCGAGACCTCGCCCGTCATCGCCACGTCCGTGCGGACCAGGCGGCCGGAGAGCAGCGAGGCCAGCGCGGTCGTCATCGTGATGCCCGCGCTCGGGCCGTCCTTCGGGACCGCGCCCGCCGGGAAGTGGATGTGCACCCCCCGGTCCTTCAGGCCGGTCACGGGCAGCTCCAGCTCCGCGCCGTGCGAGCGCAGGAAGGAGAGCGCGATCTGCGCGGACTCCTTCATCACGTCGCCCAGCTGGCCGGTCAGGGTCAGACCCGCCGCGCCCGTCTCCGGGTCGGCGAGCGACGCCTCCACGAAGAGGACGTCACCACCGGCGCCGGTGACCGCGAGTCCGGTCGCCACACCCGGCACGGACGTGCGCCGCTCCGCCGGGTCCTGGGCGGACTCGGGCACGTGGTGCGGGCGCCCGATCAGCGCACGCAGGTCGTCCGGGCCGATCGTGAACGGCAGCTCCCGGTCGCCCAGTTCGTGCTGGGCCGCGACCTTCCGCAGCAGCCGCGCGATCGAGCGCTCCAGGGTGCGGACGCCCGCCTCCCTGGTGTACTCGCCCGCCAGCTTCCGCAGGGACGCGTCCTCCAGGACCACCTCGCCCGGCTCCAGGCCGGCCCGCTCCAACTGACGCGGCAGCAGGTGGTCCCGGGCGATGACGACCTTCTCGTCCTCGGTGTACCCGTCGAGCCGCACCAGCTCCATCCGGTCGAGCAGCGCCTCCGGGATGGCCTCCAGGACGTTCGCCGTCGCCAGGAAGACGACGTCGGAGAGGTCGAGTTCGACCTCCAGGTAGTGGTCCCGGAAGGTGTGGTTCTGCGCCGGGTCGAGGACTTCGAGCAGCGCCGCGGCCGGGTCGCCGCGGAAGTCGGAGCCGACCTTGTCGATCTCGTCGAGCAGGACCACCGGGTTCATGGACCCGGCCTCCTTGATCGCCCGTACGATCCGGCCCGGCAGGGCGCCCACGTACGTACGCCGGTGACCGCGGATCTCCGCCTCGTCCCGTACGCCGCCCAGGGCGACCCGCACGAACTTCCGTCCCATCGCATGCGCGACCGACTCGCCGAGCGAGGTCTTGCCGACGCCGGGCGGGCCGACGAGGGCGAGGACGGCGCCGCCGCGGCGCCCGCCGACGACCCCGAGCCCGCGCTCGGCGCGCCGCTTGCGCACGGCCAGGTACTCGGTGATCCGTTCCTTGACGTCCTCCAGGCCCGCGTGTTCGGCGTCGAGGACGGCCCTCGCACCCTGGATGTCGTACGCCGAAGCACTGTCGTCGGTGCGCTCGTTCCACGGCAGTTCGAGGACGGTGTCGAGCCAGGTGCGGATCCAGGAGCCTTCCGGGGACTGGTCGCTGGAACGCTCCAGCTTCTCGACCTCCTTGAGGGCGGCCTCCCGCACCTTCTCCGGCAGGTCTGCGGCCTCCACCCGGGCGCGGTAGTCGTCGGACTCGTCGCCCTCCGACTCCCCGTTGAGTTCGCGCAGCTCCTTGCGCACGGCGTCGAGCTGGCGGCGCAGCAGGAACTCGCGCTGCTGCTTGTCGACGCCCTCCTGGACGTCCTTGGCGATGGTCTCGGCGACGTCCTGCTCGGCCAGGTGCTCACGCAGCTGGGCCGTGGCCAGCTTGAGGCGGGCGACCGGGTCGGCGGTCTCCAGCAGCTCGACCTTCTGCTCGACGGTGAGGAAGGGCGAGTAGCCGGAGTTGTCGGCGAGCGCGGAGACGCCGTCGATCTGCTGGACGCGGTCCACGACCTGCCAGGCACCGCGCTTCTTCAGCCAGCTGGTGGCCAGCGCCTTGTACTCCTTGACCAGCTCGGTCACGGAGCCGGGCAGCGGCTCGGGCACGGTCTCCTGGACCACGCTGCCCTCGACCCAGAGGGCCGCGCCGGGGCCGGTGGTCCCCGCGCCGATCCGCACGCGGCCGAGGCCCCGGATGAGGGCGCCGGGGTCGCCGTCGGACAGCCGCCCGACCTGCTCGACGGTGCCGAGCACACCGGTCGCGGCGTAGGTCCCGTCGATACGGGGCACGAGCAGCACCTTCGGCTTGCCCGCCCCGGAGCGCGCGGCGGCCTGGGCGGCCTCCACCGCGGCGCGTACGTCGTTGTCGGAGAGGTCGAGCGGCACCACCATGCCGGGCAGCACGACCTCGTCGTCGAGCGGCAGAACGGGCAAGGTGAGCATCGAGTACTCCGAGTCGGCAGTCTCCGCAGCCATGATCTCCCCTTCGGCAGTCAAGTTGAGCTGTATGGACTCAATGCACGTGAGCCGAGGAATGTTCCCCTGGCGCTGTTCGCTCTGAGCGATCACTCTCGTGCGGTGTGCGACCAGGCGTTGTAATGGCTGCATGGACATGAGAGCCATTACCTCGGCATGGGTGGCCGGCTGGACCGTCGCGCGGGGGACCCCGCCCGCCGTCGTCGAGCCCTGGGGCTACCGGATCGACGTCGGCCTGCCCACGCACGTCTTCCGTCATGTGCTGCCGGCGCCCGACGCGAGGTCGGTGGGGACGCTCTGCGCGGAGATCACCGAGCCGTACGCCTGGCTGAAGGTGATGGCCGGGCCGGACGAGGTCGCGGAGTGGATCACGCCGGGCTGGACGGTCCCGGACGATCCCGGATTCATGATGTGCAAGACCCTGGACGCGGGCGCACGACCGCCGGCGCCGGAGGGGTACGCCCGGACGACGGAGACCCGGGACGGCGTGATCCATGTCCGGATCGTCGCCCCCGACGGCACGCTCGCCGCACGCGGCCGGATGGCCCCGACGGGGGCGACGGCGGTCGCCGACCAGATAGAGACGCACCCCGACCACCGCCGCCGCGGGCTCGGCGCCAACGTCATGCGCACCCTCGAAGCCGCGGCGGCGCAGCGGGGGGCGGTGACCGGGGTGCTCTCGGCGACGACGGACGGACTGGCCCTGTACGACACGCTGGGATGGCGCCACGAGGGGCCGCTGACGGGGATCGTGCGCGACGCCTGACGGGGCGTGGCGGCGGCCTGGCCCGAGAGCGAGAGGGCGCGAGAGCGGGCGTGGCCCGAGAGCCAGCAGGCACGACGGCGGGCGGCCCTGAGAGCGAGCAGGCACGACGGCGGGCGTGGCCCCAGAGCGAGCAGGCACGACGGCGAGCGGCATCGGGCTCCGGACCCTGGCCAACCGGATCGGACGAGGGCATGCTCGGGGGCATGGTGCTCAGGAGGCGTGACAGGGGGCGGCTGTGGATCGCGGCGGCGGTGCTGGTGCCGGCCGTGACCATGACCGGGTGCGGCGATCAGAGCGTCCCCCCGCCGCCGGCCGCCGACAGCTCCGCGCAGACGCCCGCGGCCACCCCGCCGAGCGGGACGCCCGGTGAGACCGTCAAGGCCGACGAGCCCGCCCCGGACGAGGTCCTCGTGGAGGTGGTCGTCAACGGCGGCCTCGCGGGCGTGGTCAACCAGCTCGTCGTCCACTACGACGGCGGCTACACCGTCCGCCACGGCACCACGTCCCCGCGCGCCGGCCGTATGACCCCCGCCCAAGTGGCCGCGCTGCGCGCCGCCCTGGAGGACCCGGCCTACGCGAAGGTGCCCGCCAGACCCACCGGAGAGCCGGTGCACGACGGCTTCCAGTACATCGTCACGTACCGGCACCGGGTCGTGGTCGCCACGGACGGCGAGCAACCGACCGCGCTGCGGCGGGTGTTCGCGGCGCTCCCCGAGGGCGGACCGCCGACCGGCCCCTGACCGATCGCGTACCGACTCGGCGGGCGCGACGGGCCGCCGCGGCCACAGTCGGACCGCGGTCGTCGGCGCCCGGCGGCAAGTCGGCCCGCCGGTACCGGGTTTGTCCCGGCCGTGCCCGCCCCGCGAGGATGGCCGGGACCGTCCGCCGAGCCGAGACCGGAGTGAGTGAACATGCCGAACCCCGTCACCCTCGACCGCCGCGAGGGCCCGTACGGCGAAGTCGTCCTGCGCAGACGCGCGGAGCACTTCGAGATCATCGCCAACGGAACGTTCCTGATGGACACCTCCGACGGGCGCTCCGAGCGGCTGTTGATCGACGCCGCGATGGACGCTCTCGCCGAGGGGGTCGCCGACGGCGGCCCGTCCGTCCTGATCGGCGGTCTCGGCGTCGGTTTCTCCCTCGGGCACGCCGCCGCGGATCCCCGCTGGGGCCGGATCACGGTCGTCGAGCGCGAGCAGGCCATCATCGACTGGCACCGCGGCGGGCCGCTGGCGGCCGTCTCCGGCCGCGCGCTCGCCGATCCGAGGAGCGTGATCCTGCACACGGACCTGGTCGAGTACGTCCGTACCTCCACCGACACCTACGACGCCCTCTGCCTGGACATCGACAACGGCCCCGACTGGACCGTCACCGAGGACAACCAAAGCCTGTACTGCGCCGAGGGATTGGCGGCCTGCGCGGCCCGGCTGAACCCCCGCGGGATCCTCGCCGTCTGGTCCGCCCAGCCGTCCGCCGATTTCGAAGCGTCGTTGCGGAATGCCGGATTCACCGGGGTACGGACGGAAGAGATCCCCGTTGCCCGGGGCGTCCCGGACGTGGTGCACCTCGGCGTCCGGCCTGCGTAGCCGGGACGCTGCCGGTGCCTCTAGGCTGCTGGCCGACATCAGCTATGCGAGGCGGGGCAATGGAGCAGACACACACCACTCACCACGGTGCGGCGGCCACTCCGGGCGCGCAGAGGCGGGTGCTGGTCGTCGAGGACGACACGACGATCGTGGATGCGATCTCCGCACGGCTGCGGGCGGAGGGTTTCCTCGTCCAGACCGCGACCGACGGCCCGGCCGCCGTGGACGCGGCCGAGGCGTGGCAGCCGGATCTGATGGTGCTCGACGTGATGCTGCCGGGCTTCGACGGCCTGGAGGTGTGCCGCCGGGTCCAGGCCCAGCGGCCGGTTCCGGTCCTGATGCTCACGGCGCGGGACGACGAGACGGACATGCTGGTCGGGCTCGGCGTCGGCGCCGACGACTACATGACCAAGCCGTTCTCGATGCGTGAGCTGGCGGCCCGGGTGCACGTCCTGCTGCGCCGGGTGGAGCGGGCCGCGCTGGCGGCGGTGACCCCGCGCAGCGGGATCCTGCGCCTGGGCGAGCTGGAGATCGACCACGCGCAGCGCCGGGTCCGGGTCCGCAGCGAGGACGTGCACCTGACGCCGACTGAGTTCGACCTGCTGGTCTGCCTGGCGAACACGCCGCGCGCGGTGCTCTCCCGCGAGCAGCTGCTCGCGGAGGTGTGGGACTGGGCGGACGCCTCCGGGACCCGGACCGTGGACAGCCACATCAAGGCGCTGCGCCGGAAGATCGGCGCGGAGCGGATCCGTACCGTCCATGGCGTCGGATACGCCCTGGAGACCCCGGCGCCATGAGCCGGCGGGGGGCGCGCACCGCGCGCGAGACCGGGCGGCGCCGGATCGTCATCTCGATCAAGACGAAGCTGGGCGCGCTGGTCGTCGGGGCGGTCCTGCTCACCTCGGGCCTCGCGCTGGTGGCGATCCGGACCTCCACGGAGTTCCGCTACATCACGGTGTTCGCGATGATCGCGACCCTGCTGATCACGCAGTTCGTGGCGCAGTCGCTGACGGCGCCGCTGGACGAGATGAACACGGTGGCCGGGTCGATCTCCCGCGGCGACTTCAGCCGGCGGGTGCGGGGCGCCGACCGTCGCGACGAGCTGGGCGACCTGGCCTCGACGATCAATCGCATGGCGGACGACCTGGAGGCCGTCGACCGGCACCGCAAGGAGCTGGTCGCCAATGTCTCGCACGAGCTGCGCACCCCGATCGCCGCGCTCCGCGCGGTGCTGGAGAACGTGGTGGACGGTGTCTCCGAGGCCGATCCCGAGACCATGCGGACGGCGCTGAGACAGACCGAGCGGCTCGGTCGTCTGGTGGAGACGCTGCTGGACCTGTCACGTCTTGACAACGGTGTCGTCACGCTCAAGGCACGCCGCCTGGAGGTCTGGCCCTATCTGTCGGGGGTGCTTCGGGAGGCCAATCTCGCCGCCTCCCAGCGGGGCCTGACCTCCAGCTCGGGCCTGCACAACCGTACGGACGTCCATCTGCACCTCGACGTGTCGCCGCCGGAGCTCACCGCGCACGCGGACGCGGAGCGGCTGCACCAGGTGATGGCGAACCTCATCGACAACGCGGTGAAGCACTCGCCGGCGCACGGGCGGGTGACCGTACGGGCCCGGCGGGGGCCGTGGGAGGACTCGCTGGCGCTGGAGGTCGAGGACGAGGGGCCCGGCATCCCGGAGGCGCTGCGGCACACGGTCTTCGAGCGGTTCAACCGGGGACCGGTGCCGTCCCAGGCGGGTCCCGGCAGCGACGGCGGTACGGGCCTGGGGCTCGCGATCGCCCGCTGGGCGGTAGATCTGCACGGCGGGGAGATCGGAGTGGCCGAATCGTCACGCGGGTGCCGGATCCAGGTCACTCTTCCGGGCAGCCTTCCGGCACGGGATTGACGTAGGGTTCGAACCGGAAGCACACGTTCTGCGTGTACGTGGGTAGGACCGGACAGGACCTGACCAGGACACGGTCAAGACGTGATCAGGGATGCGGACCCATGGGGGCCGCAGCCGCCCTCTCGCCTACCCGCGAGAGGGCAGAACCACGCTTGTTTCCCGCCATTCCCAGCCCCGAAACGCTCCGTCAAGTGTGACTTGCACGACGTTGGAGTGCCCGGCCTGCACCTCTCGGCCAGGGAGGCGTAGCCTTTATTTCCGCTGTCCATCACCTTGTGAAGCGGAAGAGGGCGGTTACCGCCGTGTCGTCTCAGTCCCCCAGTAACTCGAGCATCTCCACCGACCAAGACGGGCAGGGTCAGAACCCTGCGACCGCCTTCGGTGCCAATGAGTGGCTCGTCGACGAGATCTACCAGCAGTACCTCCAGGACCCGAATTCGGTCGATCGTGCCTGGTGGGACTTCTTCGCCGACTACAAGCCCGGCTCCTCGGAGACTCCCGCCGCCGCGGGGGCGGCCGGAGCCGCGCCGACTCCCACCACCCCGAGCGCGCCCGCCGCGCCGCAGGCGGGCCCCGCACAGGCCGCGCCTGCCGCACCGGCGGCCCCCGCTCAGGCCGCCCC
>NZ_JAGGOS010000192.1 GCF_018614205.1 Streptomyces sp. ISL-36 | reverse complement strand
TCCCGCCGTCGCGGCCGCCGCCGAGCACGCCGCCCGCTGGGCTCTGCTGGCGACCGCCGCCCAGTCGCTGGGGGTCGGCCTCACCCTGCTCGACCGGACCGTGGCGTACGCGAAGCAGCGCACCCAGTTCGGGACGGCGATCGGCTCGTTCCAGGCGGTGAAGCACCGGCTCGCGGACACCCTGATCGGCCTCGAATTCGCCAGGCCCCTGATCTTCGGAGCGGCGGTCACCTTCGAGGACGCCGATCTCGCCGCGGCGAAGGTCACGGCCGGCGAGGCGGCCTACGCGGCCGCCCGCACCGCCCTGCAGATCCATGGCGCCGTCGGCTTCACCGAGGAGCTGGACCTCTCCCTGTGGCTGCGCAAGGCCCGGCCCCTGCGGGACGCCTGGGGCGCCCCGTCCTGGTGCCGGGCCCGGGTCCTGGCCTGTCATGAGTCCTGACGCGGCGGACGGTCATCGTTGCCGCGCCGGATCGTCTTCACGGGCCGGCCCGGCACCCAGGTGCGGACGACCAGCTCGTCGTCCTCGACGCTGGTGCGGACGATCTCGGTCGGCGCGACCTGGAAGAGATGGAACGGCGGCGGCGCGCCGACCTCCTCGGCGAACCGCTCGAACGTCTCGGCGTCGGTGACCTCGACCGCCCGTCCGGAGATCCGGACGTCTCCGCCGTCCATCTCCGTTCCGCCGCCCGGATTGGCGAGCAGCGAGAAGCGCGGGTCGCGCCGCAGGTCCAGCGCCTTGCGGGAGTTGGGCATCATCGCGAGCCACAGCTCGTCGAAGCGGAAGTTCACCTCCAGGCCGGTGAGCCGCGGTGAGCCGTCCTTCCGTACGGTCGCCAGGGTGTGGTGGGTGTACCGGCCGAACCGCTCCCGCACGGTGGCGGCGAGGTCGGGCTCGGCGGCGGCGAAGGTGGACCAGGTGTGGGGTGCGTCTCCGGTGTTTCCCATGGCTCCCAGGAAACACCGGAAACCCGCCGTCCACTGTCCGGATTACTCCGCGCGCTCGGAGACGGACCGCTCCACGCAGAACTCGTTGCCCTCCGGGTCGGCCATCGTCGCCCAGCCCGTACCGTCCGCGTTGCGCCGGTCGTCGACGAGGGTCGCCCCCAGTTCCAGCAGCCGCTCGACCTCCTCGTCGCGGGTACGGTCCTGCGGCTGCAGGTCGAGGTGGACCCGGTTCTTGACCGACTTCTTCTCCGGCACCGTCACGAAGAGGATGCCGGCGCCGGGCGTCTCCACGAGCGCCTCCTCGTCACCGGGCCGGTCGTCGTCGGACACCTTGGAGTCCAGTACGGCGGCCCAGAACGTGGCCAGGGCGTACGCGTCGGAGCTGTCGATCGTCACATGTCTCACCAGAGATGCCATGGCGGCACTCTCCCGCAGAGGCGGCGCCTGCGGCCAGCGGATTACGCGCGCACGATCGCCCGGGCCCGGGCCGCGGCCAGCCAGGCGGGGAACTCGGAGACGAGCCGGTCGTACAGCTCCTCGTCCGGGACCCGGCGCGGGTCCTTCCCGGCGTGGAAGAAGCCGGCGTTGTCGACGGGGCGCTTGTCCGGGACCGCCAACTCGTCCAGCTTGCGCAGGAATTCGAACTGGCGGCTGTCCGGGTCGCCGAAGCCTATGAACTGCCAGAAGAGCGGAAGCTTCGCCGCCTTGCACAGGTACCGCTCGGCCGCGAGCTTGTTGATCGGCCCGCCGTCGGTCTGGAAGACGACCAGTGCGGGGGCGGTCGCGCCGCTGTCGAGGTAGTGGTCGATGACCGCGTCCATCGCCAGGTGGTAGCTGGTCTTGCCCATGTGGCCGAGTCCGGCGACGATCCGGTCGACGCGCCCCTGGTGGTCGGCGAGCTCGATGTCCGTCTCGGCGTCGATGTCGGTGGAGAAGAAGACGACGGGGACCCGCCCGTCGTCGTCCAGGTTCGCGGAGAGCCCCAGCACCCGGTCGGCCAGCGCCTGCACGCTGCCGTCCTGGTAGTACGGCTTCATCGAGCCCGAGTAGTCGAGCACCAGATAGACGGCGACGCGCTGACCGCTCATGCCGTGCTTCTGCAGGGAGACCCCCGCCGACTTGTAGAGGCTGACCAACGCGGGCGCGGTCTCCTCGACCTTGCGCAGACTCAGGGCCACGGACGGCTCCCCTCCCTCATCCCGTACGGACTGCCGAGGGTACGTGATCAGGGACTTGAGAAGGACGACGGGCTGGTTACCGTGTGTGGGGCCCCCGCTGTGGCCGGCGGACGAGCCGTGGCCGGTCTGTGCGGAACACGGCCGGGTGGGGACGCGCCGCGGCGCCCGCCCAGTCGTCCGGTCGGGGACATTCGGGGGGCGCCGCGCTCAGTTCCGCACGTCGTTGTACGGGACGTCAGGTGGGTCCTCGGACCCTCGGGTCAGACCGTCAGGGCACGGTCCGTCGGGCGGATCGGGGCCGGGAGGTCGCTCGCGCCCGTCAGGAAGCGGTCGACTCCGCGGGCCGCCGAGCGGCCCTCGGCGATCGCCCAGACGATCAGCGACTGGCCGCGGCCCGCGTCGCCGGCCACGAACACGCCGCCGACGTTGGTGGCGAAGTCCGCGTCCCGCGCGATGTTGCCGCGCTCGTCGAGCTCCAGACCGAACTGCGAGACCAGGCCGTTCTCGACGTCCGTACCCGTGAAGCCCATCGCGAGCGTGACGAGCTGGGCGGGGATCTTGCGCTCCGTGCCCGGCTTCTGGGTCAGCTTACCCTCGACGAACTCGACCTCGACCAGGTGCAGGAACTGGACGTTGCCGACCGTCTGTCCCTCTTCGGGGGCGGAGCCCTCGAAGTGGGTGGTGGAGACGGAGTAGACCCGCTCGCCGCCCTCCTCGTGCGCCGAGGTGACCTTGTAGAGCATCGGGAAGGTCGGCCACGGCTGGCCGGCCGCCCGCTCCTCGCCCGGACGCGGCATGATCTCCAGCTGCGTGACCGAGGCCGCGCCCTGGCGGTGGGCGGTGCCCACGCAGTCCGCGCCGGTGTCGCCGCCGCCGATGACGACGACGTGCTTGCCCTCGGCGGTGATCGGCGGGGTCACGAAGTCACCCTCGACGACCTTGTTGGCCAGCGGCAGGTACTCCATCGCCTGGTGGATACCGGCCAGCTCCCGGCCCGGGACGGGCAGGTCGCGGGCGGTCGTGGCACCGGCGGCGATGACCACGGCGTCGTACCGCTTGCGCAGGTCGGTCGCCGTGATGTCGCGGCCGATCTCCACGCCGGTGCGGAACTTCGTACCCTCCGCGCGCATCTGCTCGATGCGGCGGTTGATGTGCCGCTTCTCCATCTTGAACTCGGGGATGCCGTAGCGCAGCAGGCCGCCGATGCGGTCGGCGCGCTCGAACACGGCGACCGTGTGGCCGGCCCGGGTCAGCTGCTGGGCGGCGGCAAGACCCGCCGGGCCCGAGCCGATCACCGCGACGGTCTTGCCGGACAGACGCTCGGGCGCCTGCGGCTTGACGTCGCCCGTGTCCCACGCCTTGTCGATGATGGAGACTTCGACGTTCTTGATGGTGACGGCCGGCTGGTTGATGCCGAGCACGCACGCGGCCTCGCACGGAGCCGGGCACAGGCGGCCGGTGAACTCCGGGAAGTTGTTGGTGGCGTGCAGCCGCTCGGAGGCCTGGGTCCAGTCCTCGCGGTAGGCGTAGTCGTTCCACTCGGGGATGAGGTTCCCCAGCGGACAGCCGTTGTGGCAGAACGGGATGCCGCAGTCCATGCAGCGGCCGGCCTGCTTGCTGATGATCGGCAGCAGGGAGCCGGGAACGTAGACCTCGTTCCAGTCCTTGACTCGCTCGCCCACCGGACGGGTCTTGGCGACCTCGCGCCCGGTGGTCAGGAAGCCCTTGGGATCAGCCATGGGTCGCCGCCTCCATCATCTTCTCGGTGGTCTCCTGCTCGGAGAGACCGGCGAGCTCAGCGGCGTCCTTGGCGGCGAGCACTGCCTTGTACGTGGTGGGGATGATCTTGCTGAAACGGTCCACGTTCACGGACCAGTCGGCGAGGAGCTTCTCGGCGACGGTCGAGCCCGTCTCCTCGTGGTGGCGGCGCACGACATCGTGCAGCCACGCCTTGTCGGTGTCCGACAGGGCCTCGATCGCCTCCAGGTTGCCGGAGTTGACGTTGTCCCGGTCGAGGTCGACGACGTAGGCGACGCCGCCCGACATGCCGGCCGCGAAGTTGCGGCCCGTCTCGCCGAGGACGACCGCCGTACCGCCGGTCATGTACTCGCAGCCGTGGTCGCCCACGCCCTCCGAGACGACCAGCGCGCCGGAGTTGCGGACGCAGAAGCGCTCACCGGTGCGGCCGCGCAGGAAGAGCTCGCCGCCGGTCGCGCCGTACGCGATGGTGTTGCCCGCGATGGTCGAGTACTCGGCCAGGTGGTCGGCGCCGCGGTCCGGGCGGACCACGATCCGGCCGCCGGAGAGGCCCTTGCCGACGTAGTCGTTGGCGTCGCCCTCCAGGCGGAGCGTGACACCGCTCGGCAGGAACGCGCCGAACGACTGGCCGGCGGAGCCGGTGAAGGTGATGTCGATGGTGTCGGCGGGCAGTCCCGCGCCGCCGAACTTCTTCGTCACCTCGTGGCCGAGCATGGTGCCGACCGTGCGGTTGATGTTGCGGATCGCGACCTGGGCCCGGACCGGCTGCGCCTCCTCGGCGGACGCCGCTCCGAGCGCCTCGGCGGCGAGCTCGATCAGCTCGTTGTCGAGGGCCTTCTCCAGACCGTGGTCCTGCTCGATCACCGCGTGGCGGACCGCGCCCTCGGGCAGCTCGGGGACGTGGAAGAGCGGGGCGAGGTCGAGGCCCTGCGCCTTCCAGTGCGTCACCGCGCGGCTGGTGTCGAGCAGCTCGGCGTGGCCGACGGCCTCTTCGAGGGTACGGAAGCCCAGCTCGGCGAGGATCTCGCGGACCTCTTCGGCGATGAACTGGAAGAAGTTGACGACGTACTCGGCCTTGCCGGAGAAGCGGTCGCGCAGGACCGGGTTCTGGGTGGCGATGCCGACCGGGCAGGTGTCCAGGTGGCAGACGCGCATCATGACGCAGCCGGAGACGACGAGCGGCGCGGTCGCGAAACCGAACTCCTCGGCGCCGAGCAGCGCGGCGATGACGACGTCACGGCCGGTCTTGAGCTGGCCGTCGGTCTGGACGACGATCCGGTCGCGCAGGCCGTTGAGCAGCAGGGTCTGCTGGGTCTCGGCGAGGCCGAGCTCCCAGGGTCCGCCCGCGTGCTTCAGCGAGGTGAGCGGCGAGGCGCCCGTACCACCGTCGTGGCCGGAGATGAGGACGACGTCCGCGTGGGCCTTGGAGACACCCGCGGCGACCGTGCCGACACCGACCTCGGAGACCAGCTTCACGTGGATACGCGCGGCCGGGTTGGCGTTCTTGAGGTCGTGGATCAGCTGAGCCAGGTCCTCGATGGAGTAGATGTCGTGGTGCGGCGGCGGGGAGATCAGACCGACACCCGGGGTGGAGTGCCGGGTCTTGGCGACCCACGGGTAGACCTTGTGGCCGGGCAGCTGGCCGCCCTCGCCGGGCTTGGCGCCCTGCGCCATCTTGATCTGGATGTCGTCCGCGTTGACCAGGTACTCGCTGGTCACACCGAAGCGGCCGGAGGCGACCTGCTTGATGGAGGAGCGACGCTCCGGGTCGTACAGGCGCTCCGGGTCCTCGCCGCCCTCGCCGGTGTTGGACTTGCCGCCCAGCTGGTTCATGGCGATGGCGAGGGTCTCGTGCGCCTCCTGGGAGATGGAGCCGTACGACATGGCGCCCGTCGAGAACCGCTTGACGATCTCGGAGACCGGCTCGACCTCGTCGAGGGGGATCGAGGGGCGGTCGGAGGTGAAGCCGAAGAGGCCGCGGAGCGTCATCAGGCGCTCGGACTGCTCGTTCACCCGGTCCGTGTACTTCTTGAAGATGTCGTACCGCTTGTTGCGCGTGGCGTGCTGCAGGCGGAAGACGGTCTCCGGGTCGAACAGGTGCGGCTCGCCCTCGCGGCGCCACTGGTACTCGCCGCCGATGTCCAGCGCGCGGTGCGCGGAGGGGACGCCGGAGACGGGGTACGCCTTGGAGTGGCGGGCGGCGACCTCCTTGGCGACGACGTCGAGACCGGCGCCGCCGATCTTGGTGGCGGTGCCGTTGAAGTACTTCGCGACGAAGGCCTCGTCGAGGCCGACGGCCTCGAAGACCTGGGCGCCGCGGTAGGAGGCGACGGTCGAGATGCCCATCTTGGACATGACCTTCAGGACGCCCTTGCCGAGGGCGTAGATCAGGTTGCGGATGGCCTGCTCGGGCTCCATGTCCTCGATGAAGGTGCCGGCGCGGACCAGGTCCTCGACGGACTCCATGGCGAGGTACGGGTTGACGGCGGCGGCGCCGTAGCCGATGAGGAGCGCGACGTGGTGGACCTCGCGGACGTCTCCGGCCTCGACCAGCAGGCCCACCTGGGTGCGCTGCTTGGTGCGGATGAGGTGGTGGTGGACGGCCGCGGTGAGCAGCAGCGACGGGATCGGCGCGTGCTCGGCGTCGGAGTGCCGGTCGGAGAGGACGATCAGGCGGGCGCCGCCCTCGATCGCCGCGTCGGCCTCGGTGCAGATCTCCTCGATGCGGGCGGCGAGCGCGTCGCCACCGCCGGAGACCCGGTAGAGGCCCGAGAGGGTCGCGGCCTTCATGCCGGGCATGTCGCCGTCGGCGTTGATGTGGATGAGCTTGGCCAGCTCGTCGTTGTCGATCACCGGGAAGGGCAGCGTGACGCTGCGGCAGGAGGCCGAGGTCGGTTCGAGCAGGTTGCCCTGCGGGCCCAGCGAGGAGCGCAGGCTGGTCACCAGCTCCTCGCGGATGGCGTCCAGCGGCGGGTTGGTGACCTGCGCGAAGAGCTGGGTGAAGTAGTCGAAGAGCAGCCGGGGGCGCTCGGACAGGGCCGCGATCGGGGAGTCGGTGCCCATGGAGCCGAGCGGCTCGCCGCCGGTGCGGGCCATCGGGGCGAGGATGACGCGGAGCTCTTCCTCGGTGTAGCCGAAGGTCTGCTGGCGGCGGGTGACCGAGGCGTGGGTGTGGACGATGTGCTCGCGCTCGGGGAGGTCCTCGAGCTCGATCTCGCCGGTCTCCAGCCACTCGGCGTACGGCTTCTCGGCGGCGAGACCGGCCTTGATCTCGTCGTCCTCGATGATCCGGTGCTCGGCGGTGTCGACGAGGAACATCTTGCCGGGCTGCAGGCGGCCCTTGCGAACGACCTTGGCGGGGTCGATGTCGAGGACGCCGACCTCGGAGGAGAGGACGACGAGGCCCTCGTCGGTGACCCAGTAGCGGCCGGGGCGCAGACCGTTGCGGTCGAGGACCGCGCCGACCTGGACGCCGTCGGTGAAGGTGACGCAGGCCGGGCCGTCCCAGGGCTCCATCATCGTGGCGTGGTACTGGTAGAAGGCGCGCCGGTCCGGGTCCATGGACTCGTGGTTCTCCCACGCCTCGGGGACCATCATCAGGACGCTGTGCGGCAGGGAGCGCCCGCCGAGGTGGAGCAGCTCCAGGACCTCGTCGAAGGAGGCGGAGTCGGAGGCGTCCGGGGTACAGACCGGGAAGATGCGGTCGAGCTTGCCCTCGCCACTGTGCCCATGGTCGGCAGAGCCGAACAAGTCGGAGGCGAGCTGGGACTCGCGGGCCACCATCCAGTTGCGGTTGCCCTTGACCGTGTTGATCTCGCCGTTGTGCGCGACGAAGCGGTACGGGTGGGCCAGCGGCCAGCTGGGGAAGGTGTTGGTGGAGAACCGGGAGTGGACCAGGGCCACGGCGGTGGCGCAGCGGCGGTCCGACAGGTCCGGGAAGAAGGGCTCCAGCTGGCCGGTGGTCAGCATGCCCTTGTAGACGATGGTGCGGCCGGAGAGCGACGAGAAGTACGTCCCGGCCTCGCGCTCGGCGCGCTTGCGCAGGACGAACGCCTTGCGGTCCAGCGCGATGCCCGTGTTCTCTCCGTCGGCGACGAAGAGCTGGCGGAAGACCGGCATGGTGGAGCGGGCGGAGGCGCCGAGCAGCTCGGGGGCGACGGGAACCTCGCGCCAGCCGAGGACGGTCAGGTTCTCCTCGGCGGCGATCGTCTCGATCTGCGAGACGGCCTGTGCGGAGCCGTCGGCAGGAAGGAAGGCGATGCCGACGGCGTAGGCGCCTTGGGCGGGAAGCTCGAAGTCGGTGACCTCGCGCAGGAAGGCGTCCGGGACCTGGAACAGGATGCCGGCGCCGTCTCCGGAGTCGGGCTCGGAGCCGGTGGCGCCGCGGTGTTCGAGGTTGCGCAGTACGGTCAGCGCCTGCTCGACCAGTGCGTGACTGGCTACACCGGTGAGGGTGGCCACGAACCCGACGCCACAGGCGTCGTGTTCGTTACGGGGGTCGTACATCCCCTGCGGAGCGGGGCGACCGTCCATGGGCGACCAGGCGTCGGAACGCATCGGCTCTCCCGTCGTCGTCGTGGCATATGCAGCAGCCGAGGGACGACGTTGGCCCTCCGCGAAATTTCGTGCAGGTTACATGATGGCTGGCTTCTCGCAGAACGGATAGCTCATTCCAGCATGCGGACACCGCTGACACGGAGCGGTGGTATTGGTTCACCTGTGGACAGGTCGATCTTGTGGCATTCGATGGGGTTCGACGACCCGTCGCGGAGCGAGCTTCATTGCCCGCGGCGCTTACGCCTCATGCCCGGTGGTTAAGGATTCGAAACCAGCGAGTAACGGCTAGATATGTTGCGCTGCGCATAGTGTCTCACCGGAACGCCGGATCCGCCCAGGGAGATACGTCACAGCGACGCCGGACGCATCTCCCCAGAACACCCGAAAGGGCCCCCGACCTGCGGCGGGGGCCCTTTCGACGGATCGCGGGGAGGTGCGGGGGCTAGAGGGCCGCCCCGAAGAGCATGCCGAGCCCGTACGTGACGGCTGCCGCCGCGCCACCGAGGACGAGCTGGCGCACTCCGCTGAACCACCAGCTGCGGGCCGTCACCCGCGCCACCAGCGCGCCGCAGGCGAAGAGCCCGAGGAGCGCGAGCAGCACGGCGGGCCACAGCGCGGTCGCGCCGAGCAGATACGGCAGGACGGGAAGCAGCGCACCGAGCGCGAACGAGCCGAACGAGGACACCGCGGCGACCGTCGGCGACGGCAGGTCGTCCGGATCGATGCCCAGCTCCTCGCGGGCGTGGATCTCCAGCGCCTGCTCGGGGTCCTTGGAGAGCTGCATCGCCACCTCGCGGGCGAGCGCGGGCTCGACTCCGCGGGAGACGTACAGCGCGGCGAGCTCCTCCATCTCGTCGATGGGGTGCTTGCGCAACTGCCGGCGTTCGACGTCCAGTTCCGCCTCGACGAGCTCGCGCTGCGAGGCGACCGAGGTGTACTCGCCGGCCGCCATGGAGAAGGCGCCCGCCGCGAGCCCGGCGAGGCCGGTGATGACGATGGTCTGCTGCGAGACCGCGCCTCCCGCGACACCCGTCATGAGGGCCAGGTTGGAGACCAGTCCGTCCATCGCGCCGAAGACCGCCGGGCGCAGCCAGCCGCCGTTCACATCGCGGTGCGTGTGGTTGTCGCGGTGGGCCGCGTGAAGTGGCGCCTCGGTTTCGATGATGGACATGCTTCTCCCCTGTCGTTCCGGCGGGTCGGGCTGACCCCGCCGCCCCTCAACACCCTCGAAAGTACGCGCGATGTAAGGGGCGCGCCAGCAAGGCAGGCCGTACTTACTAAGGTCCGCCTCACCGTTCGCCACGCCTCTTCCTGCGGTGTCAGCCGGGTGACAGAGACGTTTCTTCGTCTCCGGGCCGCCCCGACGTGGCAGAGATTCAGGAACCGCGAAAGGGGACCGACATGGTGAGCGAGACGGGGACGACGGCACGCGACACCCGGGAGCGCGCCAGGGGCGCGCTCCTCGGACTCGCCGTCGGCGACGCGCTCGGCGCACCCGCCGAGAACATGCGTCCCTCGGAGATCCGCCGCCGCTGGGGCCGCATCGAGGGCTTCGTCGCGGACCGTCCGGCCGGCACGGACGACACGGAGTACGCGATCTTCTCCGGGCTGCTGCTCGCCCGGCACGGCTCCGCGCTGACCGTGCACCATGTGGAACGGGCCTGGCACCACTGGATCGCCGACCTGGACGAGGGCCCCTTCCGGGGGGCCGGCTTCAGCGAGCGGGGCACCCTGGAGAACCTCCGGCGGGGGCTCGCGGCCCCCATCTCCGCCCAGCACCGCCACGCCTGGTCGGACGGCCTGGCCATGCGCGCCGCCCCGTTCGGGGTCTTCGCGGCGGGCCGTCCCTCGGAGGCGGCCCGGCTGGTCGCCATCGACGGAAGCGTCAGCCACGACGGCGAGGGCATCTACGGCGGCCAGGCGGTCGCGGCGGGCGTCGCCGCGGCGATGGGCGGCGCCTCGGTCACCTCGGTCATCGCGGCGGCGCTCTCGGTCGTCCCGATGGACTCCTGGACGGCCCGCTCGATGCGCCGCGCGGTGGTGGCGGCCCAGCGCGTCCAGCCCGACGCCCTGACCCGGGAACGGACGGTCCGCTCGGCGGTCGTCATCGGCGGCTACCCGTGGACGGACCTCGCCCCGGAGGCGGTGGGCCTTGCCTTCGGCGCCTTCGCGGCGGCCGGCGGCGACTTCCGTACGGCGGTCCTGACCGCGGTCAACATGGGCCGCGACGCGGACACCACGGCGGCGGTGGCGGGCGCGCTGGCCGGCGCGGTCGCGGGGGCGTCGGCGATCCCGGAGGAATGGGCGGGGGCCATCGGCCCGGTGACGGGGAGCTGCCTGCCGTCGATGCGGGGGTTCCACGTCCTGGACATCGCGGACCTGCTGACGACGGACGAGGACGAGGACGAGGAGGCGGTCCGGTGACCGCTGTGAGCGACCGCCCCGCTGGGGCCGGAGAAGGACTGACAGGCCCCACGCAGACCGACACCTCCGACGAGGCCGTCGCCATCGGGTTCGGGCCCGGGACGGGCACGGCTGGTGCGGGCGGGGTGGGGGCTGGCTCGGTCGGGGCGGGCTCGGTCGAGGCGGGCGGCGTGGGCGCCGGCTCGGTCGGGGCCGGCAGCGCGGGGAC
>NZ_JAGGOS010000191.1 GCF_018614205.1 Streptomyces sp. ISL-36 | reverse complement strand
GTTCCCGGGCGCGGGACATCGCCGCCGCGGCCGCGGGCGACCAGCCGGCCGCGGCCGCCTCCGCCTCCCGTACGACGCAGCGGGCGCCCGGCTCCTCGACCGAGCGCTGCCAGCGCAGCCCGTATCCGATGGAGCGCTGGACGAGGTAGCCGAGGACCCGGGCGAGCTGGGAGCCGCCCTCGAAGGCGGGCCCCACGTCGGGGTCGGACTCGATGAGGGAGTGCAGCAGATGGGCGGTGTCGATCTGCCGGTCCCCGTCGCGCAGCGCTCGGCGGCGCGCACCGGCCACGACCATGGCGAGCGCGGCGGTCGGGCCCGGCTCGATGTCCGCGGGCCGGGCGGCGGACTGCCGGGGCACGCGAGGGACGGGACTTTGCACTCTCCCACCTCATCAGGCCATGACGGCCGGAACATCCCCGAGGAGAAGCATGTGCGCATCCCACGGCGGTTGGGCACGGACGTACGGCTCCTCCTCCTTGGGGAGGAGATTGCGGGAAGTCGGTCTCGGGGGCGCGCGCCGCCTTGCTCTGCGCCCCGGGCGCAACCACGGCCCCCTTCCGTTACGTCTCCCGGGTATGTTCTGGATGGTCGCGCTGCTCGCACTCGACGGGCGGCAGTACGTCTACCGCGTGTACGCGCCGCGGGAAGCGCTGCCGGCCGACCTCTTCTGGGCCGCATTCCACTGCCACGACGAGAGCGGGGGGCCTCGGGCCTCCGACTGGTTCGACGCGGCGCAGATGTGGTGGATCGGCGACATCGAAGAACTGACGGTTCATCAGTATTGAATGTTCGCCGCCGCCCGGCTACGTTCCGCGACACCGGATCCCAACGACGACACGTGAACGCGTGAAGGGGTGGTCGCATGGCCGAAGTCAGTGCCGAGGCACGGATCGACGCGCCGGCCGAGAAGGTCTGGGCACAGCTGACGGACTTCACCTCGTACGGCGAGTGGAACGCCACCCACACGAACTTCCCGAACGGCGGCCCCGCCCGGCTGGAGGCGGGCGCCACCTTCGCCGAGAACATGAAGCTCATGGGGTTCCCCGCCGAGGTCACCTGGACGGTCGAGGAACTGGAGACGACAAGGGTGCTGGCGATCCGCGGCAAGGGCCCGATGGGCGTCAACGTCGGTACGCGCTACTCCCTCGCGGCGGACGGGGAGGCCACCACCGTCCGGATCGACGGCGAGTTCACCGGCGCGGCCGTCTCGCTGATGGCGGGCAAGCTGAAGGACTCGGCCACCGCGGCGCTGAACGAGTCGCTGCGCAAGCTGGCCGGCCTGGTGACCTGAGCCATGCGCGAGAAGGGGCCCCGCGGCGATGCTCCGCGGGGCCCCTTCCGCCGTCCCGGTCCGTCCGCTCAGTGCTCGTCGGCCAGGATCAGGTACAGCTTCTTGCGGGCCTCGTTGATGACCTCGACGGCCTTCTGCCGCTGCTCGGCGCTGCCGGTCTTCCAGACCTGCCCGAACGCCTCCATCAGGCCGAAGCCGGCCTGCCGGACCTCGTTCAGGGCCTCCCAGTCGACACCGCGCTCGGCATCCTCCCAGGGAGCCTCGGGCCCCGACTCGGCCACGCTGCGGCCGGCGTCGGTGAGCGTGAACAGCTTCTTGCCGCCGTCGCTCGTACTGGCGATCAGACCCTCGTCCTCGAGGAGCTGGAGGGTCGGGTAGACGGAGCCGGGGCTGGGCTTCCACGCCCCACCGCTGCGCTCCCCGATCTCCCGGATCATCTCGTAACCGTGCATCGGGCGATCCTTCAGCAGCGCGAGGATCGAGGCGCGCACGTCACCACGGCGCGCCCTTCCCCGGCCACCGCCGCGACCACGCCCGCCCCCGAAGGGACCTCCGCCGAACGGTCCGCCGCCGAAGCCCGGCCCGAAGGGGCCGAACGCGGCGCGCCGCCGCTCGAAGTCGCCGCGGCCGAATTCGCCGCGTCCGAAGTCACCCCGACCGCGAGGGCCGGGTCCGCAGTCTCCGTGTCCGTGTTCGTGTCCATGTGAACGCATCGCAACGCTCCTTCCATCGGGTACATCGTCGAACTGTCGCGATGCCTCAACGATATATCGGAACAGTTCTTTTACCAAGCCCCGCGCCCACCGGGACCGCTCCCGGGACGCTCCCCCGACCGGTCCAGTCACCCGGGATTGGCCTTGGCCTGCGGCTTCACCGCCCCGGTACGGTCCCTGACATGCGGATCCGAATCGTCGACGCCTTCACCGACCGCCCCTTCTCCGGCAATCCGGCAGGGGTCCTCCTCCTCGACTCCTTCCCGGACGACCACTGGCTCCAGAAGGTGGCCGCCGAGGTCAACCTCTCCGAGACCGCCTTCGCCCACCCGCTCCCGGCGGGCGGCGAGGCCGACTGGGCCCTGCGCTGGTTCACGCCGGCCACCGAGGTCGACATGTGCGGCCACGCCACGCTCGCCACCGCCCACGTCCTGCACACCACCGGGGCCGCGACCGGAACCGTCCGGTTCGCCGCACGCTGCGGGATCCTCAGCGCCACGGCCGAGGAGGACGGCACCGTCACCATGGACTTCCCGACCTCGTCGCTGACCCCCGTCGCGGCCCCGGAAGGGCTGGCCAAGGCGCTGGGCGCGGAGATCGTCTCCGTCCACGACACCGCCGCCCACATCGGCGACCTCGTCGTCGAGCTGCAGGACGAGGCGGCCGTCCGGTCCCTCGCACCGGACTTCGCCGCCCTCGCACACCTCTCGGAGCGGGGCGTCATCGCCACGGCCGTCGCCGCGCAGCCCGAGCGCGGTTACGACTTCGTCTCCCGCGGCTTCTTCCCGCGCGTCGGCATCGACGAGGACCCGGTCACCGGCAGCGCCCACACCGCGCTCGCCCCGTTCTGGTCGGCGCGCCTCGGCCGCGACGAGCTGACCGGCTTCCAGGGCGGCGCCCGCACCGGCATCGTCCGCACCCGCCTGCGCGGCGACCGCACGCTGCTGACCGGCCACGCGGTCACGGTCATCGACGGCGAGCTGCACGCCTGACCCGCCCGCGCACGACGAAGGGGCGTACGGCCGTCGCCGTACGCCCCTTCCGTGTTCCGCCGGCTACGCGGTGGGCAGCCAGTCGACCTTCCCGGCCAGCAGCCCGTAACCGACGAAGGCCACGATGTCGAGCAGCGCGTGCGCCACCACCAGCGGCCCCACCCGCCCCCACCTGCGGTACAGCCACACGAAGACGACGCCCATCACCACGTTGCCGAGGAAGCCGCCGATCCCCTGATACAGGTGGTACGAGCCGCGCAGCACCGAGCTCGCCACCAGGGCCGCCATCGGCGTCCACCCCAACTGCCCCAGTCTGCGGAGCAGATAGCCGACGACGATGACCTCCTCCAGTACGGAGTTCTGCACCGCCGACAGGATCAGGACCGGGTACTTCCACCACACGCCCGGCAGCGACTCGGGCACCACCGTCAGATTGAAGCCCGCCGCCCGTGCCACCAGATAGAAGGCGAGGCCGGCGCTGCCGATCCCGGCGGCGATCAGCGCGCCGCGCCGCAGGTCCGGCCACGGCTTGGACCGGTCGAAGCCGATGGCCCGCAGCCCCGCCCCCTCCCGCAGCAGCAGATGCGCGACGAGCGCGACCGGAACGAGCGCAGAGGCGATGCCGAAGAGCTGCCAGGCGAGGTCGAGCCACGGCCGCCCGGGCGCGTACGAGCCGTTGAGCGTCGCCGCCTGGTCCTTCAGACCGCCCGGCTTGGTCAGCGAGCCGACGAAGCTGATGAGCGCCGAGACACCGCTCGCACCGAGGGAGAGCGCGAGCACGAGCACCGTCTCGGACCGCAGGACCCTGCGCGGCGCCCCCTCGGGGAAAAGGGAACCGGCGACCACTCGTTGATCCGACACCACACCTGTCTCCACTTCCCCATCGCTTTCCGGGTACGGAGATCATGCGCGACGAGCCTGTGCGGACGCCATTCCGGTGGCCTGATGCCGTGGAGGCGGCCGGGGCACCCCCGGGCGCCGGCTCAGTCGATCCCCACCGGCCAGGTGTGCACCGGCTCCCCGGCGTGCATCAGCTCGGCGTAGCGACGGGTCGTCGCCGCCAGGGCCGCGTCCCGGTCGAGGCCGGTCTCCAACGCCTTGTGGAAGGTGTCGGCCTGCCAGGAGGCGCCGTTCACCCGCGCCCGGCACCGCTCCTCGATCACGCCGAGGTAGAAATCCCGGTCGGCGGGCTCCACGTGCCAGGCGTCGAGGCCGGCCGCGGCCAGCGGCAGCAGCTCGTCGAGGACGAGGCGTACGGCGGGCACGCTCGCCACCCCGCCCGACCGGCCCGGGCGCGGCCAGCGCAGTTCCGACTCGATCCCGTGGCGGCAGGCCGCGTCGAAGTTCGCGGCTGCGTCCTCGAACGGCAGCCGCTTCCACACCGGTCGCGTGTCCTCGGCGAGCGCCCGGACGAGCCCGTAGTAGAAGGCCGCGTTGGCGACGACATCGGTCACGGTCGGCCCGGCCGGCAGCACCCGGTTCTCCACCCGCAGGTGCGGGACCCCGTCCACCCACCCGTAGACCGGGCGGTTCCACCGGTAGACCGTGCCGTTGTGCAGGACGAGCTCCTGCAGCCGCGGCACCCCGCCCCGGTCGAGGACGAGGAGCGGGTCCTCCTCGTCGCAGATCGGCAGCAGCGGGGGGAAGTACCGCAGATTCTCCTCGAAGAGGTCGTACGCGGAGTCCACCCATCGCTCCCCGAACCAGGTCCGCGGCCGCACCCCCTGGGCCTGGAGCTCCGGTGGCCGGGTGTCCGTGGCCTGCTGGAAGAGCGGCGGCCGCGACTCCCGCCACAGCTCGTGACCGAAGAGGAACGGGGAGTTGGCGCCGACGGCGATCTGGACCGCAGCCACGGCCTGCGCCGCGTTCCACACCGCGGCGAACCGGGCGGGTGTGACCTGGAGGTGCAGCTGCACGGAGGTGCACGCCGCCTCGGGCACGATCGACGTCGAGGTGCACGTCAGCCGCTCCACGCCCTGGATGTCGAGCATGAAGTCCTCGCCGCGCGCGGCGACGATCTGGTCGTTGAGAAGGGTGTAGCGGTCGACGGCGGAGAGATTCTCGAAGACGAGGTCCCGCTGCGCGAGCGTGGGCAGAATTCCGATCATGACCACACCGGCATCGACCTCGCGGGCCTTGCGGTCGGCATATCCCAGACCGGTCCGCAGCTCCTCCGCGAGCCGGTCGAAAACCCGGCCGCCGAGCCGGTGCGGTGCGATGTTCACTTCGAGATTGAACATTCCGAGTTCCGTCTGGAAATCGGAGCTCGCGATCCGGTCCAGCACGGCGCCATTCACCATCCGGGGCATGCCGTCGGCCCCCGCGAGATTGAGTTCGATCTCCAGGCCCATCAGATTCCGCGGCCGGTCGAACCTCTTGTCCGCCAAGAGTCTCGCGAGCCCCGCCAGACACTGCTGGAGCTTCCTCCGGTATCGCTGGCGATCGGACAGGCCGAACCCGTCTGCCACGACCTTCTCGCCCATCGAAGCGTCCTTCCCCGATCGGTCGGCAGCGGCGACGGCCGCGCGTGTCACGGACGATGATGCCCAGCCGACTGATCCATAACGCCTGCGGCGTGGCACCGTCGAACGATAGGCTGGAGGAAGCACACCCCGGCACATCCCGAAGGCACTGGCATTCGACATATTCCAGCGCCATAATTGCCGGAAGGATGGAATCGCTATTCGGCCGTCCGCATCCGCGACGACGCCGCAGGCAGACGAGGCGCACCCGCCCCGAAGCCACCGAACCGCCCCGAAAAATAAGGCCGGATGAAGCCTTGCCGGCAATCTCGCCGACGGCTAGCGGAAACAATGCGTGAACACGTCTCGTATAAACTCCGCGAACGAGGCAGAGTGTTGGCGCCCGGCCATGGCCTCATGGCCCCTCCGGCCCGGCAGCTGACAGCGCCGTCGTACCTGCCCACGCGTCACCGTGTCTCCTGAGTGAGAGGCGACCCATCATGCTCCGACCCTCCCCGGCCCCCGGGCCGGCCCTGCGCAGTGTCCTCGCGGCCCTCGGTTCCCCCACCGCCGTCCGTGAGGCGCGAACTCCCGCCCTCCGGTCCGCCCAGGGACCGCTGAGCCCTGAGCTGCCCCTGCCCGTGCATGTCCTCGACGTACGGGACCAGGCCGTACCGCCGGGGCAGGCACCGCGCACACGGCTCGCCGGATGGCGCTTCCTCATCCGGGGCACCGACCGGGCCGTCGCCGCCGCCGACACCATGCTCACCCCCGACGGCTGGTCCTTCTCGCACTTCTTCGAGGGCCCGTACGTCACCGCGACGGAACGTGCCCTGCTCCACGCGGAGACGCTCCCCACCCCGTACCAGCCGCGCCTGCTCTCCGTACCGCAGCTGTACATGCTCACGCTGTGGCTGCACGGCGACACGGAGGCCGACGGCGCCTCGGCGGATCTGGACCCGGCCGACCTGCTCGTCCCGCTCGCCCCCGCGCCGCCGGGCATCGCCGCCCACCGTCCGCACCGCGTCGCCGATCTCCTGCCCGTCCTGACCCTGCGCCTCGCGTCGCCGCCGCCCCTGCTGGGGACGCCGGCGCCGGCGGCCTGACCCGCCCCCACACACGCGCACAGCACAGCTCCCGCCCCGCGGCCGTCCGGGCCGCGGGGCGCGATGCTGTCGAACGTCCGCGTCGAACACCCCTCCCCGTACGGACTAGCCCACTGGGGCTACCCCGAACCACCCGAAGAGACCGCCCAGTTGAGCTGAACCGCCCGCGCGGGTGATACGTCTTCATGCAGTAGGAAGAGCTGCCGTGAAATACCTGCGGATCGACGTCCGTGGGGGAACACTGGACCAACCGAACCGACAACGGGGGGCGGCCATGAGCACCGCAGCGAGCCGCAGGACGACATTCACCACGACGCAGCGAAAGAACCCATCCATGTGCCAGCACCAGCCAGCCTGTCCCACCGCCGACTCCGCCGACCGGGAGGCGGCCCGTCTGATGGCACACCACCCCGAGCAGGGCTGGAGCCTGCTGTGCAACGGGGTCCTGCTCTTCGAGGACACCGGTGAACTGCTGCCGGACGGACAGATCATCGCCCCGCACCGCCCGCTGACCGCGGGCCGGGTGACGACCGCCGCCTGAGGCGGGCACGCCGGAGCGCCGCGCGTACGAGGGAACACGACAAAGGGCCGGCCCGGAGGAGACCTCCGAACCGGCCCTGACTCATGCTCAGTTGTCGTACTCGTCCAGCGGCGGGCAGGAGCAGACCAGGTTGCGGTCGCCGAAGGCACCGTCGATCCGGCGGACCGGCGGCCAGTACTTGTCCGCGGCCGAGACACCGGCCGGGAAGACCGCCTCGTCACGGGTGTACGGGTGGTTCCACTCGCCGCCCAGCGCGGCCGCGGTGTGCGGGGCGTTGTGCAGCGGGTTGTCCTCGGCGGGCCACTCGCCCGACGCGACCTTCTCGATCTCGCCGCGGATCGCGATCATCGTGTCGCAGAAGCGGTCGAGCTCGGTCAGGTCCTCGGACTCGGTCGGCTCGATCATCAGCGTCCCGGCCACCGGGAACGACATCGTCGGCGCGTGGAAACCGTAGTCGATCAGGCGCTTGGCGATGTCGTCGACGCTGACGCCGGTCGCCTTGGACAGCGGGCGCAGGTCGACGATGCACTCGTGGGCGACCAGACCGGCGGGCCCGGTGTAGAGCACCGGGTAGTGCGGCTCCAGGCGCTTGGCGATGTAGTTCGCGGCGAGGACGGCCACCTGCGTCGCGCGCTTGAGGCCCTCGCCACCCATCAGACGCACGTACGACCAGGAGATCGGCAGGATGCCGGCCGAGCCCCACGGGGCGGCCGAGATCGGGCCGACGCCCGTCTCGGGACCGGCCGAGGGCTGCAGCGGGTGGTTCGGCAGGTACGGGGCGAGGTGCGCGCGCACACCGACCGGCCCGACGCCGGGACCGCCGCCACCGTGCGGGATGCAGAAGGTCTTGTGCAGGTTCAGGTGCGAGACGTCGCCGCCGAACTTGCCCGGCTTCGCGAGACCCACCAGCGCGTTGAGGTTGGCGCCGTCGACGTACACCTGGCCGCCGGCGTCGTGCACCTCGGCGCAGATGTCGGCGACGTGCTCCTCGAACACACCGTGCGTGGACGGGTAGGTGATCATCAGCACGGACAGCTCGTCGCGGTACTGCTCGATCTTGGCCCGCAGGTCCGCGACATCGACCTCGCCGTCGTCGGCGGTCTTGACGACGACGACCTTCATGCCGGCCATCACGGCGCTGGCGGCGTTGGTGCCGTGCGCGGAGGACGGGATGAGACAGACGGTGCGCTGCAGGTCGCCGTTGGCGCGGTGGTAGGCGCGGACGGCCAGCAGACCGGCCAGCTCGCCCTGCGAACCGGCGTTGGGCTGGATCGAGACCTTGTCGTAGCCGGTGACCTCGGCGAGGCGCTCCTCCAGCTCGGTGATGAGCGTGAGATAGCCCTGGGCCTGGTCCACGGGCGCGAAGGGGTGCATCTGACCGAACTCGGGCCAGGTCACCGACTCCATCTCGGTGGTCGCGTTCAGCTTCATGGTGCAGGAGCCGAGCGGGATCATGCCGCGGTCGAGCGCGTAGTCGCGGTCGGCGAGCTTGCGCAGGTAGCGCAGCATCGACGTCTCGGAGCGGTGCGCGTGGAAGACCGGGTGGGTCAGGTACGCGTCGGTGCGCAGGAGCCCGGCGGGCAGCGCGTCCTCGGCGGTGGCGTCCAGGGCCTCGATGTCGGCGGTGACGCCGAAGGCGCTCCAGACGGCGCCGAGCTCGGCGCGCCCGGTGGTCTCGTCGCAGGAGACCGAGACGTGATCGGCGTCGACGAGGTACACGTTGACGCCGGCCTCACGGGCGGCGGCGACAGCCTCGGCGGCCTTGCCGGGCACCCGGACGGTGAGGGTGTCGAAGTACGAGCCGTGCACGACCTCGACGCCACCGGCCTTCAGTCCCTCGGCGAGGACGGTGGCGTACCGGTGAACGCGCTGAGCGATCTGCTTCAGGCCGTCGGGGCCGTGGTAGACGGCGTACATGCCGGCCATGACGGCGAGCAGCACCTGCGCGGTGCAGATGTTGCTGGTGGCCTTCTCGCGGCGGATGTGCTGCTCGCGGGTCTGCAGTGCCAGGCGGTAGGCGCGGTTGCCGTCGGCGTCGACGGAGACACCGACGAGACGGCCGGGAAGGGAGCGGGCGTGCTTGTCCTGGACGGCCATGTAGCCGGCGTGGGGACCGCCGAAGCCCATCGGGACGCCGAATCGCTGGGTGGTGCCGACCGCGATGTCCGCGCCCAGCTCGCCGGGCGAGGTGAGCAGCGTCAGCGCGAGCAGGTCGGCGGCCACGGTGACGATCGCGCCGAGCTCGTGGGCGGCGTCGATGACCGGCTTGATGTCCCGGACGGCGCCGGAGGCACCCGGGTACTGCAGCAGCACACCGAACACGCCGCGCTCGGCGATGTCGGCCGGAATGCCCTCGCTCAGGTCCGCGACGACGACCTCGACGCCGGTGGGCTCGGCGCGGGTCTCGATGACGGCGATGGTCTGGGGCAGGGCGTCGGCGTCGACGAGGAAGACACCGTTCTTGACCTTGCCGACACGGCGGGAGAGCGCCATGGCCTCGGCGGCCGCGGTGCTCTCGTCGAGGAGGGAGGCGCCGGAGGTGGGCAGACCGGTGAGGTCGGCGACCATGGTCTGGAAGTTGAGGAGCGCCTCCAGGCGGCCCTGCGAGATCTCCGGCTGGTAGGGCGTGTACGCCGTGTACCAGGCCGGGTTCTCCATGACATTGCGCAGAATGACCGGCGGGGTGAAGGTGCCGTAGTAGCCGAGGCCGATCATCGGGGCGAGGACCTGGTTGCGGTCGGCGAGCGAGCGCAGCTCGGCGAGGACCTCTGCCTCGGTGCGGGCGGCGGGCAGACCCAGCGCCTCGGCGTTCTTGATCACGTCCGGCACGGCGGCGGCCGTGAGCTCGTCGAGAGAGCCGTAGCCGACGTGCGCGAGCATCTTGGCCCGGGCTTCGGCGTCGGGCCCGATGTGCCGCTGCTCGAACGGGATGCCCTGTTCGAGTTCGGAGAGCGGAGTGCGGTTGGCGGTCATGTACGGAGGCCTCCTGGTCGTCACGACCTGCGAGGGCACCACGGCGCGGATGCCCGGACGGCCTCCCCCTCTGTCATCTCAACCTGAGAGCTTCACCGGCACGCCGAAGGGCGGGCCGGCTTTCACCGTCGGTGAGAGCGGATGCCGTCGGACGCCCGCCCTGCTTTCCAGAGTGACCTCGTCCGTGCGGTACAGGGGCCTGAGAGATTCCGGGGAGGATTTGCTCCTTCGGCGCCTCCGAAAGGTTTCTCCGGAGGACTCTCCCGCACGGGGTCGACAGCCACAGCCAGCCTACCAGCGCGGTTCCCACTGCCATCGCTCAAGTGGCCGACATCCCAGATGTGCACTTTCGTTGTCTTTGTAGAGGAGTTGCGACCTGTTGGAGGGACCGTGCAGACCGACATCGATCCGCGCAGCCTGATCGGCCGCAAGGCGTTCGACCGCGACGGCAACAAGATCGGCACCGTGGACGAGGTGTACCTGGACGACGCCACCGGAGTCCCGGAGTGGGCGGCGGTCCGCACGGGACTGTTCAGCCGGGACGCCTTCGTCCCCCTGGAGCCGAGCGAACTGATCGACGACGGCCTCCACGTCCCGTACGAACGGGCTCTGATCAAGGACGCCCCGGACTTCGGCGTGGGCCGCCACCTCTCCCCGGAACAGGAACTCCAGCTCTACCGCCACTACAACCTCGCCCTCCCCGCCGCCCCACCCCCGGACCACGACTTCGGCCACCTGGCGGGCCAGGACGACTGACCACCGCCGGGTCCCCCGAGACTGCGGTCGTCGGCGGCAGGCACCCATCACGGCATGGAGCCGCCGCGGCCCGGGCGGTCTCGCGATCGGCGACGACCGCCCTTCCACGCTGAGCACAGGCCGCCCCCTCAGGATCGCTCCCTGCCCCCGTGCGGCCGCAACGCCGGCAGACACACGCGGCGCGTCAGCCGCCGCAGCGGGGGCGTGCCGCGGTCGCCGACGCCCGTCCCCCACACCGAGCACGGCTGCCCACAGGCTCGCTCCCCTGCCCCGTGCGGCAGCAACCGCCGGCAGACAGACGCGGCGCGCACGGGCGGTGCGGCTGGGAATCACAGCCCGGCCGCAGGCCGGGCGCATGCCTGGGCGACCGCCGCCGCCCCCGTCGCCCCGCCACCCACCAGCGGCAGCGGATCCGCCGCCTCCAGCTCCGGGTCGTCGACGAGGAACGTCCGCACCCGCCCGGGCGCCGACCCCGGTTCCTCGAAGCGCACGGTGACCCGCCCCACCCCGCTTCCCTGCACCCACCCGGCGCCGTACACCGCGTGCCGCACGTCGAGCCCGGGCGCCCACCGCCGCTCGACGGGGCCCGGCGCCTCGGCCTCGGCCGGCGCCACCGCGGCGGAAGCCTCCTCCGTGAAGCCTTCCCCCGCCTCCGCTTCCGCCTGGGCGAACAGGTCCTCCTGCGTGTAGTCGGCGAGCCCGCTCACCCCCACCCCCAGCAACCTCACCCCGCCTGTCGTGTCCACCCCCTCCAGCAGCCGCGCCGCCGCCTCGCGCACGACCACGGGGTCGTCCGTCGGCCCCCGCAGCGTCTCCGAGCGGGTCAGGGTCGAGAAGTCGAACCGCCGCACCTTCAGCACGATCGTCCGTCCCGAGTGCCCGGACCCCCGCAACCTCCGCACGCACCGCTCCGCCAGCCGCTCGACCTCCGTGCGGATCCGCACGCGGTCGTGCAGGTCCACGTCGAACGTGTCCTCCACCGAGACCGACTTCGCGTCTCTCTCGGCCACCACGGGCCTGTCGTCGTAGCCCTGGGCCATCCTGTACAGCGAGGCCCCGTGCGACCGCCCCAGGAGCCGTACAAGCTCGTCCTCGCCCGCTTCCGCGAGGTCCGACACCGTCGTCATCCCGGCTCGTCGCAGATGTTCCCCCGTCGCCGGCCCGACCCCCGGCAGAATGCGCACCGACTTCGGCCCGAGCAGCTCCCGCTCCGTCCCGGGTTCGATGAGCACGAGCCCGTCCGGCTTGGCCTCCTCCGAGGCGATCTTCGCGATCATCTTGGACCCCGCGAGCCCCACCGACCCGGTCAGCCCCGTGGTGGCCAGGATGTCCCGGCGCAGCCGCTCACCGGTCGCCCGGGCGCTGGGGCCGTCGTCGGCCGCTCCGCCGGCCTCCAGGTCGACGAAGGCCTCGTCCAGACTCAACGGCTCCACGAGCGGGGAGAGGCGCCCCAGGAGCTCCATGACCTGCTCGCTGATCGCCCGGTAGAAAGCGAAGCGCGGGACCAGGTACGCGGCATTCGGCGCGAGACGCCTCGCCTGGCCCATCGGCATCGCGGAATGCACCCCGAAGCGCCGCGCCTCGTACGAGGCGGTGGCGACGACCCCGCGCGGCCCGAGGCCTCCGACGACCACCGGCTTTCCGCGCAGACTCGGCTTCGCCGCCTGCTCGGCAGCAGCGAAGAAGGCATCCATGTCCAGATGCAGGATCGTCGGCGCGGCTCTCACATCTCCGATGCTCCCCTACGCCACTGACAATCGACCCGGACGCCCGTACGGCGCCCTCGCGGCAGGCCCGGGGGCGCCCCGGCGGACCGTCCCCGCCGCAGCGGCAGCGGTCCCTCGGACCGACCGGTCAGACCGCCCTGTCGCGCCGCCGCCGCGCGAGCTCGTCCCCTGGGTTGTGCCCGATCAGCGTCTCGCCGGTGTCGACGCGTTCGCCGTGCAGCTGCGAGAGCGCCGCCTCCACATCCCGCCAGACCACACCGACGGCGATGCCGAAGACGCCCTGGCCGCCCTGGAGCAGGTCGACGACCTCGTCGGGCGAGGAGCACTCGTAGACCGTCGCCCCGTCGCTCATCAGCGTCATCCGCTCGAGATCGCGAAAACCCCGGGCCCGCAGATGCTGCACGGCGGCCCGGATGTTCTGCAGCGCGACACCGGTGTCCAGAAAACGCTTGACGATCTTGAGGACGACGACGTCGCGAAAGCTGTAGAGCCGCTGCGTCCCGGAGCCGTAGGCCGGCCTGACGCTCGGCTCCACGAGCCCGGTCCGGGCCCAATAGTCCAACTGGCGATAGGTGATCCCCGCCGCCGCACACGCGGTCGGGCCGCGATATCCCACCGTGTCCGTGCCGGCTTCCCCATCCTCGCCCGCACCCGCGGCCGCACCGAGGTCGCCCACACTGCCGTGAAGCGGATACGGACCGCTCCCCCCGGGCGCCCGCCCGAGGGAGCCCCCTGCCGTACCGTCGCCGCTGCTCATCACGCCGACCCTCCGTCCTTGACCTGCCCACACGAAGGTAGGCAGTCACTCGGGGTGCGTCAACGATCGCCACACTCGGCACGCCGAGTGATAATCACCCTGAGAGTGGTTTCCCGTGTCTCTCTTCGGGGAAAGGCTACTCGAATGCGCTGACGCGCCCCCGGGAGAGCGCCCCGACCGGACCTCCGGTCTCGCGTGTCATTGGTTGCTGGAACCGAAGTCCTCCGGGGAGATCTGGTCGAGGAATTCGCGGAACTTCTCCACCTCGTCCTCCTGCTCGTCCGGAATCGCGATACCGGCGTCGTCGAGGACACCGTCGCTGCCGAAGATCGGTGTCCCGGTTCGCAGGGCCAGCGCTATCGCGTCGGAGGGCCTTGCGCTCACCTCGACACCGCTGGCGAAGACCAGCTCCGCGTAGAAGACACCCTCACGGAGATCCGTGATGCGGACCTCGGTGAGCTCTTGGCCCACGGCTTCAAGGACGTCCTTGAAGAGGTCGTGCGTCAGCGGCCTGGCAGGGGCCATGCCCTGCTGGGCGAAGGCGATGGCGGTCGCCTCCCCAGGTCCGATCCAGATGGGGAGGTACCGATCGCCTCCCACTTCACGCAGGAGCACGATCGGTTGGTTGGAGGGCATTTCCACCCGGACACCCACAACGTCGAGCTCGTTCACACAGCAACCCTAGGACGTGCTCGGCCGGTTTGGGTAGTCGGGCTCCCCCAAGATCACTGCAGCCGGATCCCCAGAGCGGTCTGGACCAGCGCCGCATGGAGCCGTACGGAGAGCCCGGCGAGCTCCTTGGCGGTGGCCTCCGCATGGGCCCTGGTCTGCGGATTACGGTGCCGACGCAGGGGCGCGACCATCTGTTCGACCAGTCCCGCCTCCCGGTCGGCGGCGGCTTTGACCGCCCGCAGATGCCTCGGTTCCAGACCGAATCTGCCCAGATCCGCGACCAGACGGGCGACGGTGATCGCCTCGGGGTCGTACCCGCCCTCGGCTCCCGGGGCGAGCAGTCCGTACGACTCCCACTCCACGAGCTCCTCCTCCGTCACCTCAGCGGCGGCGAGCAGCTCGGCCCGGCCCACCCGCGCGGCGGTCGGACGGTCGCTCTCGGGATCCCACGCCCCGTCGAGCAGGTCCCGCTGCGGGCTGGGCGACGGGAGTTTGACCTGTTCGCCCCTGGCAAGGGCGTCGAGATGCTCGCGGATGACCTTCAGCGGAAGATAGTGGTCCCGCTGCATCCGCAGGATCTGGGCGAGCCGCTCCACGTCCTGCGGGCTGAACTTCCGGTACCCGGAGGCCGTCCGCCGGGGCTCGACGAGCCCCTCGGCCTCCAGGAAACGGATCTTGGAGATGGTCACTTCGGGAAACTCGTCGCGCAGCTGGCTCAGCACCGTACCGATGCTGACCAGCCGGTCGCCCGCGGTGGCGGTGCCGTGTCCGGCACCGCCCGTCGGTGTTCGCAGCATGGACCTTCCCTGAAGGCTTCTCCGAGGCGTCAGACGCCTCGCTGGCTCGAGTAGAAGACCAGGCGGTACTTGCCGATCTGCACCTCGTCGCCGTTGGACAGAACGACCGAGTCGATCGGCTCGCGGTTGACGTACGTACCGTTGAGGCTGCCGACATCGGCGACCGTGAAGCTGCCGTCCTGCGCCCGCCGGAACTCGACATGGCGCCGGGACACGGTGAAGTCGTCCAGGAAGATGTCGCTCTGCGGGTGGCGGCCGGCCGTGGTCAGCTCGCCGTCCAGCAGGAAGCGGCTGCCCGAGTTCGGACCGCGCCGCACCACAAGGAGTGCCGAACCGGCAGGCAGGGCCTCGACCGCTGCCAGCGCCTCGGGAGAGAGGGACGGCACCGCGGTCTGGCCGGTGACCTCCGCGTCGTAGGCCTCAAGACCCGAGATCGAGATCGTCGACGTCGTCTCGGACGCGCGCTCCGCGGGCGCCCCGCCCCTCAGCGGCGTGCCGCAGTGGGAGCAGAAACGGCTGTCCGCGGCGTTGCGGTGACCGCACCTCGTACACACCGGCATGGACGCATCCTCCTGCCGCGGTCGACCCGCGGAGGTTTGGGTCGCATACGGGTCGGGGGTGAACCCTCCACCCGTACCTGAGGTTGATGGTTCTCCGAAACCTATGCGGCCGGCACCGGCAGGGTCAACAGACGACGCGCCCTGTGCGCCCGAAATGTCACCGCCCTGGCTACCGACCTCGTCACGGAAGAGCGGGCGCTCGCCACCCTGCTCCTCGCTCTGGGCATGGCGCGACGCGCGGTGCTTGGCGTTGCCGCCGTCCTCGCGTGCGCTCTTGCCGAACAACTTCGCAAAAAAACTCACGGGCGATTCCCCTTGACCGAAACAGACCCGCCCGTGGGGCAGGACGAACCCTGAATGAACACACCTGCCGACCCGGACATCCTCACAACGTCCGTATCCTCCGGACAGTTTCCACCACGCACCACGCTTGTGGTGCGGCGACCCCCCGCAACGTCTTGCCCTTGTCGCGCGACCGCCATGCACCCCCGCGTCACTGCGAGGACGACTGAGCGTAGTCAGGCCGCTTCGCAGGTCGCAAGGCGTCCACAACGATCTTCTGGGACCGGGCCACGGACGCCGTGGCCTGCTCCTTCTCCAGGGTCTGGACGACTCCACCCGGGATGTTGAGCGCGGGCTCGAGATCCTCGGGCTTGCCGATGACCTTGAAGACGTACGGAGCGGTCACCTTCGTTCCATCGATCTCTATCGAACCGTCGCCGCCGGAGAAATAGCTGTCCGCGACCACGCGTACGTCGTTGATCTGGATCGCCTCGGCACCGGCCGCACGCAGCTCCTGGATCGCGTCGAGCAGCATGTCGGACTCGACCGCTCCCGCACCGTCCGCGATCGTCAGGGTGATACCGGGGCCCTCGGCGGCAACCGTGCCGGCCAGGATGCCGAGCTGCCGCTCCTTCTCCTGGGTCTGCTTCCGGGCCTCTTCGGCCTGGTCCGAGCTGGTCTCCAGCTCCGAGCGCTGGGTCCCGAGCCGCGTCTTCTCGTCCTCCAGGCGCTGTGTGCGGTCGTCGAGCTCGTCGAGGATCCGCACCAGGTCCTCCTGGCGGGCTCCGCGCAGCGCGCTGTTGTCGCTGGTGGAGCGCACCTGGATGGCGAGTCCGAGTCCGAGGACGAACAGCAGTACGGCGACGATGAGTTGGGCCCTGCTCACCCGCGGCGGCCACAGCCCGGCGGCGAGCCGCTGCCGCCCGGTCAGCTGCGGCTCCTCGTTCACCGGCGTCTCGTCCTGAGGAGCCGCCTTCTCAGGACTCCCGTTCCCAGGAGTCCCCTTCTGAGGAGTCTCGCCGCCAGGAGTCCCGTTCTCGGAGCTCTCGTTCCGAGGGCTCTCGTTCCGAGGGCTCTCATCCTGAGGCGTGTCGTCGTTGCTCATCGGCCTCACGCCCGGAAGACGTGCCGCCGGATGGCGGCCGCGTTGGAGAAGATCCGGATGCCGAGCACGACGACGACACCGGTCGACAACTGCGCGCCCACGCCCAGCTTGTCGCCGAGGAAGACGATCAGCGCCGCCACCACCACGTTCGACAGGAAGGAGACCACGAAGACCTTGTCGACGAAGATCCCGTCGAGCATGGCCCGCAGCCCGCCGAAGACCGCGTCGAGGGCGGCGACCACGGCGATCGGAAGATAGGGCTCGACCACCGCCGGAACCTCGGGCCGGACGAAAAGTCCGACCACCACTCCCACGATCAGGCCCAGTACGGCGATCAAGATGTGCCCTTCCCTGTGTCGGCCGTGGCCTGTCCGGTGGCCTTGGCCGCCCCGGCTCCCCTCGGCACTGCTGTACGTACGATCAGGCTCGGCGCGGCCGGCAGACGCACCTCGGCCTCGGCCGAGATGCTGGTGCGGATCCCGAAGTTCTCCTGCAGCGCGTGCAGGTACTGTCCGTCGGCGCTGTCCTGGAACGCGGTGCTCAACCGCTGCCCGTCCCCCACGGCCAGTACCGTGTACGGCGGTACCAGCGGCTTGTTGTCGACCAGTATGGCGTCACCCGCCGCCCGGATCGCGGACAGCGACGTCAACCGCTGGCCGTTGATCGCCACGGCCTCGGCGCCGGACTCCCACAGACCGTTGACGATCCGCTGCATGTCCCGGTCGCGGACCCGGCCGGTGTCGGAGAACCCACTGCTCTCCCGCGGGCCCCCGCCGCCCTGTTCGGTGTCCTTGGCGTCGTCCACGACGAGCTTCACACCCGGCCCGCGCACGGGCGTGGCACCCGAGAGGAGCGCCACGAGCTCGGCCTGGTCGCCGCCGTGCTGCTCCAGCACCTTGCGCTGCCGCTCTCCGACCTCGTCGCGGATCTTCTCGACGTCCTGCTCCAGCCGGTCGGCCGCCGAGGTCTCCGCTTCGATCCGGTCGATGAGCTCCTGCCGCTCCTTGGCCACGACCGGCGCGGAGATCCGCGCCTCGGCCGCGCCCACGGTGACCACGGCCGCGGCCAGGACGAGACCGGCGGCGAGCCCGAGCTTGGCGCGCAGCGTGCGGGGCAGTCCCCCACCCTCCGCCTCACGCCGGGCCGACGCCTCCGCGTAACCGTCGTCGAGAGCGTGGTCCATCACGTTGTTCAGCAGCGACATGGACGCGTCCGGACGCGCGGGCGGTGATCCGGTGCTCCGTACGGGGTGCTGCTGCGACATGCCGCACATCGTCGCACGTCGGCGGGGCTACCGCCGAATGGCCCCACCGATGAGCCGGCAGGCGTCCCGAGGACACCTCCCGGCTCACCGGCCGGCAACCGTCAGCGACCTGCGCCCTCGACCACACTCGACCACTCGTCGAGCAGGGCCTGGGCCGAGGTGTCGTCCGGCCCCTCAGCCCACAGATGGGTGACGGCCTCGGCCGGGTCGGGCAGCACCATCACCCAGCGCCCGTCCGCCTCGACCACCCGCACCCCGTCGGTGGTGTCCACGGACCGGTCACCGGCCGCCTCCACCACCCTGCGCATCACCAGGCCCTTGACCGCCCACGGCGTCGCGACGTCCCGCTTGAGCACATGCGCCCGCGGGATACGGGCGTCGATCTGGCTCAGCGTGAGCTGCGTCCGTGCCACCAGACCGATCAGCCGTACGAAGGCGGCCGCACCGTCGAAGACGCTGCTGAACTCGGGGATGATGAAGCCACCGCGGCCGTCACCACCGAAGATCGTGGACTCCTCGCGCCCGACCCGCGTCAGATCGTCCGGCGAGGTCGTCGTCCACTCCACCTGGGTGCCGTGGTAGGCCGCGACCTGCTCGGCGATCCTCGTGGTCGTCACGGGCAGCGCCACCCGCCCGGAGCGCCGCTCGGCGGCCACCAGGTCCAGCATGACGAGCAGCGAGCGGTCGTCCTCGATGATCCGACCCCGCTCGTCGACGAGCGAGAGCCGTTCACCCACCGGGTCGAACCGCACACCGAACGCCGCCCGTGCGGAGGCCACGATCTCCCCGAGCCGTACGAGTCCGGCCCGCCGCGTCTCGATCGACTCCGTGGGCCGGGCCTCGTCGAGCCCCGGGTTGATCGTCAGCGAGTCCACCTGCAGCCGGCCGAGCAAGCTCGGCAGCACGAGACCCGCACTGCCGTTGGAGGCGTCGACGACCACCTTCAGTCCTGCCTCCGCGATCCCGGAGGTGTCGACGTTCCGCAGCAGTGAGCCCGTGTACGAGTCGAAGACGCTCGCCGGGAAGGACAGGTCCCCGATCTCGCCCGGGAAGGCCCGCCGGTACTCCTGACGAGCGAAGACCCGGTCCAGCTTCCGTTGACCGGCCTGCGACAGATCCGCTCCACGCTCGTCGAAGAACATGATGTCCACGGAGTCCGGCACACCGGGCGAGGTCCGCAGCATGATCCCGCCGGCGCTGCCGCGGGCGGTCTGCTGTCTCGCCACGGGCAGCGGTACGTTCTCCAGGTCCCGTACGTCGATGGCGCTGGCCTGCAGCGCCGAGATCACCGCCCGTTTCAGAGCACGCGCACCCCTGGAGTGGTCACGTGCGGTGGTGACCGTCGACCCCTTCTTCAGCGTGGTCGCATACGCGCCCGCGAGCCGTACGGCCAGCTCGGGCGTGATCTCCACGTTGAGGATGCCGGAGACCCCGCGCGCCCCGAAGAGGTGCGCCTGGCCGCGCGACTCCCAGATGACGGAGGTGTTGACGAAGGCACCGGCCTCGATCGTCTTGAAGGGGTAGACGCGCACGTTCCCCTGAACAATCGATTCCTCACCGACGAGGCACTCGTCCCCGATGACGGCGCCGTCCTCGATCCGGGCGGCCCGCATGACATCGGTGTTCTTCCCGATGACGCAGCCCCGCAGATTGCTCTGCGGACCGATGTAGACGTTGTCGTGGATGACCGCCTTGTGCAGGAAGGCACCGGTCTTGACGACGACGTTCGAACCGATCACGGTGTGCTCACGGATCTCTGCGCCGGCCTCGACCTTGGCGTAGTCACCGATGTAGAGCGGCCCTCGGAGCACGGCGTCGGGATGGACTTCCGCCCCTTCCGCGACCCACACACCGGGCGAGATCTCGAAGCCGTCGAGTTCGACCTGGACCTTTCCTTCGAGTACGTCGGCCTGCGCCTTGACGTAGCTCTCGTGGGTGCCGACGTCCTCCCAGTAGCCCTCGGCGACATAGCCGTAGATCGGCTTGCCTTCCTTCATGAGCTGCGGAAAGACATCACCGGACCAGTCGACCGGAACGTCGGCCTCGACATAGTCGAAGACCTCGGGCTCCATGACGTAGATACCGGTGTTCACGGTGTCCGAGAAGACCTGTCCCCAGGTCGGCTTCTCGAGGAAGCGCTCGACCTTTCCTTCCTCGTCCACGATCGTGATGCCGAATTCCAGCGGATTCGGCACCCGGGTCAGACAGACGGTGACCAGGGCCCCTTTCTCCTTGTGGAAGGAGATCAGGTCGGTGAGGTCGAAGTCGGTGAGCGCGTCGCCCGAGATGACGAGGAAGGCATCGTCTTTCAGTGCCTCCTCGGCGTTCTTCACGCTCCCCGCGGTACCGAGCGGTTTCTCTTCGTTGGCGTAGGTGAGCTCCATACCGAGCTCCTCGCCGTCTCCGAAGTAGTTTCGGACGAGCGAGGCGAGAAACTGCACGGTGACGACGGTCTCGTTGAGACCGTGCCTCTTGAGCAGTCGCAAGACATGCTCCATGATCGGCCGGTTTGCCACCGGCAGAAGAGGCTTGGGCATGCTTGAGGTCATGGGGCGAAGTCGGGTTCCTTCGCCACCGGCCATCACGACGGCCTTCATGTCGGAAGCGTCCTCCTTCAAGAGACGACGGTCCTGCCGACTTCACCCTGTCCGCTCAGTGGCCCCTGGGGCATCCTCGTTCATGCCGGCGACGTTGCACGGCACGGGACTGTCGGGCTCAATCGGCCGCGGTATCCGCCTTGACGAGTCGGCGGACCTGGACCACGTAGAGGATCCCTGCCCACCAATACAGAGTTGTACCCCATCCGGCGAAGGCCCACCCGAAAACTTCAGCGAGTGACGAAAGCCAGCCCCTCCCGTCACTGAGCAGCAGCAGCGGGAACGCGTACATCAAGTTGAATGTCGCAGCTTTCCCGAGGAAGTTCACCTGCGGCGGCGGATAGCCGTGCCGGCGGAGGATTCCCACCATCGCCAGCAGCATCAGCTCGCGTGCCAAAAGGGCCAGGGTGAGCCAGAGCGGGAGGATCTCCCGCCAGGTGAGCCCGACGAGGGTGGAAAGGATGTACAGCCGGTCGGCGGCCGGGTCGAGCAGCCGGCCGAGGCTGCTGATCTGGTTCCAACGCCGGGCCAGCTTGCCGTCCAGATAGTCGCTGACACCGCTGAGCATCAGCACCAGCAGGGCCCAGCCATCGCTGTTGGGGCCACCGAACTCAGGACGGAGAATCAGCCACAGGAAGACGGGCACGCCGACGAGGCGGGCCATGCTGAGGATGTTGGGGATGGTGAGGACCCGGTCCGTCTGAACGCGAGTCTCCTGGACCTCCACCCGGGTGCCTCCTGTGGGAACGTGCCAACGATTTTCCCCCTGACCTTACCTTCAGCCGTGACGGAGGGATGCACAGGGGTCAGCCGGCCCCCTTTTGAACGCAAAAATGCCTCAACCCCCGGACGAGGTCCGGGGGTTGAGGCTAATGATTGTTCGGCGGCGTCC
>NZ_JAGGOS010000190.1 GCF_018614205.1 Streptomyces sp. ISL-36 | reverse complement strand
CCCGGGGCAATACATCTAGGTGGTGGTCAGTTCTTGGCGGTGGTCACTTCTTGGCGGTGGTCACTTCTTGGCGGTGGCCCAGGCGTGCTGGATCACCAGGTCGGCCTTGACCTCGACCAGCTGGGCGGCGACCGCCGACGGGGCCGTACCGCCACGGCCGTCGCGGGAGGCCAGTGCGCCCGGGACGTTGAGGACCGTGCGGACCTCGGGGGTGAGGTGCTCGGAGATCTTGGCGAACTGCTCGTCCGTCAGACCGTCCAGCTCGATCCCGTCGGCCTCGGCGACCTTGACGCACTCGCCGGCCACCTCGTGGGCCACCCGGAACGGCACACCCTGCTTGACCAGCCACTCGGCGATGTCGGTCGCGAGCGAGAAGCCGGCCGGGGCCAGCTCCTCCATACGCTCCCGGTTGACGGTGAGCGTGGCCATCATGCCGGTGAAGGCGGGCAGCAGGACCTCCAGCTGGTCGCAGGAGTCGAAGACCGGCTCCTTGTCCTCCTGGAGATCTCGGTTGTAGGCGAGCGGGAGGGCCTTGAGGGTGGCCATCAGACCGCTCAGATTGCCGATCAGACGTCCGGACTTGCCTCGCGCCAGCTCGGCGATGTCCGGGTTCTTCTTCTGCGGCATGATCGACGAGCCGGTGGAGAAGGCGTCGTGCAGGGTCACGAAGGAGAACTCCTTCGTGTTCCAGATGATGATCTCCTCGGCGATACGGGAGAGGTTCACACCGATCATCGCGGTGATGAAGGCGAACTCGGCGACGAAGTCGCGGGAGGCCGTACCGTCGATCGAGTTGCCGGCCGAGCCGCGCTCGAAGCCGAGGTCCTTGGCGACCGCCTCCGGGTCGAGCCCGAGGGAGGAGCCGGCCAGGGCGCCGGAGCCGTACGGCGAGACGGCCGTACGGGTGTCCCACTGACGCAGCCGCTCGGCGTCCCGGGAGAGGGACTGGACGTGGGCGAGGACGTGGTGGGCGAAGAGCACCGGCTGGGCGTGCTGGAGATGCGTCCGGCCCGGCATGGCGACGTCCGGGTGTGCCTCGGCGAGGCCGACGAGCGCGTCCTGGAGGTCGGCGATCAGGCCGCCGATGATCCGGGCGTGGTCGCGCAGGTACATCCGGAAGAGGGTGGCGACCTGGTCGTTGCGGGACCGGCCGGCGCGCAGCTTGCCGCCGAGGTCGGGGCCGAGACGCTCGAGCAGGCCGCGCTCCAGGGCGGTGTGCACGTCCTCGTCGGCGATGGTGCCGACGAAGGAGCCGTCGGCCACGTCCGCTTCGAGCTGGTCGAGGCCGGCGAGCATGCGCGTCAGCTCGTCCTCGGTGAGCAGGCCCGCCGAGTGGAGCACGCGCGCGTGGGCGCGGGAACCGGCGATGTCGTACGGCGCGAGCCGCCAGTCGAAGTGGACCGACGCGGACAGCTTGGCCAGGGCCTCGGCGGGGCCGTCGGCGAACCGGCCGCCCCAGAGGCGGACGTCACCGTTGTTGCTGCTCACAGCTACTGCTCCTCATAAGGGTGGATGCAATGCCGCCTCCCTGCCGCGGAGGACCAGGAAGGCGGCTGTGGAACGAGTCGTACCTACGCGAGGTCACGTTTCGGGTCAGGCCCGCAGATCACGCCGTGCGGCGATCTTCGCGGAGAGGGCGAAGATGTCGATGAAGCCCTGCGCCTTGGACTGGTCGAAGGTGTCGCCCGAGTCGTAGGTGGCGAGGTTGAAGTCGTACAGCGACTCCTCGGACCTCCGTCCGGTGACGACGGCGCGGCCGCCGTGCAGCGTCACCCGGATGTCGCCGGTGACGTACCGGTTGGCCTCGTCGATGAAGCCGTCCAGGGCCCGCTTGAGCGGGGAGAACCACAGGCCGTCGTAGACCATCTCGCCCCAGCGCTGCTCCACCTGCCGCTTGTAGCGGGCCAGCTCGCGCTCGACGGTGACGTTCTCCAGCTCCTGGTGGGCGGTGATCAGGGCGATCGCGCCGGGAGCCTCGTACACCTCGCGGGACTTGATGCCGACGAGCCGGTCCTCGACCATGTCGATCCTGCCGACGCCCTGGGCGCCGGCGCGCTCGTTGAGCTGCTGGATGGCCTGAAGGACGGTGACGGGCCTGCCGTCGACGGCGACCGGGACGCCCTCCTTGAAGGAGATGACGACCTCGTCGGCCTCGCGCGGGAGGGACGGGTTCGCGGTGTACTCGTAGATGTCCTCGATCGGCGCGTTCCAGATGTCCTCGAGGAATCCGGTCTCGACGGCGCGGCCGAAGACGTTCTGGTCGATGGAGTACGGGGACTTCTTGGTGGTCGCGATCGGCAGGTTCGCCCTCTCGGCGAAGGCGATGGCCTTGTCGCGGGTCATGGCGTAGTCACGGACCGGGGCGATGCACTTCAGGTCCGGGCCGAGGGCCTGGATACCGGCCTCGAACCGCACCTGGTCGTTGCCCTTGCCGGTGCAGCCGTGGGCGACGATGCCGGCGCCGTGCTTCTCGGCGGCGGCGACGAGGTGCTTGACGATGGTCGGCCGGGAGAGCGCGGAGACCAGCGGATAGCGGTCCATGTAGAGGGCGTTGGCCTTGATCGCCGGAAGGCAGTACTCGTCGGCGAACTCGTCCTTGGCGTCCGCGACCTCGGCCTCCACCGCACCGCAGGCGAGCGCGCGCTTGCGGATGACGTCCAGGTCCTCGCCGCCCTGGCCGACGTCCACGGCGACGGCGATGACCTCGGCACCCGTCTCCTCGGCGATCCAGCCGATGGCGACGGAGGTGTCCAGGCCGCCCGAGTAGGCGAGTACGACACGCTCGGTCACGCGTTTCTCCTTACGGACGGGTGCATACGGTGATAGGTATAAGTATGCAGAGGCCTGCATGATTCGTCAATCCTGGGCGTGCGAGTACGGCGGGGCGTGACGCGGGACAGGCAGGGTGGCGCCGTCGGACCGGGACGCCGGCCCCGGCGCTCCCGCGGCCCCGCCACGGCGGACCGGCGGACGTTGAACGCCCAAGCGTCAGGACATCAAAGGTCCAATGCCAAAACACCTCCGGGCGAAATTCCCAACAGCCCTTTCGGAAAGGCGGGATCGCGCACCATGGGAGTCGACTCGCGGGCCCGTCCATTCCGTTGCGAAGGGATCGTGCGCACAAAGCGGCTGAGGTTTAGGCTGGAATGGCGAAGAACGCATACGCCCGCTCTCCAAGGCGGTTGAAGCCTAGGACAGTTGAAGCGGCAAAGATGAGCTCCACGGGAATCCCTGACCTCTCAGGTGACTCCCCGTGAGCATGTACGAGGCGGCATACCTGGTGACGCGAATGGCGCTCACCGTGGCCGCACCCTCCCATGTGATGAGAAGAGGCAGAACGTCATGCGTGTCTACGAGCGTCCGACGCTGACCGCGGTCGGCTCTTTCCGCAAGACCGGCCTGGGAACCTCCAGGGGACCCGAAAAGCACCTGGTCCTCAGGTTCAGCTTCTGAGGGACATGCGCGGGTGGCGGTGAGGATCCGGCGAGATCCCGCCGCCTCCGTCCGTCTCCGGGAAAGGCTTCTCATGGTCGGATTTCCTGCCCCGGACGAGGTTCCGGGCTGGTTCGTCGCCCTCCCCGACTCCCCCGTCGCGGACCGGGTGGGCGCCACCCTGCGGGACCGGGCGGCGGTACACACATCACAGGCGCTCCAGGAGGTCGGCCACCCGTCGGGGCGCCCCTGGCTGCTCGGCCGCTGGTCTCCCGGCACCATGGCGGTCGGTGAGGCGGGCCGGGTGAAGATCGCCGTCGTCGGTGAACACGCGGTCACGGCCGATCGGCTGGTCCGGGAAGCCGGCCGCCTGAAGACGGTCGCCGACCTCGACGGGCCGGCCGGGTCGCTGGTGGGAAGCGCGCACCTGGCTGCTTCGGTCGCCGGGTGCGTGCGCCTCCAGGGCAGCGTCACCGGCCTCCGGCGCGTGTTCCACGCCCGGATCGGCGACGCCACGGTGGCCGCCGACCGGGCGGACGTACTGGCCGATCTTCTGGACGCGGAGGTAGACGAGCAGCGCTTGGCCGTCCGGCTGCTGAATTCGTTCTCGCTGTACCCGCTGGCGGGCGATCCGGTGTGGCGGGAAGTGAGCGCCGTTCCGACCGGCCACTGTCTCGTGCTCGAAGGCGACGGCCGGGGAGGCTCCCGGGGACGGACCGTCCCCTGGTGGAGCCCTCCCGAGCCGGTGGTGCCGATGGCCGAAGGCGCGCCGGCGCTGCGCGAGGCGTTGTCCGCCGCGGTGGACGCCCGGGTGCACGGCCGGTCCCTCGTGAGCTGCGACCTCGGCGGGCTCGACTCGACCTCGGTGTGCTCTCTGGCGGCCCGCGGCAGCGCCGAGCTCGTCGCCTACACCGCCGACGGCCGGGACCCGATGGGTGACGACGTGCCGTGGGCCCGCCGTACGGTCGAGAGACTGAGTGGCATCGAGCACCACGTCATCGCCGGCGACCGGTTGCCGATGGTGTACGAAGGCCTGGCGGACGTGGACGCCCGCTTCGACGAGCCGTGCCCCGCCGCCGCGTTCCTCAGCCGGTGGCTGGCCATTCCACGGCTGGCCGCGGCGCGCGGCTCACCGCTGCACCTGACCGGCTTCGGCGGGGACGAGCTGCTCGCCGGGTCGCCCGCGCACCTGCACGCCCTGATGCGGACGCACCCCCGGCTCGCGTTGCAGCGCGTGCGTGGTTTCGCGGCCCAGCGCCCGTGGCCGTACCGCGAAACGCTGCGGCAGCTGTGGGACAGCAGCCCCTACCGCGTCTGGCTCGCCCGGGCAGGCGACGAGCTCACCGCCGCGCCGCCTCCGCAGGAGAGGCCCACGCTCGACTGGGGAGCGCCACCGCGGCTGCCGCCGTGGGCGACCGAGGACGCGGTCGAGGCGGTACGAGGACTGATCCGCACCGCGGCACGTACCACCGAGCCCCTGGCCCAAAGCCGTGGACAGCACGTCGAACTGGCGGGAATGGCGGCGATTTCCCGCACGGTCAGGCAGCTGGGCGAGGTGGCGGGCCGGTTCGGGCTCGCGCTCTCCGCGCCGTACTACGACGACCGGGTGATCGAGGCGGGCCTGGCGGTGCGGCCCCTGGACAGAATCACCCCCTGGCGGTACAAGCCGCTCATCGTCGAAGCGATGCGCGGCATCGTTCCCGACGAGAGCCTGACCCGCGACACCAAGGACGAAGGGTCCCACGAGGTCGAGGTGGGGCTGCGGGAGCACCGTGCCGGGTTGCTGGCGCTGTGCGAGGACTCCCGGCTGGGCCGGTTGGGGCTGATCGACGTGGACGCGTTCCGCGAGGTGTGCAGCCGGCCACTGCCCCCGACCCTGCCCTTCGACGCGCTGTACCAGACGGCCGCGTGCGAGATGTGGCTCCGTACGCGGGAGATCGCAACCGTTCCGGGCTGAGGGAGATGGCTCATGACGTTCAAGCTGCGTGAAGGCGTGTACACGGCCGAGACCGACTATGGGTTCGCGCTCCTCGACGAGGACCACGACCAGTACTGGACCCTCAATCCCACCGCCGCCGGCGTCCTGCGGACGCTGCTCGACGGCGGCACGCCGTCCGATGCCGTGCGAACACTCACCGAGGAGTACGAGGTGGACGTCGACAGTGCGGACCGGAACGTCCGGGAGCTGGTGGATGAACTGTGCGCGGCCGGGCTCGCCGAACAGGACGGCGAACGCACCACGGCACGGCACCGCCTGCACCGGCGGCGGACGGAGAAGAACACCCCATGAGCACGTCGGAAGCCATCGCCCACGACCCGCGTTCGGTGCCGCTGCGACGCCGGATCCTCGTCCGGCTCGTCGTGGGCGCCGCGCGGCTCCTGGCCACGCAGCGCCCCCGGCGCATCCGGATGGTGCTGGACCGGCTCCGCCGGGGCGCCCGTCCGGCCACCGCCGACGAGGCGCGGGCGGCCCGGGACACGGTGGTCGCGGTGAGCCTGGCGTGTGGCGGACGGGAGGGGTGCCTGCCCCGGTCCCTGGCGACGGCCCTGCTGTGCCGGTTGCACGGCCAGTGGCCCACCTGGTGCGTCGGCGCGCGTCGGCTGCCGCCCTTCGGGGCGCACGCCTGGGTGGAGGCGGAGGGGGTGCCGGTGGGCGAGGAGTACCCGCCGGACTACTTCCGCACCCTGCTGACCGTGCCGTGAGCCGTGAATCGTGAACCGCGAACCTCCGAGTCGTGAACCGTGAGGCCGTGAACCTTCGAGTCGTGAGCCAGGAGCCGTGAGTCCTGAACCCCGAGCCGTGCACCCGCACGCGACACCTGAGCCCCGCCGGGCCGGGCCCCGGGACGTCCTTCGCCTGTTGAACGGGCACCGGCGTCGGCTGAGCCTCGCCGTGGTGCTGACGCTGGGCGCTTCCGCGCTCGGCCTGGCCCAGCCCCTGCTGGTGAAGAAGGTAATCGAGTCGACCGCGTCCGGAAGCCCGATCGGGTTCCTCGTCGTGCTGCTCGTGGCCTTGTTCCTCGCCCAGGCACTGGTCCAGGGCTTCGCCCAGTACGTCCTGGCCCGTACGGGCGAAGGCATCGTCCTGCACGTTCGGCTCGGTCTCGTCGAGCACGTGCTGCGGCTGCCCATGGCCGTGTACGACCGCCACCGCATCGGGGATCTGATCTCGCGCACCAGCAACGACAGCTCCGCGCTGCGGCTGCTGATCGCCCAGGGCTTCACCGACGCGGTGACCGGCGCCATCGGGCTGGCCGGCGTCATCGCCCTGATGATCTGGCTCGACTGGACGCTCTTCCTCATCGTGGCCGCCGTGATCGCCATCGGCGCACTGGCCGTCGCCTCGGTGCTGCGGGGCATCGAACGGGCGTCGTTCCATGCCCAGGAGGCGACCGGCGCCATGACGGCGGAGCTGGAGCGGGCGCTCGGCGCCATCCGTACGGTGCGGGCCAGCCGGGCCGAACGGCGCGAGGCCGACCGCATCGGGGCGCGGGCCACGCGGGCGTACGCGGCCGGCGTACGGATGGGCCGGCTCGACGCGGTGGTGGCGCCGGCCATCGGCCTCGCGCTCAACGGCTCGTTCCTCGTGGTGCTGCTCGTCGGCGGCGTACGGGTCGCGGGGCGGGAGGGCTCCGTCGCCGATCTGGCGGCGTTCCTGCTCTACATGCTGTACCTGGTCGGGCCCGTCGGCGCCCTCTTCCAGGCGGTGAGCACCATGGAGCAGGGCATGGGCGCGCTGCGCCGGATCAACGAGGTCCTCGGCCTGCCCGGTGAGGAGGACAGCACCGCCCGCGCGGTGCAAAGGACGCACAGGACGCACGGGACGCACCGGACGCAAGGGCCGCGCAGGGCGCCCGCGCCCCACAGGTCTCCCGCACCGCACGGACCGTCCCCACCTGCCGACGACGGAACGCCCGTCCTCGAGTTCGAGGACGTGTGGTTCGGGTACGACCCGCGTCGACCGGTGCTTCGCGGCCTCTCGCTCCGGGTGCCGCCGCACGGCCACGTCGCACTGATCGGCGGCTCGGGCGCCGGCAAGTCCACGGTCTTCGCGCTCACCGAACGCTTCTACGACCCGGACCGTGGGCGGGTGCTCCTCGACGGCCAGGACATCCGGGCCGTGAACCGGGCGGAGCACCGGGGGCGCATCGGTCTCGTGGAGCAGCACTCCCCGGTCCTGTACGGAACGCTGCGCGAGAACCTGCTGTACGCGGCGCCCGACGCGGACCCGGACGAGCTGGTGCGGGTGATCGAACTCGCGCATCTGACCGAGTTGGTGGCCAGGCTGCCGCACGGCCTGGACACGGAGGCCGGCGAGCACGGCACGGCACTGTCGGGCGGGGAGCGTCAGCGGATCGCGCTGGCGCGTGCGCTGCTCACGCGGCCCCGGCTGCTGCTGCTCGACGAGCCGACAGCCCATCTGGACGCGGTGAGCGAGGAGGCGTTGCGCCGTTCGATCCGGCGCGTGTCACGCGAGTGCGCCCTGCTCGTCATCGCGCACCGGTACTCCACCATCCGGGCCGCCGACGTCATCGTCGTCCTGGAGGGCGGACGGGCCGTCGCCGCCGGTACGCACGACCAACTCCTGGGCACGAGCGACCATTACCGTTTCCTGTCCCGCGCGCAACGGGCCGGGCGATAATGCTTGCATGGGACAACGATACGAACGCATCGACGGCCGGATACGGGACTTCATCGAGCAGCAGCCGGTCTTCTTCACCGCCACCGCCCCGCTGACGGGCGACGGGCACGTCAACCTCTCCCCCAAGGGCCGCGCGGGCACGCTCGTCGTCATCGACGAACTCACCCTCGCCTACCTGGACTTCGGCGGCAGCAGTGCCGAGACCGTCGCCCACCTGTGCGAGGAGGGCAACGGCAGGATCACCCTGATGTGGTGTGCGTTCAGCGGTCCGCCCAAGGTGCTGCGGGTGCACGGCAAGGGCGAGGCGATCTTCCGGGACGATCCGCGCTGGGCCGAGTACATCCCGTACTTCGAGGACGTCGACGGACCGGCGGCCCGTGCGATCGTCGTGGTCCACGCGCGGCGGGTCAGCGACGCGTGCGGTTTCGCCGTCCCCTTCATGGAATACCGCGAGGAACGCACGCAGCACGCCGACTACTTCGGCCGCAAGACGGACGAGGAGTTCGCGGCGTACTGCGCGAAGAAGGACCACGTCGGAGTGAGCCTGGACGGCCTGCCGGCGCTGCCGCTCCCCCTGCCGGTGCGCACCGACTGACCCATGGGCGGCGGCGCTACGCAGCCGTCGGCAGGACGCAGCGGCGGCCGCACCCGGCGATCGTACGACGTCGGGGGCGGCCGCCCTCATCCGGTGATGAGCGCCTGCCGGATGCTCAGCTCTCCTTCTGCGCGAGGCGCAGCAGGTGGTCGGCGAGTGCCTGGCCGCCCGCCGGGTCGCGGGAGATGAGCAACAGGGTGTCGTCGCCCGCGATGGTGCCGAGGATCGCGTGGAGTTGGGCCTGGTCGATGGCCGACGCGAGGAACTGGGCCGCGCCCGGTGGCGTCCGCAGGACCACCAGGTTGGCGGAGGCCTCGGCGGAGATCAGCAGTTCGCCGGAGAGGCGCCGCATGCGCTCCTCCTTGGCGGACTCGCCGAGCGGGGCCTGCGGGGTGCGGAAGCCGCCCTCGCTGGGCACGGCGTAGATGAGCTCGCCGCCCGTGTTGCGGATCTTCACCGCGCCGAGCTCGTCGAGGTCGCGGGAGAGCGTCGCCTGGGTGACGCTCAGCCCGTCGTCCGCGAGGAGCTTGGCGAGCTGGCTCTGGGAGCGCACCGGCTGCCGGTTGAGGATGTCGACGATCCTGCGGTGGCGTGCGGTGCGGGTCTTGGAACGGACGGCCCTCCCCCAGACTCCGTCTGGGGGGACCCCCAGTGCTCGGTTTCCTGCGCGTCGGTCATCGTCGTCTCATTCTCCGGTTCGTCCTTCCCCGTTCACCGCTCCGTCAAGGACGCCCGGGAGCCTCTCCAGGAAGGCGTCCACCTCCGCGTCCGTGATGATCAGTGCCGGCATGAGCCGTACGACATCGGGAGCGGGCGCGTTCACCAGGAGGCCGGCGTCCTGAGCCGCCTGCTGCACCTGGGGCGCAAGGGACTCGGTGAGCACGATACCCAGCAGGAGGCCCGCCCCACGGACATGGGAGATCAGAGGGTGGTTCAGACCTTCGATTCCGTCGCGCAGTTTCTCACCGAGTCGCTTGACCTCGTCGAGGGTCCCGTCGCCGGCGAGGGTGTCGAGGACGGCGAGTCCGGCGGCGCAGGCGACCGGGTTTCCGCCGAAGGTGGTGCCGTGGTGACCGGGCTTCAGCAGCTCGGCCGTCTCGCCGAAGGCGACGGTCGCGCCGAGCGGAAGCCCGCCGCCGAGGCCCTTGGCGAGGGTCACGATGTCGGGGTCGACGCCGTCGTGGCCCTGGTACTCGAACCAGTGGCCGGTCCGGCCCACGCCGGTCTGGACCTCGTCGAGGACGAGGAGCGTGCCGGTGGCCCGGGTGATCTCCCGGGCGGCCTGGAGGTAGCCGGCCGGAGGGACGACGACGCCGTTCTCACCCTGGATCGGCTCGATGATGACGAAGGCCGTCTCTTCGGTGACCGCGGCCCGCAGGGCTTCCACGTCTCCGTACGGGACGTGCGTCACGTCACCGGGCAGCGGGAGGAACGGGGTCTGCTTGCCGGGCTGGCCGGTGAGGGCGAGCGAGCCCATGGTCCGGCCGTGGAAGCCGCCCTGGGTGGCGACCATGTGGGACCGGCCGGTCAGCCGGCCGATCTTGAAGGCGCCTTCGTTTGCCTCGGCTCCGGAGTTGCAGAAGAAGACCTTGCCGGGGCGGCCGAAGAGCTGGAGCAGCCGCTCGGCGAGGGCGACCGGCGGTTCGGCGACGAAGAGGTTCGAGACATGGCCGAGGGCCGCGATCTGCCGGGACACGGCCTCGACGATCGCCGGGTGAGCGTGGCCGAGGGCGTTGACGGCGATGCCGCCGACGAAGTCGAGGTACGCGGTGCCGTCGGCGTCCCAGACCGTGACGCCCTCACCGCGTACCAGGGACAGCTTGGGCGTGCCGTAGTTGTTCATCAGCGCGCCCTGCCACCGCTGCGCCAGTTCCGCGTTGGACGTTCCCGCGTGGGTCGTTTCCGCGTGGGTCATTTCCCGTCCCCCTTCGTCTCGCCCGTCGTGTCGTCCGGCACGACCATGGTGCCGATGCCCTCGTCGGTGAAGATCTCCAGCAGGATGGAGTGCTGGACCCGGCCGTCGATCACGCGGGCCGTGGTGACCCCGTTCCGTACGGCGTGCAGGCAGCCCTCCATCTTGGGGACCATGCCGCTGGAGAGCTCGGGCAGCAGCTTCTCGAGCTGGCTCGCGGTGAGCCGGCTGATGACCTCATCGCTGTTCGGCCAGTCCTCGTAGAGGCCCTCGACGTCGGTCAGGACCATCAGCGTCTCGGCGCCCAGCGCCGCAGCGAGTGCCGCAGCCGCCGTATCAGCATTGACGTTGTAGACATGTCCGTCGTCCTCGGAGCGGGCGATGGAGGAGATGACCGGGATCCGGCCGTCCTCCAGGAGCGCCTCGATGGCGCCGGTGTCGATGGCGGTGATCTCGCCGACGCGGCCGATGTCGACCTGCTCGCCCTCGATGACCGGCTGGTGCTTGGTGGCCGTGATGGTGTGCGCGTCCTCGCCCGTCATGCCGACGGCGAACGGGCCGTGCTGGTTGAGCAGCCCGACGAGCTCGCGCTGGACCTGACCGGCGAGGACCATCCGTACGACGTCCATCGCCTCGGGGGTGGTGACCCTGAGCCCGGCCTTGAACTCGCTGACGAGACCGGCCTGGTCGAGGGCCGCGCTGATCTGGGGGCCGCCGCCGTGCACGACGACCGGCTTGAGGCCGGCGTGGCGCAGGAAGACGACGTCCTGGGCGAACGCGGCCTTCAGATCCTCGTCGATCATGGCGTTGCCGCCGAACTTGATGACGACGGTCTTGCCGTTGTGACGGGTCAGCCAGGGCAGCGCTTCGATGAGGATCTGGGCCTTGGGGAGCGCGGTGTGCTTCCTGGTACCACTCATGACGAGTACGCGCTGTTCTCGTGGACGTAGTCGGCGGTGAGGTCGTTGGCCCAGATGACGGCCGACTCGGACCCGGCGGAGAGGTCAGCGGTGATGGTGACCTCCCGGTAGCGCATGTCGACGAGGTCGCGGTCCTCTCCGACGGAACCGTTCTTGCAGACCCAGACGCCGTTGATGGCGACGTTGAGCTGGTCGGGGTCGAACGCGGCCCGCGTCGTGCCGATGGCGGAGAGCACCCGGCCCCAGTTGGGGTCCTCGCCGTGGATGGCGCACTTGAGGAGGTTGTTACGGGCGATGGAGCGGCCGACCTCGACGGCGTCGTCCTCGGTCGCGGCGTTGATCACCTCGATACGGATGTCCTTGCTCGCGCCCTCGGCGTCGCCGATGAGCTGGCGGGCGAGGTCGTCGCAGACGGCCCGTACGGCCTCGGTGAACTCCTCGGGCGCAGGGGTGATGCCGGAGGCGCCGGAGGCGAGGAGGAGGACGGTGTCGTTGGTGGACATGCAGCCGTCGGAGTCGACCCGGTCGAAGGTGACCTTGGTGGCGCCGCGCAGGGCCGTGTCGAGGTTCTCGCTGTCGACGTCGGCGTCGGTGGTGAGGACGACGAGCATGGTGGCGAGGCCGGGGGCGAGCATGCCCGCACCCTTGGCCATGCCGCCGACCGTCCAGCCTTCCTTCGTGACGACGGACGTCTTGTGGACGGTGTCGGTGGTCTTGATGGCGATGGCGGCCTTCTCGCCGCCGTGCTCGGAGAGCTCCCCGGCGGCCTTCTCGACTCCGGCGAGGACCTTGTCCATGGGGAGGAGGAGGCCGATGAGGCCGGTGGAGGCGACCGCGACCTCGCCCGCGCCGATCTCCGTGCCACGGGCGCTGAGGACCTCGGCGACCTTCTCGGCCGTGGCGTGGGTGTCCTGGAAGCCCTGCGGGCCCGTACAGGCGTTGGCTCCGCCGGAGTTGAGGACGACGGCGGCCAGCTCGCCGGTGGTCAGCACCTGCTGGGACCACAGGACGGGCGCGGCCTTGACGCGGTTGGAGGTGAAGACTCCCGCGGCGGCGCGGCGGGGCCCGGTGTTGACCACGAGGGCCAGGTCCGGGTTGCCGTTCTCCTTGATTCCGGCGGCGATGCCCGCTGCCGTGAATCCCTTCGCTGCGGTGACGCTCATGGAGCGACTCCAATCGTGGAAAGTCCGGTGTCCTCGGGAAGCCCGAGGGCGATGTTCATGCTCTGCACCGCGCCGCCGGCGGTGCCCTTGGCGAGGTTGTCGATGGCGCTGATGGCGATGATCCGGTGCGCGGCCTCGTCGTACGCGACCTGGATCTGAACGGCGTTGGAACCCTGGACGGACGCCGTGGCGGGCCACTGCCCCTGCGGGAGCAGGTGGACGAAGGGCTCGTCGGCGAAGGCCTTCTCGTAGGCGGCCCGTACGGTCTCGGCGGTCACGCCGGGCTTCGCCTTGGCGGAGCAGGTGGCGAGGATGCCGCGGGACATGGGGGCGAGGGTCGGCGTGAAGGACACGCTGACGCGCTCGCCTGCCAGGCCGCTCAGGTTCTGGATCATCTCGGGGGTGTGCCGGTGTCCGCCGCCGACGCCGTACGGCGTCACATTGCCCATGACCTCGCTGCCGAGCAGGTGCGGCTTGAGGGCCTTGCCGGCGCCGGAGGTGCCGGTGGCGGCGACGATCACGGCCTCGGGCTCCGCCAGACCGTTCTCGTACGCGGGGAAGAGCGCGAGGGAGACGGCGGTGGGGAAGCAGCCGGGCACCGCGATGCGCTTGGACCCCTCCAGCGCCGCACGGGCACCGGGCAGTTCGGGAAGGCCGTAGGGCCAGGTCCCGGCGTGCGGAGACCCGTAGAACTTCTCCCAGTCGGCGGAGTCCTTGAGCCGGAAGTCGGCGCCCATGTCGACGACGAGGACGTCCGGGCCGAGCTGCTCGGCGACGGCGGCCGACTGCCCGTGCGGAAGCGCGAGGAAGACGACGTCGTGCCCGGCGAGCTCCTCGGCGGTGGTGGGCGCGAGAACTCGGTCGGCGAGCGGGAGGAGGTGGGGCTGGAGGCCGCCGAGCCGCTGACCGGCGTTGGAGTGGCCGGTCAGGGTGCCGATCTCGACATGGGGGTGGGTGAGAAGGAGACGCAGGAGCTCTCCGCCCGCGTATCCGCTCGCGCCTGCCACTGCTGCTCGTACCGTCATCGAAACCCTCCTCATGGATGGCATGACTATACGCATGGCCGCAGTTTTATGCAAAGCGTCTCCGGCAGGGCCGGGCCGTCGCTGCGATGTGCCGTGGCTGTGATGGAGCGATTCGATGCGGGCCTCGGCGGCGCGGGCCATGCGGAGGCGGGTGCAGGCCCATGGAAGCGGGCGACAAAAAACAAAGGCAAGGAGGTTTCCCCACTCCTTGCCACTCTCAACGTATAGCGCACGGGGGGTCTTGCGGCAAGACCCCGGTGGTGCTGCAGAATCTCCGGCCGAGGCCAGAACCTGCGGAAACCGCAGTTTCGCGGAGTGCGTGCGCTTTTGTCGATGTACGGGCGTCGATGCGGACGCTCGGCACGAATAGGGGGTTTTCATGAGGGACGTGGTGGACGTGGTGGACGTGGCGGACGTGATCGTGGTCGGCGGCGGACCGACCGGCTTGATGCTGGCTGGCGAGTTGCGGCTGGCCGGAGTGCGGGTGGTCGTGCTGGAGAGGTTGACCGAGCCGACCGGGCAGTCCCGCGGGCGCGGCCTGCACGCGCGCAGCGTCGAGATGATGGACCAGCGGGGCCTGCTGGACCGGTTCCTCGCGGTCAGTGAGAAGTTCCAGGCCGGCGGTCTCTTCGGCGGCATCGTCAAGCCGTGGCCGGACCTGTTGGACACGGCCCACCCCTACGGCCTCGCCACGCCGCAGCCGGTCACCGAGCGGCTGCTGGAGGAGCGGGCGGTGGAACTCGGTGCCGAGATCCGGCGTGCCTGCGAAGTGGTCGGGCTGAGCCAGGACGAGGACGGGGTGACCGTCGAGCTCGCAGACGGCACGCGGGCGCGCTCGCGCTACCTCGTCGGCTGCGACGGCGGCCGCAGCACGGTGCGCAAGCTGCTCGGCGTCGGCTTCCCCGGTGAGCCCGCCAAGGTCGAGACCCTGCTGGGCGACATGGAGCTGACCGCGGATCCGGCGACGGTCGCCGCCGTCGTCGAGGAGGTGCGCAGGACCCAGCTGCGCTTCGGTGCCGTTCCCGACGTGGACGGGAACGAGGGGGTGTACCGCATCGTCGTACCCGCCGACGGGGTGTCCGAGGACCGTACGGCCGCGCCCACCCTCGAGGAGTTCAAGGAGCAGCTGCGGGCCTGGGCGGCCACCGACCTCGGCGCGCACTCGCCTCGCTGGCTGTCCCGGTTCGGCGACGCCACCCGGCAGGCCGAGCGCTACCGGACGGGCCGCGTCCTGCTGGCCGGCGACGCGGCGCACATCCATCCGCCGACCGGCGGGCAGGGCCTCAACCTGGGCATGCAGGACGCGTTCAACCTGGGCTGGAAACTGGCCGCCGAGGTCAACGGCTGGGCACCGGAGGGGCTGCTCGACAGCTATCACTCCGAGCGGCACCCGGTGGGCGCCGGCGTGCTGGACAACACCCGCGCGCAGATCACGCTGCTGGGGACCGATCCGGGTGCGGCCGCGCTGCGGGAGCTGTTCTCGAAGCTGATGGACTTCGAGGAGGTGAACCGGTACGTGACCGGGATCATCACCGCGGTCGACGTCCGCTACGACTTCGGCGAGGGCCACGAACTGCTCGGCCGGCGGATGCGGGACGTGAAGCTGAAGCGGGGCCGGCTCTACGAGCTGATGCACGGCGGCCGGGGACTGCTCCTTGACGGGACGGGCCGGCTCTCGGTGGAGGGCTGGGCGGATCGGGTCGACCACGTCGTCGACGTCAGCGAGGAACTGGACGTACCCGCGGTGCTGCTGCGGCCGGACGGCCACGTGGCGTGGGTCGGTGACGATCAGCGGGATCTGATCGGCCGGCTGCCCACGTGGTTCGGCGCTGCCGTCGGCTGAGCGCGCGGTGGTGGCCCTCCGTACGGCTGGGAGGGCATCGGCGTCCTTCGGGGTCAGGGCGTGGCGCGGACCGGCCGTCGCAGGAGGTAGGCGGCCGCGGTGGTGATCAGGACGGCCATGCAGGCGATGAACACCAGGCCCGCACCCTCCAGACCGATCGGGTCAGCCAGGAGTCCGACGCCGATCACCGGCACCGAGATGCCCGCGTACGCCACCACGAACAGCGTCGAGATCACCGCCGCGCGCCGGTCCGCGGGCGACGCCTCGGCCACCGCCGACATCGCCCCGCGGAAGGTCAGCCCCTGCCCGACCCCTCCGACGAGCGCGCTCAGCACCACCAGGAACAGCAGGTCCCACCGCAGCGCGCCCGCGAGCAGCGCCAGTCCGGCGAGGAGCACGGCGCAGCCCAGCGGTAGCGAGCGCCCCACGCCGACCCGTCCGACCGCCAGCTGCCCGGCGGTCGAGGCGAAGAAGGCCAGTGCGACGATCAGCCCGCTCAGCGCGTGGTTGTGCACGTCCAGGGACTGGGCGAGGAACGCCGGGCTGACGGAGGTGAAGACCCCGAACAGCGCGAATCCGACGAAGGAGGCGGTCGCCGCGGGCACGAAGACGGCCCGCACCTGCGGGGGCAGACCGGGCCGCTGCGGCCGCGCGGCGTGCAGCGGCCGCCGCTCACGTACGGTCTCCGGCAGCCGCAGCAGGACGGCGGCCGAGCCGGCGACCAGGGCGAGGTGCACGGCGAACGACAGGTGCAGCGGCCAGGCGGCGTACTGCGCGAGCACTCCGGCGAGCAGCGGACCGCAGCCGAGGCCGCCCATGTTGGCGGCCGTCGCCACGAACGTGGCGCGGGCGGAGCCACCGCCGGGCGCCAGCTCCATCACGTACGCCGTGGCGGCTCCGGTGAAGAGCCCCGCGGAGAGCCCCGACAGCAGGCGCCCCACGTACAGCCAGCCGAGGCCGGTGGCGAACAGGAAGCAGACGGCGCTCACCGCCGCGAATCCCAGACCCCAGAGCAGCACCGGGCGTCTGCCCACGGTGTCCGAGGCGTTGCCCGCCAGCAGAAGGACGCCGATGACCCCGAAGGCGTACACGGCGTACACGACGGTCACCGTCAGCTCGGAGAAACCGAACTTCTCCTGGTAGAGGCCGTAGAGCGGGGTCGGCAGCGTCGTGCCGGCCATGCATACGGCGAACACCGCCCCACCGAGCGAGCACAGGCGCCAACCCCGGCGATCACCGTCCATGCCGCCGACGGTAACCCCGCGCGCGGCCGACGGCGGCGAACGCCGGCTCCGTCACAGGCTCGCGTCGCGGTGGGTCGCGCGGCCGTCGAGGACGGTGAGGAGCACCGGAAGGCCGGGGAGCTCCGTGGCGGGTGTGGTGAGCGGGTCGTCGGCGAGGACCGTCAGGTCGGCGCGGTGGCCGACGGCGAGCCGGCCGGCCTCGTGCTCCTCCCCCGCCGCGTACGCCGCGTTCACGGTCATGGCGCGGAGGGCCTCCAGGGCGGTGAGGGCCTGTTCGGGGCCGTGCGGCGGCTGGGTGAGGCCGCGGCTCGGACGGCGGTGGCGGGCGCCCGCCATGACGCCCAGCGGCGGGTACGGCGCGATGGGCCAGTCCGAACCGAGGACGACGGTGGCGCCCGAGTCCCACAGGTCGCGGCAGCGCCAGGCGCGGGAGGCCCGCTCGTCGCCGAGACGGCGGGACCAGTTGTCGGTGTGGTCGGCGCGGGTGAAGTCGCAGCAGTGGGTGGGCTGCATGGACGCGAGGACGCCGAGCTCGGCGAAGCGGCGCAGCGTGTCGTCGGGCACGGTCTCGATGTGCTCGATCCGGTGCCGGACCCCGCGCTCGCCGGTGGCCAGCGCCTTTTCCACGGAGTCGAGGACGTGGCGTACGGCCGCGTCGCCGATGGCGTGGGTGGCGGTGGGCACGCCGGCTCGGTGCAGCTCGCCGACGATGCGGGTGTAGACGTCGGGGTCCGGCCAGAACGCGTGGGTGGACTCGCCGTGGCAGTCGGGGCGCTCCAGCCAGGCGGTGCCGTTGTCGATGGTGCCGTCCATGAAGAGCTTGACGCCCTCGGTCCGCCAGAGGGCGCCGCCGGTGCCCTGTTGCTCGATGAGCGCACGTACGGCGTCGGCGTCGGCTCCGGGCTGGCACCAGGGCGCGACCCGCAGCCGCAGCGGCAGCTCGCCGGCCTCGTCGAGCTCGGCGTAGAGCGCGAGGCTCTCGCCGTTGGCGTCCATGGCGTGACCGCCGGTGAGGCCTGCGGCGGCCATGCCGCGCAGTGCGGCGGCGAGGCGGGCACGCCGCTCGGCGTGCGAGGGCTGCGGGGCGGCGTGCTCGACCAGTTCGCAGGCGGCGTCCTCCAGGAGCAGGCCGGTGGGCAGCCCCCGGTCGTCGCAGACGACCTCGGCGGCCTGGTCGAAGGCGCGCGGGCCGTCGACGCCGGCGAGTTCGAGGGCGCGGGGGCTGGCGAGCATGGAGTGGGCGTCGAAGAGCTGGAGGAGAGCCGGTACGCCGTCGAGTACGGGAGCGAGGGCGGCGGCCTCGACGGGCCGGTCGCCGAAGACGTTCGGGTCGAGGCCCCAGCCGTGCAGCCAGGCTCCGGGCGCCAGCGTCCTCACCTCGCGGGCCAGGGCCTCGCGCACGGCTTGAAGGTCCGCGCAGGCCGACAGGTCGAGGCCGTGGGTGAGCTCGGCGCCCGAGACGGGGTGGAGGTGGCCGTCGACCAGGCCGGGGGTCACCACGGCGCCCTTGAGGTCGACGACCGTCGTGGAGGCGTCGGCGAGGGCGCGTATCCGCCGGTCGTCGCCGAGCGCGGAGATCCGTCCGTCCGACACGGCCAGCGCGGTCTCGGGCAGGAAGCGGCCGGTGGCGGGGTCGAGCAGACGGGCGGAGAGGAGGACGAGAGGGGTGCGCACGGCGGCTCCAGAACGGTCGGGGGATGGGATGGGTGGGGACGGGCTGGGGACGGGCTGGGGACGGGCTGGGGCGAGGTCCGCCGTGCGAGAGCAGGGCGGCGAGCGACGGGCGGCAGGGCGGCGCCGGGGCAGGGCTTGCCCGGCCGGCGGGGAAGGGTGGGTCCGGCGGAGCCCGTGACGTGCGGGGGTGGCGGATCGGCTACGCGCCGGTGTCCGTGTCCGTGTCCGTGTCCTCGGCCGTTGCCCGGGTGAGCGTGCCGCTCGTCAGGCCGAGTTCGCGTTCCGCCGTGGTGACGGCCATGCGGGTCACGGCCTCGGGCCGATCACGGGTGTCGGTGTCGGTGTTGGCGTGGGCGCCGAGGCCGTCGATCACGACCAGGATCTGGATCGTGGCGACGTACGGGTCGTCGGTACGGAACTCCTCCCGCTCGACCCCCTCGCGGATGAGGCCCTCCAGGCGCTCGCGCCACGCCGCCTCCTGCTCCCCCACCCGGTCCCGCAGGACGGACCGGTAGCGGCTCAGGTGCCGGGCGTTGATCCAGAGCCGGCTGATGTCGTCGTACGCCTCCCCCGTCGCCTGCGCGAAGAAGCGCGCAAGGTGATCCGTCGGGGTCCCCTCGGGCCTGTCCGCCGGGACGAGACGGTCGAGCTCGGCGGTCGCCGCGCTGCCGAAGGCCTCGGCGACCAGCTCCTCCGCGGAGGGGAAGTAGTGGCTGATGAGGCCCGGCCGGACGTCGAGCTGCTCGGCGATCCGCCGCAGGGTGATGCACTCCAGCCCCTCGGTCAGGGCGACGGCCGCGGCCGCGTCGACGATCTCCGCACGCCGGTCGGCCGGTGACTTCCGCATGCGCTTGCGCGGGACGCTTGTCGACATACCCGGATGCTATTGAGTGTGCGACCAATAAGCAAGGGGGTGGGTGAGGATCCAGCCGCGTCACATCCCGGGCGCCGGGCCCGTCATCGCACTGACGGAAGCGACGAGGAACGGTGACCACCCATGCCCGACCACAGCGACGGCCCCAGCGACGGCCACAGCAGCGACCAGGACTATCTCGCCCGACGGTTCGACGCCCATCAGGACCGGCTACGGGGTCTCGCCCTCCGGATGCTCGGATCGCGCGCCGAGGTGGACGAGGCGTTGGCCGAGGCGCGAGCGCGACTCGGCGGCCGCGACGACGGGCGCGACGACGGACCCGGTGGCCTCGGCGGGTGGCTGGCCGTGGTCGTCGGGCGGGTGTGCCTGGGGAGGCTGCGGGCGCGCGGCGCGGCCGGTCGGGACGGGCGGTCGGACGGGAGCGAGGACGTGAGGACGGCCGGGGCGGCGGGGGACTCCGTGTGGGCTGCGCTGCTCGTCGTACTGGAGTCACTGGCGCCGGACGAGCGGCTCGCCTACGCGCTGCACGATCTGTTCGGCCTGCCGCCGGCCGAGGTCGCGCGGCTGACGGACCGTACGCCCGAGGAGGCGGGCCGGCTCGCCCGGCGGGCACGGCTCCGGGTGCGTGGCACCGGCGCCCGGGAGGCCTGCGGCGATCCGGGGCGGCAGCGCGCGGTCGTGGAGGTGTTCCTCGCCGCCGCCCGGGCGCGGGACGCCCGCGCCCTCGCCGCCGT
>NZ_JAGGOS010000189.1 GCF_018614205.1 Streptomyces sp. ISL-36 | reverse complement strand
CGTCCGCCCAGGGCCCGCGGGCCGGAGAGCCCGCGTCCATGGCGGCGGCGACGCCTTCGACCAGGTCGCCGCTGCGGTCGCGGAGCATCAGCGCCCGCCAGGCGAGGCTGTCCAGCGTCCCTCGCCTGCGCGCCTCCCACAGGGCTTCCTCGACCGAGGCGTGCGACAGGCCGAGCCGCGGCCCGGCGCCGGGCCGCGACTCCTGCCCTGGCGTACCGGCCGCCGACTCCAGGATGCGGGTCAGGGGCTCCCGCAACTGTGGTTCGTCGGCCATGGCGGTGTCGATCCAGCGGGCGAGGGCCTCCACGACCGCCGTGTCGTCGGCCGGAAGCCCCACGAGCCTCAGGGTGTGCTCCAGGAGGCGGGGATCGGCCCGGGACGCCGAGGCCGCCGCGGCGCGGGCCAGCGCCGGCTGCCGGGCCAGCTCCTCGTCCGGCATGTCCCGCAGCGAGCGGGCCAGGCGCCCGTCCAGCTCGGCGGAGCCCTCGTCCGACAGCGCGGCCAGACGCGACCGGGCCACCAGGACGCCCATCGACTCGTGGGCGAGGCCGAGACCGGCCGCGAGGTCCTCCGCCTCCTGCAGATCACGGTCGGCGTCGGCGAAGTCGCCCTCGTCCTGCGCGAGTCGGGCGGAGAGCTGCAGCAGCTCCAGCTGCGTCTCGACGTATCCCGCCTCGCCCGCCCGGTCCACGGCCCGCTCCGCGCTCTCCCGCGCCTCCCCTGCCCTCCCTGACCTCGCCAGCGTCTCCACCAGCAGTGCGTGCAGCCTGCTGCAGGGCGTCCACGGCCGGCGCTCGGCGAGCCGCTCCGCCGCCGCCTCCACGTACCCCTGGGTGAGCAGGTCCTCGACCTCGCGGGCGGCGATCCGCTCCCAGTCGTCCTGGTCGGCCTCGGCCATGATCCGGTCCGGTACGTGTCCGCCGATCCTGCCCAGCAGGAACGCGGCCGAGCGGGCCGGCATGTCCCGGTCGGCCCCGGCCAGGTGCCCGGAGACACCGGGCTCCCAACGGCGCTCCACCGTACGGGGGTTCTCGCCGAGCCTGAGCCGGTGGTAGATCTCCTCGGCGCGCGCCCGGGCGCCTTCGCGGGCCGCGTAGTACGCCACCGCGCTGTGATCGACGGCCCGCATGAGATCGGTGCGCGCGGTGTCCGAGAGCCGCAGCATGATCGAGCGGAGGTCCGCCCGGTGCCGTACCGCCTGGGGCCCGGCCGACTCCATCAGGTCGAGCCGGGAGACCAGTCGGCCGAAGAGACCGCGAGCCTGCTCGGGGGTGTCGACGTGCAGCCCGGCCGGCCCGGCGAGGACGTCCCGGATCAGCTCCGGGGTGATGTACCGCAGGGCCAGGCCCGCCTGCACCGTGGCGCGCAGGTCGTCGTCCGCGATGTGGTTGAGGATCCGGTCGTACAGCGTGCCCTGGATGAGCATCTGGTCGACCTTGTGGTGGAAGTAGCGCCGACGTGAGGGAAGGCTCTCCAGCAGCTCGCTCAGCGAGGCGGAGCCGGCGCCGAGGGCCGCTGTGGCCCGGGCCGCGAGTTTGAGGCTGAGGGGATGGCCGCCGACGCGGTCGACGATGTCCCGGGCGACCGTCTCGTCGTCGACGCCGCTGGACGTCAGCAGCTCCACGGCCGCCGGCTCCTCCAATTCGCCCAGCTCCATGACGCGGGGCGTGAGCACCCTGGCGGGGTGGTCGATGGGGGCCCGGCCGGAGACGATGAAGCGCAGCCGGGGGTAGGCGGCGCGCAGGGCCGTCCAGATGGCCCACATGCGGCCGATGACCGGCGAACCGCGGTACTGGGCCTCCTCGAAGGAGTCGAGGGTGATCACCAGCGGTGGGTCCATGACCGCCGGATCGGGGTCGCGTACGGCTTCGGCGACCAGCCCGGCGACCTTCTGGGCGAGCTCCTGCTCACGAGCGCTGGCCCGGGCGTGGAATCCGGCCGAGTAGTCGCGGCCGAGCGTCGCACGGGTGGCGGAGAGCTGGTGGAGATCGTCGAACTGGTCGCGCTCGCCGCGCTGGGACGCGGCGGTCTCCTCGCACTCGTCGGCGAGCGCGTCGAACGCGGCGCGGTGGTCCTGGTACTGGATACCGAGCTGACGGGCGATCTCGGCGATCACCGTGGCCGGTTCGTGGATGGACAGTGTGGGCCGCTCGAAGTCGATGTAGGCGAAGGGGAATCCGGTGGGGGACGCGTGGAGGCTGTCGACGAGGAACTTCGCGAGCAGGGTGCTCTTGCCGATGCCGCCCACGCCGTGGATGAGCACCGGTGGCTCCGCCGGTTCGGCGGGAAGCGCGATGTAGGAGCGCAGGGAGTCCAGTTCGCGCCGGCGCCCGTGGAAGGTGCCCTGGACGAGCCGCCGCATCGGCTGGAGCAACCGGGCCCGCTCCAGGCGATGCTGTACGTCGTCCACGTCGGGCAGTCCGGTCGTGCCGGGGATCCGGCTCAGCCACAGCACGGCCTGCAGGGTGTCCGCGAGCGCCTCGACGTCCTGCACCGGAGGCCGGGTAGAGGCACCGATGACGCCACCGGTGGAGACACCCGCCGAGTCCGTGTGCGAGTCCCTGTGCGAGCCACTGGGGGAGGCGCCGGCGGCGGCACCGGGCGGGCCGTGAGGGGCGACATCGGGGGAGGCCTGAGCGGAGACATCGGGGGAGGCGTCGGAGAGCAGGGCGAGTGCGGTGCGCTCCGGCCCCGGCCCGCCCGGGACGAGACCGATATTGGCCTCCAGGGCCCGCCGGGCGGCCCGGGGGCCTTCGAGGCCGCTCAGCGTCCGCTCACGGACCTCCGGCTTGAGGACCCAGGCCTGGGAGGGATGCGGGGCGAGCGCCGTGCAGTCGTCGACGAGCGCCAGGGCGGCGCGCCCGGTCGGCTCGCTCTCCCCGGGCAACCGGAGCCGGGCCGGGTCGAACGCCTCCAGGAGACAGGCCGCCTCACGGTACGCCTGCCGCAGCTCCGGGAGGACCGGCGGCGTGCCGGGGAACGCCGGCACCACCCGGCGGAACACGCCGTCGACGTCACCGCCACCGGTTCCCCCGCGGTGGCGCCGTACCGTCTCCTCCACGGCGGTGCAGACCCGGCGCATGTAACTCTCTTCCGTCCCGAGGGCGTCGGCCGCCGACATGACCTCGGTGACGGCTCTCTCCACCAGCTCGGGGATGGGGCCCGAGGGCAGCCCGTCGTCCGTCGCGTGGCGCTCCTCGTCGAAGAACTGCCGGAAGTACGCCCGCAGATCGTCCTCGCCCACGATCCGCGCCGTGTCACGGCACTCGTTCTTGCGGATGTCGTACGGCAGTTGTCGCGTGCTGGGGGAGTAGCCGAGCAGGACGAGCCGGGGCACCGCGTCCTTCCGTACCGGAGTGTGCTCGTAGATCGCCAGCGCGAGCTTGCCGATGCAGTCCCAGACGTCCGCGTTCGGATCGAGCTTGTCGCACTCGTCGAGCACCAGCCAGAACCGGTCCTGAGCAGCCGTGGCGCGGCTGACGATCCGGTGCACGGCGTCGTCGACCGAGGGCAGTGGATCGTTCAACCGGGTCGGATTCAACGGGAAACCGTCCGCCTCCGGCCCCGCCACGAACTCCGCGAGCCGCGTCACCAGGCGGGCGGCCGTCGACGTGCGCGAGAGGGTCACCCGTACCGGACGGAACCCGCAGTACTGGCCGAGATGGCGGATGAGGCGGTACGAGTACGAGCGGCCGCTGTCCGGCTCGCCGTCCACGACCAGCACCGTCTGCTCCGGATCGGCCACGAAGCCGCGCAGCTTCTCGCGCAGCTCGGCCCGGTCGATGAAGACCTCGGTCCCGTTGCCGAGGACCAGGGCGCCGAAGGGGTCCCGGGAGGAGCGCAGCACCTCCTCGTCCTGCCGCAGCCGGGTGAGCAGGCCCCGCGCCTCGACCGCCCCGGGCGCGTCGGCCCCCGTCAGCGTGTCGAGCCCGGCCAGGGCGGCCAGCAGCCTGCGCTGGTGGGCGATGTCCCTGCGCGCGCCGCGCACCACCAGGCGCGCGTTCTCGTCGCGGTCCGGGGTGAGCGGGAGGTCCTCGACGAAGTCCGCGGAGAGACCGCTGCGCCGCAGCCGGGTGTGGGGATCGGGGGTGTCGAGGAGGTAGTCCCGCACCCAGTGGGTGACGAGTCCCCATTCCGTTTCGGTGAGCGGCATACCGCACCTGCCCGGCGGTCCCTGCACAGCGTCGGACGGACTGACTGATACCTGTCATGGTTTCACCGGGCGGAGACGGTGGCAAACGGGCGTTCCGCCGCGTCCGCCCGGGCCCGCCGCGCGGGTTCAGCCCTGCATGACGATGTCGTCGTACGACTCCAGACGCCACCAGCGGTCCTCCGGCGCCCGGGGCAGCGGCATGAGATCGACGTCCGGCAGCGGCCCGAACTCCAGCTCCGTGATCTCCGCGACGTCGGAGACCGGCACCTGGTACGTCCGGAACGGCCCGAGCGGCGGCGGCGCGCCCGCCTTCGCCCCGGCCAGCGCCCGCTCGGCGTCCCGACTGAGATCGGGGCTCTGGTCGAGGACGTACGCGGTCGCGGCGAGCGCCCCGTCCTGCATGAACGCGACCACCTTCCAGAAGCGCAGCGGCACCTGGACACCCCGGTAGGGAGGGTCGGAATCCTGCAACACGGGCCCCGTGAGCACCGTCAGCCTCCGGTCGAACTCGGTGGCGTGGTCGAGGAGATAGTTCTCCAGGCCCTGCCAGAGCTGCTTGCCCTGGTTGAACACGTCCGACTGCGGGGCGGCGTTCGTGTAGTAGAACGTGTCGGTGTTGGCCTGTCCCGCCACGGCCGCGGTGCCCCACACGGGGTCGAGCCTGCGCACCAGATGCCCCCGGTCGAGGCTGTTGTTCCGGTAGATGTCACCCCCCGCCTGCACCTCCGCGGGCAGGCGCGGATCGAACTCCCAGACGTCGTCCCGCGGTACGTCGTCGAGCAGCTGCTCGCCCTCGATGCACACCGCGGTGGAGGCGGCCAGCCGCCGGTCCGGCCGGAAGACCACGGTGAAGTGGGTGTACGGCAGGATCACCGTCTCGACCGCGGTGCGGGCCGGGAGGGGCAGCGGCACGACGGGGCCCAGGAAGCCCTCGTCGTAGCCGGTGCGGTCGGCCAGCGAGTCGCGGCGCGGTCCGCCGGACCGCGGTGGTGGCGGAGTGGGCGGGGGATCGGTTGCGTTCATACGATGTAGGTACCGCGCATGAAGGGCCGCGCTCGGCGCCGGGCAGCAGGCCACTCGATCAGACGCCCCCCCGTGCACTCCCTCCGCTCCCCCCGATCTCTCCCCTCGGACCAAGGAGGCACCCCATGCCCGCCGGTCTGTCCATCCACGCCGGACTCAACTCGGTCGACCCCGAACGCTACGAAGGCTGGGACGGCGCCCTCGTGGCCTGCGAGAACGATGCCCGGGACATGGCCCGGCTCGCCCGCGCCGCAGGCTTCTCCGAGACCGTCCTGATGACCGCGGACGCGACCGTCGACCGCCTCACCGCGGCGCTGCGCCAGGCCGCGGGCGAGCTCGCCCCCGACGACATCCTGCTCCTCACCTACTCCGGCCACGGCGGCCAGGTTCCCGACGTCACGGGGGCCGACGAGGAGCCGGACGCCCTCGACGAGACCCTCGTCCTCTACGACCGTCAGTTCCTCGACGACGAGCTCCATCGCGAACTCCGGGGTTTCGCCGAGGGCGTCCGGATCGTGGTCCTGCTCGACTGCTGCCACAGCGGCAGCGGCATCGAGCTTCCGGGGGCTCCGCTCCCCGAGACAGGGATCAGGCTGATGCCCGTACCGAGACAGCAGCAGATCTACGAACGGGACCGGGGATTCTTCGAGGAGCTGCAGCGCTCCCTCAAGGAGGCGTCCGAGGAGGTGGCGGGCCCGTTCGGCGAGGCCCCGGAGCCGTCGGCGGTCCTCATCTCGGCCTGTCAGGACAACCAGGTCGCCTCCGACGGCCAGGTCAACGGCGCCTTCACAGGGGCGCTCCTCGACGTGTGGCAGGGCGGCGCCTTCAGAGGCGGATACCGGTCCTTCCACCGCGCGATCCAGAGCCGGCTGCCGGCCACCCAGAGCCCGAACCTCTATCTGATCGGCAGTCCCCCGGCCGCGTTCCTGCGGCAGCGGCCGTTCACGGTCTGACCGACTGCCCGGCTAACCGGCTGACCGGCTGCCCGGCCTCCGTGGAGGGTGTCGGACCGGCCTGCCGGGGGTCGGCCGCGTGGGGCGTCGGACCGGCCTGCCCGGGGTCAGCCGCGCAGGGCGCTCGCCAGCTGCGCGCGGGAGCGGACGTCCAGCTTCTGGTAGATCCGGGTCAGCCGTGCCTCGACCGTCTTCACGCTCAGGTACAGCTTCGCGGCGGCCTCCTGGTTGCTGGCACCCTGCCCCACCAGACGGGCGAGACGCAGCTCCGCGTCCGTGAGCGAGGAGAGCGCCGGCAGGGCGTCCTCCCCCGCCGGGGTCTCGCTCGTCAGGGTCAGCCACGGAGCCGCCCCGGCCCGCTCGAACACCGCGGCCGCCGCCTGGAGCGCACTCTGCGCCGCCGAGCGGCGCCGCCGCCGGCGCTCCACCCGGGCGAGCGCGATGAGCGCCCGGCCGTGCTCCAGCGGCAGCCCGGCCTCGGCGAACCGCTCGGCGGTGCCGGTGAGCAGCTCCGCCGCCTCGTCCGTCCTGCCGCCCGCGGCCAGATACAGGGCGTGCGCCCGGTCGCAGCCGAGGAGCACGGTGGTCCGGCCCAGGCGCTCCGCCACCGGACGCACCTCGGCGAGCAGGTCGGCCGCCTCCTGGGCCGCGTCGTTGGCGAGGAGCGCCTCGGCCAGCTCCTCGTGCCAGCGGAGCATCGACGGGTCCACCGTCGACTGGGCGCGCTCGTTGGCCTGCACACGGCGCAGGGTCTCCAGGGCGGAGGCGACGTCCCCGTTGATCAGCTGGACGCGGCCCAGTGCGTAGAGGCTGCGGGAGAGGAAGACCCGGTCGCCCTCCTCCTCCGACGCCTGGACGCTGCGCCGGGCGTAGCTCGCGGCCCGCCCGAAGCTGCCCCCCGCCGTCTCGGCGAGCGCCAGCGTGTACCAGGCCGGTCCGGGGGAGAGGCCCGCCTCCAGGGTCAGCGCGAGGGCCTGCCCCGCGTGCGTGAGGGCCGCCGCGCACGCCCCGAGCCGGGACTCGATCGCGGCCAGCGTGGAGAACAGCTCGATCGTGTCCTCGACCGAGCCGCGCCGCCGCACCAGCGGCAGCAGGGCGTTGAGTTGATCGCGGGCGTCGGCCAGCCGGTCGTCGAAGAGGGCGTGACGGATCGTCAGGATCTGTGCGGCGTTGCGGATGCCGAGCGGCCGCTCGGCCATCTCCAGGCCCCGCGCCTGGGCCAGTACCGATTCCGCGTCCGAAGCGCCCAGTGCCCGGTCCATCCGCGCCTGTACGGTCAGGGCCTGGGCGGCCGTCCGGGGGTCGCCCATGGAGGCGGCCAGGGCGGCGGACTCGACGGCCGCGGCCCGCGAACGCAGCGGATCGCCGTCCGCCAGCACGTACTTGACGGCCAGCCGGAGCTGCACGGCGGCCCGTAGCGCGGTGTGACCCTCGGAGTCCTCCATGGCGTGGACGTACATCTCGTCGAGCCCGGTGAGCCCCTGGCCCGCGGTGTCGAGGACGGCGAGCCGGGCCCGTACCCGGTCGGAAGGGGTCGCGTCCCGGGCCAGCAGATCGGTGGCGGCCCGCATCGCCAGGTCGGCGCGGGCCGCGCGGGCGGCCTCCTCGGCGGCGTCGACGAGCCGGGCGATCCGCTGGGCGGCGTGCCGCATCGGCGTCGACTCGGCGGCGAGCAGGGCCAGTTCGGCGGCGAGCGCGCTGTTGCCGCGGCGGCGCGCGAGATCGGCGGCCGCGGCGACCTCGGCGGCGAGGGCCTCGTCGGGGATGTCGGTGGCGAGCGCCCGGTGCCGTACCGACTCGACCGGATCGTCCACGACCTTCGCGAGCGCGGCGTGACCGGCGCTGCGCTCGGCCCAGCAGGCGTCGTGGACCAGCGTCGAGGGGAGGAGCCCGGCGGTGAAGGTGACCGTGCCGTCCTCCGCGAGCGCGACCAGGTCGGCGCGTTCGGCGGCCGCGA
>NZ_JAGGOS010000018.1:49860-54217 GCF_018614205.1 Streptomyces sp. ISL-36 | reverse complement strand
GCCAGACCGTCGGCTGCCACGAGCGGCACGGCGGCGAACCGCCGCCGGGCGGGCCGGCGCGGCGGCAGAGCCAGCCGGTCCGGCGCACCGCGCTGCGGTGCGAGGGAAGCGAGCCCGGGGGCATGCCCCTGGCCGGCCGAGGGCCAGGGGCCCGGTGAAGGAGGGACGCTGGTGCTTTCCGTAGTCACGGCGAAATCGGCTCTCTGTGATCGGTGCACCGCACTCCGGCCAGGTCGCGGTACACGTCCGCGACGGCCGCGCCGGTGCGCCGCACATCGAATCTGCTGAGTACGTGCTCGTGGGCCTGGCGGCCCATGGACCGCCGCAGCTCCGGCCGGCCCAGAAGGCGGCCGACGGCTGCGGCGAGCGCGGCCGGATCCTCCGACGGGACCAGGCACAGGCGTTCATGACCGGGCGGCAGGCTCTCGCGCGCCCCGTCCACATCACTGACCACCACGGGCCGGCCGCTCGCCATGGCCTCCAGCGGCGCGAGCGCCATGCCCTCCCAACGGGACGGCAGAACGACCAGATCGGCCGCCCGGTACCAGGGGGCGGTGTCGTCGACGGCGCCGGTGAAGCGCACCGACGGGGGAGCCCCGGCCCGCAGCCGCGCGCCGTCGGGGCCGTCACCGACCAGGACCAGACGGGCCGTCGGCGCCTGGGCGAGGACCGCGGGCCAGGCGGCCAGCAGGACGTCCTGCCCCTTCTGCCGGCAGAGCCGCCCCACGCAGACGACGACGGGGCCTTCGCCGGAGTCGGCCGGGCCCCCGGAGCCCGGCGCCGCACCGCCCGCGAACCGGGCCACGTCCACGCCGTTGTGGATGACCGACCAGGACGCCCGGACACCCGCCCGCTCGCCGGTGCGGCGCTCGGCCTCGCTGACGCAGACGATCCGTCGCGTCCAGCGCGCCGCCACGCGCTCCCAGCGCAGGGCGAGCGCGCCGACCGCTCCGCCGACCGCCTCGAAGGACCAGGCGTGCGGCTGATACACCGTCGGAAGGACGCCCCGCAGGGCGAGTCGGGCGCACAGCCCGGCCTTGGCGCTGTGCGCGTGGACCACGTCGGGTCCGACCGTACGGATCACCCGGGCGAGGTCCAGGGTCTCCCGTACCAGCCGCGGACCGGGGTCGCGCCCGGCCCGCCACCCGTGGAGCGCGGCGCCCTCCTCCCGGACGGCGGCGGCGAGGGAGGTGTCCGGCGGGCAGGCGACCGCGACCCGCATCCCGGCGGCGAGCTGGGCGCGCACCAGGTCGATGACGACCCGGGCCACCCCACCGTCACCGGGCTGGACCGCGTGCAGGACGGTGAAGGACGAAAAATCCGATTCTCGTGGAGGCAGCACGTCAGCGCCGGACGTCCGCCCGGAGGAAGAGCACCCCGAGCCGGACGGTTTCCTGGCGGGTGCCCGAGCGGGCATGGATTCGATCGGCTCCATGGCGAGGCGCACCCCCGAAATCGGTGATGCCGGAGTTCATGACGTCGTCCGCGGAATGGGCGGAAACGGAGAGCGTGACGCTCTTCGATCGACTCGTTTCCACGGCCGGGGCCGCACACGTCAAGGCGCACGACCGAGCGCTGGGCACAGCACGAACCGCTGAATTCCGCATACAGGTTCTCCGCTTGGATGAGAGAAGCAAGGGAACACCCGTGAAGACCGGGGGAGAGGAAGGTGTCGACCGTGCGAAAAGGGTGTCCGCGCGGCTGGGCCGGAAGCAACGTTCGGGAACGTTATAACCCCAGCGACGGGCGATAGTAAGCATTAGATGCTCACAAACGCTAACTTCCGTATCCGCGGCACGGGTTCCTCGTTGTGCGTGTTGCGCCATTCCCGGCCCACTCGCTCGAATGACCCTCCTATGGCCCAAAGATCGGTTGAACGTCACCCGTTCGGGAGAGCAACCGATGAAATGGCGTGGCGTTGTTGGAGAGGCGCGACGAAACCGTTCGCGTCGACCGTCCGGTCCGAGTGGTCTGCAAACAATCGAGGAGCGCTTCTCCATGTCCCGTATCGCGAAGGCTGTAGTCCTGTCCATGGGTGTCGCCGCGTCCGTCGCGGGTGCGACCGGCGTCGCCGCTGCCCACGCCGCCGCCGGGGGCGGGGCCATGAACTCCGAGGGCCTCGTGGCGGGGAACGTCGTGCAGGTGCCCCTCCACGTGCCGATCAACTTCTGCGGCAACACCCTGACCCTCGTCGGCGCCCTGAACCCGGCCTTCGGCAACACCTGCGTCAACGCCTGATCTCGCACGCCGGATCGCGGTCCCTCCGAGGCCGGCGCACCCGCCCCTTCCGGGGTGCGGTGCGTCGGCCTTCTTCTCGTTCGGGCGCACCCTCGTGCGCTGCCCGGTGCAACGGCGTACGCCCCCCGGAGGAGGGGTCAGCGAGGTCGATTCACCCGAACGGAGGTGTGGCGCTCCGTAGTCCTCCCGTTGCGGAGCGCTATTCGCGCAGGCACGGTGGCGGAGAAGTTGTCCGACGCATAAGGAAGAGGAACATATATGCGTCCCCTGGCATCAAGCCGTCTCACCGTCCTGGCGATATCCGCCGCTCTCACCCTCGGTACGGCGGGACTCGCCGTCGCCGACGACCATCACCCTTCCCACGCGGCCACCTCCGCCGCCCGAGCCCCTCTTCCCGAACTCCTCACCGCCGCTCCGAAGGCGGACGACGGCCGGGTCCCCGCCGCCGACGCCGAGGCGCTCAAGGCGAAGATCAAGGCGTCGATCGCCGCGGCCAAGGCCGCCGCGCAGACACCCCGCACCGAGACCTCCGTGCCGGACACCGCGCCCGTCGACCCGACCGTCGTGGAAGCCCCGGCCTCTCCGGCGACCACTCCGGCCGCTCCGGCGGGAGTCGGCTCTTCGGCCGCGCCCGCCGACGTCGTCTCCGACACCCTCGCCGCCGTCGAGAAGCTGGTCGCGGACCTTCTCGCGACGGTCACCTCGGGCGGGGTGACCGGCGTCGTCACCCAGGTCACCACGACCCTGACCTCGCTGGTCGATCTGGTCGCGTCCACGGTGCTCGGCGGCGGCCTGATCGCGCCCCTGCAGGGTCTGCCGGCCCTGCCGGCAGCCCCGGCCGCCACCCCGGAGGTCGCGGCCAAGCCTTCCGTCGCGGCGCCCGAGCTGCCCGTGAAGCCTTCCCCGCCCGTCAGGTAGTCACCACGCCGCGGAACGCGCCGTGCCCCTCCGGCTCCGCCGGGACGGCACGGCGTGCGTGCATCCGGTCGGCCAATAGCACCGCACCCCTTCCTTCGGGTGCAGTGTCGAGAAATCCCTCCCCCCGGAGTTTCCGGGGAGCGCACCTCTCGTTACAGAGGGCGGAACGACGTACAGGAATCGGCCAAGAGACCTGTACAGCAAGCGACTTGCTTGCGAAGACGTCATAGAGGAAGGACTCACTCGATGAAGCCCACCAAGGTTGCCGCGATCGTCGCCGGTTCTGTGATGGCCCTGGGTGTCGCAGCGCCCGCCATGGCTGCCGAGTCGGTGGCGCTCCCCACCAGCCTGGACGGGGGTCTCGGGGCAGTCACCGGCAAGGGTCTGAAGACCGACGAGCTGAGCACCACGAAGGACGGCTCCGTGGTCAAGACCGTGGGAGACGCCGCGGAGCGGCTGAACAAGCCCGGTAGGAACGCCGGGCTGCTCGGTGGCCTGCCGGTCGGCTGACGCGCCCGCATCACGCCCTCCGAACTGCGCAACCCCCGCGCGCAGGACCGTGTCACGCGGTCCCGACCCTTCTGTGTCACCCTCGCTCCGCCCGGCCCGACGCTCCCACCGGCGCAGCCCACTGCCCACGGTGATCGGCTGATCGAATGATTTTCAGATCGACTGCCGTGTGGTCCCGGCCGTCCGCAGTGTGCCCCTCCTTACGCTCTCGCCAACCCCCACGGAAGGTTGGCCCATGGAGAGACCGAGGACGACAGCGCTCGTTGTCGCGCCGCGGCCCGCGGCACATTCGCCCGGTGTCCCTGAGCCTCACCTCCCGTAAACCAGTCCGTCAGCGACTGACGCACTGAGTGCGCGGACAGGCCGGTCGGAGCGAGGGGGGATCCCCACCGGTCTCTCCCTTCTCCAGAGGAAGAGCGGTATGCGATCCATCATCAGCCGGAAACTGCTCACGGCCGCGGCTGCGACGGGCATCCTGTCGTTGACCGGCGGCTTCGCCGTGGCAGCGAACTCCGCGTCCGGTACGGGTGACTTCCCCGCGGCCGACGCCGGGCAGTACGTTCAGGTCCCCCTCCCCGCGAACATGTGGGACGACCCTGACGGCTACGGCGACGGTCCCGACGACGAGACCCCCAAGCCGCCGACGTACCCGCCGACGTCGCCTCCGACCACGAAGCCGCCGACGTACCCG
>NZ_JAGGOS010000018.1:0-49752 GCF_018614205.1 Streptomyces sp. ISL-36 | reverse complement strand
CCGACGCACCCGCCGACGACGCACCCGCCGACGTATCCCCCCTCCACTCCCCCCGGGGGCCCCGGCGGGCCGGGTAAGCCGGAGCTCCCGGACACCGGTGGCGATCCCGCGCTCATGGGTGCGGCCGCCGTCAGCGCCGCCCTCATCATCGGTGGAACGCTCGTCTCTCTCCGCGCCGGACGTGTCGTACGCGCCGGACGCCCCGTACGCCGCCACTGACGCGCCGTACTGACGCCCACGTCAACCAAGGCCCCCGCCGTCACCGGTGGGGGTCTTCGGGTTGCTGCACACAGGGGAATTTCGCGACTTTTTCTCCGGCCGGCTCGTTCACCAGGCACAGCAACACCGCACCGTCGTCACGCGCTCGAAGGGCATACGCAGTCATGAACCTGCGAACTCAAGCCGGCATGGGAATCCTCATGACCGCTCTCGCCTCAGCGGCCATGGCCGCCCCCGCGTCCGCCGCCGAGGCGCCTGTGGTCGTTCCGCTCCAGGGTCTGGAGCCGGTGATCCCGATGGACGCCCCCACGGTGGCCACCGGCGTACCGATGCCCAAGCCGGGTGGGCCCACCGGATTTCAGGAGGGCCAGGCCGGCGGGCTGCCGGACGTCACCCTCCCCCGGATGCCGGTCTCCAGCACGATGCCGGAGACCGTCCTCGCCGCCCCGCTGCCCGAGGTCATCGAGGGAAGTGAGCCCGGCACGGCCCTGTTCACGACCCCGAGCTCACCCCTGAAGGCGGTCACCCCCGGCGCCTCGGTCGGCAACCCGGTCGTCGTACCGAGCGGCGACCCGTACGGAGTGCCGGGCCTCACCACGCCCAATGTGGGCGTCCTCACCCCCGCGGTGACCGGGACGCTGGACTCCCAGGGGGGTCTGGCGCAGCCGACGGCCTGACGGCTTTCTGTTGTACGACGAATGGCCCGGCGGGTGAAGGCACGATTCTTCCCCGCCACCCGAGGGGTCGATGCTCGTTACAACAGAAGGCTTGTCGCATGGCCGCGGCCCGCAGATCCAGAAGTTCGCTCCGCCGTATCCGACGGCGGGCGGGCCCGGGTCTGCGGGCCCTCTCTCGATATTTCGCTCGATATTTCGTCCCGTCCGGCCCAAAGGCCGTGACTCCTACGCCGTTGAGGCGTTGAACGGAGATGTCGGCCGTGATTCTCGCGGTCGCCTTTCCACGTCCAAGGAGTTCTTGATGTCTCGCATCGCGAAGGCTGCCGCTGTCCTCGCCGGCACGGGTGCCGTTGCCCTCAGCGGAGCCGGCATGGCCGTCGCCGAATCGGGCGCCCAGGGCCTTGCCGCCAACTCCGGCGGTATCGGCTCCGGCAACGTCGTACAGGTCCCGATCCACATCCCGGTGAACTTCTGCGGCAACACCGTGAACGGCATCGGTCTCGTCAACCCGGCGTTCGGCAACTCCTGCGGGATCGTCGACGGCCACGGTGGCGGCGACGGTGGCTACGGCGGCTGATCCCCGCATCACCGAGCGGCCCCCCGGCAGTGCCGGGGGGCCGCTTCCGTACGCGCGGTCGCCTCGCTACACGTACCGGTAGATCGCGCTGTGATCGAGCATCTGGGCCGGGGTGACGCCCCACGGTCCCATCCGCTCGTCCCGGGCCGCGATCCGGCCGTGCTGCGGGTCGCCGAGCTGCGGTGGCTGTGCCGGAAGGTAGCCCGCCCGAGGGTTGCGCCGCTGCCAGCGTGACCAGAGCAGGTCGACGAAGGAGTGGTGGAGCCAGAAGACCGGGTCGTTGACCGAGGCCCCGCCCAGCATCAGACCGCCGACCCAGCGGTGCACCCGGTTGTGGATGCGGAAGCGCTCGTTGCCCCGGCCAGGGGCCCAGCCCTCCAGGCGGTTGCGGAACCCCGAGGTGCTCGTGGAGTTCCAGGGCGCCACGTCGTACACCGTCTCCCGCATCACCTCGTCCAGCTGTGCCTTGGTGGGCAGTGTGATCGGGTCGCGGGGGCGGCCGAACTCCCTGGTCAGGAAGCGGCCTTCGGTCATGCCGTAGTTCACGGTCCACCGGCCGCCCGCGTAGGCGAACGGGCCGGTCATCACCTGGAGGTCGTCGCCGCGCCCGTTGCCGCCCATGAAATCGTCGCTCCAGAGCGAGGCCGCCGGGGTGTTGTCTCGGGTCCAGTCCCAGTAGGGGACGCTCAACGTCGGGTCCACCCGGCGCAGTGCCCGCTCGAACTCCAGCAGGAACTTGCGGTGCCAGGGCAGAAAACTGGGCGCCATGTGGGCCAGCCGCAGCCGGCCTTCTCCGTCGGAGACGTAGTAGTCGATGTGGGTGCGGACGAACTCGTCGTACGTCCCGTCGCGCTTGAGTTCCAGGACCGCGGAGACGAACTTCTTCCGCTCGGCGCTGGTCAGATCGCGCTGGTTCTTACGTGAGTAGACCACGCGGACTCCCTCCCGGGTGGACGCCGTGGGCCGCCGCGAAGCGGGTCAGTGGCGCGGACCCCAACTCGTCCACGGCCGCGCGGGTGGCCGCCAGGGGCGTCGGATAGGTCTGGTAGTGATCGATGGGGGTGAGATAGCCGCCGTCCGCGCAGCGCATCAGATGCAGCGGCCTGCCGTCGACACGGACCTCCGGGACACCGGCCGGGGTGGTACGGGCATGGATGTGGCGCCCTCCGTACATCTCGTCGAAGAGATCGCCCGCGAAAACGCCGGAGGAATCGCCCGAAAGATCGCCCGAGAGGGCGGGCCGCCCGGCGGGCGTGGCGGCGATACGGGCCAGCGCGCCGCCCGTGAAGGCGGCGACGGCCACGGTGAAGAGGGACCGCAGCGCGACGCGGCGCCGAACGATCATGAGTGATCTCCTGGTGATCGACAAATGCCCTATGGGCACAACGAGGAAAACGCGGCTTCGTTGCGGGGGAAAGGCCAGCCGGGTGAATACCGGCCGATCGAGTGAATTCGGCGCGGAGCGGCCGGCATTCGGCCACTAGCATCCGGACCCATGACTTCTTCCAATGTCGTTTCCGAGGCGCGAAGCTCCTCTCCGCTGGGGAGCCTCTCCGTCGTCTTCTGGACCACCGGCCCCACCGATACCAAGCCGGCAGCCTCGTACCTGATGGTGTATTCGCTCGGCGACGGCAGCGACGGTCCCGAGGCCGGTGCGGAAGCGATGCGGGCCGCCGTGGAGGGCATGGGCCTGACCGTCGGCGGGCCGGTGGTCGATGCGTCCCAGGGGCCCCGGGTCGACGCCCACCTCCTCGTCGAGGCTCAGCAGGCGGTCCTCACCCTGCCGTTCATGAAGCTGCAGTGTTCGGTGCCGGTGGAGTGGGAGGCGGCCGCCAAGGAGCTCGGGCACGTCTACCTGGTCTGCTCCGTCCGCCCCTGGCCCGAGGGCGCGCCCGGCGGGGCGGTTTCGGAGGAGCAGCTGCGGTCGTTCTTCGCCGGCGAGGACCCCCTGGCAGACGGGGCGCATGTGGTGCTGCCGGTACGGCGGCTGCAGGGCTGAGCGGGAGGGGCGGCGTCATGGCGACGGTCAACGTACGGGGCGGGGTGCCGGGGCAGCGGCAGGAGGAGTCCCGGGAGAGCGCCGGAGGGATCGGCGCGAGCCGGGCGCTGGCCTGGCTGCTGGTGGTCACCGGCGCGGCCGGTGTGCTGGCCGCCTGGGTCATCACGATCGACAAGTTCAAGCTCCTGGAGGATCCGAACTTCCAGCCGGGCTGCAGCCTCAACCCGGTCGTCTCCTGCGGCAACATCATGAAGAGCGAGCAGGCGGCGGTGTTCGGCTTCCCGAACCCGCTGCTCGGTCTCGTGACCTTCGGCGCGGTCCTCGCCGTGGGCGCCGGCCTGCTCGCCGGAGCGCGCTACCGCGGCTGGTTCTGGCTCGGGCTGAACGCCGGTATGGGATTCGGCGTCGGATTCTGCACCTGGCTGATGTACCAGTCGCTGTACGAGATCAACGCGCTGTGCCTGTGGTGCTGCCTCACCTGGACCGCCACCCTCGTCATGTTCTGGTACGTGACCGCGCACAACGTCCGTACGGGCGTGGTGCCGGCGCCCGCCGCGCTGAAGGGGTTCCTGGAGGAGTTCACCTTCGCGCTGCCCGTCCTGCACATCGGGATCATCGGGATGCTGATCCTGACCCGCTGGTGGGACTTCTGGACCAGTTGACGTGACCCTCCTCCGCCGGCCGCGGGCCGCACTGATCGTGCTGCTCGCGGTCGTTCTCGCGCTGGTCCTGCCGTACGACCGGCTCGCGCCGGGCACCCGGCACACGGCGGGCGAGCCGCCGGCGCCGCCCGAGCCGGTGACCGTGCCGTCCGGGTTCTTCACCGGCTCCGACGAGGCCGGGGTGCGGCGGATCGCCGAGGTGCAACGCTGGCTCGGGGGCGGCTCGCTGACCGTGGGCCACACGTATCTGCCGGGTGACCGCTGGTCCAACATCGAGGGGCATACGGCGCTCTTCGAGCCGTGGGCGCGCTGGAAGGCCGAGCGGCCGGGGCGGCTCTTCGTCCTGAACGTGCCGTTGCTCGACCGCAACGAGGAGGACCTGCCGGACGACGAGGTCCGGGCCGGGCTGCGGCGCGGCGAGGGGGGCTCCTACGACGACCACTTCCGCACGCTGGGGGAGCGGCTGGTCGCCCATGGGCTCCCCGACGCGGTTCTGGTCCTGGGCTGGGAGATGAACGGCACCACCTACAGCCATCGCTGCGGGCCGGATCCGGAAGCCTGGAAGGCGTACTGGCGGCGGGTCGTGACGGTGCTGCGCGAGGTGCCCGGCCAGCGCTTCCGTTTCGACTTCACCGCGAGCCGGGGGCGGGACGCGGTGGAGTGGCCGCGCTGCTACCCGGGCGACGCGTATGTCGACATCATCGGGCTCGACGCCTATGACCAGCCCGAGGGGCTGACCTTCGAGGGGCAGGTGGTGGAGGAGTTCGGGCTGGAGCACCACGTCCGGTTCGCGGCGGCGCACGGCAAGCCGGTCTCGTACCCGGAGTGGGGGCTGTTCCGCAACGGGGACAACCCGGTGTACGTACGGGGGATGCTCGACTGGTTCACCCGGCACCGGCCGGTCTACCAGACCTTCACCGACTACTGTCCGCACGGCGTGTGGGCGTGTGCGGACAACCCCGAGTCGGCGTGGGTGGTCAGGGGAGCGCTCGGAGCGACAGGCCGCCCTTGAGGGTGTCGAGGGTCCGGTCGAGCAGCGGGATCAGGTCGTCGCTCTGGCCGCGCTCGGCCCAGTAGACGGTCGCCTCGCGCAGCGCGCCGAGGACGGCGGCGGTGAAGACCCGTACCTCCAGGTCGTCGGTGTCGCGGCCGGTGCGCTCGGCGATGGTGTGGGCGAGGAGCTGGGCGGTCTCGGCGGTGGTCTCGGTGAGCCGGGCCCGTACGGCGGGGATCTCCGCCATGAGGCGGGCTCGCAGCCGGGTCTCCTCCGGCTCGTCGGCGAGTGCCGACGTCACCGCTTCGAGGACGACGGCGCGCAGTGACTCCAGCGGTTCCTCGTCGGCCGGGCGGGCGCGCAGCCGGGCGGCCAGGAGCGCGTCGTTCTCGTCGGTGAGGAGGATGTCCTCCTTGACGGGGAAGTAGCGCACGACGGTCGAGGGGGAGACCTCGGCCGCCGCGGCGATCTGTTCGACGGTGCTCGCGTCGTACCCCTGCTCGGCCACGAGCCGGTAGGTCGCCCTGCGGATCGCGGCGCGGGTCCTGAGCTTCTTGCGCTCGCGCAGACTGAGCGGGAGGGGGGTGGGGGATTCGGCGGCCATGGCCGTCATTGTGCTGGTCAGGCGTGCTGGTAGGCCACCAGCGAGATGCCGACGTAGTGGACGGTGAAGGCCGCCAGGGTCAGCGAGTGGAAGACCTCGTGGAAGCCGAACCAGCGCGGGGAGGGGTTGGGGCGCTTCATGGCGTAGATGATGCCGCCCGCGCTGTAGAGCAGTCCGCCGACGATGACGAGGACGAGGACGGCGATGCCGCCGGCCCGCATGAAGTCGGGCAGGAAGAAGACGGCGGCCCAGCCCATCGCGATGTAGCAGGGCGTGTACAGCCAGCGAGGGGCGCCGACCCAGAAGACCCGGAAGGCGATACCGGCCAACGCCGCCGCCCAGACCGCGAACATGAGCGGCCGGCCGGTGGAATCGGGGAGAAGCAGCAGCGTCAACGGGGTATAGGTGCCCGCGATGATCAGGAAGATGTTGGCGTGGTCCAGGCGCCGCAGGACGGCCTCGCCGCGGGGGCCCCAGTTCCCGCGGTGGTACAGCGCGCTGATGCCGAAGAGCAGGCAGGCGGTGAGGACGTAGATGCCGCAGGCGATCCTCGCCCGGGGTGAGTGGGCGAGCGCGACCAGCACGACGCCCGCGACGATCACCGCGGGAAACATACCGGCGTGCAACCAGCCTCTGAGCCGGGGCTTGACGAACTGCTCTATCTCGTTCACCGACGGCATGGCTGAAGTCATGAGACGAATGCTACCTACGCCCCCGTAGGTCCCGGAAAGGAGTGGCGATGCTCACGTGGGCGGCCCTCTGGACATATGGGCGCTTGCATCGGATGATCAAATGAGTGCGGTCGGCACCGGATGAGCGCGAGCGGTCTACCACCGAGAAGCATCCGGGTCGCAGCCCCCAAGGGGCATACATCTGAAACCCCTCATCAAGGAGCAATCGTGGCGCGCGACAACGCGGCTCCCACCACCGTCCCCACCAAGCACCAGGAGCTCGTCTCCTGGGTGAACGAGATCGCAGCGATCACGCAGCCGGACAGCATCGTCTGGTGCGACGGATCCGAGGCCGAGTACGAGCGCCTGTGTGAGGAGCTCGTCGCCAAGGGCACGTTCAAGAAGCTGGACGAGATCAAGCGCCCGAACTCGTACTACGCCGCCTCCGACCCGTCCGACGTCGCGCGCGTCGAGGACCGGACCTTCATCTGCTCCGAGAAGGAGGAGGACGCGGGCCCGACCAACCACTGGAAGGCCCCGGCGGAGATGAAGGAGATCTTCGCCGGCGAGAAGGGCATCTTCCGCGGGTCGATGAAGGGCCGCACGATGTACGTCGTGCCCTTCTGCATGGGCCCCGTCGGCTCGCCGCTGTCCGCGATCGGCGTCGAGATCACCGACTCCGCCTACGTCGCCGTCTCCATGCGCACCATGACCCGCATGGGCCAGGCCGTCCTCGACGAGCTCGGCACCGACGGCTTCTTCGTCAAGGCCGTCCACACCCTCGGTGCGCCGCTCGCCGAGGGCGAGGCCGACGTGCCGTGGCCCTGCAACACCACCAAGTACATCTCGCACTTCCCCGAGACGCGCGAGATCTGGTCGTACGGCTCCGGTTACGGCGGCAACGCCCTGCTCGGCAAGAAGTGCTACGCCCTGCGCATCGCGTCCGTCATGGCGCGCGACGAGGGCTGGCTCGCCGAGCACATGCTGATCCTCAAGCTCACCCCGCCGCATGGCGAGGCGAAGGCCCCCACATACATTGCTGCCGCGTTCCCGTCCGCCTGTGGCAAGACCAACCTCGCCATGCTGGAGCCCACGATCTCCGGCTGGACGGTCGAGACCATCGGTGACGACATCGCCTGGATGCGCTTCGGCGAGGACGGCCGCCTCTACGCGATCAACCCCGAGGCCGGCTTCTTCGGCGTCGCGCCCGGCACCGGCGAGCACACCAACGCCAACGCCATGAAGACCCTCTGGGGCAACGCCGTCTTCACCAACGTCGCGCTGACCGACGACGGCGACGTGTGGTGGGAGGGCATGACCGAGGAGCCCCCGGCCCACCTCACCGACTGGAAGGGCAACGACTGGACGCCGGAGTCCGAGACGCCGGCCGCCCACCCCAACGCCCGCTTCACCGTCCCGGCTTCCCAGTGCCCGATCGCCGCGCCGGAGTGGGAGGACCCGAAGGGCGTGCCGATCTCGGCGATCCTCTTCGGTGGCCGCCGCGCCTCCGCCGTCCCGCTGGTGACCGAGTCCTTCGACTGGAACCACGGTGTCTTCCTCGGTGCGAACGTCGCCTCCGAGAAGACCGCCGCCGCCGAGGGCAAGGTCGGCGAGCTGCGCCGCGACCCGTTCGCCATGCTGCCGTTCTGCGGCTACAACATGGGCGACTACATGGCCCACTGGGTCAAGGTCGGCGCCGACGCGGAGCAGGCCAAGCTGCCGAAGATCTACTACGTGAACTGGTTCCGCAAGAACGACGCGGGCAAGTTCGTCTGGCCCGGCTTCGGCGAGAACAGCCGTGTCCTGAAGTGGATCGTGGAGCGCCTGGAGGGCAAGGCCGAGGGCGTCGAGACCCCGATCGGCATCCTGCCGACCGTCGAGTCCCTCGACACCGACGGCCTGGACCTGCCGGCGGAGGACCTGGAGTTCCTGCTCAAGGTCGACCGCGAGGTCTGGCGCGAGGAGGCCGCCCTGGTCCCCGAGCACCTCAACACCTTCGGTGACCACACGCCGAAGGAGCTGTGGGACGAGTACCGCGCGCTGGTCGAGCGCCTGGGCTGATCCCGCACCGCAGACTCGTGGCGGGTCGCCCCGAACACCGCCCTGACCAGTGGGGTCACGAACGGCCCGCCACGACGCACACCGGCCCCCGAGCCCCCTCACGGCCTCGGGGGCCGGTGCTTTTCCCGATGGCGAGCCGGCCCCCCTATACCGTGATCGCCTCGGGGAGGGGGTGCGGAGATGCCGCGCTGGGCGATCGTTCTGCTCGTGGTGACGGGTTCGCTGGTGGTGCTGGTGCCGGTCGGCCTGCTGGCCGCCTACGTCTACGCCTACGGGGAGAACCACAAGGACATGCGTTTTCCGTCGCAGGACGTCACCGTGACCGGCTGCACGCTGGATCCGGAGTCGCGGCGGCCGGTGGCCGAACTGGGAGTCACCAGCCAGGCGCAGCGCAGGGGGACCTACACCATCACGCTGGAGTTCCAGGACGGGCAGGGCGCGGTGGTCGGCAGCGGCACCGCGGTCGTCGAGGATCTGGCGACGGGAGCTTCCGAGCGGACCGTCGTCGTCGGCGCGAACGCGGGCGGGAGTGGGGCGCCGCAGTGCGTCGTCGCGGATGTGGACTTCGAGGCGACGAAGCCGGTGGGCACGCCCTCGTAGGGCGTGGTGGTGGCGCCCGGTCCGCGGGCCTCCGCGGCGCGCGGACCGGGGCCGTCAGGGGGCGCTGACCAGCTCGGCGGAGGTCAGGGCTTCGGTGTGCGCGTCCATGCGCTCGGCGGCGAGGATCGCGGCGGCCGTGTCGGCACGGGAGGCGGCGACGACCAGGGCGCGGCCCGCGAGGGCGTGCGCGCGGCGGTGCAGGGACGGGGCGGGGGAGCCGCTCAGTCCGGCGTGGCGGGCCGGCGGCGCGCCACGCAGCCGTGCCACCTGCTCGGCGATGAGGTCGCCGGCGGCCGCGTCACCCAGCTCGTCCGTGACGGCGAGCAGGGCGGCGAGGTGTCCGGCGAGCTGGATGTCCAGCTCCTCCTCGCGGGAGCGGTGCGGGTACGCGTCCGGGGCGTCGTCGGCCATCCGGTGGACCGACTTGGTGCGGATCGGTTCGTACATGGGGATGGCCTCCTGCAGTAGCTCTGCGGCCATCCTAGCTTAGATCTCGTCTAAAGTTGAGTGTGGTCCGGGAGGCGCGCCGTCAGGGCTGGCTGTAGCCGTCCAGGAAGGTACCGATCCGGGTCACCGCGTCCGCCAGGTCCGTGGCGTTCGGAAGCGTCACGATCCGGAAGTGGTCCGGCTCGTGCCAGTTGAAGCCCGTGCCGTGCACGACCATGATCTTCTCGGCCCGCAGCAGGTCGAGGACCATCTGACGGTCGTCCTTGATCTTGTAGACGTTCGGGTCGAGGCGCGGGAAGAGATACAGCGCGCCCTTCGGCTTCACACAGGTCACACCCGGGATCTGGGTCAGCAGGTCGTACGCCGTGTCGCGCTGTTCGAGCAGCCGGCCGCCGGGCAGCACCAGATCCTCGATCGACTGCCGCCCCTGGAGCGCGGCGGCCACCGCGTGCTGCGCCGGCATGTTGGCGCACAGCCGCATGTTCGCGAGGATCGTCAGCCCCTCGATGTACGAGGTGGCGTGGGCCTTGGGGCCGCAGACCGCGAGCCAGCCGGAGCGGAAGCCGGCCACCCGGTAGTTCTTGCTCATGCCGTTGAACGTGAGCACGAGCAGGTCGGGCGCGAGGGCGGCGGTGGGCGTGTGCGTGGTGCCGTCGTAGAGGATCTTGTCGTAGATCTCGTCCGAACAGACGACCAGGTTGTGGCGCCGGGCGATCTCGGTGAGGGACCGGAGCATCTCGTCGTCGTAGACGGCGCCCGTGGGGTTGTTCGGGTTGATGATCACGATCGCCTTGGTGCGGTCGGTGATCTTCCGTTCGATGTCGGCGAGGTCCGGCATCCAGTCCGCCTGCTCGTCACAGCGGTAGTGCACGGCCGTACCGCCCGCCAGCGAGACCGAGGCCGTCCACAGCGGGTAGTCGGGGGCGGGGACCAGCACCTCGTCGCCGTCGTCGAGCAGCGCCTGCATCGACATCTGGATCAGCTCGGAGACGCCGTTGCCGAGGTAGATGTCCTCGACGGAGAGCGGGATGCCCTTGGTCTCGTAGTGGCTCATCACCGCGCGGCGGGCGGAGAGCAGACCCTTCGCGTCGCCGTAACCGTGCGCACCGGCGAGGTTGCGCAGCACGTCCTCGAGGATGGCCGGCGGGCACTCGAAACCGAAAGCGGCCGGGTTGCCGGTGTTGAGCTTGAGGATGCGATGACCGGCAGCCTCCAGCCGCATCGCCTCTTCGAGCACCGGGCCGCGGATTTCGTAACAGACGTTGGCGAGCTTCGTGGACTGGATCACCTGCATGTCGAGAGCTTACGGCGGGTCGTGACCGGACGCCTCGTGTTTTGGGACACGTCGGGCACCCCGAGCGCGTCCGTACGGCCCCCGGCACCGCCTCCACCAGGCATTTTCCGCCGGCCACCGGGTCCGCCCGGATCGCGGCGGTCAGGATAGGTTGACCCGTCATGTGGGTGTTGAGTGCCTCCGGATGCCGGTGGCTGGGTGCGGCCGGATCGCTCGCCGTCGCCGTGGGCGGTCTCGCGGCCGGAACGCTTCCGGTGCGCGAGCCCTGGGGCCTCTGGGTGGCGCGCGGATCGTCGACGACCGTCGCCGCCGCCGTCCTCGCGTACCTCGGGCTGACGCTGCTCGTGGCGGCCTGGTGGCGGTACGGGCGGCTGCTCGCCGAGGGGGTACGGGACCGGGTCCTGGTGACCCTCGCGTGCTGGACCGCACCGCTGCTCCTCGCCCCGCCGCTGTACAGCGCCGACGTCTACAGCTACATCGCCCAGGGCGCGATGGTCCTGGAAGGGCACGACGTCTACGGCGCGGGCCCCTCCGTCCTCGGCCCCGACGACCTGGGCGCGGACGCCGCCGACAGCGTCGGGGGCCACTGGACCGACACCCCGGCGCCGTACGGCCCCGTCTTCCTCGTCCTGGCGCAGGCGGTGGTGAAGCTGACGGGCGGCGAGATCGTGCCGGCGGTGTTCGGCATGCGGCTGATCGCGCTGGGCGCGCTCGCGCTGATCGTGTGGGCGGTACGGGGCCTCGGGGGCGGCGTGGGCGGGCTCTGGCTGACGGCGCTGAACCCGCTGCTGCTGATCCATGTCGTCGGCGGCATGCACAACGACGGCCTGATGATCGGTCTGATGCTGAGCGGCGTGCTGCTCGCGGTGCGGGGCCGGTGGGTGCTCGGCAGTGTCCTCGTCGGGCTCGCGATGATGATCAAGTCACCGGCGGCGGTGGCCCTGCTCTTCATCGGCGTGATGATGGCGCGAGGCCATGGAGTGCGCGGCGTGGCGAAGGGGCTCGTCCTGCCGGGGGCCGTCGCGGCGGCGGTCGCCGCGGGGGCGACGGTCCTGGCCGGGACCGGCTTCGGCTGGCTGCGGACCCAGAGCGTCGCCGGGACCATCCACACCGCGCTGTCGGTCACGAGCGACGTGGGACTGGCGCTCGGCCTGCTGGTCGGGGACGACCCCGACCCGGTGAAGGGCGCGGTCCAGACACTCGGGCTTTTCGCGGCAGCGGTGATCATTCTGGCGCTCGCGTGGCGGACCTATCGCGGCCTGCTCGATCCGGTCCTCGGACTCGGCCTCGCCCTGCTCGCGCTCGTCGCGCTCTCGCCGATGGTGCAGCCCTGGTACCTGCTGTGGGGGACGGCGGCGGTCGGGGCGGTGGCCTGGCGCACCCGCCCGGGCCGGCTCCTCGCGGTGCTTTCGGCCGCCCTGACGTACGAGACGGCGCCGTCGGGGCACACACCGGCGTACGGGTTCGTGCTGGCGGGGGTGGTGCTGGTGCTGGGGCTGGGCTGGATGCGGCGGAAGCCGTGGGCGACGGCGGAAGGGGTCCGGGACCGGAGCGTGGGGGGTGTCCGGACGTAAGGCGTCGGAACTCGCGCGCAGCGCGGTGAGACGCAGTCCGGACACCCCCCACCGGAGGGCCCGGACCCCGGCCCCGACCCGGCACCGGCCCCGTGGTCGCCGGGCCCTCGGAGCGGACGCGCCCGCAGGGGCGCTGTCCGTTGTGCCCACCCGTTCCGCCCCAGCGGAACGATTGCCCACAACGGAGGCCGGTCAGGGCCACGGCGTGCGGCGCACCGAGCGGCCCGCCAGGACGTCCGTCCGCTTGCCGTCCTCGATCACGAACTTTCCGTCGATCAGGACGTGCGGGATGCCGACCGGCAGGGTGCGCGGGGCCTTGAAGGTCGAGCCGGGGGCGACCGTCGCCGGGTCGAAGAGGACCAGGTCCGCGCGGTGGCCCTCGCGGACCAGGCCGCGGTCCGGCAGACGTAGACGGGCCGCCGGACGGGAGGTCAGGTGGGCCACGCACTCCTCCAGGGAGAGCACGCCCAGCTCGCGCACGTACCGGCCGAGATACTGCGGGAACGTGCCGTACGCCCGAGGGTGCGGCTTGAACCCCTGCAGGATGCCGTCCGATCCACCGGTGTGGACCCGGTGGCGCATGATCGTCCGGACGTTCTCCTCGTGGCCCACGTGCTGGAGGATCGTCGAGCCCAGCCGGTCGTCGATCAGGAGCCGGCGGGCGGTGGCCCAGGGGGCCTCCTCCCGCATCCGCGCGGACTGCGCGATCGTCCTGCCGACGCAGGACGCGAGCCCCGGGTCGCTGACCCCCGAGATCTCGATGGTGTCCCACTCGATCGGGACGCCGTGGCAGCCGTCCGAGCCGATCTCCTCCAGGTGGTGGCGGATCCGCTCCGCCGTCTCCTCGTCCCGCAGCCGCTCCAGCACCGCCTCCGGCCCGCCCTCGCTCGCCCAGCTCGGCAGCATCGCGACGAGCGTGGTGCAGCCGGGGGTGTACGGGTAGGTGTCGAGGGAGATGTCGGCGCCCTCGTCGAGGGCCCGGTCGAGAAGGGTCAGCAGGTCGGGCGCCCTGCCCTTGTTCACGCCGAAGTTCATCGTCGCGTGGGCGAGGTGCAGTGCGCAGCCGGCGTCGCGGGTGAGGGTGACCATCTCCTCGTACGCCTGGAGCGCGCCGGCGCCGTACGAGCGGTGGTGCGGGCAGTAGTAGCCGCCGTACCGCGCCACGACCTTGCAGAGCTCGGTGAGTTCGGCGTCGGGCGCGTACATGCCGGGGGTGTAGGTGAGTCCCGAGGACATGCCGACGGCGCCCTGTTCCATGCCCTCGGCGACGAGCTGCCGCATCCGGTTCAGTTCGGCGTCGGTGGCCGGGCGGTCGTCCCAGCCGACGGCGTGCATCCGGACCGTCCCCTGGGGGATCAGATAGGCCGCGTTGACGGCGATGCCGCGGTCGAGGCGGTCGAGGTACTCGCCGACCGTGCGCCAGTCGAAGTCGATGTCGGAGCCGTCGCCGTTCCAGCCGGTGATCGCCCGGCGGACCTCCGCGAGCGTGCGGTCGTCCACCGGCGCGTACGAGAGGCCGTCCTGACCCAGGACTTCGAGGGTCACGCCCTGCGCGGCCTTCGCGCTGTGGTCCGGGTCGCGGAGCAGCGCGAGGTCGCTGTGGGCGTGCATGTCGATGAAGCCGGGGGAGAGGGCGAGACCCTCGGCGTCCATGACGCGCCGGGCGGTGGGGCGTTGGCAGCCGGCCGCCGCGCCCTCCTTCACTATCGCGGCGATACGGCCGCCGTCGAGGGCGACGTCGGCGCGGTAGGAGGGGCCTCCACTGCCGTCGACGACCTCCGCGTCGCGGATGACGAGATCCATGGGGGGCTCCCTGGGTCTAGAAGAAGGTACGGATGTAGTCGACGACCGTGCCGTCCGCCTCGACCAGCGGGATCAACTGCCACTTGTCGAAGGATGTGCAGGGGTGGGACAGGCCCATGCCGAGCCAGTCGCCGACCTCGATCCCGGCGTCGGGCGCGGTACGGATCCAGCCGTGCTGGTCGGAGAGGCCGGTGACGGTGATGCCGGTGGCGGGGCGCTGCGAGCCGTCGCGGGCGGAGCGGACCACCTGCGCCTCGGGCAGGTCCAGGTCGTAGGCCGCGTCCCGCTTCCCCGCGTTGGTGAACGCCTGCTCGGCGGAGGGGCGCGAGACGACCTGCGCCCAGAGCCGGAAGGCGGGCTGGAGCGCGCCCTCGTCGGGGACCCGGTTGAAGGGGGTGAGGTGGCGGTAGTGGCCGTCGTCGTGCGAGACGTACGCGCCGGAGCGCAGCAGCTTCAGGACGGGGAGGGAGAGTTCGGGGATCTCGGCGAAGACGTCGGCGACCGCGTCGAACCAGGCGCTGCCGCCCGCGCTGATCACGATCTCGTCGAGGCCGGTACCGGAGAAGCGGCCGGCCTTGTCGAGGTCGGCGGCGAGCGACACCAGCCGGTTCAGCCACTCCCGTACGCGGTCGGACGTGGCCTGCGGGACCTCGCCCTCGTAGCCGGCGACGCCGACCAGGCGCAGGGTGGTGGTCGCCGCCACGGCGTCGGCGACGGCGGTGCAGTCGGCTTCCGTACGGGCTCCGGTACGGGCTCCCTCGCCCGCGCCGAGCTCCACGACGACGTCGACCGGGCGGGCGGCGCCGGCCTCGGTCAGGGCCGCGTCCATCAGCTCGACCCCGCGCACCGAGTCGACGTAGCAGATGAAGCGGAAGTCGGGGTCGGCGTCGAGCTCGGCCGCGAGCCAGCGAAGGGCGGGCGCGTCGACGAGCTCGTTGGCGAGGAAGATCCGGGCGATGCCGTGGGCGCGGTAGACGCGGACCTGGTGCGGGACGGCGGCGGTGATGCCCCAGGCGCCGTGCTCCAGTTGGCGGTCGAAGAGCTGGGGCGCCATCGACGTCTTGCCGTGCGGGGCGAAGGCGAGGCCGTGGCGCTCGGCGTAGGTCTCCAGGAGGCGGAGGTTGTGCTCGACGGACTCGGCGGAGAGGGCGAGGACGGGGGTGGTGAAGCCGTCGGTGAAGAGGTTGCGGCGCTGGGCGGCCAGCTCGCCGACGGTCAGGCCCTCGGCGTCCGGGGGCAGGCCCTTGAAGCGGTGGTCGACGCGCTCGTTCGCCAGCTGCTCGGTGGCCTTGTCGGCGGGCATGGGGGACCTCCTCGGTGCGTTGCATTATGTGCAACGGTCATTGCGCATATCGCTTGTTGCTGTCTAACATCCGGGCCAACGCCGGGTCAATGGACCCGCATGATCGACGAGGAGCCCCGAAGGTGACCGGAACCCCGCCCGTGGACGTCGTCTGCCTCGGCGAGTCCATGGTCACCTTTCTGCCCACCCGGCCGGGCCGCCTCGCCGACGTCCCCTCCTTCACCCGTACCATCGGCGGCGCCGAGTCCAACGTGGCCTGCGCGCTGGCGGCGGCCGGACACCGCGTGAAGTGGGTCAGCCGGGTGGGGGAGGACGGCTTCGGCGACCACCTGGTCCGGGCGATCGGGGCCTACGGGGTGGACGTCTCCGCGGTCGGTCGCGACACCGCGCGGCCGACCGGGGTCTACTTCCGTACCGCCACCGACCGGGCGACCGACGAGCACGAGGTCGTGTACTACCGGGCGGGCTCGGCGGCCTCCGCGATGTCGCCGGGGACCGTGCCGTACGACTCCGTCACGGACGGCCGGATCCTCCACCTCTCCGGAATCACGGCGGCCCTGTCGGACGACTGCCTGGCGCTGGTGCGCGAGCTGCTCGCGCCCCGGCCGGGCCGGCCGCCGGTCTCCTTCGACATGAACTTCCGCGCCGGCCTCTGGGCCGACCCCGCCGCCGGCGGCCGCACCCTGCTGGAACTGGCCCGGGCCGCCGACCTCGTCTTCGTCGGCGCGGACGAGGCGGAGGAGGCGTGGGGACTGCGGGGCGCCGCCGCCATCGCCGACGCCCTGCCCGGGCCCTCCCTCGTCGTCGTCAAGCTCGGCAAGGGCGGGGCCATCGCCTTCGACCGCAGGCCGCGGGCGCGCGGGGGCACGGAGGACACCGACGCCACCGCCACCCTCGTCCGCGCCCCCCGGGTCGACGTCGTCGCACCCGTCGGCGCCGGGGACGCCTTCGCCGCCGGGTTCCTCTCCGCGACCCTCCGAGGGCTGCCCGTACGCGACCGGCTCCGGCACGGGCACCTCATGGCCGCCGCCGCCCTCACCGTCCCCGGCGACCTCGGGCACCCGCCCACCCGCCGCCCGGCCGCCACCCCCCACGGAGCCGCTTCCCAGCGCTCCTCCTGGATCGCGCACGCCGACCGGCTCGTCGCCCTCGACGACGAGGCCTGGGGGACACTTCACCTCGGCCCCGGCTGGACGGGGGAGGACCAGGAGGTACGTACGCCATGAGCCAGACCGTCGACCGCGCGCTGAGCATCCTGCCGCTGCTCGCGCAGGGCCCCGCCGACCTCGGACAGGTCGCCGACCGGCTCGGGGTGCACAAGTCCACCGCCCTGCGCCTGCTGCGCACCCTCCACGAGCACGGACTCGTCTACCGCCAGCAGGACCAGCGCTACCGCCTCGGCGCCCGCCTCTTCGCGCTCGCCCAGGAAGCCGTCGAGAACCTCGACATCCGCGAGATCGCCCACCCCCACCTCACCGCGCTCAACGAACAGATCGGACACACCGTCCATCTCGCGGTGTACGAGGAGGGCGAGGTCCTCTACATCGACAAGGTCGAGAGCCGCTACCCGGTCCGGATGTACTCGCGCATCGGCAAGCCCGTCGCGATCACCGTCGCCGCCGTCGCCAAGCTGCTCCTCGCCGACCTCCCCGAGCCCGAGCGGCGCACCCTCGCCGCCAAGCTCGACTACCCCATGTACACGCCCCGTTCGATCCCGAACGCCGCCGCCTTCCTCCAGGAGCTGGCGACCGTACGCGAACAGGGCTGGGCCACCGACCTCGGTGGCCACGAGGAGTCCATCAACTGCGTCGGCGCCCCCATCCGCGGCGCCGACGGCCGGGTCGCCGCCGCCATGTCGGTCTCGGCACCCAATGTGGTCGTGACGGCCGAGGAACTCCTCACCCTGCTCCCGCTGGTGCGCCGCACCGCCGACGCCATCAGCCGTGACTACTCAGGCAAGGACCACGCATGACCGAGAAGACCGCCCTCACCCCCGCCACCCACACCGCCCCGCCGGCGAAGTTCTCGCACGGCGTCAGGAAGGGCAACATCCTCCAGGTCGCCGGACAGGTCGGCTTCCTGCCCGCCGTCGAGGGCCAGGCGCCCACCCCGGCCGGTCCGACCCTGCGCGAGCAGACCCTCCAGACCTTCGCCAACGTCAAGGCGATCCTGGAGGAGGGCGGCGCGAGCTGGGACGACGTGATGATGATGCGCGTCTACCTCACCGACGTCGACCACTTCGCCGAGATGAACGAGATCTACAACGCGTACTTCGAGGAGCAGGGCCTCAAGGCCCCCGCCTCCGCCCGTACGACGGTCTACGTCGGCCTTCCCAAGGGCCTCCTCATCGAGATCGACGCCCTCGCGGTCCTCGACTGAACCTGAGCTGATTCTGCTGAAACCGCCGCTCCACGGCACGGCGTTCGTCCCCGGGACGCCGTGCCGCGCTCCCCCCTACCCAAAAACGCGAGGTCCCCGCCATGACCCCCACCGCTCCGCCACCCCACACCGGTGGTCTCCTGCTCCTGATTCCCGGCACGCCCGGCCTGCTCACCGTCGCCGCTCTCGGGATAGCCCTCCTGCTCGTCCTGATCATCAAGGTGAGGCTGCAGCCCTTCGTCGCGCTGCTCGCCGTCTCCATCGGCGTCGGCCTCGCCGCCGGTCTCTCCGTCACCGAACTCTTCGGCACCGTCCAGAAGTCCGCCGCCACCTCCGTCATCGAGAACGGCATGGGCGGCATCCTCGGCCATGTCGCCATCATCATCGGCCTGGGCACCATGCTCGGCGCGATACTCGAGGTCTCCGGCGGCGCCGAGGTGCTGTCCTCCCGCCTCCTGGGCCTCTTCGGCGAGAAGCGCGCCCCGCTCGCCATGGGCCTCACCGGCCTCATCTTCGGCATCCCGGTCTTCTTCGACGTCGGCATCTTCGTCCTCGCGCCGATCGTCTACGCCGCCGCCAACCGATCCGGCAAATCGATCCTGCTCTACTGCATGCCGCTGCTCGCCGGTCTGTCCATGACCCACGCCTTCCTGCCGCCGCACCCCGGCCCGGTCGCCGCCGCCGGCCTGCTCCACGTCTCCCTCGGCTGGGTCATCCTCATGGGCGTCGTCGTCGGCCTTCCCGCCGTCCTCGCCGCCTGGGCCTACGCCGCCTGGATCGGCAGGCGCATCTTCGTCGAGGTCCCGCAGGACATGCTGGAGGCCGCGGAGGAGGCCAGGGCGAAGGTCGCCGCCGAGCGCAGCGGCGCCGCCTCCGAGGCGCCGGTCGCGCTCTCCACGGTCCTCTTCATCATCGGTACGCCGCTGGTCCTCATCCTCGCCGCGACCTTCTCCTCCATCGCCCTGGACGAGTCGACGCTCCGCTCGGTGGTCGAGTTCTTCGGCAGCCCGTTCGTCGCCCTGACGATCGCGCTGGTCCTCGCGTACTACCTGCTCGGCATCCGGCGCGGCTGGTCCCGCAAGTCCCTGGAGCAGGTGTCGACGTCGTCCCTCAAGCCGGTCGGCAACATCCTGCTCGTCGTCGGCGCCGGCGGTGTCTTCGGCGCCGTCCTCAAGGCGAGCGGCGTGGCCCAGGCGCTCTCCGACACCTTCAACGACGTGGGCCTGCCCGTCATCGTCCTCGCCTACCTGATCTCGCTCGTCCTGCGGGTCGCGCAGGGCTCGGCGACCGTCGCGATCGTCACCACGGCCGGCATCGTCCTGCCGCTGGTCGAGGGCGGCGACCACTCGCAGGCCTTCCTCGCCCTCGTCATCATGGCGATCTCGGCCGGTTCGATCTTCGCCTCGCACGTCAACGACGGCGGCTTCTGGATCGTCGCCAAGTACTTCGGGATCTCGGAACGGGACACCCTGAAGTCCTGGACGGTCCTGGAATCGGTCCTCTCCCTGGCCGGCTTCGCGGTCGCGGCGGCCCTCAGCCTCGCCGTCTAGGGGCGAGGCGCGGGCGAGGCGCCGCCGGGCGAGGCACACATGGGCGCGGAGGCGCCGCCGGGCGAGGCACCCGCTGGCCATGCACTGGCGCCCCCGGTACTCCTGGCGGGCGTCCGGCTCAGCCGCCGCAGCCACCACACCCGCCGCCACACCCGCCGCAGGACGACGAGGACGGCCGCTCGTGCGCCTTCCTGATCGCGAGGCGCAGCCCCTTGTCCCGTATCGCGCGCGTACCGAACAGGGCCACGCCGATCCCCTCCGGATCGGTGTGGCCCCCTGCGTGTCCGCAGGCGGGGGCGTTCGCCCAGGCGGAACTGTCGAGGTGACGGTGGGTCGTCCGCAGCCGCGCCAGGGCCGCCCCGCCCGCCGGGGTCAGCCGGCCCTGCGGCGAGAGCCGGTCGAAGGGAGCCAGGAAGAGGCCGGCGACCAACAGGGCGCACGCCAGCAGCGACGTGGGGTTCAGCCAGGCCGCACCGGTCTCGCCGGCGGCCGCGAACAGCCCGAGGAGGACGGAGGGCACACAGACCGCGAGGTGCCACCGCCAGGCCCGCCGCCACGCGCGCAGCGGCGCGAGCGGCCGCAACAGCCGGTCCTTGACCAGCGCCTGGTCCAGGGCCCGCACCGGGGCGGACCTGACCAGCTCCGCGTGCAGCCGGTGCGAAGCCACCGCGCCCCCGGCCGTCCTCTCCCGTACGAGCCGGCGCAGGGGCTCCGAGCCGTCGTCCTCGCGCTCGCCCGCACGCGCCTTCCTCCCGTCGAGGACGAGGAGCCCGGACTGGTGCATGCCGAGGAGCACCGTGTCCGCGACCCGCTCCGGACCGCCGGCGAGCAGGGCCATGGCCGCCGGATCGGCCGGGTCGGGAGCGTCAGCGGGCCACACCGGCGCACAGCCCTCGGCGCGCCTGCCCACCAAGCGGAGCAGCGTCGCCCCGCCCGCCAGGGCCGGTACCAGCACCGTCAGACCGCCGTCGTACACAGCACGTTCCTTCCCCCGTCGACCTCGTAGGTCCAGTAGACGTTCCGGTCGTCGCGGCCGCGCGAGCAGTAGCCGGCCGGATAGGACTTCTCGGCCTTGTAGTAACCGGTGATCTGCAGAACGGTGTTGTAGCCCTTGGGGACCTTGGTCGCGTCGCAGTTCCAGAGGTTGAGCGTCCGTGACGAGGTGATGGTGTCACCACTCCGCTTGGCCACGAAGCACTGGCCCTTGCGGAACTGCCGCTCCACGCACAGCGTGGTGGCGAAGTCGTAGCGCGAGCCGGAGTGGTACCAGTAGCCACGGCCGTTCCCGGAGGGGCAGTCCGCGAAGTCGATGCCCTCGGTCGCCGAGGTGACGCGCAGATAGGCGTTGGCGGCGGAGCAGCTGACCGTCTGCGGGGTGCCCGTCGACCAGGAGTCGTAGCCGTCGTCGAACGCGGTGAGGCAGTCCCCGCTGTCGACGGAACGGAAGGACCGGTCCTCGGCGTCCGGTGTCGGCGTCGGCGGCGGGGTGTACGTGGAGCCGTAGGTGGAGCGCGAGGACGACGAGCCGCTGCCTGACGAGCCGGAGCCGTCGTCGGTGTTCGCCTGGTAGAAGAAGAACGCGACGAGGGCCAGGAGGAAGATCCCGAACCAGCCGCCGCCGCTCCTGCCGCCGCCCCCGCCCGACGGCGCGGGAGCGGGCGCCGGGGGTGTCCGCGCGGGCGGTGTCCGCGGCGGTGACGTCCGTGCGGCAGGGGTGCGGGCGGCGGGGGTACGTGCGGCAGGGGTGCGCGCGGCGGGGGTGCGGGCTGGTCCGGAACGGGCGGCTCCGGTACGTCCCGTAGGCGGCGTCCCGGAGGCGCGGGCGCGCCTGAGCGCCTCCTCCTGGGCGGCGAGGGCCGCGGCCATGGCGGCCTGCGCGGCCCGTGCGGCCTGTGCCGCCTGCGCCCGGTCGGCGCGGCGCTCCCGCTCCTCGGGAAGCACCCTCGTCGGGTCCGGCGGCGGGACCGCGCTCGTCCGCTGGTCCACGGTCGGCGCCTCCGCCTCCCGCGCCCCTGTCTCCTGGAATCGGCGCCCCTGGCTTTCGTAGGCGCCGATGAGCTCCGTCCAGCGCGGCGGCAGCCAGCGGTTGCCGCTCGGGGAGTTCGGCAGACCGGAGATCGAGGCGGTGAACTGCTCGAGCACGGCGGCCGGTTCTGGCCGGGCGGCCGGCTCCGCGGCGAGGCAGGGGCGGATCAGCGGGGTGAGCTCCTTCGGCAGCCCGCCCAGGTCCAGATCGCCCCGCTGGACGCGGGAGAGCAGCCGCAGCGTGTCTCCGTCCTCGGGGTAGGGCGGCCGGCCCACGGCCAGGTGGAAGAGGGTGGCGCCGAGCGAGTAGACGTCGGCCGCCGCCGTCGACTCCTCACCTCTGGCCTGCTCCGGCGAGGTGAACGCGATGGTCCCGAGGGTGAGCTGGGTTCGCGTGAGATCGCTGGCGTGCGAGATGCCGAAATCGATCAGGCGCGGGCCGGCCAGCGGCAGCAGGATGTTCTGGGGCTTCACGTCCCGGTGGACGATGCCCATCCGGTGCAGGGTGACCAGCGCCTCCGCCGTCCCGGCCGCGACCCACCGTACGGCCGAGGCCTGCAGCACGCCCTTGGCGCGGACCAGTTCCGCGAGCGAGGGAGCGGCGATGTACTCGATCGCCATCCATGGCCGGTCGGCGGTGGCGTCCGCGTCGAGCACCTGGGCGGTGTAGACGCTGGTGACCCGCTGGGCGAGCGCGACCTCACGGGCGAAGCGCCGGCGGTCGGTCTCGCCGACGACCCCCTCGGCGAGCAGCGTCTTCACGGCGACGAGCCGCCCGCCGCGGGTCCGGCCGAGATAGACCCGGCCCATGCCGCCGGAACCGAGCCGGCCGAGCAGCCGGTACTGACCGAGCTGTCGTGGATCGTCCCCGCGCAGCTCTTCGACACGTGCCCCCGTCATGCCGTACCTCCCCCGTGGGTACCGGTCGGCCTCCACAGTGGCACGACGGGAGCGGCTCGGCCACGGTTCTCCCTGTCCCGGACGGAGCCGGGACAGGGAGTTCACGGAATCGATATCAAGCCGTGCAGTACTGCGAGGCCTTGCCGATGGAGCGGTACATGCAGTCCGCGTTCTCCAGGAGCTGCAGCACGGCGTCCTTGTTGCGGCTCGTCTCGCGCTCGATCACCTCGTCGGGCGGGTAGAAACCGCCGTTCCAGGACGAGGTCGGGTACATCTCGAAGGTGTAGCCGAAGATCTTCTGCGCGCCCCAGAGATAGTCGTCGATCGACCCGTCCGTGATGTAGAGGTCGCTGGACTGCTCGGCGGTGTAGCCGTTGCTCGCGGCCATCTTCCGCCCGACGGCGGCGAAGGCGTCGCGGTCGTCCTGGGTCATGCCGGGCGCGGTGTCGGCGTTGGTCCAGCCGAACGGCCAGAGCACCAGTTCGCTGTACGTGTGGAAGTCGATGGCGGCCCTGACCTGCTGCTTGCCGCCCACCACGCGGGAGCGGACGAAGTCGGCGACGACCTTCACCTCGGGGGCGGACTCGGGGGCGGCGCCCCGGTACGTCTCGGAGCTCGTGGAGCCCGAGGAGCCGCCGCAGCAGCCCCACTTGTAGTTCCAGTTGCGGTTCATGTCGGTGCCGACGTAGCTGGAGCCGGCGTTGGGCTGCCGGTTCTTGCGCCAGCTCCGGTAGGAACCGGAGGCGATGTCGTACTCGCCACCGTCCGGGTTGAGGTCCGGCAGGATCCAGATCTCGCGGCTGTTCACCACGTTGGTGATCCGGGAGTCGGATCCGTAGCCCGCGCCGAGCTCGCGCAGCAGGTAGAGCGCCATCTCGACGGTGAGGTGCTCGCGGGCGTGCTGGTGGTGGGTGAAGAGGACCTCGGGCTCGGCCTCGTCCGTGCCCACGTTGTCGCTGATCTTGATGGCGACGATGTCCCGGCCCTGGTAGCTCTTGCCGATGACCCGCTTGCTCATGATTCCCGGGTACGCGGCGAGTCGCTGGTCGATCTCGGCGTTCATCTCGGCGTAGTTGTGGTAGCGCGAGTCGGCGGAGGGGAAGTCGAGCGGGGTGACGCCCAGGCCCTCGACCGTGCGCGTGGGAGGGGCGGGCAGGACGGTGACCTTGTAGCCGAGGGCCTTGACCTTCCTCAGCTGTTCCGCGTCGGCGCTGATCACGACCGAGCGGGCGTCCACCTCGTCGATCGAGACGCCGGTGGCGGCGAGGGCGGTGCGGGCGGCCACGGTGGAGGGTCCGGCGACCTCGTACTGCCGGATCACCTCTTCGGCGGCGGGGGAGGTGGCGGCGGTCGGCGCCGGGTCGGCCCCGGCGGGAGTCGCGCTTGCGGCGAGTGGCGTCGCCACGGCCAGCGCGAGAAGGGCCGCGAGGGTGGCGGACCTTCTTCCGCGAATGCGAAGTCGCATGCTGTCTCCTGGGTGGGGAGTGTGGGGGTGTGCGACAAACTGGTGCGGGTGTCCGGGCACATCGTCGGGGGCTTGGCATGTGCCGGTCAAGGTGTCGTGTTCGGCCATACTGTGCGCGGGGGGACGCCGATCGGTACGTACGAGGTCGAGCACAAGCTAGGCGAAGGCGGCATGGGCAGCGTGTATTCGGCGCGCTCGCGTGGCGGTCGTGCGGTCGCCGTGGATCGACCGGATCGACCGGATCGACCTCGTGCTCGACCACCGCATGCCGCGACAGACGCGGATGGCGCCGCCGAGGAGCGGCGGCGCCACCGGTTCACGGCGTCGTCACGGCAGGTTGTGGACGTGCGGGCCGACCGCGTTCGACCAGGCGTTCCCGGCCGTCGCGTCCCAGTTGGTCGACCAGGTCATCGCGCCCCGCAGGTTCGGCCAGGTCTGCGCCGGCTTGAAGGTGCCGCAGCCGGTGCCGCGGGTCAGGCAGTCCAGCGCGTTCTTCACGATCGACGGGTCGACGTAGCCGCTGCCCGCGCCGCGGGTGGAGGCGGGCACCCCGAGGCCGACCTGGGAGGCGTCGAGGCCGCCCTGGAGCTGGATGCAGGCGAGCGCGGTGAGGAAGTCCACCGAGCCCTGGCTGTAGACCTTGCCGTCGCAGCCCAGCATCGAACCGCTGTTGTAGTACTGCATGTTGACGACCGTGAGGATGTCCTTCACGGCGAGCGCGGTCTTGAAGTACTCGGTGCCGGTGTTCTGCATGTCGATGGTCTGCGGTGCCATCGTCAGCACCATCGACGAGCCCGCCTTGGCGGACAGCCGGCGCAGCGCCTTGGTGAGGTACGTGGAGTTGATGCCGTGCTCCAGGTCGATGTCGACCCCGTTGAAGCCGTACTCCTGCATGAGGGCGTAGGCACTGTCGGCGAAGGTGGTCGCGGAGGCGTCACTGTTGACGGTGACGTTCCCCTTCTCGCCGCCGACCGAGATGATCACGGACTTGCCGGCCGCCTTCTTGGCCGCGATGTCCGCCTTGAAGTCGGCGACCGACGCGTAGCCGACGGCGGGGTCGAGGTTGAAGACGATCTGGCCGGGGGTGGCGGTGGAGTCGGCGAAGGAGACGGCGATGATGTCGTACTGCGCCTGGACGTCCCGCAGCTTCTGGACGGTCGCGCCGTTGTTGAAGTTCTGCCAGTAGCCGGTGAGGGCGTGCTTGGGCACGGCCGGCCCGGGGCCGGGGGTGGTGACCTCGCTCGTCCGCGCCGAGACGGTGGCGGACTTCGCGGACTCGCCCGCCGCGTTCGTCGCGGAGACCTGGAACTGGTACGTGGTGTTGGCGGCGAGTCCGGTCACGGTGGCGGAGGTCCCGCTCACCGACCGGTCGAGGGTGCCGTTGCGGTAGACCTTGTACCCCGTCGCGCCGGACACGGCGTTCCAGTTCAGGGCGACGGAGGACGAGGTGACCGAGCCGGCGGCGAGGTCGGCGGGGGTCGCGGGGACGACGGGGTCCGGGTCGGTGCCGCCGCCCCCGTCGGGGCCGAAGACGGAGACGTCGTCGACGTGGTACGCGGCCTGTCCGTACCAGCCGTGGGTGTAGACCGTCACGGAGGTGGTGCTCGCGCCCGTGGTGAAGGTGGTGGTCAGCTGCTTCCACGAGGAGCTGTCCGGGGTCCAGGTGGAGACGTCCGTGGTCCCGGTGCCGCTCGCGCCGAGGTAGGCGTACCCGCCCTGCACCCAGGCGCTCAGGGTGTACGTCGAGTTGGGCTTCACGGCCACGACCTGGGTGCACTTGGCGTGGTCCTGGCCGCCGGGGGTGGCCTTGAGGGCCCGGGCGCCGGTCCGTACCGGCGAGGAGACGGCGGTGCCACTGCCGGCGGAACAAGTCCAGTTGGCGGTCCCGGACTCGAACCCCGCGTTCTTGGCCACGTTGACGTCCGCGGCCTGGGCGGTGCCGGCGCCGCCGACGAGGACGAGCCCGGAGCCGACGGCGAGCGCCAGGGTGCTGCCGAGCCATCTGCGGGAGCGTGTGGTGGTGCGGTCCACTTGCTGCCTCCGGTGGGGGAGTTGGGGAAGTCGGGAGGGTCGGGGAGTCGGGGGAGTGGAGGAGTGGGGAACGGTGGCCACCGCTGGAGGAACAAGCTGGTCCAGACCAATCGAGTTGTCAAGACCTCTGGCGGCGACGGGGGTTGGCGCATGGGTCCTGGGGCCCAATGGTGGGCCCACCGCCGACCGGTGACAGACCCGCCTTGGGTCCGCCGTGGGTCCGGCCGTGGGTCCGCCGAGGACCCATCAGGGGCCCACGGAAGGCCCACGGCGGGCCCAAAGAAACCGCCTTCGCTTAACGGATTGTCTGTTCACCACCCCGTATCTCGTGGATAAAGTGCACTCACGCAGGGCGCAGTGACGCGGTGAACGCGGTGAGTGACGTGGACGGGGAGCCTGACGTGCCGACAGCGATTGCGGTCACCAGTGCTGACCTGGTGCTGCCACCGACCGACCAGCAGACACCCACCGCGGCCGTCCTACCCGGGCCGGAGACCCAGCCCCTGGCCCCCGCGGTCGCGGATCTGCAGCTCCTCCTCGACCGGTACGGCCATGTGATCGTGGTCTTCCCCTCCTCCGTACCGACCGCGACGGAGCAGCGGCTGCACGCCGTACGGTCCCTCCTGGAGAGCGACCGGATCGCCCTGGTGAAGTCCGATCTGCCGCCCCTCGGCACGGCCGTGCTCGCCCGGCAGCTGCGGCAGCTGTCCGTCTGCGACTTCAGCCCCGGTGTGGTCGCCTCCGCCGCCCGGCTCCTCGCCCACTACATCTACGCCGGGGCCGTCCTCGGCTCCGTGGCCAAGCTCGACCGCGTACCGGTGAGCCTGAAGTCGCACCTCAAGGGCTGGATGCCCGGGGCCCAGTTCGCCGTGCTCGCCGGCCCCGTGCCGCATCTGGTCAGGCTCGGACCGGGAGCGGAGCCGCCGGCGGGCCCGGAGTTCGCCACCCAGCTCGTCCTGGCCAGGGGGCAGCTCCAGACGGACTGGGCCACCTCCACCCTCGCCCCCCGGTGGCAGGTCCAGGGGGTGCAGGAGGCACCGCTGCCGACCGAGTCACCCCGCTGGTGGGGCACCGGCCGCCTGGTGGAGTTCGCCGCCCACCTGCCCGACATCGCGGTCCTCCACCACCTGGTCTCCTCGGTGCGGCGCGAGACCTGTCACTGGTGCCGGATGGAACTCATCGGCGACCGCTGCGGCTTCTGTTCGGCCCCCCTGCCCACCTCCCCGGCGGAGACCCGGGCACTGGGGACCGGCGCCCGTGTCCCGTAACCGGGCGCCCGTGTGCCGTAACCCGGCGTCCGTGTCCCGTGACCCGGCGTCCGTGGCCGGTGACCCGGCGCCCCTGTCGCGTCATCGGGAGCTCGTGGCCCGTGCTCGGCAGCCCTCCCCGTCGTTCCTGTCCTCCTCCCCGACCTACGTCCCCCGTCCGCCGAGCCACACGTATCCGATCGAGGTTGTACGGCAATGAACTCCCGCCAGCGCCGTGGCGTCATCCTCCTGCTGCTCTCCGTGCTGTGCGTCCTGGGCGCCTTCGCCGGCGTCCTCTCGGTGATCGGCGACGTGAACTCCAAGGTCGGACCCGAGGTGACGGCGTACCGGATCAAGGAGAATGTCGATCCCTACACCCCGCTGGGCTCCACGCAGTTCGAGAAGATCTCGATGCCGAAGCGCTGGCTGTCGGAGACCGCCGTCACCGATCTCTCGCAGATCGAGGGGAAGATCGCGGTCACCAGGCTCCAGGCCGGATCCCTGCTGCAGTCCGACATGATCGTGAAACGGCCCGCGCTCCAGCCGGGCCAGCAGGAGATCGCCATCATGATCGACGCCGCGACCGGAGTCGCCGGCAAGATCACACCCGGTGCGACCGTCAACATCTACGCCACCTTCGCCGGTGAACGCGACGGACAGGCCGCCCAGTCCAAGGTCATCGTCAGCAACGCCCGGGTCCTCGACGTCGGCAAGCTGACTCCGATCAGCGCCGACCGCGACGATCGGAGCAGCAACCGCGCCACCGAGGCCGTGCCGATCACCTTCGCCCTCTCCACCCTCGACACCCAGCGCGTCGCCTACGCCGAGTCCTTCGCCGAACACGTACGCCTCGCACTGGTCGCCCCCGGCAGCGAGCCCACGCTCGCCCCCGGCGACCGCACCTACACGCTCGACAAGGACAAGTGAGGCCGGTATGACCACCAGGATCCTGCCGGCCGTCGCGGACGCCGACGCGGCCCGGTCCGTCACCACACTGCTCAGCCAGCTCCCCGACACCGAGCCCGCCGCCTCCGTCACCGACTCCACCGAGCTCGTCGACACCCTCGCCCGGCTGGCCGCGGACTCCCTCGACGAACTGCCCGAAGTCGTCCTCGTCCACGAGCGGATCGGCCCCGTCCCGGCCCTGGAACTCATCCGCGAGGTCGCCCTCCGCTTCCCCGCCGTCGGGGTCGTCCTCATCACCGCCGACGCCAGCCCCGTCCTCTTCTCGGCCGCCATGGACTCCGGCGCCCGGGGCCTGGTCACCCTGCCCCTCGGCTACGAGGAGCTGGCCAGCCGCGTCCAGGCCGCCGCCCAGTGGTCCGTCGGTGTCCGCCGCCACCTCGGCGCCGGCGCGGACGTCCTCACCGGCCCCGGCGGCACCGTCGTCACCGTCAGCGGCGCCAAGGGCGGCGTCGGCGCCACCGTCACCGCCGTCCAGCTCGCCCTCGCCGCCCGGGCCTCGGGCCGCACCGTCGCCCTCGTCGACCTGGACCTCCAGGGCGGCGACGTCGCCTCCTACCTCGACGTGCAGTTCCGGCGCTCCGTCGCCGACCTCGCCGCCGTCGACGACATCTCGCCCCGCGTCCTCCAAGACGCCCTCTACACCCACGAGACGGGCATCGCCCTCCTCCTCGCACCCGGCGAGGGGGAACGTGGCGAAGAGGTCGCCGACCGGTCCGCCCGCCAGATCGTCAGCGCGCTCCGATCCCGTTACGACGTCGTGGTCGTCGACTGCGGTACGTACCTCACCGGCGCCAACGCCGCAGCCGTCGAGATGGCCGACGCGGCCGTCCTGGTCACCACCCCCGACGTCGTCGCCGTCCGGGCGGCGAAGCGGGTCGTCCGCATGTGGGACCGCCTCCAGGTCCGCAAGGCCGAGGAGAGCGTCTGCCTGGTGAACCGGTACACGCGCTCCACCGAGATCCAGCCCGCGCTCATCCAGAAGATCACCGGGACCCGGATGGCGGGCGTGGTCGTGCCCGCCAACTTCAAGGAGCTCCAAGGGGTGGTGGACGCGGGCCGGATGCACGACCTTGACGCCCGGTCGACGGTGAAGCAGGCACTGTGGTCGCTCGCCGGGGAGCTGGGACTGGTGGCGGCACCGGGCGGGGCCGGTGCCTCGCAGCCGGGCAAGCAGCTCGCGAGGGTGAGCCGCGGCAACGACCGCGGGTCGGTGGGCCTGCGGCGGCGCGGGGGAGGGCGACGGTCATGAAGGCGTCGTACCGGGACGACAGGGGGCAGGTGGCGATCGAGTTCCTCGGCATGGTGCCGCTGATCCTGCTCACGCTGGTGCTGCTGTGGCAGTGCGTCCTGGTCGGCTACACGTACACGCTCGCCGGGAACGCGGCGGACGAGGCGGCCCGGGCGGGGGCGGTGGGCGACGACTGCGGGGCGGCGGCGATGCGGCACCTGGACGGAGCGTGGAGCGCGGGCGCGGAGGTGGGGTGCGACCCCGGTACGGACATGGTCCACGCGACGGTACGGCTGAAGGTGCCCGTGCTGTTCCCGGGGGCGATCAGCTTCCCCTTCGGGGTGATCGGTGAGGCCGGAGCCGTACGGGAGAAGAGGGACTGACCATGCGTCCGAAGAACCACGTCCGCGTCGGCGACCGTGACCGTGACCGGGGTCAGGCCGCCGTCGAGTACCTCGGGTTCCTGCCGATCCTGCTGCTCATCGCCCTCGCCGGCATCCAGCTCGGACTCGTCGCGTACGCCGCGCAGCAGGCGGGCACCGGCGCGCGGGCCGCGGCCCGGGCCGCCACGCACGACACGGCCGGGATCGGCCCCGAAGCGGCGGGACGGTCGGCGATGAGCGGCTGGATCGCCGAACGCAGTGAAGTCTCCGCCCCCGACGGCGAGGGCGAGGTCACCGCGACGGTCAAAGTCCGGATCCCGTCGGTCGTTCCCTTCTGGGACTTCGGTGACGTGACGAAAACCGCGACCCTGCCGAAGTCCGAGTCCGAGTCCGAGTCCGAGTCCGAGTCCGAGTCCGAGTCGGAGTCGGAGTCCGGGGCCGCGTCCGGGCCCGAGTCCCAGCCCCAGTCCCAGTCGCAGGAGGACGGTTCATGAGCCTGCGGGCACGCATCAGCGCCCCCGAGGAGACCGGCGCGGGCGGCAGGGAGGACGGCCATCTCGTCGCCTCCTTCCGCGCCAAGCTCCTGGAGGAGATCGACCTCACCGAGATGTCGGCCCTCGCCGCCGCCGAGCGCAGGGCCCGGCTGGAGCGCGTACTCGGGCACATCATCAGCCGCGAGGGTCCGGTCCTCTCCACCGCCGAACGGGCCCAGCTGATCCGCCGGGTCGTCGACGAAGCACTCGGCCTCGGCGTCCTGGAACCCCTCCTCGAAGACGCCTCCATCACCGAGATCATGGTCAACGGACCGGACCAGATCTTCATCGAACGCGCCGGCCGCGTCGAACTGCTGCCACTGCGCTTCGCCTCCCACGAACAGCTGATGCAGACGATCGAGCGGATCGTCTCCACCGTCAACCGGCGGGTCGACGAGTCCAACCCCATGGTCGACGCCCGCCTGCCGTCCGGCGAGCGCGTCAACGTGATCATCCCGCCGCTCTCCCTGACCGGGGCGACCCTGACGATCCGCCGCTTCCCCCGCGCCTACACCCTGCGGGAGATGATCGGCCTCGGCTCGCTGGACGAGCAGATGCTGTTCCTGCTCGCCGGCCTCGTCCAGGCGAAGTTCAACGTCATCGTCTCCGGCGCGACCGGCACCGGAAAGACCACGCTCCTCAACGCCCTGTCCGGACTCATCCCGGAGGGCGAGCGGGTCATCACCATCGAGGACTCGGCCGAACTCCAGCTCCAGCAGTCCCACGTCATCCGCCTGGAGAGCCGCCCCCCGAACGTCGAGGGCCGGGGCCAGGTCACCATCCGCGACCTCGTCCGCAACTCCCTGCGCATGCGCCCCGACCGTATCGTCGTCGGAGAGGTCCGCGGCGGCGAGACCCTCGACATGCTCCAGGCGATGTCCACCGGACACGACGGCTCGCTCGCCACCGTCCACGCCAACTCCGCCGAGGACGCGTTGATGCGGCTCCAGACCCTGGCGTCCATGTCGGAGGTGAAGGTCCCCTTCGAGGCGCTCAGGGACCAGATCAACAGCGCCGTCGACGTCCTCGTCCAGCTCACCCGGCACGCCGACGGCACCCGCCGGATCACCGAGATAGCCATCCTGGCGTCCAACGGGCGCGAACGGTTCACGCTCGCCACCGTCTGCCGCTTCCGCGCCCAGCCGCCGGCGGCCGACGGACGGGTGTACGGGGTGTACGAGTACCACCCGCTGCCGCGACGGGTCGCCGACCGGCTCTACATGGCGGGTCAGCCGATCCCCCAGGCCTTCGGGGTGGCCGCGTCCGACGAGCAGCTCGCCACCCGAGAAGCGAAGTAGGGGGACCACCACATGAACGACCTCACCTGGCCGGTGGTCGGCGTCGCACTGCTCGCTTGCGTCCTCGGCGTGGCCGGCGTCCACACGTACGCGAGCGGATCCGCCCAGCGCGCCGCCCTGGTCGCCCGGCTCACCCAGACCGGCGAGCCGGAGCCGACCGGCCGCCGAAGGCGCCGCTTCCGCTCCCTCGACCGGCGCGTCCGGCGCACCGGCTTCGGCAGGAAGCTGGAACTGCGGATCTCCGCCACCGGCCTCGACCTGACCCCCGGCGAGTTCGTCGTCTGCATGACGGTGACCGTGGCCGCCCTGTGGATCACCGGACAGGCCGTGCTCTCCCCGTTCTTCGGACCGATCTGCGGCTTCCTCGGCGTATGGGTCGCGATGGGATTCCTCAACTGGCAGCGGCAGAAACGCATCGAGAAGTTCATCAACCAGCTCCCCGAGCTCTCCCGGATCCTCGCCAACGCCACCCAGGCCGGGCTCGCGCTGCGCATGGCGCTCAGCATGGCCGCCGATGAACTCGAGGCGCCCGCCGGGGACGAACTGGAGCGGGTGGCCCAGCAGCTGGCCGTCGGCACCTCCATCGACGACGCGCTCGGCGAACTCGCCGAACGCCTCCCCTCCCGCGAACTCGTCGTCCTCGTCACCACCCTCGTCCTCGCCAACAAGGCGGGCGGCACGGTCGTCACCTCGCTGCGCAACCTCACCGAGACGCTGGAGGAGCGGAAGGAGACCCGCCGGGAGGTCCGTACCCAGCTGTCCCAGGTGAGCATGACGGCGTACGCGGTCCCGGTCATCGGCATCGGATCGCTGCTGCTCATCGACAACATGCAGCCGGGCGCGCTCGACCGGATGACCGGCTCGGGGCTCGGACAGTTCGCCGTCGTCGCCGCCTTCGCGCTGTACGTCGTCGGCTTCGTCGTCATCCGCCGCTTCTCGAAGATCGACGTCTGAGGGGCTGGAGTCGCCATGGAACTGCTGCTCGCACTCGCCGCCGGCCTCTCCGTCGCGGGAATCCTCTACGGCATCCGCCTCTACCGGGCGGAAGCCAAACTCCCCAGCGACCTCCAGCTCGCCCTGGAGGTCGGCTCCACGCGCACCGGCGCCGTCGACTCCGTCGTGGACCGGCTCGGCATGCGCTGGTCCGCCGCCGTCCTGCGCGCGATGGGCCCCAAGCGGGTCAACGTCGTACGCCGCAGAATCGACCTGGCGGGGAACCCCGGGGGTCTGACCATCGACCGGTACGGGGCGAGGCGCGCGGTCTACGGCTTCCTCGGCGGTCTCGGCGGCCTGGTCATGCTCTCCAACGGAGACGTGGTCGTCGCGCTGCTCCTCTTCGCCTTCGGCGCCTTCTGGACCGAGGTCGGCATCTGGTCGGCCATCCGTATCCGCAAGGACCAGATCGAACGGACCCTGCCCGACTTCCTCGACGTGCTGGCCGTGGTGGTGAGCGCGGGCCTCGGCTTCCGGCAGGCGCTGGACCGGGTGGCCGAGAAGTACGAGGGGCCGTGGGCGGACGAGCTCAGGATCACCCTGCGGCAGATGGACATGGGGGTGAGCAGGCGGCAGGCCTTCGACGAACTGCGCAGGCGCAACGACTCAGAGCAGGTGGCCCAGTTCGTCACGGCGCTGCAGCAGGGCGAGGAGCTCGGCGCGCCGATCGTCGACACGCTCATCCAGATCGCCAACGACATGCGCAGGACGGATGCCCAGAACGCCCGGAGGAAGGCGGCGAAGGCGGTCCCGAAGGCGACGATGGTGATCACGACGCTGATGGTCCCGGCGACGATGATTCTGCTGGGGGCGGGGTTGTTCCTGGGTACGGGTACGAACTTCGGCTCGATCACGGGAGAGTGAGACCGATGGGACCGGTGAGGGCCTTGAGCACGCCGGGAACGGCGGCCGCTCCGGGTATGCCGGGCGTGGCGAGTGCCTCGGGCGGGGCGAGTGCCCCGGGCGGGGCGAGTGCCCCGGGCGGGGCGAGTGCCCCGGGCGGGGCGAGTGCCCCGGTTGTGCCGGGGGGCATGGCGAGCACTCCGGACATCCAGGTCAACGCCCTCCAGGCGATGTGCCGCCAGGTCTTCGGCTTCCGCCTGGCCATGATCGCCCTGGCGAGCCCGGCCGCCCTGCTCGGTGCGGCGGACGGCCTCGCGACCTGGCTCGTCGGCGCGGCGGTCCTGGTCACCTTCATGGGGTCGTACGTGCTGTTCAGGGACTGGGAACGGTTCGGCCCCCTGCTCCTCAGGCATCCGACGCTGCTGGCCGCCGACACCCTCTTCGGCTCGCTGCTGCTCGTCACGGCCGGCCCGCAGAGCACCCTCGGCTACGTGAGCGTCTGCACCCCGCTCCTCGCCGGCCTCGTCTACAGCTGGCGGGGCGCCGCCTTCTTCGCCTGCCTCCAGTCGCTGATACTGCTCGCCCTCCACACCTCCGACCCGCACCATCTCGACCCGACGCTCGGCGAGGCGACGCTGCTCCCCGGCCTGTGCGTGATCACGGGCGCGCTCGGCGTGACGATCCGTAACCTCCTGCTCCGCTTCGGCGCTGCCACGCAGGCCCTCACGGAGGCCCGCGCCCGCCTCGCCGCCGCCCAGGCGGTGGAGGAGGAACGGGCCCGTCTCGCCCGAGACATGCACGACTCGGTGGCCAAGACCCTGCACGGCCTGGCGCTGGCCGCGGACGGCCTGGCGGCTTCGACGGCCTCGGCGGACCGTATGGATCCGCCGGAGGTCCGGCACCGGGCGGAACTGGTCGCCCGTTCGGCGCGAAGGGCGGCGGGGGAGTCGCGCGAGCTTCTGTCGGACCTGCGCAGGCAGTCGTACGGGAGCGTGGGCGTGGACCTGGACGCGGAACTGTCGGATCGCGTACGTGAGTTCGCGAGCCGTTCGGGCATCGAGGCGGCGTACCGGGGCGTCGGGGAGGCGGCGGTGCCACCCGTCCCGTACGCGGTGGCGCGCCAGCTCCTCACGATCGCCTCGGAGGCGATGGAGAACGCGGGCCGGCACGCCCGCCCGACCCGGGTCGACGTCTCGGCCGGGGTCGTCGCCGGCCTGCTCCGCATCAGCGTCCGCGACGACGGCCGCGGCCTGCCCCCGGGGACCACCCTGGACGGCCTGCGCCGGGCGGGCCACTTCGGTCTCGTGGGGATGGTCGAGCGGGCGGCGGGGGTGGGGGCGCGGCTCAGGATCGGGAGGGGCGGGGCGGCGAAGGGTACGGAAGTACGCCTGGAGCTGCCGGTGCGAAAGGCGGCCGGCGCATGACACTCACGGTGGTCGTCGCCGACGACAACCCGGTCGTCCGGGCCGGACTGACCTCCCTCCTCGAAGGCCGTTCCGACATCCGCGTGGTGGCGGAGGCCCCGGACGGCGGCACGGCCCTGGCGGAGACGGAACGCCACCGCCCGGACCTGGTCCTCCTGGACGTCCGCATGCCGAACGTCGACGGCCTCACGGCCCTGCCGCAGCTGGCGCGGCTGGCCCCGGTGCTGATGCTGACGTACAGCGGGGAGGGCGACGTGGTGCAGGAGGCGCTGCGGCTGGGCGCGGGGGGCTACCTGGTCCACGGCGAGTTCACGGCGGACGAGCTGGTGACGGCGGTCCACGACGTGAGAGCGGGCCGGGCCCACTTCACGCCGACGGCGGCGAATGCGTTGGTGGGGGTGGTGCGTGCGACTGCACATGGTGGGATGGGTCCAAGTCTTTGGGGTCCCATGGAATTTCCCCGAACCACTTCGCAGGTGCAACGAAATGTGGGACAGTTCGGTCTGAGTGGGAGGGAGGCGGAGGTGATGGACCTGATCGCGTCGGGCCTGAGCAATCGGCAGATCGCGGACACCTGCTTCATCAGCGAGAAGACGGTCAAGAACCACATCAACCGCATCTTCGCGAAACTCCACAGCACGACGAGAAGCGAGGCGATAGCAGCCTGGCTCGGCACAAGGCCCCTCTCATGACCCCCGCACCCCGCACGGCGCTTTGGGCCCCCGGACCCTGTTCCCCGCCCAGGTCGCAGGCGTACGGTGCCGATGCCGGCATCGGCGCGGACGGAGGGGGTCAGGATGACCGACATGCTGCTGAAGGCCACGACCAAGGCCAGGGTGCACGTGGCGGGTTGGGTACGAGGGGGGTCGAGGGACCGGGGACAGACGGCGGTCGAGTATCTGGGGATCATCGTGGTGGTGGTGGCGATCGTGATCGCGATCACCGGCACGGACATCGGTCAGTCGATCAAGACGGCGATCTCCCAGAAGATCACCGAACTCACCGGTGGCGGCGGCGAGTAGCGCTGAGCGGTAGGCGGGACTCCGGCCAGGCATTTCCCATCTACATCACGGTCGTGGCAGGGCTGCTCCTGCTTGCGTTCGTGTACTTTGCGGTCGGCCAGGCGGCCTCGACCCGTAACGGTGCGCAGACGGCTGCTGACGCGGCCGCGCTGGCGGCAGCCCAAGATGCGCGCGAACAGCTCCGGGACGGCTGGCTGGACGTCATACTCACCCCTGCCGAGTGGCCTGACTTCCTCGACGGCGAACGCTTCCTCACGGATCCGGCCTGCCGGCGCGCGGGTGTGTTCGCCGCCAAGAACGACGCGAAACTCTTTGGCAACGAAGGATGCGTGCCTCTCGATGGCGAGGAAGGTTTCAGCGTGACCGTGCGCACGCTGAACACCGTCGGTGGATCGGTGATCCCGGGGACGGACAAGCAGCACGCCGTCGCGTCGGCCAAGGCCGTGATCGAACCACGCTGCACCTTCAAGGCTCCCGAACCCCCTGCGGAGCCGCCAGGTCCTGAGCCGCCAGGTCCCGATCCGGCACCCACGCCGAGCGACCCCGGCCCGATCCTTGGCCTGTGGTGCGCCGGCGAGCCCTGGGAGATCGACCCGGATCGACCGCGACTGCCACGTGCCGTAGACCTCTTCACTGTCCGACTGGCCGACTGACCGTCGAATGACGAGTAAAGGAAGCGCGTTTCATGAGCGATCGGTACGCAAGGAAGGCCCGCAGGGGAATGGCCGCCGTTGCCCTTGCGGTCGGACTGGTCCTCGTCGCAACCGGATGCGGTGGTGAGGACAAGCAGAAGGGCGACAAGCCCGCGGCCAGCTCCCGCACTCCCAAGGCCAGTGGCGGTAATGCGGAGACGCAGACTCAGGAGCCCCCGGAAGTGCTCGCCTCTCTCAAAGGCCAGAGGGGGTTGGAGCTTTCCATCAACGTGGCAGAACGCGACACCGGTGGGTTTCTGACGATCAAGGGAAGGCTGACGAACACTTCGGGCTCCGCTGCAGCCATCCCTGCCCAAACGGCCGGGGATGAGACCGAGGTGGTGAAGCACGGCAACTCGCTGGGTGGCGCCACGCTCGTGGACTCTGTCGGCAAGAAGCGCTACTACGTACTGCGGGACACCGATGGACGGCCGTTGACCACCACGGCGTTGCCTGGCCTCGGGCCCGGGCGGTCCACCGCCGTCTTCATGCAGTTCCCGGCCCCTCCGGCCGGCACCACAGAGGTCTCGTTCCAGTTGCCCACCTTCGAACCCGGCACCATCAAACTCTCCTGAGGTGCTGCCGCCATGACCACTCCCCACCGCCTCCTCGCCCTCGCCACCGCCACCCTTCTCCTCGCCGGGCTCCCCGCCGTCCCCGCCCTCGCCGACGATCCCCCCGGCTCCACCTCCAGCGCCTCCCCGCCCCCCGAGATCGACGCGAACTCTCCCGAGCTCATGCTTCCCGACGGGGCTACCCTCGCCCCCGCCAAGATCCTCGACATCAAGCAGGTCGTCGAGGAGCAGGGCGGTGAGCAGCGGCGGGAGGACACCAACGTCGACGTCACCTTCGCCCTGCAGGCCGAGGTCCTCTTCCCCAAGGACAGCGCCAAGCTCAGCAGCGCCGCCACCGCCCGCATCGCCGCCATCGCCGTCGAGATCAACAAGCAGGGCTCAAGCAAGGTCCGTGTCTTCGGCTTCACCGACAACCTCGGTACGTACGAGCACGGCATGAAGCTCTCCAAGCAGCGCGCCGACGCCGTCCAGCAGGAGCTCGCCAAGAACCTCGACCCGGGGACGACCTTCGACATCCGCGGGTACAGCGAGGACTACCCCATCGCCGACAACCGCACCGAGGAAGGCCGGACGAAGAACCGTCGCGTCGAGATCTCCTTCCCCCGCACGACGGGCGGCTGACACAGGGGCCGGCCCCCGGAGGACGAGTGCTCACGCCAGGTGCCCCAGCGCTCCCCTGATCGCCACGATCATGTGCTCCGGCCGGTGGAAGACGTCCCGTGCCGTGAAGCGCAGGATCCGGCGGACGGCCGGGCAGTCCGTCAGGTCGTTGTAGCGGCGCACGTCGCGGTCGTGGGCGTGGCGGGTGCCGTGGAAGGCGAAGCCCTCGATCTCGACCGCCAGGCCCGCCGCGCGGAAGAGGAAGTCGGGGCGCAGCGCCCGGCCCGAGCGGGTGTGGAGGAACGGCTGGGACTCCGGGTGGAGGTTCGCGTCGTGCATGCGCAGGCGGGCGACCGTCTCGGCCGCGGAGCCGGCGGCCGCGTCGGCCAGGCGCAGCCAGGCACGGGCGCGGACCGCGCCCGGCCGCCGCGCGGCCAGTTCGGCTGCCAGGTCCCCGTGCCGGACCAAGGGCTCCCGCCGTACGCCCCGGACCGTGCGGCGGGACAGGGAGGAGTCCGCCACCACCACTGCCTCCTCGCGTGTGGCGCAGCTCCGTATCAGGTCACCGACGGTCCTGGCCGGACCGGTCACCCGCAGGCCTCTTCGGGTGAGACAGTCCTGGTCCGTCAGGTGGGCCGTGGAGCGGACGCGCAGCCCCTCTCCGGCGTGGGCGAGTGACGCGCGCCGGACGATGAAGTCGAGGACGTCGAACGGCTCGTCACCTCCGAGGCGTTCGATCCGGTGCACGGCCGCCGCCGTGCCGTGGCTGCCCACCAGCTCCGGGCGCAGCAGCTGGATCGCCGTCGCTCTGACCTTCCAGTCCACCTCCTTTCCCGGGGCGGCCCACGCGCCCCGGCAGATCCGCTGCCATCCCTCGGCGGCCAGCCGCCTCCGCAACCGGCCGTGCGACCAGCCCGCCGCGTACGCCCATACCGCCAGGAGCACCCCGCCCCGGGCGATGCTCGCCACACCCACCACGTCCTCCATGGCCCAACGATCCCCGCCGCCCGGATCGTTCGCATCCCCTGTGGATAACGTCGGAGATCATGGGCGAGCCGCCCGGAGCGATCCGGACATAATCGAGCGCATGTCCCACGATCGGCCCCGCCCCCCACAGGCCCTCGCCGTCGCGCTCGGCGGTTACGCCGCCACCCGCGTCCTCGGCCTGGCCGTCCTCGCCCTCGCCGCCGCCATGACCGGCAAGGACGGGCTGCACCGCCTCAAGGGCCGCTGGGACTCCGTCTGGTACACCCGGATCGCCGAGCACGGATACGGCTACGAGGTCACCCTCCCCAACGGCAGCGTCCACTCCGACCTCGCCTTCTTCCCGCTCTTCCCCTTCCTCGCACGGGCCCTCCCCTTCGACGCGGCCACCGCAGGTCTGCTCGTCTCCTGGACCGCCTCGCTCGCCGCCGCCTGGGGCATCTACGCCGTCGGCGCGCACATCGCCGGCCGGCCCGCCGGGGTCGCGCTCGCCGTCCTCTGGGGCGTGTACCCGACCGCCTTCGTGCAGTCGATGGCGTACACCGAGACGCTCTTCACGGCTCTCGCCGCCTGGTCGGTCCTCGCGGTGCTGCGCGAGCGCTGGATCCTGGCCGGAGCGCTCTGCGTGTGCGCAGGGCTCACCCGGCCGACCGCCGCCGCGCTCATCGCCGCGATCGGGATCACGGCGCTGGTCACGGCCGTCCGCGACCGTAGGCTGCCGGTCCGGATGGTGGCCGGCGTGCTCCTCGCGCCGCTGGGGTGGCTCGCGTACATCGTGTACGTCGGCGTCCGGCAGGACAGTGGCACCGCCTACTTCGACGTCCAGGCCGCCTGGGGCAACTCCATCGACGGCGGGATCGCGCTCGCCCGCTTCATCTGGGGTCTCCCGCCGCTCGCCGCCCTCGGTCTGTGTGCGGCTCTCGGCCTGCTCGGGTGGCTGGTGGTGCTCTGTGTACGGCAGCAGCAGCCGCTGCCGCTGCTCGTGTACACGATCGCCGTCGTCGTGATCTCCCTCATCGGAGCCGCGTACTTCGGCTCCCGACCGCGCCTGATGATGCCCGCGTTCGGGTTGCTGCTCCCGGCGGCGACGGCGCTGGTGCGGCTCCGGATACGCAACCGGGTGCTGGTCCTGGCCGGGCTCGCACTCGCCTCCGCCGGCTACGGAGCGTTCACGCTGCTCGGCTCGGGGCCGCCGTGACCCGTACGCCCGGCCGCACGCCCCAGCCCGCCATCGCGCCGCCCTCCGCCTCCAGCACGTGCCTGCCCCGGAAGCGGACCATCCCGAGCCGCCCGGGCCTCATCGTCACCACGTCGAGGACGGTGAGTGTGCGGTCCAGGTAGGCCACGTCGATGGTGAAGCGCATGCCGAAGGTGTGCACGCTGTTGGTCGGCGTGATCAGGAGCGCGCCCGTGATCCCGTCCCGGCCGAGCAGACCACGCCGCCGCGCCCGGTACGAGGCCGCGATCTCCAGCTCGACCGTCCCTCCGGGGACGGTCAGTGTGCCGGTTCCGTCGTGCCATCTCCCCGTACTCCCCAGACTCCCCATGGGGAGACCGTAGCGGCAGGGGTGGGTAGGGTGCCGCGCGTGTACGCCACGCTGATCGCCGTCGCCGCCCTGTGGGGCGCCGCCACCGGGCTGCTCGTGCCGCGCGCCGCGTACCGGCTCTCCGTCGAGCCGGAGGAGCGGTGGCGGGACAGCTGCCCGGCGGGACACGCCCTCGTGGGACCCGCGGGCGGCTGGCTCGGCACCCCGGCCTGCCGCACCTGCGCCACCGAAGCCCCGTCTTCCTCCATCCAAGTCCCGCCTCCGACGGCAGAGGCCCCGCCTGCGACAGAGGTCCAGACCCAGGCGCCCGCCCCGGCCCCGCCCTCGACCGTCCCGCGCCCACTCACCGGCCCCCCACTCACCGGCCCCCGCTTCACAGCCCCCCTCCTCACCGGCCTCACCTGCGCCGCGCTCGCTCTGGCCGCCGGGCCCCGGCCCGAGCTGCTCGTCTGGCTGCTGTACGCGCCCTTCGCCGTGCTCCTGGCGACCGTCGACGTCCGCGTGCACCGGCTGCCCGACCAGCTCACGCTCCCGCTCGCCGCCGCCACCCCCCTGCTCCTCGCCGGCGCAGAACTCCTGCCGTACGACGGCGGGTCCTGGCTCCACGCGCTGCTCGGCGGATCCGCCCTCGGCGGCGGATACTTCACGCTCTTCCTGATCCATCCGAACGGCATGGGCTTCGGCGACGTGAAGCTCGCCCTCTCCCTCGGGGCCGCCCTCGGCTGGTACGGCTGGGGCATCCTCTTCGCCGGTACGTTCGCGGGCTTCCTCCTCGGCTCGCTCTACGGACTCGGCCTGGTCGTCGCCCGGCGCGGAACCCGCACCTCCGCGATCCCGTTCGGGCCCTTCATGCTCGGCGGCGCCCTGCTCGGCCTGCTCCTCGGCGCGCTCTCCGCCACCCCCTGAGGTTCCCGTCCTAGCATCCCGTCACATGCGGACAATTGCTGACAGAAGCATCCAGGTCGTTCCGGCGGCCCTCCGGCTGCCCCGGAGAGCGTCCGCCCTCCTGCCCTGGGCGTGGGCCGCCGCGCTGTGCCTCCTCTACGCGACCGTCGCCGTGCGCCGCCACCTCCTCCTCCGTACCACCGGCTACGACCTGGGCATCTTCGAGCAGGCCGTCCGCGCCTACGCCGAACTACGAGCCCCCGTCGTCCCCTTGCGCGGTCAGGGCTTCAACCTTCTCGGCGACCACTTCCACCCCCTCCTCGCCGCACTCGCGCCCCTCTACCGGCTCTGGCCCTCTCCCCTCTGTCTGCTGATCGCCCAGTCGGCCCTCCTCGCCCTCGCCGTCGTCCCCCTCGCCCGCTGGGCCCTGCGGGTACTCGGCCGACGGGCCGCCCATGTGATCGCCGCCGGATACGGGCTCAGTTGGGGCATCGCCTCGGCCGCCGCCTTCGACTTCCACGAGGTGGCCCTCGCCGTACCGCTGCTCGCGTTCAGCCTGGAGGCCCTCGGCAGCCGGCGCTGGGGCGCCGCCGTCGCCTGGGCCGCACCCCTCCTGCTCATCAAGGAGGACCTTGGCCTCACCCTCGCCGCCGTCGGCGTCCTCATCGCGATCAAGGGTCCCCGCCGGCTCGGCGTCATCACCGCCGCGGCCGGACTGATCGGCTCACTGATCGAGATCAAGTTCCTGCTGCCGGCCTTCAACCCCGGCGGCGACTACGCCCACGGCGGGAACCTCTCCGACGGCTACGGCTCGCTGCTCTCCACCCTCGCCCACGCCCCGCTCGACGCCCTGCGCCCGGACATCAAGGTCATGACCCTGATCCTGGTCTTCGCGCCGTCCGCCCTGCTCGCCCTGCGCTCACCGCTCTCGGCGATCGCCATCCCGACCCTCGCCTGGCGGATGGTCTCCGAGAACGGCTTCCACTGGGGCACGGCCTTCCACTACAGCGCGATCCTCATGCCGGTCGTCTTCGCCGGACTCATCGACGCCCTCGCCGTCTGGCGCCGCGACGACCACCCGCTCGCCGCCCGCCACGTGCGGGCCTCGCTGGCCACCGTGCTCGTCGTGACCGCGGTGATGATCCCCTCCTTCCCGCTGGCCCAGCTCGCCCAGCGGGCCACCTGGCGGACCACACCGCACATCGAGGCCGCCCGCGAACTGCTCGGGAAGATCCCGGACGGCGCCACCGTCGCCGTCTCCAACCGGCTGGTCCCGCAGCTCACCGCGCGGTGCACGGTCGTCGTCTTCCCGACCTTCCCGGTGGACAGCAAGCTCTACCAGTACGAGCGGAAGACCTTCCCGCCGCCCACCACGGAGTGGATCCTCCACGACGCCCAGGCGCCGGAGGCATGGCCGTACAAGACCGGACACTGGCCCTACCCGATCGAGCAGCAGGAGGCGGAGCTGAAGGCCGCGCAGGAGCGGCACGGCTACGAGGTCGTCGCCCGCCGCGACGGCCTGACACTCCTCCACCGCCCGGCCCCCGACGCGGCACGCTGAGCCGAGCCCTCACCGGCCGCCACCCGACACGCGCGGCCGCGAACGTCACGCACGCGGCCCGGACCTCGCGCGCCGGGCCCGCGGACCCCACCCGCAGGGCCAGAAGCACCTCACGCGTGCGGGCCGACCGTCACCGTCCCCACCGTCAGCTCCGCCGTCCCCTCCAGGACCGCCCCCACCCGCTCCGCCTGCTCCGCCAGCTCACGCAGCCGCGCCGCGCCCAGCGTCCCGGCCGAGGGCAGCGGCTCCACGGTGACCGCGATCCGTTTCCCCGACCTCCGCTGATGCCACACCCCGGCCACCGTCCCGTCGATCAGCAGCACCGGGAAGTTGCCCGCCTGCCCGCCCGCCAGTGCCCGCCCGTAGGCCTCGCCCGGGAAGAGGCGCTCGCGCGGCTGCGAGGCGATCGTGAACGCGTCGAAGTACGGCAGCAGCCGCACCCCGCGCGCCGGCTCGTCCGGGAACTCCGTGTCCCCGGCGACGACCCACGCCGACTCGCCCTCGAAGGAGACCTCCTCGATCCGCCCCTCCCCGGCCAGCCCGGCGAACAGCTCACCGGCCCACCGGTCCGGCGCCGCCAGCCACTTGGCGAAGTGCCGGGGGCTCGCGGGGCCGTACGCGTGGAGATAGCGCTCCACCAGCTCGCCGAGCGCCGCCGTCCCGTCGGCGGGCCGGACGCCGGGATGGGTGTACGTGACCTTCCGGCCCCGGTCCGCGCCGAAGCACAGGACCCCGCGGTGGGCGGCCGTGTGCGTCACCTGGCGCCAGCGCGGCCACTTGTCCTGGAAGGCGTCCATCACCCGGTCGCCCGCCCACGGGCCGGTACGCGCCACGATCGCGTCCGTCAGTTCGTCCACGGTCAGCTCGGCGCCGGTCAGCGCGTCCGCGATCGCGGCCACGACCTCGTCGGTCTGCGCCGGCGTCATCCGTACGTCCGCGGGCATCGAGCTCCTGCCGGTGGGGATCGAGGAGAGCGCCCCCGTCCACAGCGGAAGGTCGGCCGTGGGCAGCAGATGCACGGTGCCGCGCGGACCGTACGTCTTGATCAGAGTCCGGTCCGTCCGGCCCGTCCGGTTCGTTCGGTCCGCCCCGTCGGCGCGGTCGCCCCGGAGCGCCGACCGTACGTCCGCCCGGGTCGCCTTCGCCGTGCGCAGCGCCACGGACAGCTCGGCGGCCGAGAGGATCTGGGCGTGCGCGCCGAGCATCGCCGCGGTCACCTCGGCGGGCGTCGTGCCGGCCGGCTCGTCCAGAAACTGCCGGTGGATCCTGCGGGCGTCGGCCTCGGCCCAGCCGACGTGTGGTGGGGTGGTCGTCATGCCCCGACCGTAGGGTCGGAATAGGTCGGAGGCTGTCCGCCTTGACCGAACAGTCGGGAAGAATCGAGGAGTTGGCGATGGCCAAGGGGAAGACGGCGTACGACTGTGGGCTCGACGCGGCCGTCGACGTGGTGGGCGGCAAGTGGAAGCCGCTCATCCTGTGGGCGCTGCACGCCCACGGCACGACCCGCTTCGGGGAGCTCGGACGGCAGATCACCGGGGTCAGCGAGAAGGTGCTGATCCAGCAGCTGCGCGAGCTGGAGGCGGACGGCATCGTGCACCGCGAGATCTACCGGGAGGTCCCGCCCCGGGTGGAGTACTCCCTGACCGAACTCGGCGAGGCGCTGAACACGGCGCTGCTGCCGCTGGGGGAGTGGGGCGACCGCTTCATGACGGAGATCCTCGCCCGCAAGGCCGAACAGGCCGCCTGACCCGGCGCGACCCCGGCGCCACTCGCCCGACCGCCCGATCGCGTCCGCGTGCGTCAACCGTGGGCCCGTCCCCGAGGGTCCCCCTTGGGAGGTACGGAACCCGCCGCCACGCCGGGGCGCAAACCCGCCACGGGGCCCACAGCCCTTGTCCCGACTGGGCTCCGCGGCTTCCGAGGCAGACCATCGGCGGCGCATGGCACCCAGCACCACTAATGAAGGGTTATGGTGGAAACCCCCCCTCGGGCCGGTCCGTATCCCCCCCACGGACCGGCCCGTTTTTTGTTCACGCGCCGACCTCATCTCCCTCTCGGCGCACTCCGGGAACCCTCTCGGCCCCGCCTCGGCCCCGTCTCAGCCCCGTCCGGCCCAGATGTTGGTGCCCTCGGTGTCCACCGCGAAGACGTCGATCTCCTTCAGCTCCTCCGCGGTCAGTGGCGGCCCCGCCAGCGCGGCCACGTTCTCCTCCAGCTGCCCGACGCTGGACGCGCCGATCAGCGCGGAGGTCATCCGCTCGTCGCGCAGCACCCACGACAGCGCCAGCTGCGCCAGCGACTGCCCGCGGCGCTCGGCGATGTCCGCGAGGCCGCGCAGCCGCCTCAGCACCTCGTCGGAGAGCAGGTTCGGGTCGAGGGACTTGCCCTGCGTCGCGCGCGAGCCCTCCGGGACGCCCTTCAGGTACTTGTTGGTGAGCAGCCCCTGGGCCAGCGGCACGAAGGAGATGCAGCCCATGCCGGCCGCCTCCAGCGTGTCGAGGAGGCCGTCCTCCTCGGTCCAGCGGTTGATCATCGAGTACGACGGCTGGTGGATGAGGGCGGGGACGCCCATGTCCTTGAGGATCCCGGCGGCCTCGGCGGTCTGCTCGCTGGTGTACGAGGAGACACCGACGTACAGCGCCTTGCCCTGCTGGACGGCGGAGGCGAGCGCCCCCATCGTCTCCTCCAGCGGGGTGTGCGGGTCGAAGCGGTGCGAGTAGAAGATGTCGACGTGGTCGAGGCCCATCCGCTTCAGCGAGGCGTCGAGCGACGACATCAGGTACTTGCGCGAACCCCACTCGCCGTACGGCCCGGGGTGCATCAGATAGCCGGCCTTCGTCGAGACGATCAGCTCGTCCCGGTAGGGCGCGAAGTCCTGGGCGAAGAGCTTGCCGAAGTTCAGCTCGGCGGAGCCGGGCGGCGGCCCGTAGTTGTTCGCCAGGTCGAAGTGGGTGACGCCGAGGTCGAAGGCGCGGCGCAGGATCGCCCGCTGCGAGTCGAGCGTGCGGTCGTCGCCGAAGTTGTGCCACAGGCCCAGCGAGACGGCGGGAAGCTTCAGCCCACTGCGGCCGGCGCGGCGGTACTCCATGTGGTCGTACCGGTCCGCGGAAGCGCGGTAGAGAGGGGAATCAGTCACGTATCTCTGCTTATCACGGACTTGTGACAGTCCCGGGCTGGGAGCCTTTGACCCGTGCGCAGTAATGTGGCGGCTTCGGGGACCGACGCGGCATGGAGGGGTTAAGAACAGTGAACCTGCGCGACCTGGTGTACGGGCTCTACGCACGCCGGGTGGAAGGCCGCCTCGACCACGACCAGGTGCCCAAGCACATCGGCGTGATCCTCGACGGCAACCGGCGCTGGGCCAAGGCCTCCGGTGGCACCCCCGAACAGGGGCACAAGGCCGGCGCGGACAAGATCCAGGAGCTGCTCGGCTGGTGCGCCGAGACCGACGTCGAGGTCGTCACGCTCTGGATGCTCTCCACGGACAACCTGAACCGGCCCGAGGAGCAGCTCGTCCCGCTGCTCGCCATCATCGAGGACGCCGTGCGCGCCCTGGCCTCCGACGGCCGCTGGCGGGTCCACCACGTGGGCACAGCGGACCTCCTGCCCGCCCGGACGCAGTCCGTGCTGAAGGAGGCCGAGCAGGCCACCCACGACAACACGGGGATACTCGTCAACGTCGCCGTCGGCTACGGCGGCCGCCAGGAGATCGCGGACGCGGTCCGTTCGCTGCTCCTGGAGCACGCGGAGAAGGGGACGAGCTTCGAGGAGCTCGCGGAGATCGTCGACGTCGAACACATCTCCGAGCACCTCTACACGCGCGGCCAGCCCGACCCCGATCTGGTGATCCGTACCAGCGGCGAGCAGCGCCTGTCCGGTTTCATGCTGTGGCAGAGCGCGCACTCGGAGTACTACTTCTGCGAGGTCCACTGGCCGGCCTTCCGGAAGGTCGACTTCCTGCGGGCGCTGCGCGACTACGCCGCCCGGCACCGCCGTTACGGCACCTGAACCCGGCCCTTCCCCCGCGGCCCCCGCCCGGCGCTTCCCCGCAGCTCCCGCCCGGGCTCTCCCGCGCCCGAGTCCGGCTCTCCCGCGCCCGAGTCCGGACTCTCCCGCGCCGCCGCCCGGCTCTCCCGCGCCCTCGGCCGCCCCGCCGCGAGTCACCCGCTGTTCCCGAACGCGTCGTCATATGCCCGCGCATGGTAACGCGTGTTCGAGGGCATATCCCTTTCAGAGTGAGCGGCACGGAGACCGCCACCCGGGAGGCCCGTTGCACCAGGACGACCGTGCAGGACATGTACGGACGAAGCGGAGGGCCGGCGCTCGGCCCGCGTTTTGTGGCCAGAGCCCGGTCCCATCCCGCAGCGACACCGATTCCGTCGCGCCCCGCCCTCGCAGGGGTCTTCAGAGGGGGTCTGTCCTTCCGTGGTGACCAGCACTAAGCGCCGCTTGTCCGACAGGCGCACCTACGTTCTCGACACCAGCGTCCTGCTGGCCGACCCCAACGCCGTGTCCCGCTTCGACGAGCACGAGGTCGTGCTGCCGATCGTCGTGGTCACCGAGTTGGAGGCCAAGCGGCACCACCCCGAGCTCGGCTACTTCGCCCGGGCGGCCCTGCGCCTCCTGGACGACTTCCGGGTCCGGTACGGGCGCCTCGACGCCCCGCTCCCCATCGGGGAACTGGGCGGCACCCTGCGTGTCGAGCTGAACCATTCCGACCCCGGCGTGCTCCCGGCCGGCTACCGGTTGGGGGACAACGACTCACGGATCCTGGCGGTCGCGCGCAATCTCCAGGCCGAGGGGTACGACGTCACGGTCGTCTCCAAGGACCTGCCGCTGCGTATCAAGGCCTCATCGGTCGGTCTCCTCGCCGAGGAGTACCGCGCCGAACTGGCCATCACGGACTCCGGTTGGACCGGAATGTCCGAACTGACCCTTGGCGCCGACCAGGTGGACATCCTCTACGACCAGGAATCCCTGTACGTCCCGGAGGCCGCCGAGCTGCCGGTGCACACGGGTCTGGTACTGCAGTCCGAGCGGGGCAAGGCGCTCGGCCGGATCACGGCGGAGGGAAACGTTCGTCTGGTGCGGGGCGACCGGGAGGTGTTCGGCATCCGCGGTCGCAGCGCCGAGCAGCGGATCGCCCTCGACCTGCTCCTCGACCCGGACGTCGGCATCATCTCGATGGGCGGCCGGGCCGGCACCGGCAAGTCCGCGCTGGCGCTCTGCGCGGGCCTGGAGGCGGTCCTGGAGCGCCGGCAGCACCAGAAGGTGATGGTGTTCCGTCCGCTGTACGCGGTCGGCGGCCAGGAGCTCGGCTATCTGCCGGGCAGCGAGGCCGAGAAGATGAGCCCCTGGGCTCAGGCGGTCTTCGACACCCTCTCGGCGGTCGCCGGCCGGGACGTCATCGAGGAGGTGCTCGGTCGCGGCATGCTGGAGGTCCTGCCGCTCACCCACATCCGGGGCCGCTCCCTCCACGACGCGTTCGTCATCGTGGACGAGGCCCAGTCCCTCGAGCGGAACGTCCTGCTGACCGTTCTGTCCCGGATCGGGGCCAACTCCCGTGTGGTGCTCACCCACGACGTCGCCCAGCGCGACAACCTCAGGGTCGGTCGGTACGACGGAGTCGTCGCCGTGGTCGAGAAGCTGAAGGGACATCCGCTCTTCGCCCATGTCACGCTCACCCGCTCCGAGCGCTCCCAGATCGCCGCGCTCGTGACCGAAATGCTGGAGGATGGACCGAACTGACCGTTTAGTACGGGCCCGTCCGTCCCGTACCCGTACGAGAGTTGGCGCCGCCCGGCAGAGCGCAGGAGCTTAGCCGGGCGGCGCCGTGCTGTCCGCAGAATCGACCAAAACCGTTGTGACGGACGGGGTGTGAGCTTTCACACGCAACACAGAATTGCCTTGCGGCGTCGGCGTCCGGCAGAGTCTTGCTTCCGTCAGGCCCCGCATACGGCACACGTGCACCCCCAGCGGTGCGGCACCACACAACTCAACAACCGTTCGCCGTATGCCGCCCACAGCACCACGGGCCCGTGTCTTCTGTGACCCATTACGTCGAAGACCAGCGCCAGGGGCACGATTTCGCCCGCTTGGTCACCTGCGTGGGCGATGCTGGAAGGAAACCGTGTGAGCCGGATCTCGGTCCGGGGATTCGCGGTGGCTTCGGCCACTGCGGTCACCACCGTCGGCGCCGTCGTGGGCGTTGCCTCGGGCAGCACCCAGCCCTCGGACGACAACTTCGAGGCCACCGCGGCCGACACCACGCTGCTCGCGGACATTCCCGTGGGCGAGCAGGCCCAGGTACAGATCGCCTCGCTCTCCGAGCAGGCCGACGTCCAGGCCGCCGCCGCGGATGCCTCCGCGAAGAAGTCCGCGGAGGAGGCCGCCCGCCTCCAGGCCGCCAAGGACGCCGAGGCGAAGAAGCAGGCCGCCGACGAGGCGGAGAAGGAGCGCAAGGAGGCCGCCGAGCGCGCCAACCGCTCCTCGCTGCGCGACGCGTCGAGCTTCAGCGCCCAGGGCTCGTACTCCATCGCCGAGGTCAAGGCGATCGCCCGCCAGATGATCCCGGCCTCGCAGTTCCAGTGCTTCAGCAACATCGTGGACCACGAGTCCGGCTGGAACTACCGCGCGACCAACGCCTCCTCGGGTGCCTACGGTCTCGTCCAGGCCCTCCCGGGTTCGAAGATGTCGTCGGCCGGCGCCGACTGGCAGACCAACCCGGCGACCCAGATCAAGTGGGGCCTGAACTACATGAACAGCCGCTACGACAGCCCCTGTGGCGCGTGGTCGTTCTGGCAGGCGAACCGCTGGTACTAGACCGGCGAGCTCAACCTCGTGGAGCCCCTCACCGTCCTACGGTGAGGGGCTCCGTGCGTGTAGGTTCGGGGTTCGTCGGGCTCTCCGGGGGGTGAGCGGGAGAGTGAGCGGGGGAAGAGGGAAGAGCATGTCGAGACTGCCAGGATGGCTGGCCCGGCTGGGCGACAGCCTGAATCGCATGGGCGAACGCCTTGACGAGCGCCGCGCGCGTGCGGAGGCGGAGGACGACCTGGGCGACCGCGCGTACGGCCCGGTAGGCCTGGTCGGCCCGGCCGGTCTTCCGGGTGGCGACGCCGACGCTGCGGCCGCCGGGG
>NZ_JAGGOS010000188.1 GCF_018614205.1 Streptomyces sp. ISL-36 | reverse complement strand
TCGTGCCGCCTCGGCGGCCGCGGCCCTTGGCGGCGCGGCGGCGCTCGGCCCTGCCGGGGCCGTGGAGCGGCGACGCGGCCGGCTCCACGGTCCGCAGCGCCATCGTCCCGTCGACCGGCTCGTAGGGCTCAGGAGACGGCTCGTAGGGCCCCGGAAGCGGCTCGGGGGACGGCACGGGCGACGGCGTGGAGGACGGATCGGAAGACGGCGCGGGTATCGGATCGTAGGCCGTGGCCTCGTACCCGGTCGTCCCGTACCCGGTCGTCTCGTAGGCCGTGGTCTCCTGCGCCGCGGTCTCGTAGCCCGGGGTTTCGTAGCCCTGGGTTTCGTACGACGTCTCGTACGCCGGGGTGCCGTACGCCGGCTCCTCGTACCGCGGCGCCGGTTCCGGCCGCTGCTGCTCCGGTTCGGGTTCCGGCTCCTGCGTCGCCCGGAACCACGGCGACCCCGCCGTCACGCGACAGCCTTGCCCACCACCGGCGCGAGCCCCGCCGACCGTCCGACCGCCCCCTTGTCGCCGCACTGCTCCAGCCAGTTGGCGAGCATCAGGTGACCGTGCTCCGTCAGCACCGACTCGGGGTGGAACTGCACGCCCTCGACGGCCAGTTCCCGGTGGCGCAGCCCCATGATGATGCCGTCCTCGGTCCGGGCCGTGACCTCCAGCTCGGCGGGCAGCGCCGCGGGTTCGGCGGCCAGCGAGTGGTAGCGGGTCGCGGTGAACGGCGACGGGAGGCCCGCGAAGACGCCCTTGCCCTCGTGGCGGACCGGGGAGGTCTTGCCGTGCAGCAGCTCGGGGGCGCGGTCGACGACGCCGCCGTACGCGACGGCCATCGACTGCATGCCCAGGCAGACGCCGAAGACGGGGACCCCGGTGGCGGCGCAGTGGCGGACCATGTCGATGCAGACACCGGCCTGTTCGGGCGTGCCGGGCCCGGGGGAGAGCAGGACGCCGTCGAAACCGTCCTGGGCGTGGCTCAGCTCGACCTCGTCGTTGCGCCGTACCTCGCACTCCGCGCCGAGCTGGTAGAGGTACTGGACGAGATTGAAGACGAAGCTGTCGTAGTTGTCGACGACGAGAATCCGCGCGCTCACTAGGCGTCCACCGTCACATCGTTGAACGGAAGCAGCGGCTCCGCCCAGGGGAACACGTACTGGAAGAGCGCGTAGACGACCGCGAGGACGAGTACGAGCGAGATGATCCCCCGCACCCACGCGTTGCCCGGCAGATGCCGCCAGATCCAGCCGTACATGAGGTCCGCTGCCCCTTCCGTTCGTTACGGGACCCAGAGTACGGGGCGATGCCCCCGAGAGGGGTCAGCCGGCCAAAGACGGCGGCTTGCCCTGCGTCACAGGCTGGGTCGCGTCCAGGTGCGCCCAGGCGATCAGGCGGTGGCTGCTTCCCCACTCCGGCTCGCAGGTGGTGAGGGTGAGATAGCGGCCGGGCCCGGTGAAGCCGGCCGCGTTCTTCTTCAGGGGCCGGGGTACCGGGTCGATCACACCGATGTCGGTGGGGACGGTCCGGTACGGCGTCCGGTCGATCCGGTAGGTGAACCAGGTGGTGCCGTCGGTGAGGACCACCGCGTCACCCGGGCGGAGCCGGGGGAAGTCCTTGAACGGATCTCCGTACGTGCGGCGGTGGCCGGCCACGGAGAAGTTGCCGGTCTCCCCGAGGCGGGCGGTGGAGGCGTAGTGGCCGAGGCCCTTCTTCAGGGTGGCGGTCGCGGTGCCCTCCAGGACGGGCCACTCCCAGTCCTTGCCGAAGCGGGGGATGTACATGACGGCGAAACCCTTGCCCGCCGGGTACGGCTTGGGGACGGGCGCGGTGGAGGGTGGGACCGGGGCGCCGGGGGCCGCTGGGGCGGGTGAGGTGGGCGGGGTGGAGGGGAGAGGCTGGTCCACCCAGGCGCGCTGCAGGAGCTCGACCTGGCCCGCCGTCGCGCTGTCGGCCTTGATTCCCGTCCAGAACACGACGTAGGCGACGAAGAGGACGATCACCGTTCCGACGGTGATGCAGAGCTCGCTGAGGGTCCTCACGACCAGTCGTACGGACAGCCCCACCCGGCCCTCCCCGTCGCCGGCTCTAGCTCACCGGCTTCGCGTAGTGGAGGTCCACTGTGCCCGAGTAGCCGGGAAGAGTCACCGCTCCGTGCTCGTCGACTTTCCAGCCGAGCCCGTACGCCTTCACGTACAGCTGGTAGTTCTGGATCGCCGGGGAGTCGGCGAGCGCCTTGTTCAGCTTTCCCCGGTCACCCACGGCGGTGATCTTGTAGGGCGGCGAGTAGACCCGGCCCTGGAGGATCAGCGTGTTGCCCACGCAGCGCACGGCGCTGGTCGAGATGAGCCGCTGGTCCATGACCTTGATGCCCTTGGCCCCGCCCTTCCAGAGGGCGTTCACGACGGCCTGGAGGTCCTGCTGGTGGATGACGAGGTCGTTGGCCTGCGGTTCGGGGTAGCCGGGGGCCGCCTGGGCGTTGGGCGGGGCGTCGTTGAGGGTGACGGTCAGTCCGGGCCCGGAGGTCTCGGTGGTGCCGGCGGCCGCCTCCAGGGCGTGCAGCCGTTCGTCCTCGGCGCGGGTGGAGCCGTCGTCGCGGGCGGCCAGGGCGTCCACCTGCTCGCGCAGCGCGGCGGTGGACTCGTCCAGGGTCGCGTTCTTGTGACTGCGCTCCTCGATCAGGTCGGAGAGCCGCAGCAGGGAGGCGTCCGTGCGGATGTTGGTGCCCTTGGCGGTGTTGAAGCTGGTGACGAAGATCAGACCGGCGAGGGCGAAAACGGCAGCGGTCAGTACCCGGACGGGCCGCCATGGGGAAGGTCGGACCGGCCCGGGGGGAGAGTCGGCGGAATTGCTCAACGTACCCTGATCCCCTTCGGTGCCGTGGAACCACTACGCTAACGGACGCCCGGGGGACGCAGTGGTCCTCCTGCGTCACATCCCGGCGCCAGCCACAGTTCCCTGCGCGGTCACGCAGCGCATCGACAGGAGAGTCCCTCGTGCCGAAGTCACGTATCCGCAAGAAGGCCGACTTCACGCCTCCGCCCGCCAAGCAGGCCACCAACATCAAGCTGACGAACCGCAGCTGGGTGGCTCCGGTGATGCTGGCGCTGTTCCTGATCGGGCTGGTGTGGATCGTCGTCTTCTACCTCACCGACGGCACGCTGCCGGTGAAGTCCCTCAACAACTGGAACATCGTGGTGGGCTTCGGCTTCATCGCGGCCGGGTTCGGCGTCTCCACCCAGTGGAAGTAGCGCCTCCCGACCGAGGAGCAGCTCCTGCCGAGCGCGGAGCAGGGCCTCGCGTCCGAGGAGCAGGGCCTCCCGACCGCGGCAGTCAAGCCTTGCCCTGAACTTATCCACAGCGTTGTGCACAGCACTGGATAACTTACGAAGATCTGTGGATAACTCAGGCCGGGGTTGACGCCGGTCCGACTGCGTGACCCCCATCCAGGGGACGCGCCGCCCCTCGCCCGAGCTGGAAAAGCCCAGCTCAGAGGCGAGGGGCACAGTTGTTCCCCACGGGGTGCCGCCGATCCGCCACGCGCTGTGGATAACTCTGGGGAAAGCTTTCCGAAGAGCTCGTCCACAGCCCCTGTCGCTCAGGTGAGCGCGGCGGAGCGGGCGAGGACCAGGCCGACATCGATCAGGACCACGAGTCCACAGGCCGCGTACTGCACCAGGGCGCGCCGGGCGCGCGGCGCGTGCACCAGGCCGTAGGTCACCAGGGCGCCGCCGACGAGGCCGCCGATGTGCGCCTCCCAGGAGATGCCGGGGCGGGTGAAGGTCAGCAGCAGCGACAGGGCCACGAAGAGAACGACCGGCCGCATGTCGTACCGGCGGCGGCGGGTGAGCACCGCCCAGGAGCCGATCAGGCCGAAGACGATGCCCGAGGCGCCGAGCGAGGGCTGGTTCGGCGCGGCGAGCAGATAGGCCAGCGCGGAGCCGGAGATCCCGGAGAGCAGGCACATCGTGGCGTAACGGATCCGCCCGAGCTCCGGCTCGACGATCCCGCCGATGATCCACAGGCCCAGCATGTTGAAGACGAAGTGCGGGATCTCCTGGTGGAGGAAGGCGGAGGTCAGCAGCCGGTACCACTCACCGTCCGCGACCCCCACCACCTCACCGAGCGGCGGGCTGTACGCGTAGCCGATCAGCGACAGCTCGTCCACCAACCGGTCTCCGGCCACCTGCACGGCGATGAACAGGGCGAGGTTGATCGCGATGACGATCTTGGTGACCAGGCGGCCGTCGGCCGCCACCCGGCCGCCGGCCAGTGTGCGGGGCTGGTTGGCATCGGCCGCGTGGCCGGTGCCGGAGCCGTTCCGTACGCAGTCGGGGCACTGGAAGCCGACGGACGCGGAGACCATGCACTGCGGGCAGATCGGCTTCTCGCAGCGGGTGCAGCGGATGCCCGTCTCGACGTCCGGGTGGCGGTAACAGCGCGGCAGGCCGGACTCCGGCTCCATGGGTCCCTCCCGAGGACATGGACGGCTGGGGGTGGGCACGGCACCGCCCCGCCCTCCATACGGACGGGCGGGGCGAAAAGGTTCCCGGGGCGGGCCGAGGCCCCGGGGTCAGCTCTGGATCTTCTCGATCAGGACGGACTCGATGACCACGTCCTGGAGCGGGCGCTCGGTGCGCGGGCTGGTCTCCGTGGTGGCGATCGCGTCGACCACCTTCTTGCTCGCCTCGCCCACGACCTCGCCGAAGATGGTGTGCTTGCGGTTCAGCCAGGTCGTGGCACCGACCGTGACGAAGAACTGCGAACCGTTCGTCCCCGGACCGGCGTTGGCCATGGCCAGCAGGTAGGGGCGGTCGAAGTAGAGCTCGGGGTGGAACTCGTCGGCGAACTCGTAGCCCGGGCCGCCGGTGCCGTTCCCCAGCGGGTCGCCGCCCTGGATCATGAAGTCCTTGATGACGCGGTGGAAGACCGTGCCGTCGTAGAGACGGTCGGTGGAGACCTTGCCGGTGGCCGGGTGCGTCCACTCGCGCTCCCCCTGGGCGAGTTCGACGAAGTTCCTGACCGTCTTCGGGGCGTGGTTCGGCAGCAGCCGAATCCGGATGTCGCCCCGGCTGGTCTTCAGGGTGGCGTAAAGCTGCTCGGCCACGGTGTGCCTTCCCTCGTTCTCCTCTGGGTCCCCGGCGTCCGGGTCCCCTGGCGCGTCCGATCCTCGCACGCCGCGGACGACCGCCGCATGCCCCGGATGCCCCGCACCGCATGCCGGACCGCGTCACGGCAGGCATGATTTCGAAAAGGGTGGAAAGGCGAAAAACCGACACCACCACCGAGGAGGAGGATCCCGTGACCCGGATGGACGGCGTGCGCGCCGCGACCGATTCGGCCAAGGACAGCGTGGTGCACGCCGCGACAGCGGTGGCTCCCTACGCGAGCACGGCCAAGGACCAGGCCGCGCAGTACGCGGTGACGGCCAAGGACCACGCCGCTCTCTACGCGCACGAAACACGCGTCCGGCTCGCGCCGAAGGTATCGAAGGCCGCTCGGCGGGCCCGTCTTCAAGCTCGTGTGCAGTACAACACCCGTGTCGCACCGCATGTACCGCCGCGAGTCGACGACGCCGCGCATCGCGCCGCGGTCGTGACCCGCAAGGCCGCCCGTCAGGCGGCCGACTACACCGTTCCGCGTGTCGAGCAGGCGGTCGCCGCGACCGGGCCCGTCCTCGACGAGGCGGGGTCGCGCTCCACTGCCGCCTGGGCCGCGCTGCGCGGGCAGGTGACCCCGAAGGAGATTCGGAAGATCGTGAGGAAGCACGAGCGTCGGGCCAGGGCCGGACGCCTTGCCAAGGGCCTCGCGGTCCTCGGCGTGCTGGCCGGCGGCGCGTACGCCGCCTGGAAGTGGTGGGACAAGCAGGCCAACCCGGACTGGCTGGTCGAACCGCCCGCTGCTACCGAGGTCGATGAGGGGGTGGCGGAACCGTCGTCCCTGACGTCACCGACACCGCTGTCGTCCGTCGACGGCAGTGGTTCTCTCGATGCCGAAGTGGAGGCCAAGCAGGCCGAAGCCGAGGCGGAAGCGGAGTCCGATGCGGATCGGGATCGTGACGATCGTCGCTGACCGCGCTTCCTGCTGACCGGCTGAACGGGATGAGGCTGAACGGGATGAGGCTGACCGGGTTGAGATCGACCGGGTTGAGGCCGAGAGGGTTGAGGCCGGCCAGGCGAGACCGACCGCGGTGAGGCCGACTGCACCGGCTGCGGTGGACGGCGTGCGGGGAGCGAACCCACTCCCCGCGCCTACGCCTTCGCGGCGAGCGCCAGGCCCGACAGCTCCGCCTGGCCGGCGACGTCGGTCTCGATCGGCGCGTCGGCGGGCAGGTGGCGTACGGACGGCGAGGAGTTGTGCGCCTCGGCGCGGATGCGCTGCTTGATCGTGGGCGGCAGGGCACGGTCGCGCACCGCGGGCCACTGTGCCCACTCCCGCGTTCGCTGCGCCGGTACGGCGGCGAGGGAGCGCGCGGCGGTGGTGGCGCCGGAAGCCGGCTCCTCCGGCTGCTGGACGGAGGGAGCCTGCGCGGCGGTGGCGGTGCTCGCCAGGCCGACGGAGGCGAGCAGGGCGAAGAGTACGGAGATGAAGGCGGTCCAGAACTGCTTGACCTTGGCGGTGGCCATGGCCCCTCGCTTTCGTGACGTTCTCGGATGGTGCATTTCGGGTTGCGCGCTTTACATACCTTTCTCATGATGTGTACGCACACCGGGATTCCGAGGAGCGACGCCGTGCCCGCGCAGTTCTTCGGATGAACACCACCCGTACGGCTCAGCCGGCCGCCGCGACGAGTTCGGTGGGCGCCGCCCCGCCGACGGCAACCTCGGTGGTGGCGGCTCGGGTCGTGGCAGCTTCGGTCGTGGCAGCTTCGGTCGTGGCGCGCCCGCGTGACCGCTCGGCCCAGCGCACCGCGGGCTTCGTCGCCAGGCCCGCCAGCAGGAAGACGCCGCCGAGCAGCAGCCAGCCGGGCACGCCCCAGGTCACCAGGAGCGCGGTGACCAGCAGAGGACCGAGGGTCCGTGCGACGGGGACGCCCGTGCCGAAGAAGCCCTGGTACTGACCGATCCGCTCGGCCGGCGCGAGCGCGAAGCTGATCTGCCAGGAGCCGGCGGAGTGACGCATCTCGGCGGCGACCTGGAGCGCCGCGCCGAGTGCGAGCACCGCGACCGTGATCCAGGTCCCGAGGCCGGCCGCCGTCACCGCGAAGACCGCGCATGAGGCGAGCATGACGATGCCGGACCGGCCCACCGCGCGCGTGGCCTCCGCGAGGCTCGTCACCGACCGGGCCGTACGGACCTGGAAGAGCATCACGGCCCCGGTGTTGAGGACGAACAGCGCCGAGACGACCCAGCCGGGAGCCGATGTGCGCTGCACGATCCACAGGGGCAGCGCGAGGCTGAGCAGCGGGAGCCGCAGGAGGAGGAGCGCGTTGAGGAAGGTGAGCAGCGCGTACGGACGGTCGCGGAGCACCACGAGGCGCGGCTCACCGCCGCTCGCCGCCGGGGTGCCGGCCACGGGCGGCAGGGCGCGCAGCACCAGCGCGCAGAAGAGGAAGCCGAGTGCGTCCAGCGCGAAGACGGACAGGTAGGCGGTGCGCGTGCCGGTGTGCAGGGCGAGCCCGCCGAGACCGGCGCCGACCGCGAGTCCGGCGTTGAGCGTGGACTGGAGCCGGGCCAGCACCTCCGTGCGCGCGGCCGGTTCGACCAGTCCGGCCAACAGGGCCTGGCGGGAGGCGGCGAGGCCGCTCTGGGCGGTGGCGTACACCGTGGCCGCGACGAGGAACGGCACGAAGGAGCGGATCAGGAGGAAGGAGCCGACGGCCGCCGCGGTGGCCAGGGCGAGCAGCACGGCGGTCCCGCGCGGTCCGCGCCGGTCGGCGAGGTGTCCCAGCCAGACGCCCGCGACCGAGCCGACCGCCCAGGCGAGGGTGAGGCCGATCCCGATCTGCGGCGCGGACAGACCGACGATCTGAGTGAAGTAGAGCGCCGAGGACACGTAGAAGGCGCCGTCGCCGATCGAATTGCTCAGCTGCGCGAGGAGGAGCGCTCGTGGTGCCCTGGGTGCCCTGGGTGCCCGGGAGGCCTGGGAAGAGGTGTGCGGCATACCTCGAAGTTAGGGCGGTGTGGCCCAGCCTGACAGGTCCATTACAGAGCGACGAATGTGGGCCACTTCGGGGCGAGGCGTGGGTCGTTCCGTGACTCCCGCCGTGGCCGGGGGGCTCCAGCGGGAGTCCAGGAGACCTCCAGACATCCCGGAGACGCTGGCCGGGTCCGCAGGTCACCCCGGGCGTTGTCCCGGGGCCGCCCGGGCACCGTCCGGGGGCCCGCCCCGGCGATGCGAGACGTGCGAGGTGACGGCAGTGAAGGGCATGGCTGTGGGGCCCGAGGCATTCCGCGACTTCTTCGGATCCGTACCGACCGCCGTCGCGGTGGTGACCACGGCGGGCCCCGACGGCAGACCGCTCGGGTTCACCTGCAACGCCTTCAGCGCGGTCTCCCTGGACCCGGCCCTGCTGCTGGTCTGCGTGGACGAGTCGTCCCGTACGCTGCCCGCCCTGCTCGGCTCGGGGGTCTTCGCGCTGCACCTGCTGGCCGCCGGCGGCGGAGAGGAGCTGGCCCGGACCTTCGCGGGACGCTCGGACCGGAAGTTCGACGGGGTGGCGTGGCGGCGCGGCGAGTCCGTACCCGGCTGTCCGGTGCTGCTCGACGGGGTGCTGGGGCACGCGGAGTGCACGCTGGAGAGCAGCGTGCCGGCCGGTGACCACCGGCTGCTGATCGGGCGCATGGAGCGGGTCCTCATGCGCGAGGAGGCCCGGCCGCTGCTGTACCGGCGGGGGGCCTTCGCCGCGTGGGGACCCGCCACTCCAGCGCCCGAACCCGCTGTTCCCGAACCCGTCACCCCCGAACCCGCCGCTCCCGAACCCGTCACCCCCGAACCCGCTACTCCCGAACCTGTCGGCGGGGCCGGAGCCGCCCCCGAACCCGTCGCCGGATCCGCGCGGATCGTCGGCGCCGCGCAGATCGGCGTGCGGGCGTGAGCGTGCGGCGGTCAGGCGTGGCAGGTGGGCAGCCCGCCGTGGTACTCCACCATGCGCCGGAAGAGCTCGCTCATGTCCACGCGGGAACCGCGGGGCTCGCCCTGTTCCTCGGCGTACGCCCGGAAGAGGTTCGGGACGAGTCGCTCGGCGTCCAGCCACCGCGCGAACCGGCCCAGTTCGGTACGGCGGGCCAGCGCGACCGGGTCGAGCCCCTCGGCGAGACCCTGCTGGGCGAGGTCCTGCAGCAGGCGCAGATAGCTCTCGGTCTCGTCGAACACCCCCGGCCCCGCGACGGGTCCATGACCGGTGACGACCACCTCGGGAGCGAGGGCGCGCATCGTGTCCAACGCCTCCAGGGAGCCGGCGACCGAGCCCATGGGGCAGAACGGCGTCACCCCGTTCATCACCAGGTCGCCGGTGAACAGCACCCGCTCGGCGGGCAGCCAGACCACCGAGTCGTTGCTGGTGTGCGCCGGGCCCAGGTGCAGCACCTCGGCGGTCCTGTCGCCGATGTGGAGAGTGAGCCGGTCGCGGAAGGTCAGGGCGGGCGGGACGAGTTCCAGCCGGCCCCACTCGACGTCCGGCCACAGGCCGGTCAGGTGCAGGCCCGCCTCGGTCATTTCCGTACGGACCCGTTCGTGACCGACGACCAGCGCCTCCGGGAAGACGAAGTTGCCGAAGGTGTGGTCGCCGTGGAAGTGGGTGTTGACCAGGACCTGCGGGGCGGCCGGGGCGACGGAGAGCACCGCCTCGCGCAGCGCCCGGGCGCGCGCCTCTGTGGCGGCGCTGTCCACGAGCGCGGCGCGGTCACCGGAGACGATCAGGCCCGCGTTGTTCAGGCACCAGCCTCCGTCCGGCTGGACGTAGGCGAACACCCCGTCGGCGACCTCCGTCAGCTCGGGCCGGCGGCCGACCGCTCCGCCGGCCACTCCCCGGATCGCTCCCCCGGCCGCTCCCCGGGTCGCTCCCCCGGCCGCCGCGACAGCCGCCGCGGTGGTCACTCCGGTCATGTGGGCCTCCTCATCGACATCGTGGATCTGGCCCATCGTCGGCTCAGCGGCTGGAGCCCGGCTCGAACGCCACCGGCTCCCCGCTCGGGGCAGGCCGCGGACCGTGATGCGAACGGTGATGCGGACCGGGGCGCGGAGGTGGTCGGCGGTACGCCGCGACCACGCTGAGCACCGTCGTCGACTGCGTTCCCGGGAGGGTGTGCGTGGCGGAGGCCCACCCGCCGGTCAGCGGGGCACCGGCCGCGTCTCGCAGGACGGGCCGCCCCGCCGGATCGGCGGCGTCCAGGCCGAAGGTACGGGGCGGGTGGCGCAGACCCGTGCCGAGGGCCTTGGCGTACGCCTCCTTGAGCGTCCACAGGCGCAGCAACTCCCGGTCGCGCGCGGTGCCGCGCAGCCCCCGCGCGTCGAGTGCGGCCCGCTCGTACGGGGTGCACATCCGGTGCTCCAGTACGGACATGGGGCGCCCCTGCCGTTCCGCGTCGACGCCGACACGGCCACCGCGCAGCACCGCGACGGCCAGCAGGGATCCGGTGTGGCTGAGGCTGAAGTCCAGGTCGGGCAGGTCCGGGGCGTAGGGGCGGCCATACGCGGTACGGGTGAGACGGATCCGGTCCGGGTCGTGGCCCACGAGCGCGCCGAGGACGCTGCGCAGCAGCAGCCGGGAGGCGAGGAAGCGCCGGCGCAGCCGGTCGTCGCGCAGGGTCCGCAGACGTTCCGCGTCGCCGGGGTGCGGGCGAGCGCCACGGGTCTCGGCCGCCCGGGCCCACGCGTCGACGGTGCCGTGGACGACCAGCGGCCGGCCGTCGTCGAGCGGGGCCGGACCGAACTCCCCGACCGGAAGCGGGACTGCGGCGAACGGGACCGAGCCGAACCCGGCCGGACCGGCCGCGGCCGGGGCGGAAGCCACGGCCGCGGC
>NZ_JAGGOS010000187.1 GCF_018614205.1 Streptomyces sp. ISL-36 | reverse complement strand
GTCCCGGGCCGCGTCAGGGTCCGGCGGGGGGCCGCTCGGGCGGCGCCCGGGTTCAGCGGGGGCCGGCTCGGGCGGCGCCCGGGTTCAACGAGGGTCGCTCAGGCGGCGCCGCCGGTCACGCCGGCGTCCGGGACGCTCGCCGCGTCCTTCGCGGTGACCTCACGGAGCATGCAGGTCAGCCGAGCCGTGCAGACGCGCTTGTCCTGCTCGTCGGTGATCACGATCTCGTACGTGGCCGTGGAGCGCCCCCGGTGGACCGGCGTCGCGACACCCGTCACCAGACCGCTGCGGACCCCGCGGTGGTGCGTGCAGTTCAGGTCCACGCCCACGGCGATCTTGGAGACCCCGCCGTGCAGCATCGAGCCGATCGAGCCCAGCGTCTCGGCGAGCACCGCCGACGCGCCGCCGTGCAGCAGTCCGTACGGCTGCGTGTTGCCCTCCACCGGCATCGTGCCGACGACCTTCTCCGCCGAGGCCTCGACGATCTGCACGCCCATCCGGTTGCCGAGGTGCCCGGCCGAGAAGAGGGCGGGAAGATCCACGCCGAGCACGGCGTACTCGTCGATGATCTCCTGCGGGAACTTCACGTGCTGCTGCTCACCCATCGGCCCGGCTCCGTTCGTCTTCGTACGGCTGCTGATCCACCTGAGCAAACGCTTAGGCGGAGTGTGATTGTTCCAGACGTACGATCACGGACTTGCTGGCGGGGGTGTTGCTGACGTCCGCGGTGGACTCCAGCGGCACCAGGACGTTCGTCTCCGGGTAGTACGCCGCCGCGCACCCGCGGGCCGTCGGATAGTGCACCACCCGGAAGCCGGGCGCCCGCCGCTCGCTGCCGTCCGTCCACTCGCTGACCAGGTCCGTGTACGCCCCGTCCGCCAGGCCCAGCGCCGCCGCGTCCGCCGGGTGGACCAGGACGACGCGGCGGCCGCCCTTGATCCCGCGGTAGCGGTCGTCGAGGCCGTAGATCGTGGTGTTGTACTGGTCGTGCGAGCGCAGGGTCTGCAGCAGCAGCCTGCCCTCCGGCACCGCCGGGTACTCGACGGGCGCGGCGGTGAAGTTGGCCTTGCCGGTGGCCGTGGGGAAACGGCGCTCGTCCCGCGGGGCGTGGGGCAGCGCGAAGCCGCCGGGGTTCGCGGCGAGCCGGGCGTTGAAGTCCTCGAATCCCGGCACCACGCGCGCGATGCGGTCGCGGATCGTGGCGTAGTCCTTCTCGAACTCCTCCCAGGGTGTCGCGGATCCGGCGCCGAGCACGGCACGCGCCATCCGGGCCACGATGGCCGGCTCCGAGAGCAGGTCGGGGCTCGCAGGCGGCAGGTTGCCGCGCGAGGCGTGCACCAGGCCCATCGAGTCCTCGACCGTCACGAACTGCCTGCCCGACTTCTGGACGTCCTTGTCGGTGCGCCCGAGCGTGGGCAGGATCAGCGCGCGCGTGCCGGTCACCGCGTGCGAGCGGTTCAGCTTCGTCGAGACGTGCACGGTCAGCCGGGCGCGGCGCATCGCCGCCTCCGTGACCTCCGTGTCGGGCGTGGCACCGACGAAGTTGCCGCCCATGGCGAAGAAGACCTTCGCCTCGCCGTCGCGCAGCGCCTGGATGGAGCGGACCACGTCGAAGCCGTGATGGCGTGGCGAGACGATCCCGAACTCCTTGTCCAGGGCGTCGAGGAAAGCGGGCGCCGGGCGCTCGAAGATGCCCATCGTCCGGTCGCCCTGCACGTTGGAGTGGCCGCGGACCGGGCACACCCCGGCGCCCGGGCGGCCGATGTTGCCCCGCAGGAGGAGGAAGTTGACCACTTCGCGGATGGTGGGCACGGAGTGCTTGTGCTGGGTGAGCCCCATCGCCCAGCAGACGATGGTCCGCTCCGATGCGAGGACCATCTCCAGGGCCCGCTCGATCTCGACACGGGTCAGGCCGGTCGCGGCGAGCGTCTCGTCCCAGTCCGCCGCGCGGGCGGCCGCGGTGAACTCCTCGTACCCGTGCGTGTGGTCGCGGACGAACTCCTCGTCGACCGCCCCTTCGGTCTCCAGGATCAGCTTGTTGAGCAGCCGGAAGAGGGCCTGGTCGCCGCCGATGCGGATCTGCAGGAAGAGGTCGGTGAGCGATGCGCCCTTGAGCAGGCCGTGCGGGGTCTGGGGGTTCTTGAACTTCTCCAGGCCGGCCTCGGGCAGCGGATTGACCGAGATGATCTTCGCGCCCGCGGCCTTGGCCTTCTCCAGCGCGGAGAGCATCCGCGGGTGGTTCGTCCCCGGATTCTGGCCGGCGACGACGATCAGGTCGGCCTGGTGGAGATCTTCGAGGGAGACACTGCCCTTGCCGATGCCGATCGTCTCGTTCAGCGCCGAACCGGACGACTCGTGGCACATGTTGGAGCAGTCCGGCAGATTGTTGGTGCCGAACTCGCGGGCGAAGAGCTGGAGCAGGAACGCGGCCTCGTTGCTGGTCCGGCCCGATGTGTAGAAGAGAGCCTCGTCCGGCGAGGAGAGCGCGGTCAGCTCCTCCGCGATGATCGCGAAGGCCCGCTCCCAGGTCACCGCCTCGTACCGGTCGGCCCCCTCGTTCAGGAGCATCGGAGTGGTGATCCGGCCCTGCTGCCCCAGCCAGTAGCCGCTGCGGTTCGCCAGGTCGGAGAGGGGGTGCGCGGCGAAGAAGTCGGGTGTCACGCGGCGCAGGGTCGCCTCCTCGGCGACCGCCTTCGCCCCGTTCTCGCAGAACTCCGCCACGTGCCGCTTGTCGCCCTCCGGCCAGGCACAGCCGGGACAGTCGAAGCCGTCCTTCTGATTGACCTTGAGCAAGGTCTGCGCGGTACGCCGCACGCCCATCTGCGCCTGCGCGATCCTGAGCGTGTGCCCGACGGCGGGGAGCCCGGCGGCGGCGTGCTGGGGCGGCGCGACCTGCGGCGCGTCCTGGACCGGGTCGCCTGCGGGCGGCTTGCTGACCATCGCGCTCTCCCTTGAGCGGTAATCCTGTGGCGTACGTCTCCGATCCTGTCACGGACCGCCGACAGTGGGTCCGCGGGTCGTCCGTGGAGGGGATTGTCAGTGGTCCGTGGCAGGATCGTCTCCGTGGCAGAGACAGCATCGAAGAAGACCGAAGACAACCGTCCCCGCCTGCTCCTCATGGACGGGCACTCGCTGGCGTACCGGGCGTTCTTCGCACTGCCCGCGGAGAACTTCACCACCGCGAGCGGACAGACGACGAACGCGATCTACGGCTTCGCGTCGATGCTGGCGAACACGCTGCGCGACGAGGCGCCCACGCACTTCGCCGTCGCGTTCGACGTCTCCCGCAAGACCTGGCGCTCGGCGGACTTCCCCGAGTACAAGGCGAACCGCTCGAAGACCCCCGACGAGTTCAAGGGGCAGGTCGAGCTGATCGGCGAGCTGCTCGACACCATGAACGCGGAGCGGTTCGCGGTGGACGGCTTCGAGGCCGACGACATCATCGCCACGCTCGCCACCCAGGCCGAGGCGGCCGGCTTCGACGTCCTCATCGTCACCGGCGACCGCGACTCCTTCCAGCTGGTCACCGACCATGTGACCGTGCTGTACCCCACCAAGGGCGTCTCCGAGCTGACCCGCTTCACCCCGGAGAAGGTCCAGGAGAAGTACGGCCTGACCCCCTCGCAGTACCCCGACTTCGCCGCCCTGCGCGGCGACCCGTCCGACAACCTGCCGGGTATCCCCGGCGTCGGCGAGAAGACCGCCACGAAGTGGATCAACCAGTTCGGGTCGTTCGCGGAGCTGGTCGAGCGCGCCGACGAGGTCAAGGGCAAGGTCGGCCAGGCCCTGCGTGACCATCTGGAGTCGGTCAAGATGAACCGGCACCTCACCGAGCTCGTCCGGGACGTCGAGCTGCCCCGCACCGTCGCGGACCTCGAGCGTGCGCCGTACGACAGGACCGCCCTCAAGGGCTTCCTGGAGGTCCTGGAGATCCGTAACCCCAGCCTGCGCGACCGTCTGCTCGCGGTCGACCCCGGCGCGGCGGAGGAAGAGGCCCCGGCCCCGGACGCGGGCGTCGAGCTGGACGGCACGGTCCTGGGCACTGGCGAGCTCGCCTTCTGGCTGGAGCAGCACGGCGACCGGCCGCTCGGCGTGGCCACCGTCGCCACCTGGGCCCTGGGCGTCGGCAATGTCAGCGAGGTCGCGCTCGCGGCGGCCGACGGCAAGGCCGCCTGGTTCGACACCACCCGGCTCGACGAGGCCGACGAGCGGGCCTTCACGGCCTGGCTCGGGGACCCGGCCCGGCCGAAGGTGATGCACAACGCCAAGGACGCGCTGCGGGTCTTCCCCGAGCACGGCTGGCACATCGAGGGCATCACGATGGACACCGCGCTCGCCGCCTATCTGGTCAAGCCGGGCCGTCGCTCCTTCGCCCTGGACGCGCTCTCCGTCGAGTACCTCCACCGCGAGCTGGCCCCCGCCGCCGCGGACGGTCAGCTGGCCTTCGGCGCCGACGAGCACGCCGAGGCGGAGGCGCTGATGGCCCAGGCCCGCGCCGTCCTCGACCTCGGTGAGGCGTTCGGCGAGAAGCTGGGCGAGGTGGGCGCGACCGAGCTGCTGCACGATGTGGAACTGCCCACGTCGCTGCTCCTCGCCCGGATGGAGCGCCATGGCATCGCGGCCGACCGGGCCCATCTGGAGGCCATGGAGCTGCAGTTCGCCGGTGCGGTGCAGCAGGCGGTGAAGGAGGCGCACGCCTCGGTCGGCCACGAGTTCAACCTCGGCTCGCCCAAGCAGCTGCAGGAGGTGTTCTTCGGCGAGCTGAACCTGCCGAAGACGAAGAAGACCAAGACCGGCTACACCACGGACGCGGACGCGCTGGCCTGGCTGGCCGGCCAGACCGAGCACGAGCTGCCGGTGATCATGCTCCGCCACCGCGAGCAGGCCCGGCTGCGTTCCACGGTCGAGGGCCTGATCAAGACGATCGCCGCGGACGGCCGCATCCACACCACCTTCAGCCAGACCGTGGCCGCGACCGGGCGGCTGTCCTCCACGGACCCGAACCTGCAGAACGTACCGGTCCGCACGGACGAGGGCCGGGCCATCCGGCACGGCTTCGTCGTCGGCGAGGGCTTCGAGGCCCTGATGACCGCGGACTACAGCCAGATCGAGCTGCGGGTGATGGCCCACCTCTCCGAGGACGAGGGCCTCATCGAGGCGTTCACCTCCGGCGAGGACCTGCACACCACGGTCGCCTCGCAGGTCTTCGGCGTCGAGCGGACCGCCGTCGACGCGGAGATGCGGCGCAAGATCAAGGCCATGTCGTACGGACTGGCGTACGGCCTGTCCGCCTTCGGTCTCTCCCAGCAGCTGAACATCGAGGCGGGCGAGGCGCGCGCCCTGATGGACACGTACTTCGAGCGCTTCGGCGGGGTACGCGACTATCTGCGCCGGGTCGTCGACGAGGCCCGCGCGACGGGATACACCGAGACGATGCTCGGCCGCCGCCGCTACCTCCCGGACCTGAACAGCGACAACCGCCAGCGCCGTGAGGCCGCCGAGCGGATGGCGCTGAACGCCCCGATCCAGGGCACGGCGGCGGACATCGTGAAGGTCGCGATGCTGAACGTCGACCGCGCCCTGACGGACGCCGGTCTCGCCTCCCGCATGCTGCTCCAGGTCCACGACGAAATCGTCGTGGAACTGGCCCCGGGCGAGCGCGAGCAGGTCGAGTCCCTGGTCCGCCAGGAGATGGCCTCCGCGGTCACCCTCCGCGCCCCGCTCGACGTCTCGGTCGGCGTCGGCCCGGACTGGGAGTCGGCGGCGCACTGACGAGAGCGCACTGACGAACCGGAGCCGGCGCACGCCACCCGACCGCGAGACCGGCGGGCGTGCGCCGGAGCCGGGGGCGGACCCGCCAGAGCCGCGAGGCGGGGGCCGGCCCACACCGAGCTCCCGCGGACAGGCCTCGGAGCGGTCCGCGGCGCTCGGCCGGCGAGATCAGCGGGATCCCGGACGGGAGGGCACCGGCTCGCGAGCCCCGGCGGGCGTCGTTCCGGGGGCCGCCGGCGGAGACGGCCTTCGCAGCCGCATCCCCGCCCCGTACAGCACAAGGCCGACGGCGAGCCCCGCGCCTCCCCCGAAACACGCGGTCGGGATGATGTCCAGGGGCGTCTCGACACGGCCCCAGTACGCGTACCAGCGCAGGCAGCGGTGCACGATCCCGGCCAGGACGCACACCCCGATCAGCCCGCCGGCCAGCCACCGCCCCCGCCGCTCCAGGACCGGAACCTCCGGGGGCGGCGCAGCGGCCGCGGAGGTCGCGCGCAGCGCCCGAACCGTGAACCACACCAGCAGGCCGAGCGCCAACGCCGAGCCGCCGTACTGGAGATACAGATAGACGGGGAAACCGGCCACGATCTCCCCGAGGAACGGAACGGACCGTGTACCCCAGCGGTCGAGGTGGGTGAACGAGTCCCACGCCACATGGGTCACCGCCCCGAGCGCCGCCGAGACGGCGAACCAGGCGGCCAGCGCGGGCGCCCGCCGCCCCCGCCAGGAGCGGCCCCGGACGAACCCGTACACCCGTCCCCTCCACCGTGCCGGCAACAGGGCCATCAGCGGCTCACGCGCCATCAGCCACACCGCCACCAGCGCTGCGGTGATCAGCACATCGACCGTCACGATGCCCAGCGCAGAGTGCGTGACGTCGCCGAAGACCATCGCCTCCGGGATCGCCGTGGCCGCGAAGTAGGTCATGTCGGGCGAGAACGACCCCGCCACGAGCGCGGAGGCGATCAGCGGGCCGCGCGCGGTGCCGTCTCTCCGGAGGCCCGGCAGGACCGCGGCGGCATGACTCAACGTGAACGGCATCGGAACATCCCCCTCAGGATCCGTGCCGACCCCCGGACATCCCCTGCGGGCGGCGGTCGACGGTCCGCCCAGTATGCGCGAGTGATCGGGAGCGGTGTCGGGAGCGATGTCGGGAGTGATGTCGGCGGTCACGAGGGCGGTCAAGAGGTGACGAAAGCGTGAAAGACGGTCAGGGCTCGGTGTTCGCGGGCCCGTCGGTGTCATAGGGTCGCCTGAGTCCACGCGCGGGGAGCGCGAGTGCAGTCGACGGGGAGGGAACCATACGTATGGCAGCGCAATTCGGCCGCCGGCTGCGCAGAGGAGCCACCAGCGGTGCTGTCGTGGCCGCGGCGGTGGCCGCGCTGGCCGCTTCGCAGGGCCCCGGAGTGGCCCCGCCGCCCGCGGACCACGCGAGCGGCGACCGGCCCGTCGGCGCCGGTGACACCACGACACCCCCCGACGGCTCGGCGACCGGTGACTCCCCGTACTACACCGACCTGCCGCCGCTGAACACACCGAACAAGCCCGGCACCTCCATACAACTGCCGATCGTCACCGGCCCCGCGGAGGCCGGCATACCCGCGTCCGTCCTCGCCGCCTACAAGCGGGCGGAGCAGTCCATACGCACCACCGACGCCGCGTGCCACCTTCCCTGGCAGCTGCTCGCGGGCATCGGCAAGGTCGAGTCCGGCCAGGCGCGCGGCGGCCGCGTCGACGCCAACGGCACCACCTTCTCGCCGATCCTCGGCCCGGTGCTCAACGGCGCCGGCTTCGCCAACATCTCGGACACCGACAACGGCGCCTTCGACGGGGACGCGACGCACGACCGCGCGGTCGGCCCGATGCAGTTCATCCCCTCCACCTGGGCGACCTGGGGTCAGGACGCGAACGGCGACGGCCGCAAGGACCCCAACAACATCTACGACGCGGCGCAGGCCGCCGGCCTCTACCTCTGCGCCAACAACCGCGATCTCGCGGTCAAGGCGGACCTGGACCGGGCCATCCTCAGCTACAACCGCTCGACCGAGTACCTCCACACGGTGCTCTCCTGGTTCGAGTACTACAAGCGCGGCACCCACCAGGTCCCGGACGGCACGGGCCAGCTGCCGAGGGACCGCAGCGACACCCCGCGCGGCGGCAACTCGCCGCGACCGACGCAGACGGTGCCCACCACCCCGTCGCCGTCCCCCTCCAACCCGTCCACGTCGAAGCCGTCCACGCCCGTCACACCGGGCACCCCGTCCACGAAGCCGCCGGCGAGCGCGCAGGTGGTACGGATCAAGGACGGCGGCACCGGCACGCTGACGGCCACCGCGGGTGACGTCTTCGCCGCGCGGCCGGCCATCGTCGCGCTCGACTCGGCGGGCAAGCCGGTCGCGAACCTCCGCATACGGTTCGAGATCGTCGGCTCCACCGACGCCAACTTCGGCGGCCTGGCCAAGAGCGTGACCGTCACCACCGGATCGGCCGGCAAGGCCGTCGCGCCGCTCGTCAGGGCGGGCGAGCAGACGGGCACCTTCAAGGTCCTCGCCACGGTCGCGGGACGGACCCTGGCGCCGGTCGAGTTCAAGGCGACCGTCACCGAGCGGCAGGCCGACACCCTCGTCCGCGGCGACGACACCCCACTGACGGCCACCGCCGGCGAGCAGTTCGCCGACCGTGTCCTCGTGAAGGCCACCCTCGACGGCGCGGCCGCCTCCTCGGTCGGACTCACCGCCACCATGATCACCTCGGCGGAGGACCCGCGGACACGCACCGACGGCCCCTACTTCAAGGCCGCGAACGGTGACCCCGTGCGGACGCTCACCGGTCTGAAGACGGACGCGAACGGTGTGCTCACCCTCCCCGACATCTACGCGGACGGCCAGGCCGGTACTTTCCTGCTGCGACTGACCGCGCCGGGCGGCGGCACCGTGACCATCGAGCTCAAGGTCACCGCCCCGGCCCCCGAGCCGACCCCAACCCCGACGCCGACGCCGACGCCTACCCCGACGCCGTCTCCCTCACCGTCGACCGGTTCGCCCGAGGCCACGCCGACACCCTGATCCCGTTCGGTGAGTACGTCTTCACCGCGCCGCCCCTTTGTCCGCCCCGGACGGAGGGGCGGCGCTCTGTGTTCTGAGTGCAACGTGTTCTCATCTCGCGGCCGCGTTGCTACGGTGCCCCAGCCCTGACGCCGCATCAGATCGACACCGGGAGGCCGACCATGCGCGCCCTCGTCGCCGCCGCCATCGGGCTGGTCCCAGTCCTCCTCGTCATCCTGCTCTTCGCCGTCGTCGACCTGCCGCCCGACGGACCCACGTCACCCCAGCCCCTCCTCACCGCCGACCCCGGCCCCCAGAAGTAGGAGGAGCCGTCTATGCGTCGCCGAGCCAGCCTCGTCCTGCTCTCCTTCGCCGTCTGCCTCGCCGCGATGGCCCCCACCCTGCGCTGGTACGTCTTCCCCCGGGCCGTCAAGATCCCGCCGAACCAGTACCAGGTGACGGTCCTGGAGGCGAAGCCCGCGACCCTCCTCAACTACTCCACGCTCAAGGCCGAACAGGTCGAGAAGCTCACGATCATCCAGACCCTCAAGGGCAACGTGGAGGAGTCGAAGAGAATCGAACGCGACGCCGGCCGGGACGTCGTCGTCTGGGACTCGCTCTCCTACGTCGCGGGCCCCGACGGCAAGATGGTCTCCCAGGTCCCCGAGCGGTACATCTTCGACGCCCACAGCCAGGACCCGGTCCACGCCACCGGCGAGTCCGTCGACGGCGACCCGGTCCGCCGCGAGGGCATCGAGTTCAAGTGGCCCTTCCTCACCGAGAAGCGGGACTACCAGTACTTCGACGCCCAGGCCCGCACCTCCGCCCCCATCCACTACAAGGGCACGCGCACCTTCCGGGGCTTGGAGGTCTACTACTTCGAGCAGACCATCCCCTGGACCAAGGTCCCCATGCCCAAGTCGATGCCCGTCAAAGGCATCACCCCCGAATTCCTCGCCCAGACGGGCATCACCCGCTGGTACACCACCAAGCGCATGTTCTGGGTCGACCCGGTCACCGGAGCTCCGGTCAACGGCGAGGAGATCCACCAGGAGGAGCTCCGCAACGCCCGCAAGCTCATGGGCAAGGACACCGTCACCGCCTTCTCCGGCCATGTGAAGATGCGCGAGGACTACCTGCGCAGCACCGAGGAACTGGTGAAGAGCAACCGCGCCCTCGTCCTTCTCGTGACCTCCACTCTTCCGTGGACCTTCGTCGTCCTGAGTCTCGTCCTGCTCGCCCTCGCACTCTGGCTGGAGGCCCGAGGCCGGCGAGGGGACCCCGGTCCGAGGTCCCTCACCTCTCCCTCTTGAGCCGCGCACTGGTGTGCCGGGTCGGCGCCGCAGCCCCGGGGTCCTCCGGCCATGGGTGCTTGGGGTAGCGCCCGCGCAGCTCCGCGCGGACCGAGCGGTACCCGTCCCGCCAGAACGAGGCCAGATCGGCGGTGACGGCCGCCGGACGGCCGGCGGGGGAGAGGAGATGGACCACGACCGGGATCCCCGCCACCCGGGGTGTCTGCGCCAGTCCGAACATCTCCTGCAGCTTGACCGCGAGGACGGGCTGCTCGCCGCCGTAGTCCACCCGTATCCGTGAGCCGCTGGGCACCTCCATCCGCTCGGGCGCCAGCTCGTCGAGCCTGGCGGCTTCGCCGGTCGCCCACGGCAGCAGTCGCTGGAGCGCCTGGCCCGCATCGATCCGGCCGAGGTCGGCCCGCCGCGCCGCCCGGGACAGCTCGGGCTCCAGCCACTCGTCGGCCCGGTCGAGCAGCGCCTCGTCCGATATGTCGGGCCAGGGCCCGGCAAGGACCCGGTGGAGGAACCCGAGCCGGCGCCGCAGCTCCTCCGACTCCCTGTTCCACCGCAGCAAACCGAGCCCCTCGCGCCGCAGCCCGTCGAGCAGCGCCGCCCGGACGAGCCCGGGATCGGCGCCGTCCCGGAGCGGGCGCGCCGCGAGTTCGACGGCGCCCAGACGGGACACCGACCGGGCGACCACGTCCCCGTCCTCCCAGCGGACCTCCTCGCCCGCGTGGAGAAGATGCCCGGCGGCGGTCCGCGCCACGCCCTCGTCGATCACGGCCGCCAGCCGCACCCGGGCCACCGCGCTCCGCGCGGTCCGGTCCGCCACGGCGACGGCCAGCCAGGGTGCGCTGCGCAGCCCCGAGCCCTCGGCGAGCTCGGCGCCGGTCCCCGAGACCATGAGCAACCCGCTGCCCTCGCGCGCCCGGGCCACCCGCTCCGGAAAGGCGAGCGCCGTGACCAGACCGGCGACGGCGTCGTCCCCCCGTTCGGGAGCGCCCTCCGCCCCGGAGCCGCCCGCCCTGCCTACCCCGACCGCCCTGCTTGCCCCGCCCGGCCGCGACCCGGCGGGAGGCGTCCCCGCCTCGGCGGCCGACCGCTCCAGGCGCCAGGTCTCCGCCTTCCAGCGCGCGCCGTAACCGTCACGGCCCCGTCGCGCCGCACGCCAGGCCGCCGCCAGGTCGTCGCCGTACTGCCGGGGCGGTTCCTCGCTCAACAGCGCCACCACCTCGGCCGCCCGCCGCGCGCCGACCTCGGGCGCGCTGTCCAGGAGGGCCCGGGCGAGGCGGGGATGCAGGCCGAGCCGGGACATCCGTACCCCCCGC
>NZ_JAGGOS010000186.1 GCF_018614205.1 Streptomyces sp. ISL-36 | reverse complement strand
TTCGTTCCTTCGCCCGCTCGGGCTCGGGCCGGCCTCTCCGGCCCGGCCGACATTCCCGCCCTCGCCCCGCCCACCGCTCCTGCCCCCGACCCCGATCCCGACCCCGATCCCGACCCCGCTCCTGACCCCGCTCCTGACCCCGCTCCTGACCCCGATCCGGCACCGGCCCCTACGGTCGCCGCCGCTCCCGCGGCCGCGACCGCCGCCGCCCTTTCGACCGGGCCGATCTCGCACCACACCGCCTTGCCCTCGCCGCGCGGCTCCACCCCCCACCGCGACGCCAGCGCGTCGAGCAGCAGCAGCCCACGCCCCGAGGTCGCCGCCTCGCCCGGCGTACGCCGACGGGGCCACGCGCTCGAACGGTCCTGCACCGAGAGCCGCACCCGCCGCACCGGCTCCGGCAGCACCTCCAGCGTGAGCACCGCGCCGCCCTCCGTGTGCAGCAGCACGTTCACCAGCAGCTCGCCCGTCAACAGCTCGGCGTCATCGGCCAGTTCGTCCATGTCCCAGTCCCGCAGCGCCTGTCCGACCGCCGCCCGCGCGTCGGAGAGCCCCTGCGGATCCGCCTGGTGGACGTACTGGTGGATGCGGGGCGCGCGGGGAGTGCCGGGGTCCGGGCTGCGCCGCAGCACGAGGAGCGCCACGTCGTCGCCCGCCCCCCACCGCTCCCACAGCTGTTCCGACAGGTGGTCCGCGAGCGCCTCGGCCTGCGGCGGGCCGCTGCTCATCGCGGCCGACAGCGCCGCCATCCCGGACTCGATGTCCGCACCCGGCTGCTCGACCAGACCGTCCGTGTAGAGAACCAGCGTCTCGCCCGGCACGAGGTCGAGCCGGGTCTCCGGGAACTCCTCGTCCCCGAAGACGGTCGCCAGACCGAGCGGCAGCCCGCCCCGGAGCTTGGGCTGCCCGACGCGGCCGTCCGTGTGACGGATCAGCGGCCCGAGATGCCCGGCGCGCACCGCGCGCACGGTCCCGGATCCCAGGTCCACCTGGGCGTAGGTACAGGTGGCGAAGCGCTTGGTGTCGAGCTCGGCGAGGAAGCGCGAGGCCCGGGCCAGCACGGTCGAGGGGGCGTGGCCCTCACCCGCGTACGCCCGCAGCGCGATCCTCAACTGGCCCATGATGGCGGCCGCGTGGGTGTCGTGGCCCTGGACGTCGCCGACCACGATCCCGACCCGGCTGCGGGGCAGTGAGATCACGTCGTACCAGTCGCCGCCGACCTGCCGTCCGCTCCATGCGGCGTGGTAGCGGACGGCGATCTCGCCACCGGAGATCGCCGGGATGCGGCGGGGCAGCATCGTCTCCTGCAGCCCGGTGGCCAGCTCCCGCTCCTCGTCGAAGAGGAGGGCGCGCTGGAGCGACTGGGCGACGATCGCGGCGAGGCCGAGGGCGAGGTTGCGCTCGTCGGCGTTGAAGGAGGTACGGCCCCGGTAGAACAGCGCCATGCCGCCGAGCGAGCGGGCCTGGGCGATCAGCGGGAGGTAGCAGGCCGCCTTGAACTTCAACCGGTCCAGATACGGGGCGAGTGCGGGGAAGTCCTGGCCCAGTGTCGGGAAGGACGACACGAACCGCGGCCGCCCGGTCAGCACGGTCTCGGCCAGCGGCAGCCCACGGTCCAGGCGGCGGCTGCGGAAGTCGTTCAGGGCGTCCAGCGACTCCCCGCTGAGCGCGATGACGTTGAGCGAGCCGTTCTCGACCAGGCCGAGCGCGAGGCCGTCGGCGCCGAGCCGGGCGAGGCCGCCCGGGCCGGTCAGGGCCGCCGTCACATCGTCGACCGTCACCGCACGCGACAGCGCGTGCGTGGTGCGCTCGACAATGGTGGTCTGCACCTCGCGGCGCTTCTCCAGCTCCAGGACGAAGGCGGAGTGGGTGACCTCGGCCGTGGTGTCCCGGACGATGCCGACGATCCGATGGGCCATCCGGTTCGCGGCGCGCAGGATCCGGGCCTGTACATGCGTCCACTGGGGTGTTCCGTCGTCCCGCTCGATCCTGAAGTGTGCGGTGTAGGACGATTCGCCGCTGGTGATCGCCCGGCGGATCACGGCCTCCAGCCGTGCTCGCTCCTCCGGGGCCAGCCTGCCGATGAGCGAGGCCGGACGGCCGTCGAACGTGTCCGGGTCCAGCCCGAACACCAGCAGCCCCGCCTCGTCGACGTCGATGGTGCCCGTTTCGAGGTCCCAGTCGAAGCTGCCGGTCCGATTCATGGCGAGCCGCTCGTTGGGCCCGATCTCGCCACTGCGCGTGCGCCGGTCGTCATCGGTCATCCACCCCATTGTCGAACCCGCACCCCTTCGACGCCATGGCGAGGACACGGCGTGCCGGAGTTTTCACCGGCCGCCGGTGCCGGGTGGAAGGCCGGCGGTGCCGGGCGGAAGTGGGGGAGGCGGAATCGGTCATCCCGCCTCCCACCGTGATCTCCGTCCCCGCCGGGCACCCGCCCCAGGGCCCCCGCTTCGCCACGGGCCACGGTGCGGCTGCGGATCCCGTCCGAGGCGGCGGGAGTACGACGAGCCTGGGCAGGACATTCCGGCTGTTCGCGCCGGCGGGCCTGGACCGGGCCGTTCCGGCTCTCCCCACGCCCGGATGCGGGACCGGGGTGGTCCCAGGAGAATGGCCATTGCCGGAAGAACTAGTAGGAGGCGGCATGAACGCTGAGTCCGATAAGACATCTCCGGGGGAGAGCCCGACGCCCGACCGCCTCTTGCATGCCGGGTCGGAGGGCGACTACACGGCGGAGGACCTGGTCCTCGCCTCCGGACGTGACGTGAATCCGAAGAACCTCGCATGGGCGGAGCGCCGCATGGCGGAGAAGGGGCGCGCCTCCCTGGACGAGCTCCTGCCCTAACCCGGTACCGCAGCAGCCGACCCCGCCCCCCAGTCTCCCAGCCCGGCCCCCGGCCCGTGCCGGACCGGGCCGAGGGGGGCGGGGCTTTGCGCGGCCTTGGGCTGCCCTCGCCGGAGGGGGGGGGCGGCGACTACCGGCAGACGTCGAGACGGTCGAGGGCTTCGTAGGGCGTGGCGCAGACGGTGATCGCCGGGTACGGGGCCGTCTCAGGGCCCTGCTCCGGCGTCGGACGCTCATCGGTCGGACGTACGACCGCATAGTGCGAGGCGAAGGGGGACACGCCCCACGGCTCGCGCTCGTGAACACGGACCAGTACGGCGTCGCACGCGCCGCAGGCCATCCATACCACCGGCTCGAATCCGTGCAGGGCATGCCCGGGGCCGATCGCCCGGACCAGCCGGCCGCGGATCGCCTCGGCCGGCTCAGGACCCGCGAGCCGCCACGGGGTGTCGTCCTCGTCGGCGGGGCGGCATGAGGCGATCCGTTCCTGCAGCGCCTCCCAGACGCCCCAGGTTTCCGCCAGTGCGGCCAGGCCGCCCCGGGCCCGCTCGGTGACGGGCGTACCCTCGCGCAGGAACGTTTCGACGAGGCCGGTGATCGCCGCCTCCTGCTCACCGATGTCCCAGGCCTCCCGCGCCGCGGCGGCCGCATGCTCCGGCGCGAGACGTGCGAGGGCGGCGAAGCGGGGACGGTCCTCGATCGAGGTGGTCACGGGGCGGCTCCCTTCGACTCCCCGGCGCCTCCCAGCGGCGCCGCGCAGCCCCGGCATCCTACGGCGGTCCCACCGCCGTGCCTCCATGGGGCTTCCGCATTTATGGAACACGTTCTACCGTGGCCGCCGTCGCGCGCACGGCACCCAGGACGCCGCCACGGGAGTCTGATTCGAAAATCCACCGATCCCGCAGCTCAGACGGCTTCCGTTGATTGGAGGGTGACTTGAAAACCGAGCATGTTGAGCTGGCTGACCAGGCGGCGTGTCTGCCGGGTGCGTCCGGTGCGCTGGAGGAAGTAGTCGCCTCCGAGGTCGGCGTATTCGGCGTCGTTGGTGAGCATGTGCCAGACGGAGGTGAGGATGGTGTGGCCGACCGCGACCAGGGCGCGTTTCTTCCCGCGGCGGATGGCGATGCGTTTGTAGCGGGAGGCGAGGTAGGTGTCCTTGCTGCGGGCGGCAGCGGCCGCAGCGAGGCCGAGGGCGCCCTTGAGCCAGGGGTCGCCGGGGCGGGACTTGCCGGAGGTGTGCTTGCCGGCGGACTCGTGGTTGCCCGGACACATCCCGGCCCACGAGGCCAGGTGGGCGGCGCTGGGGAAACGGGCCATGTCCATGCCGATCTCGGCGAGGATCACCTCGGCCGACTTGGTGCTCACCCCCGGGATCGTCGTCAGCAGCTCGACCTGCCGGCGAAAGGGGGCGAGCTGCCGGGTGATCTCCTCGCTCAGCCGGGCCTCGGTCGCGGTGACCGCATCGATGCGGTCGAGCATGGTCCGGGCGAGGAAGGCGTGGTGGGCGGTGAACCGTCCGGTCAGTGCCTGGGCCAGGATCCCGCGTTTGGCACGCATGCTGGCCCTGGCCATCTCGGCGAGCACCAGTGGGTCACGTTCTCCGGCGATCAGTGCCTCCAGCATGGCCCGGGCGGACTTGCCCAGGAGGTCGGAGACAACGGCGGACAGTTTGATGCCGGCGTCTTCCAGGAGCTTCTCCAGCCGTTGGGCCTCGCGGGTGCGCTCCCGGATGACCTCGGTGCGGTAGCGGGTCAGGTCCCGCAGCTGCCGGATCTCCGGCGGAGGCACGAAACTCGGCCGGACCAGGCCGTGTTCGACCATGCGGCAGATCCACTCGGAGTCGGCGACGTCCGTCTTGCGGCCGGGGACGTTCTTCATGTGCCGAGCGTTGAGCAGCCAGGTCTCGATGTCGTTCTCCAGCAGGTAGAACACCGGCTTCCAGTACGAGCCGGTGGCCTCCATGCCGACCACGGTGATGCCTTCCGCGATCAGCCAGTCCCGCATCGCAAGCAGGTCGCGGGTCATGGTGGAGAAGGTGCGTACTTCTTTCCGGCGCCGTTTACCCGGCCCCGGAACGCGGACGCAGACCTTCACGTCCGCCTTGCCGATGTCGATCCCGGCGCATCGCTCGTGCACCACGTCCATGCCCCGGTCCTCCCCTCGTGCGGTGTGCTGTCGGGCAGCGACCGTCCGGTGGGGACCGTGCAGGCAAAAGAATCTGATTCACGTGCTCGAAGCAACACTTCCGGGTGCCTGACGAAGGGTCCCCGGCGTCCTACTCAATGTCGGGTTCTGACGGCACCAAGACTCCGCGACGTCAACCGGACGGCCGTGCCCCGATTTTCTCCCCTTTGGGGTGTCGCCGTCAGGGGATCGGATTACTCAATGACGAAGTCAAGCCGCTTGCGTGACCGGCGGGGCGGAGGTGAAGACGCGTCCGTCACGCAGCAGGGCCCACAACACGCTCGCCCGTCGGCGGGCCAGAGCGATGACGGCCTGGACGTGCTTGCAACCCTCGCCGCGCTTTTTGAGGTAGAAGTCCCGGTTTGGGCCCTCGCGGATGATGCTGGTCTGCGCGGACAGGTAGAACACCCGTCGCAGACGGCGGCTGTAGCGCTTGGGCCGGTGCAGGTTGCCGGTCCGCCGCCCGGAGTCACGCGGGACGGGCACCAGCCCGGCCGCCGACGCCAGGTGGCCGGAGTCGACGTAGGCCGACAGATCGCCGGCCGCGACGACGAACTCCGCGCCGAGTACGGGGCCCATGCCGGGCAGGGACTCGATGATCTGGGCCTGCGGGTGGCTGCGGAACGTCTCGCGGATCTGCTTGTCGATGCGCTTCAGCCTGTCGTCCAGGGCCAGGATCTGCTCGGCCAGGTCGGCCACGATCTGCGCGGCGATGTCCTCGCCGGGCAGCACGGTCTGCTGGGCCTGCGCGGCCTCAAGAGCCGTTGCCGCGACGGCGTCGGCGCCGCGCACGCTGCGGTTGGCCAGCCAGGCCGTCAGCCTGGCCCGGCCGCGACGGCGGATCGCGGCCGGGGTCTGGTAGCCCGTCAGCAGGACCAGCGCGCCCTTGTGGGCCGAGTAGTCGAAAGCCCGCTCCAGCGCGGGGAAGACGCCGGTCAGCACGTCGCGCAGGCGGTTGATCATCCGCACCCGGTCGGCCACCAGGTCGGTGCGGTGGGCGGTCAGCAGCGCGAGGTCGGCGGCCAGCTGAGCGGGCACGTCAATCGTGGCGAAGTCGCTGCAGTGGCGGGCGGTCTCCGCAATGACGTAGGCGTCCCGAGCGTCGGTCTTCGCCTCGCCCCGGTAGGCGCCCGACATGCGGTTGACCGTGCGTCCCGGCACGTAGACAGCCTGCTGGCCGTGCGCCGCGAGAAGCGCCAGCAGCAGCGCGGAAGACGTACCGGAGATGTCCACCGCCCAGCGGACCTCCTCCGCCAGGCCGAGGATCTCGCCGAGCGCGGTCAGGATCGCCGACTCGTCGTTGTCGACCTTCTTCGACCACAGGGTTGCGCCGGTCTCATCGACCACAGCCGCCCAGTGGTGGCCTTTACCGGCATCGACACCGGCCCAGACCTGGACCTTCCGCTCGCTCACTTGCCCCTCCTCGATCCGCACGACATACCGTCGGCCCGAGGAACACCCCGCTGTCGTCTCCGTAATCAGCGACCGCACACAGCGCGCACATCTCAATCAGCAGCCAGGGCGCCCCGGAGAACCGGGCGGCCACTCCTGCGAAGCCACTGAAGGCAAGAACCCATAAGCCACACCCGGCCCTCCCGGGCCGCCTAACAACTTACGGAGGACCCATGCACCTCGAGTACACGCCCGCCCAGCACCGCTTGCGCGCGGAGCTGCGTGCGTACTTCGCCGCGCTCGTCCCGGACAACGTCTACGCCCGTTACGCCGACCCCGCCGCGCAGAAGCGGTTCTACCGGGAGACCGTGCGCAGGCTCGGCGGTGACGGCTGGCTCGGCGTCGGGTGGCCGACCGAGTACGGCGGGCGCGGACTGAGCCCGATGGAGCAGTTCATCTTCTTCGACGAGGCGGCCCAGGCCGGCGTCCCGCTGCCGCTGATGGCCCTCAACACCGTCGGTCCGACGATCATGCGGTTCGGCACCGACGAGCAGAAGGCGTACTTCCTGCCGAAGATCCTCTCCGGGGAGATCGACTTCGCCATCGGGTACAGCGAGCCCGACGCGGGCACCGACCTCGCCGCCCTCAAGACCAGCGCCGTCCGGGAGGGGGACGAATCCACCGGCCACTACACCGTCAACGGGCAGAAGATCTGGACGACCAACGGCGACACCGCCGACTGGGTCTGGCTCGCCGTCCGCACCGACCCGGACGCCCCGCCGCACAAGGGCATCACCATGCTGCTCGTACCGACGAGCGACCCCGGCTACTCCTGCACCCTCATCAACACCCTCGCGTCGCACGACACCACCGCCAGCTACTACGACAACGTCCGAGTCCCCGCCTCCCACCGCGTCGGCGAGGAGAACAAGGGCTGGCGCCTGATCACCAATCAGCTCAACCACGAACGCGTGACCCTCGCCGCCCACGGCACGATGGCGATCCGCGCCCTCCACGACGTCCAGCGCTGGGCCGCCGACACCAAACTCGCCGACGGCCGCAGGGTGATCGACCTCGGCTGGGTGCGACGGAGCCTGGCCCGTACGCACACTCGGCTCGACGCGATGAAGCTCCTCAACTGGCAGATGGTCAACGCCGTCCAGAACGGCACGCTCACCCCTCAGGACGCCTCCGCCGTCAAGGTCTACGGCTCCGAGGCCCGCCGCGACGCCTACGCCTGGCTCATGGAGGTCGTCGGCTCGGCCGGCGCACTCAAGGAGGGCTCCGCGGGGTCCGTCCTCCACGGCGACCTCGAACGCGGCTACCGCTCCGCCGTCATCTTCACCTTCGGCGGCGGCAACAACGAGATCCAGCGCGAGATCATCTCCTGGATCGGCCTCGGCATGCCGCGCGTCCGGCGGTAGGCATCTTGTACCAGGCTTTTCAGTTGGCACAAAAGCAGGCTGGTTGGCACTGATCGCGCGTCCACCCCCAACCGCCGCCGCCAAACAACAGATGCAGCGCATGTGCCCGCGCCACGGCCGGGAGGGAGCACTGATCCACCAAATCGCCGTATGGCAGCGGACCTTGAGCGACAGTCCGGAGCAACTAGCATCGATCCCGCGGTCCGCCCGGGCCTCCAGCAGGTCCGCCTCCACATCGACGCCCCGAACACCCCGCGCGAGCAGCTCGAGTACTCGTCGCCCTCGTCGCGCTCGTCGAGAACCGCTCGCCCATCCGCGACATCCTGGTCAGCCCCATGGACGTCGTCACCACGCTCGCCTGACCACCGACACCGAACCGCCACTGCGGCGCGCCCCCGCCCGGCTGATCAGTAGCGCGGGGGCCGTAGCCGGGTCGCCCCGTCGGCCATTGACCGCGAGGCGAAGAGCCGCCGACCAGGTCAGCGGGCGACGGGCCAGCCGCTGCTCCAGTCGAGGAGGTTGATGCCGAGCTTGGGGGTGCCGTTCGCGTTGGCGTCGTAGTAGTGGTAGACGATCAGGTCGCCGTCCGTGTCCTTCATGATCGACTGGCCGCCCGGGCCGATGACACTGTCGTGTGACTCCAGTACGGGCGTGCCGCCGTTGTTCATCAGGGCGACGCCGTTCTTGTCCCGGTACGGCTCGGTGACGGCGGTGGCCCGGCCGACCTTGACCTTGTACGTCGAATTCGTACCCGCGCAGCAGGTGTCGTACGAGGCGAAGAGGTAGTAGTAGCCGTTGCGCTTGACGATGGACGGGGCCTCGACCGCTTTGGTGCCGGTCGGGCGAGAGGCGATCGAGTGACGCGTGGTGTTCGTGGAGAGCTGCTTTCCGGTCGACGGGTTGATCTGAATCATTTTGATCCCGCTCCACCAGCTGCCGAAGGACAGCCACCATGTGCCGTCGTCGTCGACGAACAGGTTGGGGTCGATGGCGTTGTAGTCGGTGGACGAGCTCGACGTGTAGACGATGCCGTAGTCGGTCCAGCTGCCCGGCTGCCCGGTCGTCGACCCCGCCAGACCGATGGCCGAGTTCTGCGAACCGAAGGACGAGACCGAGTAGTACATCAGGTACTTGCCGCCGTGGTACGAGATGTCCGGCGCCCACGTCTCCGGCACCGACGAGTAGCGCGACCACCAGCTCGGCCGCGAGGAGAAGGCGTCCGCGCCCGCGCTGAAGGCGATGCGGTTGGTAGAGGTGCGGTTGCTGATGCCGCCGCCGGTGGCGTACAGCAGATACTGCCCGGACGAGGTGCGGATCATCGTCGGGTCGTGCACCACGGTCGCGCCTGTGACGTACCCGGGGTTGGGATAGGCCGACGCGGTGGACGGAGCCAGGGCCAGCAGTGCGGACAGGGGCAGGACCAGGGCGACTTTGTGGCGCAGGCTACCGCGCTTCCTGGGGGAAGGCTCGTGGCGGGTGTTCCTCGTACGGTTCATGCGGGTCTCCATGTCCGGTGGTGTGGGCGGGACGTACGCATGTGCGGGCTGGTACGACAAGTAGTCGCCGCTCGGCGCTGTTGGGTTGCCGTGTGACGAGCCCTTCGAGGAGCTGGCGCTGTGCGCGACGTGCGTCGCCGACGGCGCCGAGCGGGCGTGGGATCGCCGTCCGCAGGTCCATGGGCTGACCGTCCTGCTCGGTCCACGGACAGGACGAGTCGACGGGGCAGGTCGCTCAGTGTCGCCCCGAGCGTGACGCCCACCCGCGCGTGGGCTCGCTGAAATGGGCTCGGGCGGCGCCCGGAGCGCCGGGCCAGGAGCTCAGCGAACAGGTCAGCTCCCTACTCGCCCGCATGGCCTTCCACCACGCCCGGCTCCAGATCGAAGCCTCCGCGGTCGCCGAACCGTACGCCTCCTTCGTCTCGGAGGCCGTGCCGAGGCCGGCGTCCACATGAACGAGGCATGGCGGCAGCCGCCCATCGAAACGGACGGTGGCATGAACCTCGGCCAGGCCTATGCCCGAGACCGATCCACCGCTGCCCTGTCCGCCTGCATCCAGGCCATGAGGGCCAACCTCTGACATCAGCGCGCAGCGTCCCTGTACCAGTGCCCAAGAAGACTTCGTCGAACAGCTCGTACGGCTCTCAGGGCACTTGTCATCGCACCAGGTCAGAGACGCGGCGCAGTGTCAACCTGCAATCTTGGTCACAGCAGCCGGCCTCGGGCCGTGTCCGTCGGCCTGCGGCCCTTGCCCGTGTCGGTGAGCTCGCGGCCGGCGTCGGCTCCGGTCGGCGCGCCTCCGGCCGTCGGTTCCCTGCGTCGGAGACCGGGTGCCAGGGCGAGAGTGACCGCGGCGGACGCGGCGGCCATCACGGTCATGGCGGGCGCGGGCGAGGTGAGCTGAGCGATGCCGCCCGCGAGCGCCGCGGCGACGCCCTGCATCGTGAACATCCCTGAGGAGTGCAGTCCGAGGGCGTGTCCCCTCAGCTCGCTCGGAACCAGGGACATCAGGCGTTCCTGGAGCAGCAGGTTGGCGGAGAAGCCGACCGACCCCACGGCCACGGCGGCGAGCGCCACCGGCAGCGCCGGATGCAGGACGAAGACCAGGTACGGGGCGGCGAGCAACAGCAGCAGGGGCGGCGCGCCCACTCTGTCGCGCCAGTGCGCGGGCAGGAAGCGGCCGGTCAGGGTGTCCCCCGCCAGCATGCCCACGGCGGCGGAGGCGAACAGAAGTCCCGCGTGGCGGGGTGCGTAGGAGACGAAGAGGGACTCGCAACCGACGACGAGTCCGTTGGGCACCCACAGCGCGAGGTAGACGCGGCGCCGCGGCTTCTGCGCCCACAGGCGGGCGTTGGTCCGCCAGGTGTCGCTCGCGGACGGACGGCCCTGTGCGCGCGGCGGCCGTCTCGCGAGACCGACACGGGCGACGACCGCGGCGGCGACGAACAGGGCGGCGCCGGTGAGCAGCGCCCCGCGCGGCGTCAGGACGTTGACGAGTACGGCGCCGACGGCGTAACCGCAGATCTGCAGGCTTCCGGCGCACATGTTGAGCACCGAGCGGCCGAGCAGGTAGCCCTCCGCGGGGAGGATCTCGCTGAGCAGTCCGTAGCGCACTCCGCCGCCGACCGAGCCGAGCATGCCCTGGACCGAGAGGATCGCGAACGTCGCCCCCATGGGCAGGCCGGGAAGGGCCAGCGCGGTGGTGGCCACGGCGAAGAACAGCGCCAGGCCGATGGTCGCGGCGCGCGGCGGCAGGCGGTCCGCCGCCGACAGCAGGAAGCTCGCACCGATCATCTGCGCCAGCAACGGGCCGAACATGCTGAGGGCGGCGAGGAGGGGTGAGCCGGTCGCCTCGTAGACGAGCGTCCCCAGGGCCATCCTGCTCACCGTCTGGGCCGCCACATGTGCGGCAGTGGAGGCGAGCAGCGGTGTGAACTCCCGGGATCCGAATAGCTCTTGGTAGGTGCGCATGGCCGGAGTGTCCGTAGACGTCCGGTCGCGAAGGTAATGTTTCGCGGGGAGGCGAAACCATTGGGCTGGTGGGAAGTCAACGCGGATACGCTCGCGAACAGCCGGTTCGTCGTGTCGCCCCTTTGCGAGACGACGGCGAGCCTGATGGCCCTGGAGAGGGACTCGCCCGCGCATCCGGCCGAGCGCCGCTGGCTGGACACTCACAGGGCCGCCTACCGCGAGCGGCTGGCCGCCGATCCGGTCACCGCCCTGCTGGTACGCGTCGCACTGGGCAGACACCGGTGGATCGCCGACTTCCTGACACCGGTGCCTTCGCGCGAGGGTGAGGCGCAGGGGGCTACGGAGTTCCACGACGAGCTGGCACGGATCCGCGAGACGCCGGCTGACACCGCCCACGCCGATCTCCAGGTCGCTCATCGCGGGCCGGTGCCCGATCTATTGCTGCGCCCCGATCTGCCGGAGCGCATCGCGGACCTGCTGGAGTGGGTGTGGCGGGAGACGGTCGCGGACGACTGGCCGCGGCGGCGGCGCGTCATCGAGGCCGATGTGGTCGCGCGTACGGGACAGTTGAGCCGGGCGGGCTGGGCGGCCGCGCTGGACGACATGCATCCGGAGATGCGGTGGCTGGGCGGCAACCGGCTGCAGATCAACACCCGGGCCTTCCCGCCCCGGCGACTGATGGGGTCACAGCTGCTGCTCGTGCCGGTCACGCCGCGCGTGGGATGGATCTCCACGGACCGGCCGGACTCCCACGGCGCGGTGCACCGCAACGCCGTGGTGTACGCGTGCTCGGGCACGCTGGCGGAGCCGGAGCGGGCCGCCGCCCCGGAGGCCCTGACCAGGCTGATCGGTGCCGGGCGGGCGAGCGTGCTGATGCTCCTGGACAGCCCGATGAGCACGACGCACCTGGTGGCGATGACGGGCCAGGGTCTCGGCTCGGTGGGCCGTCACCTCAAGGTGCTCCTGGACGCGGGACTGCTCGGCCGCCGCCGTGCGGGACGGTCCGTGCTCTACTACCGCACGGCCGTCGGCGACGTGCTGGTGCGGGGCAGACAGGACTTTCCGGGCCGGACCTAGGTGTATTGCCCTGTGA
>NZ_JAGGOS010000185.1 GCF_018614205.1 Streptomyces sp. ISL-36 | reverse complement strand
GCGTCGTGGCGGACGCGCCGGCCGTGCGGTGCGAGGTCGCCCGCCGACCGCTCCCGCCGCCCGCGGCGGCCTGCCCCGCCCGGGGTATGTTCGCGGCCGCCTCGACCACCGTCGACCGGATCGACTCCAGCTCCGAAGCGAGCTCCTCGACCGGCGGGAAGTGGTCGTCCCGCTCCAGCAGGACCCCCGGCGGGCGGACCCGGGAGGCCAGGTCCGCCAGGATGCCGAGGACCGGGCCGGGGACCGGATGGGCGTGGGTGTCGTGCCAGACACCGTCCCGTTCCAGGCCGCCCGCGACATGGACGTACGCGATCGACTCGACCGGGAGCTCGGACAGCGCCTTCGACGGGTCCTCGCCCCGGTTGACGTGGTTGGTGTGAAGGTTCGCGACATCGATCAGGAGCCGTACCCCCGTACGCTCCACCAGCTCCGCGAGGAACTGTCCCTCCGTCAGCTCCTCCCCCGGCCAGGCGATCAGGGCCGCGATGTTCTCCAGGGCCAGCGGCACCGGCAGCGCGTCCTGCGCGATCCGGACGTTCTCGCAGAGCACGTCGAGCGCGTCCCAGGTGCGCGGCACCGGCAGCAGGTGACCCGCCTCCAGGACCGGGGTCGCGGTGAGCGGACCCCCGGCCCGGACGAACGCGATGTGCTCCGTCACCAGCGGCGCCCCCAGCGCCGTCGCCGTGGCCGCGAGCTCCGCGAGCCGCCCCGCGTCCGGCCGGTCGGCGCCGCCGAGCCCCAGTGAGACGCCGTGCGGGACGACCGTGACACCGCGCGCCCGCAGTCGCGTCAGCGAGTCGGGGAGGTGTCCCGCGCAGATGTTCTCCGCGACGACCTCCACCCAGTCGACGCCGGGCAGCGTCTCCACCGCCTCCGCGATCTCCGGCCGCCAGCCGATGCCGATGCCGAGTTCCGTCATGTCCCCCTCCTTCAGTCCCTCACCTGATGGCCCCGCCGGATCCGTTCGAACCCAGTCGGGGGGACGTTCAGAGGTTGATTTGAGGTTCCTCTACCCGTGAGGCGTCACGATCCCCGCCTCCGGCGCCGGGCGCGAGGTGAACGACTGGTCCGTCCCCGACGGGCCGACCGGCGAGGGCACGGCGGGCGACGGAACCACCGGCGGGCCGGTCGGGGGCGCCGTCTTCCGGCCCGCCGCCTCGTTCGCCAGCGCGTCGAAGTCGACCATCCCGGTCGCCTCCAGCATGGTGATGTGGTCGAGCACCGTCTGGTTCGCGTCGCTCGCCAGCTGCCGTATAAGCGCGTTGCGGGTGGTGTGCCGGACCTCCGCGATGAGCGCGAACACCTTCCCGTGCGCGTTGCGCAGCAGGTTGGCGAACTTGCGCTCGTACTCCTCCCCGCGCGCCGCCGTCAGCTCCCGGAGCCAGCCCTGCTGCTGCTCGGTCGGCTGGTTGGGCAGCTCGACGCCGAGCTTCGCGGCCACGTCCCGCGCCCGCCGGTCCAGGTCGGTGTGGCCGACGACGAGATGGTCGCCGCATTCCACGACGGCCCGGCTGGGCGCGCGTTCGATGGCCTGCTGCCCGGCCGGGAGCTCCCACAGACCGGCCAGCCGTACCTTGACCAGCAGATCCCGGTCCGTCGCCGAGAGGGGTCCCCACTGGGTGGCCACGCTCGACGCGTTCAGGTTGGCCTGGCCCGTGCCGGAGCGGTCGGCGTAGGACCAGACGGGGAAGGCGAGTGCGCCGACCGTGGCGACCAGCGCCGCGATGATGAGTGCCGTCCCGTTGACGCGTAGCGACAAGATGTCTCCCGTACTGTCCCGTTACTGTCCGTGCTGTCGGTCGGTGTCACCGCAGACTGAACCGCCAAGCCGCCGGGTGTACAACCCACTTGGCGGTATCGGGGGATACGGATCGGGAAGGGGGAGCGTTCAGTCGCCGAGCGGTCCTTCGGGAGAAGTGAGTGAACCGAGTGCTCGGTGCCGACCGTTTCCGGCCGGTTGATCAAGGTGGAGACCGTGCCCACGGCCACCCCGGCAGTGCGAGCGACATCCTTGATACCCACGGGCCGGGCCATCGGGTGAAACCTCCAAAAGGTCAGGCGAGGTGGAACACTTCGGTGAGCGGTGTCATCGCCTCGTCGGACCGGCCGTCGAGCGACTCGAACAGCGGGGCCATCTCCGCCTGCCAGCGGGCGTTGACCTCGGTGGCCTCCATGGCGGCCTTGGCGGCCGTGAAGTCCTCCGTCTCCAGATAGCCGACCAGCAGTCCGTCCTCGCGGAGGAAGAGGGAGTAGTTGTGCCAGCCGGTGGCCGAGAGGGCGTCGAGCATCTCGGGCCAGACGGCGGTGTGGCGCTCGCGGTACTCGGCGAGCCGGTCCTGGCGGACCTTGAGCAGGAAGCAGACGCGCTGCATCGGTGAACCGCCTCGGATCAGAACTCGGATCAGAAGTCGAACTGGCCGATGTTCTTCTTGTCGAAGACGGTGGGCTTGCCGAGGCTGATGACGCCGTCCTTGCCGATGGTGTACGTGCCCATGGCGCCGGCCGTGAAGGTCTCGCCCTCCTTGCCGGTGATCTGGCCGGACTTCAGCGCGACGGCGGTGCGGGCGGCGAGTTCGCCGAGCTTGGCCGGGTCCCACAGCTCGAAGGCGTCGACGGTGCCGTTCTCGACGTAGCTGCGCATGTCGTTGGGGGTGCCGAGGCCGGTCAGCTTGACCTTGCCCTTGTACTTGGAACCGGAGAGGTACTGGGCGGCGGCCTTGATGCCGACGGTGGTGGGCGAGATGATCCCGGCGAGCCGCGGGTGCTCCTGGAGGAGGCCCTGGGTCTGCTGGAAGGACTGCTGGGCGTCGTCGTTGCCGTACGCGACCTCCACCAGCTTCATGTCCTTGTACTTGGGGTCCTTCAGCTCCTCCTTCATGAACTCGATCCAGGCGTTCTGGTTGGTCGCGGTCTGCGCGGCCGACAGGATCGCGATCTCGCCCTTGTAGCCGATCTGCTCGGCCAGGAGCTGGACCTGGGTGCGGCCGAGGTCTTCGGTGCTCGCCTGGGAGATGAAGGCGTTGCGGCAGTCGGGCTTGGTGTCGGAGTCGTAGGTGACGACCTTGATGTCGTTCTTCATCGCCTGCTTGAGGGCGGTGCACAGGGCGCCGGGGTCCTGGGCGGAGACGGCGATGGCGTCGACCTGCTGCTGGGTGAGGGTGTTGACGTAGGAGACCTGGCCGGAGGTGTCGGTGGCGCTGCTGGGGCCGGTCTCCTTGTAGGTGGAGCCGAGCTCCTTCACCGCCTTCTCGCCGCCCTTGTCGGCGGTCGTGAAGTAGGGGTTGTTGACCTGCTTGGGCAGGAAGGCGACCGTCAGACCCTTCTTGGTGGCGGCGTTCGGGTCGGCCTTGCCGGCGGAGACGTTGGAGCCGCCTTCGTTCTTGACGTCGTTCTTGCTGGTGCCGCCGCACGCCGTGGCGGCCAGGGTGAGGGTGGTGACGGTCGCGAGGACGGCGCAGGAGCGGCGGAGCGTGGTGGGACGCATGGCGGGGGGTTCCTTCCGGAAGCGTGCGGGGCGGGGCGGGGGCTGGGCGGCGAGGGCAGGGGTACGGGGCGGGTGCAGGGGGCTACGGGGCGGAGGCGGCCTTGCGGCCCGCCCGGGCCGTGGCGATCCGGCGGGCCACGCGCGGGCCGAGCACGGACAGGACCAGCAGGACGCCGGTGACGACGATCTGGGACTGGGCGGTGACGTCCAGCAGGCTCATCACGTTCTGCAGCGCACCGAGCAGGAACACGCCGGCGATCGCGCCGCCGAGGGTGCCCTTGCCGCCGTCGAAGTCGATGCCGCCGAGCAACACCGCGGCGACCACGGAGAGTTCGAGGCCGGTGGCGTTGTCGTACCGGGCGCTGGCGTAGTGCAGGGCCCAGAAGACGCCGGTGAGAGAGGCCATGAGGCCGGTGAGCGTGAACAGGACGAGCTTCTGCCGCTTGACGCGCATGCCCGCGAACCGCGCGGCCTCCTCACTCGCGCCGATCGCGAAGAGCGAGCGGCCGAACGGGGTGGCGTGCAGGGTGACCACCGCGACGGCGAGCAGGACGAGGAAGGGCAGGAGGGCGTACGGGACGAAGGTGTCGCCGATACGGCCGGCGGCGAAGTCGAGGTACGGCGTCGGGAAGTCGGTGACGGCGTCGGAACCGAGGACGATCTGCGCGATGCCGCGGTAGGCGGCGAGCGTGCCGATGGTGACGGCGAGCGACGGCAGGCCCAGCCTGGTGACGAGGAGGCCGTTGATCAGGCCGCACACCACGCCGAGGAGCAGACACAACGGGATGATGACCTCGATGGTCAGGCCCGCGTTCCACAGGGCGCCCATCACCGCGCCCGACAGTCCGGCGGTGGAGGCGACCGAGAGGTCGATCTCGCCGGCGATGACGAGCATCGTCATGGGCAGGGCGATCAGTGCGATCGGCAGCGTGTTGCCGATCAGGAACGACAGGTTGAGGCCGTTGCCGAAGCCGTCGACGAATCCGAAGGACAGCAGCAGAACGACGACGAGGAGGGCGCCGACGGCCCCGTCCCACCTCAAGGAGACGGACCGGCGGACGGCGCGCGTGAGCGGGGAGTCAGCCACGGCTGGCGTTCCTCTTCTTCAGGGCGGTCGCCATGCGCAGGGCGACGACGCGGTCGACGGCGATGGCCAGAATGAGCAGGACGCCGTTGATGGCGAGGACCCAGACCGAGCTGACACCGAGGGCGGGCAGGACGCTGTTGACGGAGGTCAGCAGCAGGGCGCCGAGGGCGGCGCCGTAGACGCTGCCGGAGCCGCCGGTGAAGACGACGCCGCCGACCACGACCGCGCTGACGACGGTGAGCTCGTAGCCGCTGCCGGTGGCGGAGTCCACGTTTCCGAACCGGGCGAGGTACAGGGCCCCGGCGAGACCCGCCAGTGCCCCGCAGACGGTGTAGGCGATCAGGATCCGCTTGCGCAGCGGGATCCCGGCGAGGCGGGCGGCCTCGGGGTTGGAACCGATCGCGTACAGCTCCCGGCCGCCCCCGTAGTGCTTGAGGTAGTACGCCGTCGCCACGAGCACGGCGAGGGCGATCAGCGCCAGGTGGGGAACGGCGGAGATCCCGCCGGAGCCGAAGTCCACGAACCCCTCGGGCAGGTCGGCGGCGGTGATCTGCCGGGAACCCACCCAGATCGAGTCGATGCCGCGGATGACGTAGAGGGTGCCGAGCGTCACGACGAGCGCCGGGACCTGGCCGAGGCTGACCAGCAGGCCGTTGATCAGGCCGAAGCCGATGCCGAGAAGCACCGCCAGCGTGACGGCGACGACGCTGTCCCCGCCGCCCTGAAGGTACGTACCGGCGGCGAAGGCGCTGATGCCCATGGTCGATCCGACCGACAGGTCCACATTGCGGGTGATCACCACGAGGGACTGGCCGGTGGCGACGAGGACCAGGATGGTGGCGTTCAGCAGCAGGTCCTTGATGCCCTGCTCGGAGAGGAACTCGCTGTTGCCGGCCTGGGTGACCGCGATCATCACCAGGAAGACGACCAGGATGGCGAGCTCCCGCATCCTGAAGAGGCGGTCGGCCAGCCGGGCGCCGCTCCGCTTGATGTCCTCGGTGGCGGGGGCCGGAGGTGGTGCGGTCACCGTCATGCGGCGGCCCTCCCGGTGGCGGCGGCCATCACGGACTCCTCGGTGGCTTCGGAGCGCGGTATCTCGGCGGTGAGCCGGCCCTCGTGCATCACCAGCACGCGGTCGGCCATGCCGAGGATCTCGGGCAGGTCGGAAGAGATCATCAGGACAGCCACCCCGTCGGCGGCGAGCTGCGAGAGCAGCCGGTGCACCTCCGCCTTGGTACCGACGTCGATCCCGCGGGTCGGCTCGTCGACGATCAGCACCTTCGGGCCGGTGGCCAGCCACTTGGCCAGCACCACCTTCTGCTGGTTACCGCCCGACAGGGTGGAGACGGCGTCGGCGATGCGCGCGTACTTCACCTGCAGCCTGACCGCCCAGTCCAGCGAGCGGCTGCGCTCGGCGCCCCGGTCCATCAGGCCGGCCCTGACGGTCGTACGCAGGCCCGTGAGCCCGATGTTGCGCTCGATGGACATGTCCATCACCAGGCCCTGGGCGCGCCGGTCCTCGGGAACGAGGGCGAGGCCCGCGGCCATGGCGGCGGAGGGTGCTCCGTTGGTCAGCTTCCGTCCGTCGACCGCGACCTCGCCGGCGTCCCACCGGTCGACGCCGAAGACCGCCCTGGCCACCTCCGTGCGTCCGGCGCCGACGAGCCCGGCCAGACCGACGATCTCACCGCACCGCACCTCGAAGGAGACATCGGTGAAGACGCCCTCCCGGGTCAGCCGCCGCACGCTCAGCGCGACCTCGCCGGGCTCGACGGCCTGCTTGGGGTAGAGCTCGTCGAGGTCACGGCCGACCATCCGGCGGACCAGGTCGTCCTCGGTCATGCCGTCGAGCGGCTCGCTCGCGATCCAGGCACCGTCGCGCAGCGTGGTGACCCGCCCGCAGATCGCGAAGATCTCCTCGAGGCGGTGCGAGATGAACAGGACCGCCGCGCCCTGTTCGCGCAGGGTGCGGACCACGCCGAAGAGCCGGGCGACCTCGCTGCCGGTCAGGGCGGCGGTCGGCTCGTCCATGATGAGGACGCGGGCGTCGAAGGAGAGCGCCTTCGCGATCTCCACGATCTGCTGATCGGCGATGGACAGGCCGCGGGCCGGGCGGTCGGGGTCGAGGTCGACACCGAGCCGCCTCATCAGCTCCGCCGTCGCGGCGTGCGTCGCCCTGTGGTCGATCCGGCCCAGCGTGCGGCGCGGTCGGCGCCCCATGAAGATGTTCTCGGCGATCGACAGGTCGGGGAAGAGCGTGGGTTCCTGGTAGATCACGGCGATGCCCGCGTCCCGGGCGTCGGCGGGACCGTGGAAGACCACGGGCTCACCGTCGAGCAGCACCTGGCCGTCGTCCGGCCGGTGCACCCCGGCGAGCGTCTTGATCAGTGTGGACTTGCCGGCGCCGTTCTCGCCGGCGAGGGCGTGCACTTCGCCGGGGAACAGTTCGAGTGACGCGCCGCGCAGGGCGCGCACGGCACCGAAGGACTTCGACACATCCTTCAGGGCGAGTACGGGAGTCGGCCCGGTATCGGTCCGGTGGGTCATCGGGACTCCTCAACGACGCGGGCGAGCGCCACAGCCTGTCGTGAAAGGTTTCAAGTGCGTTGCCCGGAGGCTAGGTGTGTCGTCGGTGTTACGTCAACGGTTTCCAGCCGAGAAGTTCCGGCCATCGAGGCTGACCGCCAATTGTTGTGAGAGCGGGAGGTCGGATGTATTGACAGCCCTGAAGGGCTCGCATACGTTCACGGCTCTGAAACGATTCACATCACCCGCGGGCCCTGCTGCCCGTGCGGTTCCTCACTTCGTAGGAGTCCCGACGTGACCGACCTCGCCGTCGTGAAGGCCGCCCTCAAGTCCCAGGCCATCGAGACCCCCTCGTGGGCCTACGGGAACTCGGGCACCCGTTTCAAAGTCTTCGCGCAGGAGGGCGTGCCCCGAACCCCGCAGGAGAAGCTGGACGACGCGGCCAAGGTGCACGAGTTCACCGGCGTCGCGCCGACCGTGGCCCTGCACATCCCGTGGGACGAGGTCGACGACTACGGCGCACTCGCCGCGTACGCGGAGGAACGCGGCATCCGGCTCGGCGCGATCAACTCCAACGTCTTCCAGGATGACGACTACAAGCTCGGCAGCGTCTGCCACCCCGACCCGGCCGTGCGCCGCAAGGCCCTCGGGCACCTGCTGGAGTGCGTCGACATCATGGACGCGACGGGTTCGAAGGACCTGAAGCTGTGGTTCTCCGACGGCACCAACTACCCCGGCCAGGACGACATCCGCGAGCGGCAGGACCGTCTCGCCGAGGCGCTGGCGGCGGTCTACGAGCGACTCGGCGACGACCAGCGGATGGTCCTCGAGTACAAGTTCTTCGAGCCGGCCTTCTACACCACCGACGTCCCGGACTGGGGCACCTCCTACGCGCACTGCCTCAAGCTCGGCGAGAAGGCACAGGTCTGCGTGGACACCGGCCACCACGCGCCGGGTACGAACATCGAGTTCATCGTGGCGTTCCTGCTGCGCGAGCAGAAGCTCGGCGCCTTCGACTTCAACTCCCGCTTCTACGCCGACGACGACCTGATGGTGGGCGCCGCCGACCCCTTCCAGCTGTTCCGGATCATGTACGAGGTGCGGCGCGGCGGCGGCCTGGATCCCCGGGCCGGCATCGCGTTCATGCTCGACCAGTGCCACAACGTCGAGGCGAAGATCCCGGCCATCATCCGCTCGGTGATGAACGTCCAGGAGGCCACCGCCAAGGCGCTCCTCGTCGACCGCGAAGCGCTCGCCGCGGCGCAGCGCGCCGGTGACGTCCTGGAGGCGAACGCCGTGCTGATGGACGCCTACAACACCGACGTCCGCCCCCTGCTGCGCGAGGTCCGCGAGGAGCTCGGCCTGGACGCCGACCCGATGGCCGCCTACCGCCGCTCGGGCTGGGCGGAGCAGGTCGTCAAGGAGCGTGTGGGGGGCCTGCAGGCGGGCTGGGGCGCCTGAGCCCGCCCGCCGTCCCCCGTCTCGTACACGCACCCGCTCTCCCCTTCTCACCGGCAAAGGACTTGTCTCATGGATTCCGCACTCCACCCCGAGGCCGCGGCGCTGCTGGCCCGTTCGCGCCGGCTCGGCGCCGATCCGCGCAACACCAACTACGCGGGCGGCAACACCTCGGCGAAGGGCACCGCGACCGACCCGGTGACCGGTACCGGCGTCGAGCTGATGTGGGTCAAGGGGTCCGGCGGTGATCTCGGCACGCTGACCGGGGACGGGCTGGCCGTGCTGCGCCTGGACCGACTGCGGGCGCTCGTCGACGTGTACCCCGGGGTGGAGCGCGAGGACGAGATGGCCGCCGCCTTCGACTACTGCCTGCACGGCAAGGGCGGCGCCGCGCCGTCCATCGACACCGCCATGCACGGCCTGGTCGACGCCGCCCACGTCGACCACCTCCACCCCGACTCCGGCATCGCGCTCGCCTGCGCCGCAGACGGCGAGAAGCTGACCGCCGAGTGCTTCGGCGACACCGTGGTCTGGGTGCCCTGGCGGCGCCCCGGCTTCCAGCTCGGTCTCGACATCGCCGCCGTCAGGGCCGCCCACCCGCAGGCCATCGGCTGCGTCCTCGGCGGCCACGGCATCACCGCGTGGGGCGACACCGCCGAGGAGGCCGAGCGCCACTCGCTGCACATCATCCGTACCGCCGAGGCCTTCCTCGCCGAACAGGGCAAGGCCGAGCCCTTCGGCCCGGTGATCGAGGGATACGAGCCGCTCCCCGAGGCGGAGCGCCGTGAGCGGGCCGCCGCCCTCGCCCCGCACGTCCGGGCCATCGCCTCCCAGGACCGGCCGCACGTCGGCCACTTCGACGACTCCGACGTCGTCCTCGACTTCGTCTCCCGCACCGAGCACCCGCGCCTGGCCGCGCTCGGCACCTCCTGCCCCGACCACTTCCTGCGCACCAAGGTCCGGCCGCTGGTCCTCGACGTCCCCCCGACCGCGCCGCTGGAGGAGGCCGTCGCCCGCCTGAAGGAGCTGCACGCCGCATACCGCGAGGAATACGCCGCCTACTACCGGCGGCACGCCCAGCCCGACTCGCCCGCCATGCGGGGTGCGGACCCGGCGATCGTCCTCGTGCCGGGCGTGGGCATGTTCTCGTACGGCAGGGACAAGCAGACGGCCCGGGTCGCCGGCGAGTTCTACCTCAACGCGATCAACGTGATGCGGGGCGCCGAGGCGGTCTCCACGTACGCGCCGATCGAGGAGTCGGAGAAGTTCCGCATCGAATACTGGGCGCTGGAGGAGGCCAAGCTCCGGCGGATGCCGAAGCCCAAGCCGCTCGCCACCAGGGTCGCCCTGGTCACCGGCGCGGGCAGCGGCATCGGCAGGGCGATCGCCCACCGGCTCGTCGCGGAGGGCGCGTGTGTCGTCGTCGCCGATCTGAACGCCGAGAACGCCGCGGCGGTGGCGGAGGAACTCGGCGGCCCCACGGCGACACGCAACGACGTGGCCGTCGCCGTGACCGCGGACGTGACGTCCGAGGAGCAGATCGCCGAGGCCTTCAGGGCGGCCGCGCTCGCGTTCGGCGGGGTCGACCTGGTCGTCAACAACGCGGGCATCTCCCTCTCCAAGCCGCTCCTGGAGACCACAGCGAAGGACTGGGACCTCCAGCACGACATCATGGCCCGCGGCTCCTTCCTCGTGTCCCGCGAGGCCGCCCGCCTGATGATCGCGCAGGGCCTCGGTGGCGACATCGTCTACATCACGTCCAAGAACGCCGTCTTCGCCGGCCCGAACAACATCGCCTACTCGGCCACCAAGGCGGACCAGGCCCACCAGGTCCGCCTTCTCGCCGCCGAGCTCGGCGAGCACGGCATCCGTGTCAACGGCGTCAACCCCGACGGTGTGGTCCGCGGCTCCGGCATCTTCGCCGCCGGCTGGGGCGCCCAGCGCGCGGCCACCTACGGCATCGAGGAGGACAAGCTCGGCGAGTTCTACGCCCAGCGCACCCTCCTGAAGCGGGAGGTGCTGCCCGAACACGTCGCCAACGCCGTCTTCGCGCTCACCGGCGGCGACCTCACCCACACCACCGGCCTGCACATCCCCGTCGACGCCGGCGTCGCCGCCGCCTTCCTGCGCTGACCCGCCCCGGCTCCCCCTCCTTCCCCCTCCTTCCGCCTCCTGAACACGGGGTGGCGGTCGCCCGCCAGGGCTCCGTCGCCCCCTTCCCGACCCCTTTCGCGAGGACACCCGTGCCACCCACCGCCGACCTTCCCTTCGTCGCAGTCGACCTCGGCGCCTCAAGCGGCCGCGTGATGACCGCCCGAGTGGGGCCCGAGACACTGACTCTCAAGGAGGTCCACCGCTTCGCCAACCGGCCGGTCCGGGCCGGCGGTTCGCTGCGCTGGGACATCCTGGCGCTGTACGCGGGTGTGCTCGACGGACTGCGTGCCGCCGGCCCCGTATCCTCCGTCGGCATCGACAGCTGGGCCGTCGACTACGGTCTCCTCGACGCGAACGGGGCTCTGCTCGGCAACCCCGTGCACTACCGCGACCCCCGTACGGAAGGGGTGCCCGAGCAGGTGTGGGCGACGGTACCCGCGGCGGAGCTCTACGCCACGACCGGACTCCAGCACGCCCCCTTCAACACCCTGTACCAGCTGATCTCCGCACGCGACACCGCCCAGCTGCGCGCGGCCCGGCGCCTGCTCCTCATCCCCGACCTGCTCACGTACTGGCTGACCGGAGAACAGGGCACCGAACTGACCAACGCCTCCACCACCCAGCTCATCGACCCGCGCACCGGCGACTGGGCCTACGGGCTCGCCGAGCGGCTGGGTGTCGACCTCGGTCTGTTCCCGCCGCTGCGCCGCCCCGGCGACCCGGCCGGCGTGCTGCTGCCGCACGTACTGGAGGAGACGGGACTGAGCGGACCGGTGCCGGTGACCGCCGTCGGCTCGCACGACACCGCGTCCGCGGTGGCGGCCGTACCCGCGAGCACACCCCACTTCGCGTACATCTGCACCGGCACATGGTCGCTCGCCGGCCTCGAACTCGACGCCCCCGTGCTGACCGAGGAGAGTCGGGCGGCGAACTTCACCAACGAGCTGGGCCTCGACGGCACGGTCCGCTACCTGCGCAACATCATGGGGCTCTGGCTGCTGCAGGAGTGCATGCGGGAGTGGGGCGGGCCCGATCTCGACGGGCTGCTCGCACAGGCAGCCCACGCCGAGTCCCTGCGTTCGGTGGTCGACGCGGGCGACGCCGCGTTCCTCGGCCCCGGCCGGATGCCCGAGCGCATCGCCGAAGCCTGCCGCGCGGGCGGCCAGCCGGTTCCGCGTACGCCTGCCGAGACGACCCGCTGCATCCTGGACTCCCTCGCTCTCGCCCACCGCCGTGCCGTCGCGGAGGCGGCGCACCTGGCCGACCGGACGGTCGACGTGGTGCACATCGTCGGCGGCGGGGCCCGCAACGAGCTGCTGTGCCGGCTCACCGCGGACGCCTGCGGTCTGCCGGTCGTGGCCGGGCCCGCGGAGGCCGCGGCGCTCGGCAACGTCCTCGTGCAGGCCCGCGCGCACGGGCGCGTCGGCGACCGGGCCGCCATGCGCGGGCTCCTCGCCCGCACGCAGCCGCTGATCCGCTACGAACCCCGGGGCGACGCGGCCGCCTGGCGGGCGGCCGAGGAGCGGATCACCGCCTCATGACGTGCCGAACGACGGACCGGCCCACGGACCGAACGCCGCACCGAACGACGGACCGGCCCACGGACCCCAAGAAGCCGGGATGCGTGTCGCACTCTTCCTGACCTGCGTCAACGACGCGCTCTCCCCTGACACGGGCCGCGCGGTGGTGAAACTCACCTGGATCTCGGGGCCGTCCGCCGCCAGTGGCATCGAGCTGAACCGCGTCGAGGGGGTGCACGGTCCGCGCACTCTGGAGGTGGTGCTTGTGAGCCCCTGAACCCCTGAGCCCGTTCGCCGAGTTCGCCGAGTTCGCCGAGCTCAGCGCGGGAACCGGTTGAAGGCCTCCCCGTCCACGAACCCCTCGGCCACGACGGTCTTCCCGGGGGCGATCTCCGTGAACCCGGCGTCCCGCACCACCGGCAGCCCGCTCGTGGCCAGTTCGGCCCAGCGCTCCGCCGGCGCCGTCCGCACGGCCAGCGGGAAGCCGGCCTCCCGCCACGCCTTGCGGTCCGTATCCGACATCTCCCACCACAGCAGCTGCGCCCCGTGGCCGGCCTGCGCCATCGTCTTGCCCGCCGTCATGTCCAGCTCCGGGTTGAGCCAGAGCAGCGCGGCCCCGGCCGGCGGCTCGCCCGGCTCGACCGGGTCCTCCAGGTCGGTGCCCGACACCTGCAGCCTGGCCAGGTCCTTGGGCCAGCCGTCCAACGGGACCGGCGGGAACACCCGTATCTCCGCGGCCCTGCCGGTCACGGTGATCCCCGGCAGCGCCGACGCGCGGCGCCACTCCGCGCCGCGCGCCCGGCGCACCACCTTGCGGATCCGGGCGTCCTGCCAGTCCGTCATGGCCTGGGCCCACTCCCCGTCGCCCTGGGACCGCTCGTCGGCGAGGATCTCCAGCACCGCGCGGGCCGCGGTCTCCAGCGCGTCGGTACGGGCCGGGGGTTCGGCCCGCTCGATCCGTACGACGAGGGGCAGGACGAACTGGGGCTTCAGGTCACGGGTGTCGGTCTCGTTGCTGCTCACCCGGCAAGTCTGCCACCGTCGCCACCGGCGATTCTTGTGGGAATGAGAGATTCCGGGACAGGATGCCTGTCATGAAGAGCGATCTTTTCGGCACGGAGCACCTCGCGGAGACCGCGACCTCTCCGGGCATGAGCCTGCAGAACGCCAAGTCCGTCAAGTACGCCGTCAACGGCGAGATGCACGCTCGCCAGGGCTCGATGATCGCCTTCCGCGGTGATCTCCAGTTCGAGCGCAAGGGCCAGGGCATCGGCGGCATGCTCAAGCGCGCCGTCACGGGCGAGGGCATGGCGCTGATGGCCGTCCGCGGCCAGGGCGAGGCGTGGTTCGCGCACGAGGCGCAGAACTGTTTCATCGTCGAGATCGAGCAGGGCGACGCGCTCACCGTGAACGGCCGCAACGTCCTGTGCTTCGATCCCACCCTCTCGTACGAGATCAGGACGGTGAAGGGCGCCGGGATGACCGGCGGCGGTCTCTTCAACAGCGTGTTCACCGGATACGGGAAGCTCGCCCTGATCTGCGAGGGCAGCCCCATCGTCATTCCCGTCACCCCACAGGCGGCGGTCTGCGTCGACACCGACGCCGTCGTCGGCTGGAGCGAGCAGCTGCAGACCTCCCTGCACCGCTCGCAGTCCTTCGGCTCGATGGTGCGCGGGGGTTCCGGCGAGGCGGTCCAGCTGAGGCTGGACGGCCAGGGCTTCGTCATCGTCCGGCCGAGCGAGGCCACTGCGCAGAAGGCGTCCGCCCACTGAGGCCCGCATGCGACTCGAAGGCGTCGGCCGGCTGAGGCCGGCGTGAGACTCGAGAACGTCGGCCGGCGTTACGGCCTGCGCGGACCGTGGGTGCTGCGCGAGGTGGGACTCGCCCTGCCCGCCGGCACCCTCGTGCGGATCACCGGCACCAACGGCACCGGCAAGTCGACCCTCCTGCGGCTGATCGCGGGCATCGACGCGCCGACACGGGGCCGGATCACGGGCCGGCCCGCGCGCACGACGTACGTCCCCGAGCGCTTCCCCGCCGCCCTGCCGTTCACCGCCGGCGGCTATCTCGTGCACCTCGGCCGCATCCAGGGGCTCGGCGGGGCCGAGGCGGCGGCGAGGGCGGGGGAGTGGCTGGAGCGCTTCGGCGCGGCCGCGTTCGCGGACACCCCGCTCGCCGAACTGTCCAAGGGCAGCAGCCAGAAGGTCGCCGTCGCCCAGGCGCTGATGGCGGACCCGCCGCTGCTCGTCCTCGACGAGGCCTGGACCGGCCTGGACACGGACGCGCGAGGCGAACTGGACCGCGCGGTCCGTGACCGGGTCGGGGCGGGCGGGACGGTCGTCTTCGTCGACCACGATCCGCGGCGCCTCGCGGGGGAGGCGGACGCGGTGTTCACGGTGGCGGCGGGGCGGGTACGGCCCGGGTCCCCGGAGCGGACGACGGCCCGGGAGGACGTGGCCCCAGAGGACGTGGCACGGGTACGGATCGTGGCCTCCGGCGGGCCCGCGCTCCCCGGCGGGATCCCGGGCTCGCCCGCCTACGAGGAGGGCGACGCCCTGACCGTCACCGCCACCGTCGACGCCGACCACTCCGACACCCTGCTGCGGGCGCTGCTCGACGCGGGCTGGCACATCGACCACCTGAGCACCGAGGGCGTACGGGTATGACGGGGAAACGGGGACAACGGGTATGACGCCTCCAGCGGGGATGACGGCGTTGCTCCGCTACCAGACCGCCCTGCTCCTGCGCTCCCAGCGCTGGCTCGCGCCCTTCCTCCTGTACGCGGCCTTCGTCGGAGTCGGCATCACCGCGGGCGAACCGGTGCTCGGCGCCCTCGGCTACGCGGTCGCCGGCCTCGTCCCGGTGACCGCCTGGGCGGTCCGCATCTGCCTCGGCCAGGAACCTCCCGCCGCCCGCGCCGTCGTCGCCGCGGCGGCCGGCCGCGCCCGCGCCCACC
>NZ_JAGGOS010000184.1 GCF_018614205.1 Streptomyces sp. ISL-36 | reverse complement strand
AGGGCGAGCGCGGTGGCCGGGGACGGGCCGGATTCCGGTACGGCGACGAGGACATGGACCAGGCAGGCCAGGGTCACGGCGAGGAGGAAGGCGCCGGGCAGGTCCAGGAACGTGCGGGCGGGCACGCCGGGCGCGGCCCGGTCCGGCGGCCGGCCGCCGTCGGCGACGGCACCAGCGACGGCGGGGACGGGGACGGCAACGGCCGGGGACGCGGGCGAGAGTAGGGACGTGGGGACGCGGGTGGCCGGGGAGGCGGGCGGGAGCGGGGCGGGGACGGCGAGCGTGAGGAGGGCGAGAAGGCCGATCGCGAGGGCGGGGAGCACGGTGAGGGCGAAGACCGAGCGCCAGCCGTACGCGCTCACCAGCGCGCCGCCGAGGACCGGGCCCGCCGCGGCCGCGAGGCCGATGGCGCTGGTGCGCAGCGCGATGGGCATCGCCAGCCGGTCGGGCGGGTAGGCGGCGCGCAGCATGCCGAGCGTGGCCGGCTGAAGGAGCGCCCCGCAGACGCCTTGCAGTACGCGCAGGGCGATCACCCAGCCGATGCCGGGGGCGACCGCGACGGCGGCCGACGCGGCGGCGAAGCCGAGCGTGCCGAGGGCGAAGACCCTCCGGTGCCCGTAGCGGTCCCCGAGCCTGCCCGAGAAGACGAGCAGGCTCGCGACCGCGATGAGATATCCGGTGCTGGTCCACTGGACCTGCCAGAAGTCCGCGTGCAGATCGTGCTGGAGGGCGGGCTGGGCGAGGGTCAGGACGGTCCCGTCGAGGGCGACGACGGCGGCGCCGACGACACTGCAGGCCAGGGTGAGCGGGCGCTGTCCCTTCACCGGGTCTCTCCCGCCGGGCCGAGGTGGGCGTCGAGGGCGGCCCGGAGCAGGGGCTCGACGGCGTCCGTTCCCGCGGCCAGCTGCAGGCTGCCCCAGCCCCAGAGCTGTGCGATGCCGTGGAGGTTCGCCCAGAGCGCGCCGGCGACGAGCGACGGCTCGGGCTCCGCTCCGGGGCGGGCCCGGTCGACGAGCCGGGTGAGGAGTTCGAAGAGGGGAAGGCTGGTGTCGCGCAGCCCGAGCCGACCGCTCTCCAGCAGGTCGTGGCGGAACATCAGCTCGTACATGCCGCGGTGGGTGAGCGCGAAGTCGAGGTAGACGCCGGCGAGCGCGTCGAGTTCGGCCCGCGGGCCGTCGTGTGCCGTCGCGAGTGTGGTGGCGACCCGGTCGGCGAGATCGGCGAAGCCCTCGCGGGCGATGGCCGACAGCAGGTCCAGGTGGGTCGGGAAGTGGCGGCGTGGGGCGCCGTGGGAGACCCCGGCGCGCCGGGCGATCTCCCGCAGGGACAGCGCTTGCGCGCCTTCGGTGTGCACCAGCTGGACTCCGGCGTCGATCAGTCGGCGGCGCAGCCCCGCCTCGGTCTCGGGCTCCGTATGCATAGACACTGTCTACCAGTCGGCGTAGACAGTGTCTACCAAGATCGCCCACCAAGATCGGCGGGGCGCTCGGTTACACTGGGCGGCAGCGAAGGGGAGTAGCCCTGCGAACCGGTCGTCGACACACTGGAGCCCTCGGGTTCCCGGTGGCCGGGTCCGCGCGGAAGCGCGGGCGGGCGAGACCTTCGGCCAGGCACTCGCCGTGCCCGCATCCCGCGGGTGTGGCCCGTCATGCCGGGCCGAGTGGTTCTTCCCGTCGCCCACCGTGGTGCCGTGCGGATCCCGGGCCCGGACCGAGCAGAGAGCCCCCGGTATGCACCTCGACCCCTTGGCGATCCTCACCGCCTTCGGGCTGATCTTCCTTGCCGAGCTTCCCGACAAGACGATGTTCGCGTCCCTCGCCATGGGCACGCGGATGCGTCCGCTGTACGTCTGGTTCGGCACCTCGACCGCGTTCGTCGCGCACGTCGCCATCGCCGTGGGCGCAGGCAGCCTCCTCGGCCTGCTGCCCGACTGGATCGTCAAGCTCGTCTCGGCGCTGCTGTTCGCCTTCGGCGCCTTCATGCTGCTGCGCGGCGGGGACGACGACGAGCAGGACGAGGCCGGCGGCAGGACGGTGACGGGCTTCTGGCCCGTCTACTCCACCGCCTTCATGGCCGTCTTCATCAGCGAGTGGGGTGACCTGACGCAGATCACCACCGCCAACCTCGCCGCCACCAACGGCACGTGGTCGACGGCGATCGGCTCCGCCGCGGCCCTGATGAGCGTCTCGGCGCTCGCCCTGGTCGCCGGCCGTTTCATCGCCAAGCGCGTCCCGTTGAAGACGGTGCAGCGCATCGGCGGACTGTGCATGGCGGCCCTGGCGATCTGGTCCGTGACCGAGATCTTCGTCGGCTGACGAGCGCGGGGGCGCCCGGGCCACGGCGGCCCGGGCACTCCTCAGAACCTCCGGAAGATCCCCTCGGGGTCCTCGTGCGCCGCTTCGGCGTACTCCTCGAATCCCATGGTGGCGAGCGACAGGTTCGCGTGGACGTCGTGGACTCCCGCCGGGACCGTACGGAAACGGTCGCCGAACCCGGTGAGCAGCGCGTACTCCTCGTCGTCCTCGCACTCCGCCCGCGTCACGGTCGTCACGGCGAGCAGCGCGTGGTGCGCCGAGGCCATCGTCGCCGCGTCGGCGAGGAACACGACACTCAGCTCCTCGTCCGCCCCGACCGCCGCCAGCACCTCGTCGGCCGGAGCGCCCGCCCAGAGGGGGTCGTCGACGATGTGCGCGGAGAGATCCGGGTCCTCGGCGAGGGCGGCTCGCACCGCGTGCCAGGCGCTCTCGTCGCCGTAGTCGATACGGATGACGAGGGGCGGCCGGTGCTCCGGCACCTATCGGCATGCCCGGCACCGCCCGGAACCGGGTACGAGCCTCCCCCAATGCCGCGGCCCCCACAACCTTTTCGGGAGCGGGCGAGCCTTGATGAAGCAATGAATCACTGCTTCACTTCTTCCATGCCCTACCGACGCACGCCCGCGGTCCAGGCCCGGCTCGACGACCGACGCGCCACCGTCGTCGACGCGGCCCTGGAGCTGCTCGCCGAGCACGGCTACGCGGGCTGCACGATGGCCGCCGTCGCCGCCCGGGCCGGGATCGCCACCGGGAGCGTCTACCGCCACTTCCCCAGCAAGGCCGAGCTGGCCGTCGAGCTGTTCCGGACCGTGGTCTCCCGTGAGGTGGCCGCCGTGTCCGAGGCGGCCCGGCGGCCCGGTCGCGCGGACGCCGCCGAGCGGGTCGTCGCGGTCGTCGAGACGTTCGCGCACCGCGCCCTGAAGTCGCCGCGCCTCGCGTACGCCCTGCTCGCCGAGCCCGTCGATCCGGCCGTGGACGCCGAACGGCTGGTGTTCCGGCGGGCGTTCCGTGACGTGTTCGCCGAGCAGATCACCGAGGGCGTGCGCACCGGACAGCTTCCGCCGCAGGACGCCCTGTTGACCGCATCCGCTCTCGTGGGAGCGGGCGCGGAGGCGCTCGTGGGCCCGCTGGCGGAGGGGGCCGTGGGGCCCGACACCGTACCCGCCCTGGTCACGTTCACCCTGAGAGCCCTGGGAGTTCCCGATGCCGAGCACGCATGAGGTCACCAATCAGGTCCCGCCGCTGAGCGGTTACGACGTCTCGGCCGACCCGGCCCTGCTGGAGAGCCTGCGCCGGGAGGGCGCCGGCTGGGCCGAGACCGAGGTGCGCGAGCTGGGTGTGCTGGCCGGCGGCGAACAGGCCCAGGAGTGGGGGCGGCTCGCCGAGCGGAACTCACCGGTGCTGCACACCCACGACCGCTACGGCCACCGGGTCGACGAGGTGGAGTTCCATCCGTACTGGCACGAGCTGATGACCGTCGCCGTGCGCCACGGCTTGCACGGGGCCCCGTGGCGCGACGAGCGGCCGGGCGCCCATGTGGCGCGGGCGGCCAAGGTGTTCGTCTGGGGGCAGGCCGACCCGGGGCACCTGTGTCCGATCTCGATGACGTACGCGGCGGTGCCCGCGCTACGGGCCCAGCCCGACCTCGCCGACGTGTACGAGCCGCTTCTCACCTCCCCCTTCTACGACTTCGGACTGCGCGAGCCGACGTCGAAGCGCGGCATCATCGCCGGGATGTCCATGACCGAGAAGCAGGGCGGCTCGGACGTCCGCGCCAACACGACGCGTGCGGTGCCGACCGGCGAGGACGGCTGCTACGCGCTGACCGGTCACAAGTGGTTCACCTCGGCGCCGATGTCGGACGTGTTCCTCACCCTGGCCCAGGCACCGGGCGGCCTCTCCTGCTTCCTGGTGCCCCGCGTCCTGCCGGACGGCACGCGCAACGCGATCCGGCTGCAGCGCCTCAAGGACAAGCTCGGCAACCGTTCCAACGCCTCCTCCGAGATCGAGTACGAGGGAGCCCTGGGTCGCCTGGTCGGCGAGGAGGGCCGGGGCGTGGCCACCATCATCCGGATGGTGAACATGACCCGCCTGGACTGCGCGGTGAGTTCGGCCTCCGGAATGCGTCAGGGGCTCGTGCAGGCCGTTCATCATGCGACGCACCGCTCCGCGTTCGGGGCCCGGCTGATCGACCAGCCGCTGATGACGAACGTCCTGGCCGACCTGGCGGTAGAGGCGGAGGCGGCGACGATCGCCGGGCTGCGGCTCGCCGGGGCGGTGGACCGGGCGGCCGCGGGTGACGCGGAGGAGGAGTTGCTGCGCCGGATCGGGCTCGCGGTGACCAAGTACTGGGTGTGCAAGAGGGCGCCCGCACACGCGGCGGAGGCGCTGGAGTGCCTGGGCGGCAACGGCTACGTCGAGGACTCGGGTCTCCCCCGGCTCTACCGCGAGTCCCCGCTCCCCTCCATCTGGGAGGGCTCGGGCAACGTGGCCGCGCTCGACGTGCTGCGGGCCATGGGGCGGCAGCCGCAGGCCGTGGAGGCGTTCTTCACGGAGATCGACCGCGCGGCCGGCGCCGACCGGCGACTGGACGCGGCCACGGCCCGGCTGCGCAAGGACCTGGGCGATCTCGGCGACGCCGCCGCTCTCCAGTACCGGGCTCGCCGTCTGGTCGAACGGATGGCACTGGTCCTGCAGGGCTCACTGCTCGTCCGGCACGGCCACCCGGCGGTGGCGGACGCCTTCTGCGCCTCGCGGCTGGACAGCGACTGGGGCATCGCCTTCGGCACGCTGCCGACGGGCCTGGACACGGCGGCGATCATCGCGCGCGGCACACCGGAGACCGCCGTCCCGGCGTAACGCGCCGGCACCGCGGACCGGGCCGGGCCGGTGGACGGGGCCGGGCTCGCGGTCCCGGTGGCCGGGGCAGGTCCGAGTGCCGGTGAGGCCCGGCGGACAGGGCCGGGTCCGCGGTCCCGGTG
>NZ_JAGGOS010000183.1 GCF_018614205.1 Streptomyces sp. ISL-36 | reverse complement strand
GTGTGATGGCGGGCGAGAACCGGGACCTGGGGGTACGGGGCGGGAGTGGAGGCGATCCTCGGCGCGAGCCGGCGGCCCCCGCGTACCCGGACCCGACGGTCGGCGGTGGTGACGGACGGGCCCGCACCGAGGGTGGGGGAGACCGGTCCGGGGCCGCACCGGCCCCCGGTGTCGGCCACCCCGCACCGGCCCCCGGCGTCGGCCACCCCGCACCGCCCGCGCCCGCACCGCCCGTGCCCGCACCGCCTGTGCCCGTGCCCCCGCCGTCACCCGCACCACCGGTCCCGGGGGTCGCCGGCCCCCCGGACCCCGGGGTCACCAGCAGTCGGGCGACACCGCTGTCCACGTCACCCTTGTCCGCCACACCGTCCGAGGACCCCGGCGCCACGGGCCGGAACGACGGGAGCCGTACGAACGCTCCCGCCGCGACCCCCGCCGCACCGCGCGGACGGTGCATGACGGATTCGGCCACGCACGACGGCCACACCCCCGCGTCCGGCCGCGAGCCGGGCCACGCGGGCCGCGGTGACCCTCACGGGGACGGCGCGCGTCACGCGCCTGATCCCGACGGAAACGGTCCGCCCGAGCTGCTGCTCGGCGCCTCCGACCGCGACCGTCTCGGACAGCGCCTGCACCACGCGCTCGCCGGATTCGTCGACTCGCCGCGCGACTCGGTCGCCGAGGCGGCCGAGGTGCTGGACGAGGTGGAGAAGCAGCTCATCGCCTCCCTCCAGGACCGCAGCAGCACACTGCGGGCGGGCTGGCAGGGGAAGGGCGCATCGAGCGGCCGAGGCGTCGACACCGAGCACCTCCGGCTCACCCTGCGGACCTACCGTGAGGTGACGGAACGCCTGCTCGGCACATGACTCCGGCGCCCCTTCCGCCGGCGTGACCGAGGCCCCCGTGGGATCACCACGGGGGCCTCGGTCACGAGTCACGCCGGTGAGACCTCACGGCATCTGGGCGCTCTCCTCCGCCGTGGGAAGAGGGCCCGCAGGAGGTGGCTCAGCGACCGTCGATGAGCCGCTCGGCGAGGTCGGGGGAGAAGGATCCGGCCGGCGGGGAGCCCGCCGGGCACTCGGCGGAGTCACCGTCGGAGTCACCCGGATTCTTGATCCACAGGAGGTACTCGGCGCCACCTGTGCCGGCCCGGGAGGTCACGCCCAGCTTGCGGCCCGCGGGGTTGCAGAAGCCCACGTGCCCGCTGCTGGGATCGCCGGGGATCACATAGGCGCCGTTGCCGTTCCGGGCGGTGTCCACGACCCACCGGGCATCGACACCGAAGTCGGTCCTGAGCTGGGCGGCCAGCTTGTTGCCGTACTGGTTGGAGATGTCCGTGGAGTCGAAGTTCGAGACGCCGATGGAGACTCCGCGGGCCATCGAGACGCCGGAGCGGTTGAGCAGGTAGGCCATCCGCTGCAGGCCGATGCCGCCGTTGCCGCTGAGGTCCTGCCCCAGGGTCCAGGTGGCGTTGCCCCCGTCGAGGTAGGTCCGAACGTAGGTGCCCTGCGCCTGGAGGTGTTGGTTGGCGTACCAGAGCATGTCGAAGCGGGCCTCGAGCGCCTCGCCCGAGATGCACCCCGGGTCGGAGGACTGGGCGACCGCGTCGGGCTCCAGGATCACGAGGGCCGGGCGACGCTCGATGCCCTGCGCGAAGGCGTCGATCCACTGCTTGTAACGGTCGGCGTCCGCGGAACCGCCCGAGGAGGCGCCGCCGCAGTCGCGGCCGGGGATGTCGTACGCGACGAGCACGGGCAGTTTGCCCTGGGCCGCGGCCGCGCCCACGTACTTGCTCACCTCGGCCTGGATGCCGGTCGTGGCGTCGCCGTCGGCGTCCCAGTTGCCGAACCACTTCACGGTGTTGTGGTCGGCGATGGCCGCCTTGATCTTCGCGGCGCGGGGGTCCGTCGTGCCCTGCACCCACTTCATCGCGGTGTTGGCGGGGTCGGTGTAGAAGCCCTCGCGCGCCGTCGAGGTGGTCAGCGAGACGTTGTCCAGGTCGATGTCCGTTCTGACGGCCTGGCCGCCGACCTGGAAGTCGATGTGGCCGTCGTCCGAGCCGAGTTGGGAGGTGAACGTCCAGCTGAACCGCTTGGCGGTGGTGGTCAGGTCGAGGACGTTCGCCAGCGTGGTCGGATACGGGTCCGTCCCCAGCTGTACCGTCGACTTGATCTGTGTGTCCCTGGAGGCCTTGGCGTCGAAGGACAGGGTGTAGGTGACGCCTTGGCGCAGCTTGATGCCGTTCTGCCCCACGACCGTGCGGTACCACTGACCGACCTGCTCCTTGGGGGCCGGTTCGACCGCCGCCCGCAGCATGCCGTCGACGGAGTTGACGGAGACGCCGGGGGTCCCCCACCAGTAGTCGGTCGTGGTGGAGAAGGCGCCGTTACGGGCCAGTTCGCCGTACACGGCCTGCTCCGGGGCTGCCTCGGCGGCCGGGGCAGGCACGGTGAGAAGGGCCCCCACGAGCGCGGGCAGGGCAAGGGCGGTGAATGCTATGGGGAGGTGTCTCATACTCGGCTTTCTCGATCGCACCGCATGTGTCGGCGCATGGTGGGGGGTGAGGGAGTCACAGCAGTCGTACGGTCCGCCGCGCGCCGGAAGCGGAGAGCTCTTCCGGCCGTCGGCGAACAGCAGCCCTAGCGCTCTTCGAGCTCGGCCAGCACCAACGTTCCCGCTCCCGGGAACGTGAGCCGCTTCAGCGGGTGCCGGTACGGCCAGTCCTCCGCGCGGTGGAAACAGATGTCAGCGGGGACCGGGACTTCACGCAGGTCCACGCCGTGGCTGCCCGGCGGGAGTTCGGCGGCGGCGGTCAGGAGCGGATCGGCGGAACCTGCCCACTCCTCGACCGGGACCGGGCGGGGCCATGCCTCGCCGGTGTTGGGGAACAGCCAGTGCGCCTCCGGCCGCCACCCGGCGCCCGACCGTTCCCGGTCCGCGGCCTGCCGGGCCAGCCGCGCATACGTCAGGAGCAGGTCGGGGAGGGACTCGGCGATCAGCGTGAGGTCGGGGAACTCCCGCAGCGTGTCAGGCGTGGACATCACCGACACCGCGCACCCCCACGCTCCCGTGGCCGGGTCGAGCCGTATCTGCGCGAGCGCCGTGTACGGCCCGTAGCCGACCTGGGCGAGTGGCCAGTACGTACCGTCGCCACCGAGCATGGCGTGGGTCTCCGGGGCCACTTCATGCTCCTTCGCGCCGGGCAGCAGGAGCAGGTCGGGCAGCCCGCTGATCCGGACGGCGCCGATCTCTCGGAGCACCCCTCGCACGTCGGCCGGGACCGGCACCGGCCAGCGGTCCATCTCATCGTCCGGGCAGCCAGGGGCCAACGCCACCCGATCGGGGAATTCGACGGCCAGCGCCCGAAGTCGGGTGACCGCCTGCGCCGCCGCGTCGGCCGGCACGGTGTGCCGGCGGACGGGCCGGCCCAGGAAGTCTCCGCTGACCACGCTGCGGAGCAGCAGGAGGCGGCCACCGCCCGAGATGGCCGCCTCGACCTCGCTGCTACCGGTGTCTGCCGTGTTGAACTCCAGCGAGTAGTACGGCTCCCAGGACACGCGGCACGGATAGCCGGGCAGCGCCGCCAGGTCCACCACGTCCGTCAGCTGGTCACCGCGGCCGACGAGCGCGGCGAGTTCGGAGTCGGGGCCCTCGGCCACCGCCACGCTGGGCACGGCGGCCACGGAGGACGTCACGGTCGCGCCGAATCCGCCCGCTCCGGAGGGCGGGAGGCCGGCGAGCCCGGACAGCCAGTCGGTGAACGTCGGCGCCAGGACCCACACTTCGCCGTCCTCGCCGAACGACGCGGCGAGCACCGGCCCCCAGTCGGCACGGCCCGCGCCATCGACGCCGACGATCACCCGCAGGTCGTCATCGCGGCGTTCGCCCAGCTCCCAATAGCCGTCACGGAAGGCACGGGAGGCGTACTCGGCGGCCGGCCCGTAGCGGTACACGTCGCCCCTGGGCCCCTCCGGACCACCGATGACGACGCCGCCGGTCTCCAGCAGCACCCGGCGGACGGCGGTCGGCAATGCGACCGGCCACGCATCGAGTTCGTCCGCGGTGAAGGGGCCGGCCGGCCGCACCGTACCGCTCGCCCGCAGAGCGGCCAGGGCCTCGTCGGCCCGTGCCATGGCCTTCGCCTCGTCCTCGACCACTGTCCTTCTCCTCCACCCCGTTCGGATCATGCCCGGCGAGGGTCGGCTGGGCCGACCCCGAGTCCGCCCCCTGCGGGTCCGGGGCGACAAGGCGTACTCCCCATGCGCGAACCGTACCTGCCTGCTTCGGCGCGCGGAATCCGCTGCACGATACCGGAACCGGCCGATCAGGCCGGCCACCGCAAACGCCGGGGAACGGCCGGTGGGCGGCCTCCAAGTTTCGACCGTGAGGACTGCCGGCCCGGCACGCGGTCGTCCTCATCGCCGCGATCAGCGGATGGCTGTGACCCGCCGGAAGTGACAGCCAAGTGTTGACCGGTACGGCCGGATCCGGTGCTCACAGCGATGCTTCGTACGCCTCGCGGATGGGTCCAGGGATGCGCCCGTGATCGTTGATGAGGTAGCCGTTCGCGCGGGCCCAGAGGCGTGTCGCCTCGTCCTTCGGAGTGCGACCCGGCCTGCGACGCCAGGCGGTCTCCCCTGCCTTGCCGGGGGAGACCCCTTCCAGCTGGTCCGCCACATCGTGAAAGAAGGCGAACAACGAGGTGTATTGGCCCTCTGAGGGGGAGGACCCCTCGGTCCATGATCCGACGCTTCCGGTGCGCGTGTTCAGAAACTTCCCGTAGAGGCCGTCTCTTTCGGCGGAGATCGGTACCCACTCCCGGCGCCAGGACGGGTGCTCAGGGTCTTCGGACGGTTCCATCTCCTCCATGGCCGTCTTGTGGAGGTAGACGCGCTCGATGTCCGTGAGACCGAGAAGGAGTCCCCCGCTGGGGATGACTCCCTGGCACCGCAGCGCCACCAGACACGATCGGACATCAGGTTGCCTGTCGGCATCGATGTCGTTCGCCAGAAGCCACTGCCGCATCTCCCATGGCAGTTCGAGGCCCATGCGCGTTTCAGCTTCGCTGATGGTCGTTGAGTTCCCCGGGCCGCCGAGGGCGGCGAAAACGTGAGGGGCGTGCTGCTCGAACCACGCGGTCACCCGGCCCCACGCCTGTCGTACGTCTCCTGCCTCGTGCATCGGCATTTCGCTCACGTGCGAACCCCAACTCGGCCGAATGCGAACCAACATGGAGTAGGCCCCGTCCGCGTTGCCGGCCCGGGGGACCGCCGCCCGGGCTCCCGGGGCGGAGGAAGATGCGATTGCTGATCACCCATGGGCAGACCGTACGCCGGGCCGCTGACATTGCACGCCCTAGTCGTCCTCGTCCTCGAAGCTCCAGCGGAAGTCGACGTGTGCGGTGGGAGCAACCTGACGCACGGTGTCGTGAGACCCCTGCTCGATGTGGTCGGCCCAGCGGCCGAAACCGGACACGATGATCGGGTAGTCGCTCCCGGCGAAGACACGGCCCGCCTCCGTCTCCTCGGTCACCATCACGTCTCTCTCGAGATCGTGCTGGGTGAGGAACGCGGTCAGTGCCTCGGCGACACGCGCCGTCTCTTCTCCCGGCTGCAAACCGGAGACGTTGAGGCTGAGGCCAACAGATATCGACATGCGCCCAAGGTACTGACCACCACTGACATCCGACGGTCAGTGAGGCGCGGCAGCCACGCGCCCAGCTCGGCTGATGCCGAGCCAGGCGTGCTCCACCGCCGGTCAGGGTTTGTGCAGCATCGGCAAACGCTAGGGTCGTGGCCTCAACTAGTGATCATCGAGGGGGATTCATGCCTTCCAGTATCCGCAGACGCGTGTACGCGGCCGGGATAGCACTGACGCTGGCGGCGGGCGTGCTCGGTTCCGCGCAGAGCGCCACCGCAGAGGAGGTCGCTCCGGCAGAGGTCGCCGCCGTGCCCGCGATGGGGCCGTTGTTCAACGACCCGACCTCCACCGACCCGGACCGGCAGAACGCCATCAAGAACCGCGTGCGCGAGTTCATCGCCGCCGCCGACACCGGTTCGACCATCCGGATGGCGATGTACCACCTGTGGGACAACGTCGTTGCCCAGGACCTGTCGAACGCCCACACCGCCCGCGGGGTCAACGTTCAGGTCGTCCTCGACGAGACGACCGTCAGTGACCCCGCCGGGAACCCGGACTCGTACAACACGCTCAAGGCAGCGCTCGGGACGGACATCACCAAGAGTTCGTACGTGACCACGTGCGCGAAGGGCCGATCGTGCCTGGGGTCGAGCACCAGCGGGATCAACCACAACAAGTTCCTGCTGTTCAGCAGCATCGGCGGCGGTGCGGTGACCCAGACGGTGCTGCAGATGTCGTCGAACCTGACGCCGTCCAACTACTCCCGCTACTGGAACAGCTCGGTCGCCTTCGCGGGCAACTCCACGCTGTACTCGGCCTACAGCTCGTACTTCGCCAAGCTGGCGAAGCAGGACCGGGCCAACTGGGACTACACCTACGCCGGCGCCGGTGACTACAAGGTGTACTTCTTCCCGCGCGCCGGGACCACGGACGACACCGACACCGTCGTCAACGCCCTCGACAACGTGGGCTGCACCTGGAGCGACTCCACAGGAACCCACCGCACCGCGATCCGCGTGGCGATGCTGAAGATCACCCGCCAAGCGGTCGCCGACAAGCTTCGGGCGCTGGCGGCGGCCGGGTGCACGGTCGACATCGTGTACAGCGAGTCCGACAGCGGTACGTGGAACGCCCTGCACGGCCAGACCCGGCTCACCACGCGCTGTTACCAGCACGACCACGACGGCGACGCCGCCACCCCGAACCGCATCGTGCACTCCAAGAACATGATGATCGACGGGATGTACGCGGGGGCACAGGAGAAGCTGGTGTTCACCGGCAGCCACAACTGGAGCGGTCCGGCACTGCGCGACAACGACGAGGCGATGCTGCGGATCACGACGCCTTCGGTGTACGACGCGTTCCTGGCCAACTTCGGCCAGGCACGGACCGCGGCCTACCCGGGCACGTCGGACGACACGGCCGCCTGCCGCTGACGCGTAGCCGCGAAGAGAGCGGGCCGGCACGAGGGTTCGGCGGGGACGCGGCGCGTAGTGCGTCACGGCGGTGGCCGGGTCGGCGAGCTCACCGTTCCTGAACCCGGCGACCTCACCCCTTGGGGCCGGGCCCGGCGTCCGCCTCGGCGGCGCCGGCCCGGCCTCTGTCGCCGGTGAGCGTCGAGAGAGTCCGACGCGCGGTACCCAGGAGGTAGGCAGCAGGTGGCCCCTGGCGCACACGGAGACGTGGCTCGTGGGGGAGGGGACCCGTTGAGACGGTGGTCTATCCGGCCGCCATGTCGGGACCGGGCAGGAGCGTGTCGTCCACGTGGTAGCCCAGCTCGCGCAGGCCCCGGGCCACGGACACCGCGCGCCGGTGCAGCTCGGCCCGTTCGGGTGACGGCCGGGTCTTCTCCGTCGGACCGGCCTCGGGCGAGGGAGGGGGCGGGGTCGCGTCCTGGACCGCGTCCCACGCCGCCCGGGCGACCTCCTCCGCCAGCCGGTCGTCGATCCGGCCGCGCTCCCGCCATCGGGCCAGGTCCGCCACGGCGGACCGGCCGCGGTCGGCGTCGGCCGCTTCCCCTCGCTCGGCTGCCGCGGCGGCGCGGCCGAGGTGGTCGCCGATGGCCCGTCGGGCCTCGCGGACGTCGGCCGATTCAGCCGGGCTGTGTTCCGGTTCTGCCGTCATGGAACGCAACGTAACCCCGTCCCCGCCCGCACCGCCCGCGCGACGCGCATGTCATCACGTTCTCCATCACGCGCCTGCGCGGTCGCATCGGTGGCCCCCTTCGCCAACCCCCCCGGGTTTGCGGAATCGGCAAAGTCGCTTCCCGCTCGCGGGGTCGGTCGTGCAGCCTTCCTCCAGCGGCGCCCGCACCACCGGGGCGCCTCGCAGAGCAGAAGAACACGCGCGACACTGGAGGCACACATGACCGGCACGCCCGCGACCGACCTGCCCGCCGAGTTCTGGGAGGACCGCTACCGGAACTCCGACCGTGTGTGGAGCGGCCGCCCGAACGAACTGCTCGTCAGGGAGGTGACCGGCCTCGCGCCTGGTACCGCCCTGGACCTGGGGTGCGGGGAGGGCGGCGACGCGGTCTGGCTGGCCGCGGCCGGCTGGCGAGTGACCGGCGTGGACATCTCGGCCACCGCGCTGGAGCGCGCAGCCCGGCACGCCGCCGAGGCCGGCGTCGGTCAGCGTGTCTCCTGGGAGCGCCACGAACTGGGCCGGTCCTTCCCCGAGGGCACCTTCGACCTGGTGAGCGCGCACTACCTGCAGTCGCCGGTGGAGCTCGACCAGCAGGGCGTCCTGCGCCGCGCCGCCGACGCCGTCGCGCACCACGGCACCCTTCTCATCGCCATGCACGCGGCTTGGCCGTCCTGGATGACGGAGCCGCCCTTCCCGGCCGACTTCCCCACCCTGGACGGCCTGCTGACCGAACTCGCCCTGCCCGAGGGGGAGTGGACCGTCGAGACCGGCGAGACGGTCCGCAGAACGAGCGTCTCCCCCGAGGGCCTCGACGGCTTCCGCGAGGACAACGTGTGGCGCCTGCGACGGAACTAGCCGGCGGCTGAGCGCCACCCTCCGCCGGGAGCCGCCGTCGCGTTGCCCCCTGCCCGGCTGCGTCCTGCCCCGTGGCGCTGTTCAGCGGCGTCCACTGTCGTCGTCGACCACCGCGGTGGCACCACACGTCACCGCGGTGGCGCCCCACCTTGAGCGACTGCGCAGCCCCGCCCGATCAATTCGCCGACGGGAGGGCGGAGGCCGTGCGCATCGGGGCGGGGATCCGGTACAGCACACACGGCCGAAGCGGTCCTTCGGGCACGCTCGGATCCTTGAAGTCGTCGGCCGGGTCGCGGGTCATGCCGATCCGGCGCATCACCGCCTGGGAACGAAGGTTGTCGACCGTGGTCGACGCGACCACTTCCGGCAGGCCGAGGGTCTCGAAGCCGAAAGCCAGGCAGGCCAGGGCGGCCTCGGTGGCGTAGCCGTGACCCCACGCCGAACGCTTCAGTCGCCAACCGATGTCCACCCCCGCGAACGGCATGTCCTCGCCCACCTCGTCCAAGCCGACGCGGCCGATGAACTCGCCGCTCTCCCGTGCCTCCAGCGCCCACCACCCGAAGCCTCGCTGATCGAACACGGCCTGCATGCCTGCCACCGCGGCATCGCACCGCTCCCGTGTCAGCAGCTCACCCAGGTGTTCTCGGACTTCCGGATCGGCGTTCATCGCCGCCCACGGCTCGAGGTCGGACTCCCGCCAGCGGCGGAGCAGAAGACGATCGGTTCGCAGCTCTGGCATGCCGCCCAGCCAACCCGATCGAGATCCGGCTGTCGATCGGTCATGTCGAGCCCTGCCCCACACGGTCCGTGCCCCTGTCGCCGATATGCGCCGTCACCCCAAAGGAAGAGCCGATATTTGGTCCCCGGGGCCGAGAGTCGCATCGGGGTGCGCGGGTTGGCTTGAGCGTGTGGTCGGCGATGCCGGTCACACGGTCCGGCCGGACGGACAGTGCCCCGTCCTCCGACCGCGACCGTCGCGGCCGGCCCTACGTGAGGAACGTGTGAGGTGCTTGTGGACGAGCTGATCGGCGCCTGGGCCCTTGAGGACTTCTCGGCCGCACGCGACGGAGTCACCACCCACCCACTCGGCGACCGGCCCGGCGGGCTGCTGCTGTACACCGCCGACGGCTGGATGAGCGCCCTGCTGACGCCCGACCCGGAAACCCGGACCGATGGGACCTCTGCGGAGGGCGCGCCCGGCGGGACCGTTGCATATGCCGGGCGGTGGTCGCGCACCGCGGGCGGGGTGGTGCTCCATCACGTCTGGTCCAGTCACTACGCGCCGTGGGTCGGGGCGACGCTGGAGCGCGGGGTCCACCTGCGGCCGGGTGCGCGGGAGCTGGAGCTGACAGCCGTCACCACGCGCGGTTCCCGCTGGCTCCTGCGATGGCGACGGGCCGCGTCGACAGACCGACCACAGCCCTCATGACCCGACAGCCGAATCGGCCGGGACCACGGACGTCGGAGCGCCGTCCGGTTCCCTCACCGGTTTCTTGATCTTTTCTTCGATGTGGAGGTGGTGCGTCATGCGCACAGCCAATGTCAACGGTCGTCTGATGCTCGTTCTCGGCGACGGCGTGGTGGACGTGGAGAAAGCCAGTGAGGGGCTGTTTCCGTCCGACCCGCAAGCCGTCTTCGACCGCTGGCCGGAGTTCCGTGCCTGGTCGGCGTCGGCGGCCGCGGCCGGTCACCAGAGCGTCCCGTTCGACGCGCGGGACCTGGGCGCTCCCGTACCGCGTCCCCGGCAGGTCTTCGCCGTCGGCCTGAACTACTCCGATCATGTGGAGGAGTCGGCGCTCGACACTCCTGCTCGGCCCTCCGTCTTCACCAAGTACCCCACGTCTCTCGCCGGTCCCCACGACACGATCGAGCTGCCCAGCACGCTCGTGGACTGGGAAGTGGAGCTGGTGGCGGTCATCGGCGCCAAGGCGCACCACGTGGCGGCCGCGGACGCGTGGCAGTACATCGCGGGGCTCACCGCCGGACAGGACCTGTCCGAGCGGCGCGTCCAACTGGACGGTCCAGCACCCCAGTTCGCGCTCGGCAAGTCCTTCCCCGGGTTCAGCCCGACCGGTCCGGTCATGGTCACCCCGGACGAGTTCGCGAACCCCGACGACCTCGCCCTCGGCTGCGCGGTGGGCGGCGAGACGATGCAGGAGTCCCGTACCAGCCGGATGATCTTCCCGCTCGCCGAGCAGATCGCCTGGATCTCAGGGATCTGCCCGATGCTGCCCGGCGACCTGCTCTTCACCGGCACCCCCGCCGGCGTGGGCGGCGCCCGTGATCCGCGCCGATTCCTCGCCCCCGGCGAGGAACTGCACAGCTGGATCGAGAACATCGGCGAACTCCGCAACCCCTTGATCGCCGGCTCGGACCACCCGGACGGCCCTCACGGCCGCCACGCACACCCGTGACCGCTCGGATGGCCCTCACGGCCGCCGCGCACCTGTGACCGCTCGGACGGCGCTCGGCCTGCCACCCCGGCCCCAGGCCAACCGAAACATTCCCTCCCCCCAACACCGTCCTGAGGAGCCCGCCATGGCCCTGCACCGTCTCGCCCGCATCACCATGGGCGTCCCAGACGTCGACGCGACCGCGGCCTACTACGCCGACTTCGGCCTCACCGACCTCGGCCATGGGCGCTTCGCCTCCACCGACGGCGGCGAACAGCTGAAGATCGTCCACGCGAGCCGCCGCCGCCTGGACGAACTCGTCGTAGGTGCCGACGATCCGGATGATCTGGGCCGGATCGGCGCCGCCCTGAACCGGCTGGAGACCCCCTTCGTCCGCGACGCACACTCGTTGCGGGCCGTGGACCCGGGGACCCAGGTCACCGTCACCGTCGAGGTCCAGCCCCGCATCGTCCAGGCCGCGCCCGCACCCGTGCCGTACAACGCGCCCGGTCGCGCCGAACGCCCCGACGTACGCGCCCCCGGCGTGCTCCGGGAGGGCGCGGTCCGCCCGCGTCGACTGGGCCACGTGGTCCTGGGGTCGACGCATCAGGAGGCGTCGCAGCGGTTCTTCACCGAGGGCCTCGGCTTCAAGGTGAGCGACCTGGTGCCCGGTGCGGCCTTCCTGCGCTGCTCGACCGACCACCACAACGTCCTCGTCCAGAAGGCCCCCATCGCCTTCCTGCACCATTCTTCCTGGCAGGTGGACGACGTGGACGAGGTTGGCCGTGGCGCGACCCGGATGCTGGAAGGCCACCCCGAGCGGCATGTGTGGGGGCTGGGCCGCCACCACCTGGGCTCCAACTTCTTCTGGTACCTCAAGGATCCGGCCGGCAACTTCTCCGAGTACTTCGCCGACATGGACTGCATCGTCGACGATCAACTGTGGACCCCCCGCGTGTGGGAGGACGTCCGCGCGCTCTACAGCTGGGGCCCGCCCGTACCGCCGTCCTTCCTCCAGCCCGACGATCTCGCCGCGCTGATGACCGGCGCCCACGACGCGAGCTGACCGGAGAACGAGGACAGCCATGCAGAACGACAACGACAACGACAACGACACGTCTACGGGCATCGGCAACGACATGAGTACAAGCACGGCCAACGACACACGTATGGGCATGAAGGACGAGTACGACGTGCTGGTCGTCGGCGCGGGGCCCGTCGGGCTCACCACCGCCATCCAGCTGGCCCTGCGCGGCCGGCACGTCGGCGTGGTGGAGCGCTGGCCGCAGCCCTACCCGCTGCCCCGCGCGGTGGTCTTCGACCACGAGATCGCCCGCATACTCGCCTCGCTCGGGCTGGCCGACGCCCTGCCGACCCTCAGCGAGCCCGCCGAGGACTACGAGTGGCGCAACGGCAAGGGCGAGACCCTGCTGCGCCTCGCCTTCGACGACACCAGCCACTCCGGCTGGCCGTTCATGAACATCTTCACCCAACCCCGTCTCGAAGCCGTGCTGGAGGAACGTGCACGCGCCGTGCCCGGCATCGACGTCCTGCGCGGCTGGGAGGCGGTCGACCTCACCGAGAGCACGACATCTGTCCGGCTGACCGTGGCTGAGAGCGCCGGTGACCGGCCGAGGGTCACCGACGGCGTCCGGCGGCACCGCACGGTTCGTGCGGCCTACGTCATCGGCTGTGACGGCGCGAACAGCTTCGTACGCTCCCGCATGGGCACGGCGATGACGGACCTGGGATTCCAGTACGACTGGCTCGTTCTCGACGTCATCCCGAACGACCAGGACCGCGTGTGGTCCCCCCGCAACCTCCAGCTCTGCGATCCGGCGCGGCCGAGCACGGTGGTCTCCGGCGGCCCGGGCCGTCGACGGTGGGAGTTCATGCGGCTGCCCGGCGAAACGGTCGCCGAACTCAACAGGGCCGAAACGGCATGGAAGCTGCTCGCACCCTGGGGCCTGCACCCCGGCAACGCCACGCTCGAACGCCACACCGTCTACACCTTCCAGGCACGCTGGGCGGACACCTGGCGCGAGGGACGGCTCCTGATCGCCGGAGACGCCGCCCACCAGATGCCCCCGTTCGCCGGCCAGGGCATGTGCTCGGGCATCCGGGACGCCGCCAACCTCACGTGGAAGCTCGACCTCGTCCTGTCCGGCCATGCCGACGAGACGCTGCTGGACACCTACACCACCGAACGCTCCCAGCACCTCCAGCACGCCATCGAACTCTCCGTACACCTGGGCCGGATCATCTGCGAACCGGACCCCGCCGCAGCCGCCGAGCGCGACGCACAGATGCTCGCCGACCAGGCGGCCCGCCGTGACCCCCTGGCAGGAATGCCACCCCACACACTCACCGGCGGATTCCTCGTACGCCACGCCGACGGCTCTCCCGCCACGCCCGCGGGTGAACTCGGCCGCCAGGGCAGGGTGCGTTTCCGTGGCCGTACAGGGCTGTTCGATCAGGTGGTGGGCACGGGCGCCGCCCTCGTGGCGGTCGAGGACCCGCGTCCTGTGCTCGACCGTGCCACCGTCGCATGGTGCGAGCGGCTGGGCGTGCGTTTCCTGCGGCTCACCGACGACCCTGCGGCCGATGGTCCGTTCGATGTCATGGACGTCGACGGCACCTACCTCGGCCACCTGGCATGCGCGGGGGAGCGGGCCCTGCTGCTGCGCCCCGACCATTACGTGTTCGGCGCGGCGGCCCGCATGGAGGACGTAGCCGCCCTGCTGACCGCCTTCCGCGAGGGCCTCACGGCCGCCTCGCCCGCCCGTTGAGCCGGCCAGAGCCGTCGCTTGTCGCTCCCGCCTCGTCCCAGGAGGACGTACGCGAGGACGTAGGACGAGGACGTACGACGAGGACGTACGACGACGCGTCGTTCCCCCCGCTGCCGCGTCTCACCTCCGACGAGGTGATCACCCGGCTGTAGTAAGACGGGGCGCGGGGTGCGCGCCGCCCGCCGGGGCGCACGCGCATCCGCTGACCACCCCATCGCCGGAGGGAACGGCCCATGACTCACCAGTGGCTCCTGCAGCTCGAGCCGGACCCCGACCGGTCGGTGGACCCGGCGATGCCGCCGGCTGCCGTCGCCGACGCGGTGGATCAGCTGGGCATGGGCCCGGTCCAGTGGGCGGTGCAGACTGCCGACACCGCCGCGAGGGACATCCTCCGGCAGGTCCCGGAGCACGGCGGCGGCCAGGGCCCCGTGGCCACCCTGCGGCGGTCGACCGAGTCCGCCGTCCTGGCGGCCCTGCGTCTGCTGGTGTCGGATCCACCAGGCGACATCTCCGCCCTGACCGACGAAACACTCGACGGATGCCGCGAGTTTGCCCGGCGCGGTATCCCTCTGGACCAAGTGCTACGGGGCGTACGGCTGGGACATGGCCGGCTGGCCCACGACCTCGCGGCGGCGATCGACCGACACGTCCCATCCGACCAGCGCCTGGCGGAGCTGCGCCGGGTCAACGACCTGCTGTTCGTCTACGCCGACAGCCACGCGAGCATGATGGCCGAGGAGTACATCGCCGAACGCGACCGCTGGCGCGGCAGCGACGAAGCCGCCCGCCGTGCGATCGTCGACGACGTGCTCGCCGGCCGGCCGGTGGACCCGCAGGCCGCGACGCGCCGTCTCCACTACGACATCTCCCGCACCCACCTCGCCGCGGTCCTGTGGTGCGACGACACCGGCGGCAGCCTGTCCACGGCGGAGCGACTGCACAGAACGGCGGTGGCGATGACGCGCACCATGTCAGCGACGGGCATGCTGCTCATCGCAGCCGACAACACGAGCGCCTGGGCCTGGTTCACCCTCACGGACGAGGACGCCTCCGGCCGGACAGAGCACCTGCGGGACAGCCTCGACCGGCAGCGAAACGTGCGAGCGGCCCTGGGCCCGCCCGCCTCCGGCCCGCAGGGAATGCGCCGCAGCCACCTGGGGGCCCTTCAGGCGCAGCGCATCGCACACCACTCGGGTCAGCGGCTGTGTGACTACCGTGAAGTCCGACTGGTGGCACTGGCGACGGCAGACCCCGAACACGCCCACTGGTTCGTCCAGGACGTGCTCGGCCCGCTCGCCTCAGGAGGAGACAGAGTGCGGGAACTGCGGGAGACCCTGCGCGTCTATCTCGCCGAGGAACGCAGTCTGCGCACGGCAGCCGACCGCCTGCACGTGGCCCGCAACACCATCACGTACCGGGTGAAACGCGCCGAGGAACTGCTGCCCGCCCCCACGACGGCGGGCAACTCCCTCGAATTGCGCGTGGCACTGGAGATCGCCCAGCAGCTCCCCTGCCGACGACCTGCGCGAGAAGTCACCGAGAGGTGATGGCCGGGGACCTGGGACCTGGGGCCTGGCGGTGCAGGCGACGCAGGCGGCGCCGGCTTCCTGACCATGGCGCTGGCCGTTCCCCAGGCCTTCAAGGAGGCGGACGGGGCGAAGATCTTCGCCGCCGGTTACGCGCTGGTGACCGCCGTCCATGCAGGGCTCTTCCCCCGCACCAGCAGTGCGGCGGCCAGCCGGGCCATCACCAGGCTCGCCCCCTTCAACCTCACCGGCGCGGCGCTCCTCTGTCACCCCCTGGAGCACGCGTCGACAGCAGGGGCGCTGTACGTCGCCGCTGGAGTCGCCCTCTACCTTGTGCGGACACGCGCTGTTCCGCGGGACTCTCCATCTCGGCGCCCCCTGGCTACGCCTGACCACCTCCGCGGCGGTGCTGGCCACCGTAGCCATCGGGGTTTACGGCGCGGCACTGGCTCAACTGGGTGCCGCCCTCCTCCTGCTGGCGCCCTGCGCCGTCCTCGACCGGTGAGTCACCTCCTAGGCACGGAAGGCCTTCCGAACAAGTTCGCCGAACGTGTCGGGGTGCGTGGTCGAGCCGGTGTGCCCCCCGGGGAAGTGGAGGAGTTCCATGCCGAGACGCTCGGCCAGGAAGGCGGCCGGGCGATAGGGAACCTCACCGCGCGAGTCCTGGCCGCAGGCGAGGACGAGCCGGTCCGACAGCATCTCAAGCCGGTGGATGTCCGGGGCATAGGCCATGAAGCGCGGCACGATGCGCCCGATGAAGTACGGCAGGTTGGCCATGGTCCGCTCGGCCCGTGCCGCTGCCTGCGGCGGAAGCGTGATCTCGGCCTTCGGCTCGGTGGTGCGACTGTCCTGGGTGTCGCCGTCCTCAAGGTCGCCGGCCTGCGTGTCGCCGTCTTGGGTGTCACCCTCCCTGAGGTCGCCGTCCTTCTTCAGGCCGGCAGCGAACACGGCCATCGCCGGCATGAGCCCCTCTGCGTCGAACGTCTCCTGTACGCGTGCGAGGAGCGCGCGATGTGTGCGGGCGTCCGGCAGGACCTCCACCAGCGGCGGCTCGTGCGCCACGAGGCGTTCGATGCGTTCGGGATGGGCGGTGAGCAGGTGCACGGCGGCGATGGCGCCCGAACTGGTGCCGAACACCCGGGCCGGCTCACCGGGCGACAGCAGCTCCAGCATCCGAAAGGCGTCATCGGCGTGCTCGGCCACATGCTGCTCGGCCTCGGGGTCGTCGAGCGTGCTTCGGGACATCCCGCGCGGGTCGTAGGTCGCGACGGTGTACTCGGCGGCGAGGTCGTCGGCGATGCCGTCGAAGGAGGCCGCGCCTCCCGCCCCTCCGGGGATCAGCAGCAGGAGCGGGCCGCGGCCACGCACTTCGTAGTGCAGGGTCGCGCCGTTCACGCGCAGGCTGCCGGTGGTCGGGCCGGTCATGCGGGTTCTCCTTCTCGGGACCGGGGCCAGTGCTCCAGGAGGGTGTGCAAGGCGTCGAGGGCGCGGACCCAGGAGTGCTGCGGCGAACGCGCGTGTGCGAACCCTCCCGCGGCCTCCAGGGCGACGAACCCGTGGAACGTGCTGCGCAGCAAACGGACCGCGTCGGTCAGGTCGGGCTCGGCCAGTCCGTAGTCGCGCAGCATGCCGTAGGTCAGCTCGACCGCGCGCCGTGGTCCGGGCGCCCGTGCGGCCAGCTCCGGGTCGATCGGGATCGGGGTCTGCGTCGCCATGTAGCGGCCCGGGTGCTGGTGGGCGTACTCCCGCCAGGCGTTGGCGAACGCTACCAGCGCGTCCTTGCCCGCCCGCCCGGCGGTCGCCTCCGCGATACGGATGGTCTTCTCGTCCGCCGCCAGCAGCGCGATCCGTCCGCGCAGATCCTCCAGACCGCGCACGTGCGTGTAGAGGCTCGCGTCCTTCACGCCGAGCCGCCGCGCGACCTGCGCCATGGTCAGCTGATCGAGCCCGGCCTCGTCCGCCAGCTCGGCGCCCGCGATCGTCACCCGCTCCGCCGTCAACCCCGCCCGCGCCATGCGCCCTCCTCACTGCCTAGGAGCCCTAGTTATAACCTAGGGCTCCTAGGTTCGCAAGGCGTCAGAGGGCGAACGTCCGTACCAGGGAGGGGTCGTTGAAGGCCGCGATGCGGGTGATGCTGTCTCCGGCCATGGTGAGGACCTGGACGCCGTAGGCCTCGTACCGGCCGTCGTCCGCGTGGCGGTGGGCGACGGCGGCGGGCTGGCCGTTGGCCCGAGTGGGCACCAACCGCCATAGGTCCCTGCGCAGCACCCGATCGCCCAGGAACCCGACCACGGCCTGTCGGCCGGTGAACCAGGTCGGGGTCGGCGGCATCTCGAGCGCGACATCGGCCCGCAGCAGGTTCACCAGCGCTCCGGCGTCGGCCCGGGTGAACGCGTCGACGTAAGCGTCGAGGAGGGCTCGTTCGCTCCGCTCGTCCGGCTCGGGCAGGTCGTCCGCGACCGGCCCGGCCTCGGCGAGGCGGGCTCGGGCACGGCGGAGCGTGCTGTCGACGGCCGCCGTCGTCGTGTCCAGCATCTCGGCGACCTCGGCGGTCCGGAAGGCCAGCACATCACGCAGCGTCAGCACGGCTCTCTGTCGGGCGGGAAGGAACTGAAGTGCGGCGATGAAGGCGAGCCGCACTCCCGTCCTCCCGGCCACGACCGCCGCCGGATCGTCGGCGCCCAGCAGGGCGTCGGGCGCCGGCTGGAGCCACGCCACCGATGGCTCCCTGGGTGCCACCGTCACCCGGTGATCGTCCGAAGCGGCGCCCAGGCCCGACGGAAGCGGCCGCCGGGAACGCGCTTCCAGGGCGGTCAGGCAGGCCCTGGTGGCGATCGTGTACAGCCACCGTCGCACCGACGAACGCCCCTCGAACCGCCCGAACGCACGCCACGCGCGCAGGTAGGTCTCCTGCACCAGGTCTTCGGCGTCATGGATCGAACCGAGGATCCGGTAGCAGTGCGCGAGCAGTTCGGGCCGGAACCGCTCGGTCGCGGCGGAGAATTCGGCATCCGTGGGCATCGCGGTTTCTCCCGAGGGTGCGGTGCGGTTCATGGTACGGGGGCCGCCGCTCAGCCGACCGGGCCCAGACCGCTGCTGCCGACCCGGTATTCCGGGGCGCTCTCGGGGTTCCCGGCGAGTTCCACAACGGCCATGGCGACCTGCTCCGCGGTGAGGACGGGGCCCCGGCCCTTGACGAAGGTGTCAAGGTCCACGCCTTGGAGTGCGGCGTAGCCCGCCGCCGCGACCGAGCCGACGCCGCCGGCCGGGGTCATGTTGGGCAGCAGGGTGACGAACCGGATGCCGAGGCCGGCCCGCTCCGACTCGTCGGCCGCGTACCGCTGGATGTACCGGACGGCGGCCTTGGCGCTGGCGTATCCGCCACTGAGCGGAGACCCGCCCAGCACGGCCCCGCTGGACATGGAGATGACCACGCTTCCCGGCGTCAGCGGCTCGCGCAGGGCCGCTCGGGTCCAGGTGAAGACGTGCCGGGTGTCGGTGTGCCAGTTGCGGCTGAAGGTGTCCCAGGTCTGCTCGTGCACCGGCGCCATGTGCGGGGTGGCGCCGGCGTTGAGGACGAGCAGACCGGGGCGATGCCGACGGACCACGTCCTGCGCGAGTCCTTCGTCGGTGGCATCAGCGGCGAAGGGGATGAAGCCCTCGCCGAGTTCGTCGTGTGCGGCGCGCAGGCCTTGCTCGTCGCGGGCGATGCCGATGACACGGGTGCCCGTGGCGACGAGCGCGGCGGCGATTGCGCGCCCGAAGCCCCGGCCGGCACCGGTGACGACGGCGGTGGGGAAGTGAGCGGACATCGGATGCTCCAGGGTGGTTGGCGACTTCGGTCTGCATCAAGACCAGCCTTCGGAGCAGAATCCGTCGCCGTGGCCGACATCGCGGTGTGTGATTCAGGTCACAGTGCAGCCGCTTCGTGTCCGGTGTGGCCGAAAGGGTGCGATCGCCGGGGTTCCGAGAAGTCCGGCGGGAGGGATCCGTCGCCGCCGTGCTTTCTTCACGGCGTGAATCCAGTGTCTTGACGTGTCCATGAATAGCCCCTACCTTCCTCATCCAGCGCGTTCACAAAGAAATCCACCGTTCATACACATGAACATGCAGGCCCCCACACCCGTCGGAAGGCAACCCCCATGCGCACCGGAACCACGGCCAGAGGCAACCCGCGCAGACCGGCCACGTTCGTGCTCTGCCTCTCCACAGCTGCCGCCGGGCTTCTCGCGGCGACCCTCATGCCGCCCGCCTCGGCGGGCGAGCCCACCGCCCCACCCCAGCCGGCCGCCGTCGCCGCGCCCGCGTCCTTCACCCACCCCGGCGTTCTCGTCAGCCGACCCCAACTCGACTTCGTCAAGGCGAAGGTGGGGGCCGGCGCTCAACCGTGGAAGCCCGCCTACGACCAGATGATGGCCAGCAAGTACGCCTCCCTCTCCCGCGTCCCCAAGCCGCGCGCGGTCGTCGAGTGCGGCTCGTACTCGAACCCCAACCTCGGCTGCACCGACGAGCGTGAGGACGCGATCGCGGCCTACACCACGGCCCTGGCCTGGTACATCACGGGCGACAGCCGGTACGCCAAGAAGTCGATCGAGCTGATGGACGCCTGGTCTGCCGTCATCAAGGACCACACCAACAGCAACGCGCCACTGCAGACCGGTTGGGCCGGCTCCAGCTGGCCTCGGGCCGCCGAGATCATCAAGTACACCTACTCGGGAGGCTGGCCGAACTCCGGCCGGTTCGGGACCATGCTGCGCGACGTCTACCTCCCAGAGGTCGCGAACGGCTCCCATTCCAACGGCAATTGGGAGCTCAGCATGACCGAGGCCGCGATCGGCATCGCGGTCTTCCTCGAAGACCGCACCGCCTACGACCGGGCAGTCGCCAAGTTCCGCGGCCGCGTGCCCGCGTACATCTATCTGACCAGCGACGGCAGTCTGCCGAAGACGGCACCCGGCTCGGGTCTGGACACACGTGACGAGATCGTCCGCTACTGGCAGGGTCAGTCGACGTTCGCCTGGAACGGACTGAGCCAAGAGACCTGCCGCGACCTGACCCACGCGGGCTACGGCTTCTCCGCCATCTCCCACATAGCGGAAACCAGCCGTATCCAGGGCCAGGACCTCTACCCGGAGATCGCCGACCGGCTGCGGCACACGCTCGGACTGCACTCCAAATACCAGCTGGGCGCCGAGCCGGTACCGTCCAACCTCTGCGGCGGAGCCCTCAAGGACAAGCTCGGTCCGATCACCGAAGTCGCCATGAACGCCCTCGCCAACCGCATGGGCCACACCATGACCAACACCCAGCGCCTGACGGAGCAACAGCGCCCGGCGGGCACCAACAACCTCTTCGTCGCGTGGGAGACACTCACCCACGCAGGCAACCCGAACTGACGAGGGTCGGTACGGCGGCGGACCGTTCACGTGACCACACGCGTGGACGGTCCGCCTTCGCGTTCCTCCGGACGTCCGCGGTCGTCAGGGCGGGCTCCTCCGGCTCGGGGGCCCGAGGTCGGTGCCTGTCCTCGCGTGACAGAGGGAACGGCGTGGCCGGGAGCGGTACGCCGACGATGTCGCTCGCGATGCGCGCCCCGCCGGCCGCCGCTGCCATGCCCCGTGCTTCGTTCGGCGTAGCGTCACGCGGCATCCGGTATGCCCCGTCCGTATGGTCGGAGGGAAGCGTGCGTAAGGCTCCAAGGAGGCATACGTGAACCGTCGTACCGCTCTAGCGGGCATAACCCTGGCTGCCGCGTCCATCCTGCCGGCAGCTCAGGCGGCGCAGGCCCAGCAGGACCTGGACTGCCGGGACTTCACCTACCAAGAGGACGCCCAGGCCGAGTTCAACCGGGATCCGAGTGACCCGCACCGACTCGATGAAGACCAGGGACCCGACGATGGCATCGCCTGCGAGGCACTGCCGAGCCGTCCCACCGTCACCAATCAGCCCGTCGTCCCGCCGGCCCGTCCTACGGCCACCATGGCTCCCCCGACCATGGCTCCCCCGACCACGGCTCCTACGGCCACCGTGGCTCCCCCGACCACCATGACGCCCCCGCCCACGACCCCGACTGCACTGCCCTCCTTCGGAGTGAAGGGCGGCCTGGGTGGAACGTCCGGCCCCGGCCGGCTGGAGGTGTACGCCGGCCTCGGCCTCGCCCTCTGTGCGGCGGCAGGCGTCGCTTACCGCCTGGCCCACCGCCGGCGTTGAGCAGCGGCGGCGGGGGTTCAGAGCTGAGGTCCTGACGCTGTCGTGCGTCGGTCGGTCACAGGCTCGCGAGGAGATCGTCCAGCGGGGCCGGTACCTGTTCCGGGGCAAGGGCCTCGACGAGGAGGTGGCCGTAGCGGATCTTGCGGCCCTTCTTCGTGCCGAGGAAGCGCCGCAACTGCTGCTGCCGGGGCCGGCCGTGCTGTGCGGGCTGGCGCAGGAAGGTCTGCCAGGCCCGGAGGTCACCTTCTTCGCGGACGATCTCCTCGACTCCCGCTGTGCCCAGCGCGCGGATGAGCTCGTCCTCCAAGTCCGACACGCACACGAAAAAGCCCCGCTGCGGCGCCCCCGCCCGCTTCAGGCCGCGGTCGTAGAAGCCCCACTCGCCCTCGTCGCACAGCCCCGCTAGGCGCAGGCCGAGGCCTGGCGGCCCGAGGAGGCCGGCGTAGCGGCCGATGTTCATCGCCCCGCCCATCGCCACGACGCACACTCCCTCGGCGTCGAGCTCCCGGCCACGCCGTGCGGTCAGCGCCTCCACGGCCGCGAGGTCACTCAGTCCTTCCAGCAGCACCACCGTCCGCACCCCCAGGCGCACAGCCAGATCACTCGCCGCCCCGCCGGAACCGCCATTCGCCCAGCCACTCACGGCGTCCCTGAACCCCCGCATGTCCATCATGGAGCGAGTGTGCACGTCCACCGACGGGCAGGGCACGGAATTTAACGCGACGGCTCCACTCGACGTGCCGACTCCCTCGGCACCCGGACAGTCATCACCCTCATGATCCGACCCACTCGCGGTCGGACCGCTGATCCCAACTTCCCTCAGCGGCCCGCCCTTTGACGGACTTCCGCATACGATCCGAGTCATGGAGCCGATGATTGCCCCCCTGCCGAGCAGTGCGCCCGCGCAGCTCGGCGCCTACCGGATCCTGGGGATTCTCGGGTCCGGAGGCATGGGGACGGTCTACCTCGCCCGCCGCCGCGGGCGACCGGTGGCTCTCAAGACCCTCCGGCCCGAGCTCCTCCGCGACACAGGGCTCCGGGAACGGTTCGCCCGCGAGGTCGCGGCAGCGGCGGCCGTGCGCAGCCCCTTCGTGGCCGCCGTGATCGACTCCTCGCCTGCGGACGGAGTGCCTTGGCTGGCCTCGGAGTTCGTGCCCGGGCCGACCCTCTCCGATGCCGTACTGCGCCACGGCCCACTGCCGGTGCCGGCCGTGTGCGTCCTGGCCGGTGCGCTCGGCCGCGCACTGACGGCCCTGAGCGAGGCCGGCGTCGTGCACCGCGATCTCAAGCCGTCGAATCTCATCCTGGGCCCCGACCGCCCCCGTGTCGTCGACTTCGGTATCGCCCGCGTGACAGGCGACGCCACCTTGACCGCCACCGGACAGCGCCCCGGGACACCCGGCTACATGTCGCCCGAGCAGGTCGTCAAGGGGGCTCTGGGGCCGGAGAGCGACGTGTTCTGCCTCGGTGCGCTGCTCGTGTTCGCCGTGACCGGCCGACACGTCTTCTTCGACGGCGATCCGGCCGGCGCGGACTTCCGGATCGCCTATGAGGACCCAGACCTCGCCGATGTGCCCGGCACCCTCGTGTCCGTCGTACGTGGCTGTCTGGAGAAGCGGCCGGCCGACCGGCCCACCGCAGCGGAGGTCACCCAGGAGCTCGACCCGCGGGGCACGGCCCTGCGTGGCGCCGCACAGTGGCTCCCGCCCGCGGTGATCGCCGACGGGGCGGAGTTGGGGCGGGCAGCCGCCGCTCTGGGAGCCGGCCCGCGGCTGCCGGGCCGGCGGCGACTGCTCATGGGCGCCGGCGCGGCAGTGATCCTCGGCGGAACCGGCATCGCCGCGCTCGTCCGCCCCACAGGGGAGAACAGCCCCGACCGGAGACCTTCCCCCCGCTGGAGCGGTGCCCCCGGTATGGTGCCGCAGCCGCTCTGGTCCTACGAAGGCGCTGCGGCGAAGCCGTACTACGGGCCGGGCGAGGCCGACGGGCGGGTGTACTTCGCGGGCAGTGACGGCAGGCTCACCGCCCATGACCCGGTCTCGGGTGAAAGGCTCTGGCAGGGGCCGGTGGTCCGCGACATCCTCGGTGGTCGCCATCCGGTGGCACTGGACCCGGCCGGTGCGGTCCTGTTCCTGGATGCCGGCAGCGGAAAGGTGAGCCGACACGTCCCGGCCGATGCCGCCGCCCTGCTCACCGCCGACAACGACCATGTGTACGTACTCGACAGCGCGGGCCGCATCCGCGCACTGAAACGGGCCGACGGCGCGCCGCGCTGGCAGCGCCCGCTGCCCGTACCGGGCGCACGCGGCGCGGCCGCCGGTCACGGGCTGCTGGTCCTCACCTCCGCCGCAGGGGAGGTGGCCGCACTGTCCGCCGCTGACGGCGCCCGCGTATGGCGGCACACTCAGGACACGAGAGCACATCGGCCGGCCGTCTCGGCGGGCGCCGTCGTCGTGGGCGGCGGCCCGACCCTCACCTGCCTCGCGCCGGCGGACGGCCGCCCGTTGTGGACCCTGCCCGCCGACGACCGGGCCGGCTTCGGTGAACCCACCGTGGTGGGCGACAGAGTGTATGTGGTGGACGGCAGCCAGCTCCGAGCCATCGACGCGGTGACCGGCAAGCCCGCCTGGACCGTGCTGGCGGGCGGCGAACTCGCTCCTGCAGGGCCGTTGGCCTCCGGTTCCGGCGTCTACGCGCCTCTGCGCAATCCGGAGCTCGGCATCCTCGCGGTGCACACCGGCCGGGCGGCCGAGCAGTACATGTTCGCCCCGGCCCTCGCGCAGGACGTCCCTTCCGACGCACCCTGGCGGGGAGTGATCGTGAGGGGCAGTGTGGTCTGGCAACGCGCCACGGCCGTACGCGCCCTGCCGGGCATGTGACCGGTCCTCGACAGAGACCGGGAGGGGGAGGGGGATCGATGGGACGGGACAGACGGCAGGAGAACAGATGGGAGGGGGACGGATGAGAGGGGGACGGATGGAAGGGAGACAGTCGGGAGGGGGAGGCATGATCGAGGGGTTACTTCCCGAGGACCCGGCCGCCATCGGACCGTACCGATTACTGGCCCGCTGGCCGGGGCCCCGGCAAGGACTGTCCGACGCCAGCATGTTCCTCGGTCGCGGCCGGGACCACACGCACACGGTGATCTGCCTTCTGCCCCCCGCCGCGTACCAGGCGGCGGCCGTTCTGCGCCGTAGCCCCGTGCCGGGAGTACCGGCCGTGCTGGACCTGCGGACCGGCACCGACCTGTCCTGGGTGTCCCTCGCTCACACCCCCGCCGTAGCGCTCTCCGACGTGACGCGGCCCGCCCCGGCGGCCGAACTCCTTTCCCTGGGCCAGGCGGTGAGGCTGACCGGCGCGGTCGCCGGCACCCTGGCCGGCTTGCACGCCCTGGGCGTCAGCTACGGCGCGGTGGCCCCCGACGGCGTCTGGCTCACCACCGGCGGCCCGCTGCTGCTGGCCCTGCACGCCTGCCGTACGCCGCGGGGAACTGCGGTGAGCCGAGGCGGTCGGCCGGGTCGCGCCGCACGGAGCGGGGTGCTTGAGACGGACGGCCGCGTGTCGATGGTGGCCCCCTCCTTCATGGCTCCCGAAGTGGCCGTCGGGGGACCGCCCTCCGCGGCCGCCGACGTCTACGCCCTGGCGGTGCTGATGATCCACACGGCCACCGGACGGCTCCCGTTCGGCGAGGGCCCGCCACCCGTCCTCGCCTACCGCGCCGCCCACGGCCGACCCGAACTGCACGGCCTGAACGGCGAGCTGGGCGAGGCCGTCGCCGCGGCGCTGGCACCCGCACCGGCCGACCGCCCCACCGCCGCCGAACTGTCCCGTGCGGCGGCCCGGTGGGAAGG
>NZ_JAGGOS010000182.1 GCF_018614205.1 Streptomyces sp. ISL-36 | reverse complement strand
CTGGCGGCCCTCGGCCTCGCCACCGCCCGGCCGGCCGTCCTCGCCCTGGTCCTGGCCCTGGGCGGAGTGATCGCGGCGGCGACGGCCGTGCGCCCGGAGCGGCGCCGGTTCGCCTCGTGGACGGCGGCGGCGCTGTTCCTCCTGGCGACCTGGGTGCGGCTCGCGGTCTGGGACGTGGAGACGCCTGAGGCGTACACGCTGCCGGTCACGGTGCCCGCGCTGGTGGTCGGCGCGCTGCGCAGGCGCCGCGACCCCGAGGCGTCGTCCTGGACGGCGTACGGCCCCGGTCTGGCGGCGACGCTGGTGCCGAGCCTCGTCGCGGCCTGGGCTGATCCGCACTGGACGCGTCCGCTGCTGCTGGGGGCGGCGGCCCTCGTGGTGACGCTGCTGGGCGCGCGGTTCCGGCTGCAGGCGCTGCTGGTCCTCGGCGGTTCGGTGCTGGCTCTGGACGCGTTGCACGAGCTGGCGCCGTACGTGGTCCAGGTCGTGGGTGCACTGCCCCGGTGGCTGCCGCCGGCACTGGCCGGTGTGCTGCTCCTGGCGGTGGGCGCGACGTACGAGCAGCGGCTGCGGGACGCGCGCCGACTGCGCGAGCGGCTGGGGCGGATGCGCTGACAGGACGGGGAACGCCGAAGGCCCGGAGACTCGAGGAGTCTCCGGGCCTTCGGTCCGGGTGGTGGGCGATACTGGGTTCGAACCAGTGACCTCTTCGGTGTGAACGAAGCGCTCTCCCACTGAGCTAATCGCCCGGGCGCACCGCAAACATTACCCCATGTCAGCGGCTGCCTCGGACCGTCGATAGGTCACTGGTCGATCTTCCACGGCATGACGAAGCCGAACTTCCAGAGGTAGATCCCGACCAGTACGGCGACGATCACCAGACCGACGGACGTGAGGATGATGTTGCGACGGCGGACCTTGGGGTCGAGAGCCCGCTGCGCGGCCTCGGTGACTTTCCGTTTCGTCCAGCGGAGCACCAGCTGGGCCCAGACGAACTCGGTCGCCCAGATCGCCATGCCGCCGAAGATCACCAGCCAGCCGGGGCCGGGCAACGGCAGCATCACGATGCCCGCGCCGACCACGGCGAGGCCCACGACGAAGACGCCGACCTGCCAGCTCAGATGCAGGGTCCGTCGGGCCTTGATGAACTCGGGGGCCCGGGATCCCAGCTCGGATTCACCGCCGGCCGCGGACTCCCCGGTGCGCTCGTCACTCTCCGCATTCATGGTCTCCAACTTACCGGACGGAGCGCCGTCACCGGAATGGCGGTATTACTCAAAGTTACACACCCCCATACGAGCTACCTGAACGACCACAAAACAGACAGAGGGGTTTACAACGGCACCGTAGGTGGCATGTCGATTTCGCCGACGTGCGAATCCCCGAGCGCACACTGAGCGAAAGGCCCTGGCGCTTATGAACACCACGGTCAGCTGCGAGCTGCACCTGCGCCTCGTTGTGTCGAGCGAGTCCTCACTGCCTGTACCCGCGGGCCTGCGGTATGACACGGCCGATCCGTATGCCGTGCACGCCACCTTCCACACCGGAGCCGAGGAGACGGTCGAGTGGGTCTTCGCCCGCGACCTTCTCGCCGAGGGGCTGCACCGGCCCACCGGCACCGGCGACGTCCGAGTCTGGCCGTCCCGCAGTCACGGTCAGGGCGTCGTCTGCATCGCGCTGAGTTCCCCCGAGGGCGAAGCCCTGCTCGAGGCCCCGGCGAGGGCCCTGGAGTCGTTCCTGAAGCGGACCGACGCCGCCGTGCCACCTGGCACCGAGCACCGGCACTTCGACCTCGACACGGAGCTCTCGCACATCCTGGCCGACAGCTGAGCCAGGCCGAGAGCCGCCCGGCGCCGTCCGACTCGGGGCGACGGCGCCGCGCGGACGATCCGATACGGCGGACATCGGCGTTCTTCCCGCGCAGCCGGCGCGGGAAGAACGCCGATGCCCTTTTTCCGGCGCCTCCCGGGCCCGCCCAGGGCGCGGGAGGCCCTTCGGTGCCCGGTTTCGGCCCCGTTCAGGGCCGCTTTCGGTCCGCCCCCGGCAACTCACGGCAGAGCCGCTAGAGTCAGCGCAATTCCGCGGGCGCCCGCCCGCAGCCGGCCAGGGAGCGAATCGTGCTGATCCCCCACGACACCCGGATCGCCCTCGACACCGTCGTCGATCTGGTGAACACCGCGCCGCAGAGCGACCGCGACGACGCGCTCGGGGACCTCCAGTCGCTGCACACCTTCGTGCGGGCCCACGACATCAGCGACGTGGGCGAGCTCGACGACCACGACCTGCGGGCCGTGCGGGAGGTCCGGGCGAAGTTCGCCGCCGTCTTCGCCGCCCCCGACGCCCGGATAGCGGCGACGCTGATCAACCAGCTGGTCGCGGCGGCGGGCACGACGCCGCAGCTCACCGACCACGACGGCTACGACTGGCACGTGCACTACTTCGCGCCGGGCGCGTCGGTCGCCGACCATCTCGGCGCCGACTGCGGCATGGCGCTGGCCTTCATCGTCGTGGCGGGCGAGCAGGAGCGGCTGCGGCGCTGCGAGGCCCCGGACTGCGGCCGGGCCTTCGTCGACCTCTCCCGCAACCGCTCCCGCCGCTACTGCGACAGCCGAACCTGCGGTAACCGGCTCCATGTGGCCGCGTACCGGGCGCGCCGCAAGGAGGCGGCCGACTGACCGGTCACCGGGCGGCGCCTCACAGCAGGAAGAGGTCGTGCACGGCGGCCGACAGCAGCAGACAGCCGATCACCGCGAGGAAGATCATCAGCGGCGGCTGGGAGAGCGCGAACAGGCATCCGCGCGGCTCTTCGGTGGGGGCGGGGGCATGATCCCGCGAGGTATCCAGCATCTCGGGGGCGATCATGGCGCAGCCCCGGCCGAGACGGCCCGCAACACGCCCCTCGCGGACGGCAGTTCATCAGATCCCGTGGACGCCCCGGCGGTCAGATCCCGTGTTTCTTCAGAATCGCCTCGATGTCGCTGAAGTCGTCCCCGCCCGCCGTGGCCTGCGGCTTCGGGGTCGTGCCACGCTGCCCCTGCCCGAGCGAGGGGGCGGAGGCGGCCGGCGCGACGGCGTCACGGCGCTCGCCCCTGCCGGTCTCCTTGCGACGCCCTGCCCTGCGCCGCTCGACGGCGCGCGTGGTCATGAAGAGCAGCCAGGCCACGCCCAGGACACCGAAACCGGCCCAGGCGGCCGGGCTGAAGGCCGTGTCGAAGGCCCACTGCACGGCCCCGGTCATGACCAGGCCGACGGGCACCAGCGCGTACGCGGCGATCCGCGCCGCGGCGAGGAAGCGCCTGCGGTACGCCGTGATCGCGGCGATGCCCAGCCCCGCCGCGGACACCGCGGAACAAATGGTCTCGGCAAGCATGCGATCCTCCTGGCCCAGGCGATACGTCCCTTCCATCCTGCACCGGTCGGGCCCGCGAGGGCCATGTTCCCGGGCCGACCTCAGGGAGATCTCCGGGTCGCCCCGGGGGTGACCTCCTCCCCAGGTCCCGGTTGGGACCCACCCCGCAGGACTGGGAGACTGCTGCCATGAGTGACTCCACCACCGCATCCTCCTCCCCCGTCGTCCTGGAGGCCTGGTTCGACCTCCAGTGCCCCGACTGCTTCCGGGCCCTCGACGACGTGCGCGCGCTGCGCGAGAAGTACGGCGACCGGATCGACGTACAGCTGCGGCACTTCCCGCTGGAGAAGCACAAGCACGCCTACGCCGCCGCCCAGGCCGCGGAGGAGGCGGCCGAGCAGGGCAAGGGCTGGGCGTACGTGGAGGCGCTGCTCGCCAGGACCGCGGATCTCGGCGAGCGCGGCGAGCCGGTGCTCTTGGAGATCGCGGCCGAACTGGGCCTGGACGCCGAGGAGTTCGACACGGCGCTGATCGACGGCCGGCATCTGTTGACCGTCGACGCCGACCAGGCGGAGGGCAAGGCGATCAAGGTGACCGGCACGCCGACCTATGTCGTGGCCGGCGAGCGCCTCGACGGTGGCAAGAGCCAGGACGGCCTGCGCGCACGCATCGAGGAGATCACCGACCGCCTGCTCGCCGCCTAGTCGGCCGGTCGCTGCCCGGTCGGCCGGGCGGCCGGTCGGCTAGAGGAGCGTCTTGTAGCTGTTGACGAAGGTCGTGCGGTAGCCGAGCGACTCGTAGAGCCGGATCGCCGGGGTGTTGCCCGCGAAGACATGGAGTCCGAGCAGTCGCTCCCCGGCGTCGAGCGCGACCCGTTCGGCGAGCAGCATCAGGGCCCGGCCGCAGCCCCGCCCCCGCTGCGCCTCGGCGACCTCGATGTCGTACACGAAGGCGCCCTGGACACCCGGTTCGAGCTCGATCCGTCCGGTCCACAGGAAGCCGGCCACCTCCCCGTCAAGTACGGCGACGTTGATCGCCGCACCGGGCGTGGCCAGCCCCTGCGGGAGATACGCACGGTGGCTGGCGTCCGCCTTGGCGCGCGCCTGGTCCTCCGGCACACCGCGGTCGATCCAGCTCCGCGCGAAACCGTCCTTGGCCTTCGCCTCCCACACCGTGAACTCCGCCTCGGTCATCGGGCGGACCTCGATGCCGGGCGGCAGTACGGGGGGCTCCCCCGGCAGCTCCTTGACCATGTTCCGGCTGCGTTCGGTGTAGCCGAGCGCGTCGGCCATCCTCAGCGCGGCCTCCGCCCCCGCCGGTACGGAGATCTGGACCTGGCCGCAGCCCCAGCCGCGCAGGACCTCCTCCGCCGCCAGCGCGGCGACCGTGCCACGACCGCGGCGACGGTCCTTCTCGTCGATGCCCAGCGCCTCGATCACACCGGATGCGGGGCCGAACCCGGGTGCGGTGGCGAGGCGGACCGAGCCGACGCGACGGCTGTTCACACAGACGTCGTAGGTGCGCGAACGGTCCCCGTCGGGAGTCTGCTGAAGCGGCCCGGCCGGCCGCAGGGTGGTGGTCATCACCGGTGTTGTACCCACGCCGCGGCCGTCCGTCATCCGGTTTTACAGACGCGGGTCCCTGTCGGCCGCCGCCCGCTCGTCGAAGATGCGCATGGCCTTGGCGGTCACCGGGCCGGGAACGCCGGCCGGCTCGCGCCCGTCGACCCGGTGCACGGCCTGGATGTCGCGGAGGGTGGAGGTCAGGAAGATCTCCTCGGCGCTCGCCAGGACGTCGAACGGAAGGTCGGTCTCCTCGGCACCGGTCCACTCCACGGCGAGGGCGCGGGTGATGCCGGCCAGACAACCGGAGGAGACGGGCGGGGTGTGGATCCGGCCGTCGAGGACCACGAAGACGTTGGAGCCGGTGCCCTCGCAGAGCTGCCCCACCGTGTTGGCGAACAGGGCCTCGGAAGCGCCCTGTTCGCGCGCCCTGGCGAGGGCGACGACGTTCTCGGCGTACGAGGTCGTCTTCAGGCCGGTCAGCGCGCCGCGCTCGTTGCGCGTCCAGGGGACCGTGATCACGGCGGTGGAGTCGGGGCGCCGACCGGTCTCCCCGAGCGCCACGACGAGGCTGGCGCCCGCGTCGCCGCGCTCGGAACCGAGGGGGGAGAGCCCTCCGGTGTACGTGATGCGCAGGCGCCCGAGCTCCATCGGGTTGGCCTCCAGAACGGCGGCGCAGGCGCGGCGGACCTCGTCGAGGTCGGGGTCGGGCAGGCCCAGCCCGCGCGCGGAGCGGGTGAGGCGCTCCAGGTGGAGGGTGAGGGCGAAGGTCTCGCCGCGCTCGGCCTTGACCGTTTCGAAGACGCCGTCGCCGACGGTCAGGCCGTGGTCCAGTACGGACACCCGGGCTTCTTCCGCGTCGTGCAGCCCGCCGTTGACCCAGAGTTTCATCGAGAAATGGCCTTTCCGCTCGCCTCGTACGTGCCCGACGCTACCGCCAGCAGTCGGGACGCCTTCAATTCGGTCTCCGCCCACTCGCGCTCCGGGTCGGACCCCCAGGTGATGCCCGCTCCGGTGCCGAAGCGGAGCACGCCCTCGGCACGGTCGATCCAGAAGGTGCGTATCCCGACGGCCAGCTCGGCGGTGCGACGGTCGGCGTCGACCCAGCCGACCCCGCCGCAGTACGGGCCGCGGGGGGCGGTCTCCAGGGCCTCGATGATCCGCAGCGCGCTGGACTTGGGGGCTCCGGTGACGGAGCCGGGCGGGAAGGTGGCGTCGAGGAGCTCCCGCCAGCCGGCGCTCTCCTGGAGCTCCCCGCGGACGGTGGAGACCAGGTGGACGAGGCCGGGGTGGGATTCGATCGCGCAGAGCTCGGGGACGGTGACCGAGCCGGAGGCGCAGACCCGGCCGAGGTCGTTCCGTACGAGATCCACGATCATCACGTTCTCGGCGTGGTCCTTCTCCAGAAGGTCCTCGGCGGTGCGTGCGGTGCCCTTGATGGGGCCGGACTCCACGGTGCTGCCCGCGCGGCGCAGATAGAGCTCGGGGGACGCGGTGGCGATCTCCACCCCGTGGGCGGGGAGGCGAATCGTTCCGGCGTAGGGAGCCGGATTGCCGCGCGCCAGGAGCGCGGTGAGGGCGTCGACGTCCGCCCCCGACGGGTCGGGCAGCGGCGCGGACATCACCCGGCAGAGGTTCGCCTGGTAGACCTCCCCCCGCGCGATGTGCTCACGGATCCGGCGGACGCCCTCGGTGTACGCGGCGCGGTCGAGCGAGGACGTCCAGTCACCGGCCGCGGGCCCGTGCCAGGCGCCCGGCACGGGCGCGGGGACGGGATCCTCCCGTACGTCCCCGAAGCGGGCGCAGGTCAGACGGCCCTCGAAGTCCGCGGAGACGGCCCAGAAGCCGGCGGAATCCAGGGCCTCGGGGTCACTGGTGACATCCCGCAGGTCGGTCGCGAGGAGGCCGCCGAAACGGGCCAGAGGAGCAAGGTCGTGCACGGTGCGAGTCTAGGGCGTCTCTTCCGGGTGAGGCCGGATCAGCGGGTGGCGCTTGGAGCGTGCGGGCCCAGGCGTCGACAGCCCTACAGGATCCGAAAGCCCTTGGGCGGGCGGGGGCGCGTGGAGGGGGCGTGCGGCGGACCGGCGGTCCCACCCCCGGGGCGGCTGCGAGCCACCTTCGGAACACGGTGAGTGAACACGGCGCGGCCCCTCCTCGGCGCGCTCCTCGGCGCTCCGCCCGGCGTCCGGCTCCGTACACAGCTCCGTGCGCAGCTCAGCACGCTGCGGAAACGCGTTTTTGTGCTGGCCCAGGAATCCGCTAGAGTTCAACACGTCGCCGGGACGCGCAAGCGGAACGGAAACGACAAGCGGACGTGGCTCAGTTGGTAGAGCATCACCTTGCCAAGGTGAGGGTCGCGAGTTCGAATCTCGTCGTCCGCTCGATGTGGGGGATCTTCCCGAACCCCCGTATTCACTCCTGGTGGAGTGGCCGAGAGGCGAGGCAACGGCCTGCAAAGCCGTCTACACGGGTTCAAATCCCGTCTCCACCTCCAAGGACGATTAGCTCAGCGGGAGAGCGCTTCCCTGACACGGAAGAGGTCACTGGTTCAATCCCAGTATCGTCCACTGATCCGTAAGGATCTGGTCCGCAAGGATCCCCGCGCGATTAGCTCAGCGGGAGAGCGCTTCCCTGACACGGAAGAGGTCACTGGTTCAATCCCAGTATCGCGCACGCAGTAACACCTGGTCCTGTAAGGTTTGGGACCGACCCGCGCGATTAGCTCAGCGGGAGAGCGCTTCCCTGACACGGAAGAGGTCACTGGTTCAATCCCAGTATCGCGCACGCATCGTACGAAGCCCCCGGCCGCCTCTCGCGGTCGGGGGCTTCTTCGTACCCGCTCGTCCTGGACGTCAGGAGGAGAAGAGCATCCGGCCGAAGCCGCGCTGGCGGTAGTGACCGCCCTGGTGTCCACCGTGGTGCGGGGCGCCCCAGGCGGGAGCGGCGGGGGCGGGCTGCGCCGGGTAGGCCGGCGGGGCGGGCGCGGGCGGCGCCTGCTGCACCCACTGGGACTCCAGCCGGGTCAGGGCCTCCAGCTCGCCGTAGTCCAGGAATATCCCACGGCAGCCGCTGCACTGCTCGATCTGAACGCCGTTGCGGTTGTACGTGTGCATCGCTGCATGGCACTTGGGACACTGCATGCTCGGCTCAACTCCCTGCCGTTCGAATGGAGGCTTCACCTTACGTGGACGCCGGCGGGGCCAAGTCGGTTCGGGACGAGCCTATTCGGGCACAGGTGTCGATCATCACTTCCTCCACCTCGTCGAGAGGGCGGCCCTCGGCGGTCGACTTGGCCAGGGCGAGCGCCGCGGTCTGTACGGTCAGGGCGCGGGCGGGGACGTCGAGTTGGCCCCAGGGGTCGACCGGGTCGACGGCGGGGCCCCCGGCCGCCAGGTAGGCCCCGAGGAAGCGTGACCAGACGTCCGGCGGCAGGATGCCGGCGGCGAACCAGGCGCCGGGCCGGGCCAGGTCCCAGGCGGGGTCGCCCAGACCGAGATCGTCCACGTCGATGAGGAGCCAGGGGGCGTCGGGGCGCTGGGGATCCCGTACGAGTTGACCGAGGTGGAAGTCGCCGTGGCAGAGCGACCGGAGGGCCCCGGCCGGCTTCTGCGGCAGCGTGCGCCAGGCGCGCAGAACCGTCTCGACGGCGGGACGGGGCGCGCCGGCCCTGCGCATCCGGTCGACGGCGAGCGCCGCCTTCACGGGGGCGCGCATGGGCGGGAGGGAGGGCACGGGCGGCGGGGTCCGGTGCAGCATCGCGAGGAGCCGAGCGGCGTCCTCCCAGGGTGCGGCATCGGGATCGGCGGGGTCGACGGGGGTGCCGTGGGGCCAGGCCGTGATGGGACGGTCGTCGACGGGGCCGACGAAGCCGACGCGGCGAGCGGACTGGCCGGGCTGGGTGAGCTGAGCGGGCTGGGCGGGCTGGGCGAGGGGCGGCAGAAGGATGCGGCGGAGCGCCGGATGCGCGGCGACCGCGATCCGCGCGCGGTGCTCCTCGTCGTCCGTGCCGGGGGCGTGCGCCTTGACGACGACCGGACCGTGGCGGACGACGGTGCCGTCGTCACGGTCGGCGAGGACGTCGTCGGGGCACAGGCACGGGCCGGGGACCGCGTGGGCGGCGTGGGCGGCGTGGGCCGCGTCGCGGGCGAGGGAGCGCAGCCGGTCGAGGTCGTGTGCGAGCACCCGTGGAGCGTACGCCGCGCCTCTCGCCGGCCGTGGCCGGGAGACCCTGCCGGAGGCCGTAGGTGAGTGGGGGGACGGAGCCGGGTGCCGGCTCGGTGGCGAGGATCGCCGGGAGCGTGAGGCGTGCGCCGAGGGTCGAGCCCCCTCGTCGGACGGGGGCGGAAAAGCGCGAGGGCCGGTCAGCTCCCCAGCTGACCGGCCGCACGCTGCCGTCCGCCGCACCCCCGTCCCCACGGGGTTGTTGGCCGGATGTCCCCGACCCGGGCCGCTCTCCCGGGTCCGAGGCGCCGCTCAGCGCCCCAGCATCACGCCCACGGACGACGCCTGTGTGACCACTGCGTCCCAGCCGCCGAAGACGACGACGAGCAGGGTCGCGAGAGGGAGGACCATGGCGGTCGCCACCAGCGGGTGGCGGCGGCCCGAAGAACGGGTGTTGATCCGCGATGCCGTGAACGCCATGGTTCCTCTCCTGTTCGTGTCGGCAGCGGCGGGTGTCTGACCTCGGGGGACGAGTGCTGCACCCGCCGCTTGACCTCAACACTAGGCACCGGGGCCCGCCCGGACGTCATGCCCGCGTACCGACTTGCGGGCCTCCCGGAGGATGACCCGCCCCCTCGCGGTGTACTCCCCTGGGTGGAGACACCTCCCTACGGCTGAGGGTCTTCCCGGAGGGGTACCGGCTGCTCGACCAGCGCGAGGACCCGGCTCGCCATGAAACGGGCCGTCCGGACGACCACTCCCGTACGCGTGACTTCGCTCACTTCGACCACCCCGCGCCGTACCGCCGTCTCCACCCTCCGGCCCGCCCGACTGGCCACCACTTCATAGGTCCGAGTCGTGTCCCCCGCGTCCACGACTATCTCCACACGATCACCCTTCATCGATCCAATCCCCCTTCTGCGACCGGATATTGGGAAATCCCGCGTTCCGGACGGCCGTCGTCGACGGCGCCCTGACCACCCCTCAAGTGTCCCCCTCAGCACTGACAATCGATCCGGGCGGGAGGGCGCGGCCTATGAGCACACCGGGGCGCCAATACGTAAGCTGTGCCACGTCGAACGGACGAGGGGACGGACATGGCGATGATGCGGCTCCGGCGCGAGGATCCGCGGATTGTCGGGGCGTTCCGGCTCCACCGCAGGCTGGGCGCCGGCGGGATGGGGGTCGTCTATCTCGGCTCCGACCGCCGCGGTCAGCGGGTCGCGCTGAAGGTGATCCGCCCCGACCTCGCCGAGGACCAGGAGTTCCGCTCCCGGTTCGCCCGCGAGGTGTCCGCCGCCCGGCGTATCCGCGGCGGCTGCACGGCCCGGCTGGTCGCCGCCGACCTCGACGCCGACCGCCCCTGGTTCGCCACCCAGTACGTGCCCGGCCCCTCGCTCCACGACCGGGTCGCCGAGGAGGGCCCCCTGCGGGCCGCCGACGTGGCCGCGATCGGGGCCGCGCTCTCCGAGGGCCTGGTCGCCGTCCACGAGGCCGGGGTCGTGCACCGGGACCTCAAGCCGTCGAACATCCTGCTCTCCCCCAAGGGCCCCCGGATCATCGACTTCGGCATCGCCTGGGCCACCGGCGCCAGCACCCTCACCCACGTGGGCACCGCCGTGGGCTCCCCCGGGTTCCTCGCCCCCGAGCAGGTACGGGGCGCGGCCGTCACCCCGGCCACCGACGTCTTCTCGCTCGGCGCCACCCTCGCGTACGCCGCCATGGCGGACTCCCCCTTCGGGCACGGCAGTTCGGAGGTCATGCTCTACCGCGTGGTGCACGAGGAGCCGCAGCTCCACGGCGTACCGGACGCCCTGGCCCCGCTAGTACGGGCCTGTCTGGCGAAGGACCCCGAGGAACGGCCCAGCACCCTGCAGCTGTCCATGCGGCTCAAGGAGATCGCCGCCCGCGAGGCGCAGGGCCTGCCCACGTCACGGCCCCCGGCGCAGCGGGATCGCACGGAACACACCACCGGGGCGGGCAGCCGGCCGACGGAGCGGTACACCGAACGCAGTACGCAGGGCCGTGCCGCCCAGGGCCCCCCCGCGCGTTCGGACGGCTCGCGTTCGGACGGCCCGCGTTCGGACGGCTCCCGGACGGGCGGATCGCGGACGAACGGCCGCCAGTCGGCGCCCCCGTCGCGACCGAACGGTCGCCCCGCGCCCTCGTCCCGGCCGGGAGCAGCCCGTACCACTTCCACCGGCCGCAGGCCCGCCAACCCGCGCCTGCTGCGCCAGCGGCTCTTCGTCTTCGTCGTGGTGACGCTGGTGGTCGCCCTGGGCATCGCGGCCGCCCAGGCCCTCCAGGGCTAGTCCTAGCCAGTCCTCGCCAGTCCTCGCCAGTCGTCGTCGGTCGCCGTCGGTCCTCGTCAGTCCTGGGGGCGGCCGCTCGCCACCGCGTAGAAGGCGACCGCCGCCGCCGCTCCCACGTTGAGCGAGTCGACGCCGTGGGCCATCGGGATGCGCACCCACTCGTCGGCGGCGCGCAGCGCCTGCGTCGACAGGCCGTCGCCCTCGGCGCCGAGCATCAGCGCCGCACGCTCCAGCCGGTGCGGAGCCGCCACGTCGATCGGCGAGGCCTTCTCGTCAGGCGTGAGCGCCAGGAGCTTGAAACCCGCCTCCCGCACCGCCTCCAGGCCACGGGGCCAGGTCTCCAGCCGGGCGTACGGGACCGAGAACACCGCGCCCATGGAGACCTTCACCGACCGGCGGTACAACGGATCCGCACAGTCCGGGGAGAGCAGCACCGCGTCCATGCCGAGCGCCGCGGCGCTGCGGAAGATCGCACCGATGTTGGTGTGGTCGTTGACCGACTCCATGACGGCGACCCGACGGGCACCGCGCAGGAGCTCCTCGGCGGTCGGCAGAGGCTTGCGCTGCATCGACGCGAGGGCCCCGCGGTGCACGTGGTAGCCCGTCACACGCTCGGCGAGGTCCGGCTGCACCGCGTACACGGGCGCCGGGACCTCGTCGATGACATCGCGCATGACATCGACCCACTTGGCGGAGAGCAGCATCGACCGCATCTCGTAACCCGCCTGCCGCGCCCGGCGGATGACCTTCTCCCCCTCGGCGATGAACAGCCCCTCGGCGGGCTCGCGTCTGCGGCGCAGCTCCACATCGGTCAGGCCGGTGTAGTCGCGCAGGCGCGGGTCGTCGGGGTCGTCGATGGTGATGAGTTCGGCCACGAGGTGATACTGCCTTGTCCGGGGTGTGGTGCCAATGTGTACGGCGGTGCGGGGCGGGTTCTGTTACCGCTGGTTACTTCACGAGCTTCTCGGGGCCCTCGCCCACCACGTCGCCGATCACGATGACGGCCGGCGGACGCACCTCCTGCGCCTTGACCGTCTCCGCGACCGTTGCCAGCGTCGCGTCCACGCGGCGCTGAGTGGCCGTGGTGCCCTCCTGGACGAGGGCGAGCGGCGTCTCCGGGTCCTTGCCGTGGGCGATCAGCGCCTCGGCGATCTTCCCGATCTTGTCCACGCCCATGAGGATCACGAGCGTGCCGGTGAGCTTGGCGAGCGACGCCCAGTCGACGAGGGAACGCGGGTCGTCGGGCGCCACATGACCGCTGACGACCGTGAACTCGTGGGCCACCCCACGGTGGGTGACCGGGATACCGGCCGCGCCCGGAACCGAGATCGAGCTGGAGATGCCCGGGACGACCGTGCAGGTGATGCCCTCGGCGGCGAGCGCCTGAGCCTCCTCCATGCCCCGGCCGAAGACGAACGGGTCGCCGCCCTTGAGGCGCACGACCGACCTGCCGGCCTTCGCATGCTCGATGAGAGCGTTGTTGATGGCCTCCTGGGCCATGAAGCGGCCGTACGGGATCTTCGCCGCGTCGATCACCTCGACGTGCGGGGGTAGTTCGTTGAGCAGGTCACGCGGGCCGAGCCGGTCGGCGATGACCACGTCGGCCTCGGCCAGCAGCCGACGGCCGCGGACGGTGATCAGATCCGGGTCGCCGGGGCCGCCGCCGACCAGCGCGACAAAGGGGGTACGGGAACGGTGCTGCGGGGCCGCGATCGAACCGTCCCGCAGGCCCTCGACGATGGCGTCGCGCACGGCGGCGGAACGACGGGGGTCGTGGCCGGTGAGCACGGCGACGGTCACGCCCTCGCTGCGGCCGGTCGCCGGGGTCCAGGCGGTGGCCGCCTCGGCGTCGTCCGCTCGCACGCACCAGGTCTTCGTCCGGTCGGCCTCCGCGGAAGCCGCGGCGTTGGCCACGGGGTCGCTGGTGGCGACGAGCGCGTACCAGGCGTCGGCGATGTCCCCGTCCTCGTAACGGCGCTTGACCCAGGTGATCTCACCGGCCTCCGCCATGGCCTCGACGGACGGGGTCGCGGAGGGGGAGATCAGGGTGACGTCGGCGCCGGCCGCGATCAGGGCGGGGAGCCGGCGCTGGGCGACCTGGCCGCCGCCGAAGACGACGACGCGGCGGCCGGAGAGGCGCAGTCCGACAGGGTAGGCGGGGTGCTCGGCGTGCTCGGCCATGGGCGTGCGGCTCCTCGGAGGGGCGGAGTGGCGGGGCCGCTGCGGCGGTGAAGCGGCTGGTGGGGCGCGGTTTCCTTGACGTGGACCCACGATATCGGTCACCGGGGGTGGGCGGCCTGTGACCCATGTCCCTACAGGGCGGGGCGGGGCGCGGTGGGCTGGCTGGCGGGGCGGGCCCGGCCGGGGGCGGTGCCCGGCGAGGGGGCGGTGCCGCGGTGGCCGTTCCGGTGGCCGCATTCGGGACTGCATGATTTACGGCGCCTGCGGGCTCTTCACAACGTGAGCGTCCCTCGTGCGCCACAAATCACGCTCTACGTCCCGAACACGGCCCCCTCCACGTCCCCCGCTCCCGTCGCGCGGTGGAGTCGCTCGCACCGGCGGACGGCAAGCCTCGGAACTCGCGCGGCAGCGGGGTGAGACGCGGTCCGGACGGACCGCGCCGGAGGTCCCGCTACTTCTCCGTCACGCCCGCCGAGTCGAACGTCGCCACCTCGTGCATCGCGCGGGCCGCGCTCTGGACGATCGGGAGGGCCAGGAGCGCGCCCGTTCCCTCGCCGAGACGGAGGTCGAGGTCGACCAGGGGGCGAAGACCCAGCTTGTTGAGGGCCGCCACGTGGCCCGGCTCCGCGCTGCGGTGACCCGCGATGCACGCCGCCAGGGACTCGGGAGCGATCGCCCGGGCCACCAGCGCCGCCGCGCCCGTGGAGACGCCGTCCAGGACGACCGGCGTCCGCAGGGACGCCGCGCCGAGGATCAGGCCGACGAGCGCCGCGTGCTCCAGGCCGCCGATGGCCGCGAGGACACCGATCGGGTCCGCCGGGTCGGGCTTGTGGAGGTCGAGGGCGCGGCGGACCACGTCCACCTTCCGCGCGTGCATCTCGTCGTTGATGCCGGTGCCTCGCCCGGTCACCTCGACCGGGTCGACACCGGTGTAGACAGAGATCAGCGCGGCGGACGCGGTCGTGTTCGCGATACCCATCTCACCGGTCAGCAGCGCCTTGTTGCCGGCTGCCACGAGATCCCGGGCGGTCTCGATGCCGACCTCGATCGCGGCGAGGACCTCGTCCCGGGTCATGGCGAGACCGGTGGTGAAGTCGCCCGTGCCGGGGCGGACCTTGCGGGGCAGCAGCCCCGGGGTGGCCGGAAGATCGGAGGCGACTCCGACGTCGATGACGCAGACCTCGGCGCCGACCTGGTTCGCGAAGGCGTTGCAGACGGCTCCTCCGCCGAGGAAGTTCGCGACCATCTGGCCGGTGACCTCCTGCGGCCAGGCGGTGACACCCTGGGCGTGCACCCCGTGGTCACCGGCGAAGATCGCGACGGCCGCGGGCTCCGGGATCGGCGGCGGGCACATCCGGGAGAGCCCGGAGAGCTGGGCCGAGATGATCTCCAGCATGCCCAGCGCGCCGGCCGGCTTGGTCATCCGCTTCTGGCGCTCCCACGCCTCGCCGAGCGCCTTGGCGTCCAGCGGGCGGATGTTGGAGACGGTCTCCTGGAGCAGGTCGTGCGGCTCCTCGCCGGGCAGGGCACGGCGGCCGTACGTCTCCTCATGGACGACCCAGGACAGCGGGCGGCGCTTGGACCAGCCCGCCTGCATCAGCTCGGGCTCCTCGGGGAACTCGTCGACGTAACCCACGCAGAGGTACGCGACGACTTCGAGGTGCTCGGGCAGACCGAGGGCGCGGACCATCTCGCGTTCGTCGAAGAAGCTGACCCAGCCGACGCCGAGGCCCTCGGCACGGGCGGCGAGCCAGAGGTTCTCGACGGCCAGGGCCGAGGAGTAAGGCGCCATCTGCGGCTGCGTGTAGCGGCCCAGGGTGTGCCGGCCACCGCGCGTGGGGTCGGCGGTGACGACGATGTTGACCGGAGTGTCGAGGATGGCCTCGATCTTCAGTTCCTTGAACTGCTTCGCCCTGGCCTTCGGAAGCGACTTGGCGTACGCCTCGCGCTGGCGCTGGGCGAGCTCGTGCATGCTCCGGCGGGTCTCGGCGGAGCGGATCACGACGAAGTCCCACGGCTGCGAGTGGCCGACGCTGGGGGCCGTGTGGGCGGCCTCCAGGACGCGGAGCAGCACCTCGTGCGGGATGGGGTCGGAACGGAAGCCGTTGCGGATGTCGCGGCGCTCGCGCATCACGCGCAGCACGGCCTCGCGCTCCGCGTCGTCGTAGCCGGGTGCCGGAGGATTGACTGCGTCTGCCTCTGCGTCTGCCTCTGCCGGTGCCTCTGCCGGTGCCTCGGCCGGTGCCTCGGCCGGGGCTTCTACTTCTGCCGGGGCTTCAGTCTCTGCCTCGGCCGGGGCTTCTGCTTGTGCCGGGGCTTCTGCTTCTGCCTCGGGTTCCGCTTCGGCGTCGGCCGGGGCTTCTGCCTCGGGTTCCGCCTCGGTCGGGGCCTCCGGCTCAACCTCCGCGGGTGCCTCGGCCATCGGCTGCTCGGCAACCGGCTCGACAACGGCCTCGGGCTGGGAGACGACGGCCTCGGCCTCGGGCTGCGCCTGCTCCGGCGTCTGGACGGCGACGGTCTCGGGCTCGGCAGGGGCCTCGACCACGGTGGCCACGGCCTCCGGCTCCGACTCCGTGGCTTCCACGGCGACAGCCTCGACGAGCGGCTCGGGTTCGGCCTCGGCCACCGGCNNGACGGGCTCGACGGCCTGGACCGGCTCCGCCACGGGCGCGACCGGCTCCTGGACCTGGGCGGGCTCTTCGACCGCCTCGGCCACCGGCGTCGGCGCCAGGTGCGGGGTCGTCGGAACCGTGCCCTCGACCTGGACGAACTGGCCGACCGTTTCTGCCGGGGCGGCCTGCGGCGCCGCGGGCATCGGAGGCTGCGGGTCCCACGGCACGGCGCCCTGCGGGGGGATGTCCCCGAGCTGCGGACCCACCGATGCGGGCTGTTCCTGCGGGATGTCGAGGTACTCGGGGCCGGTCGTCGGCGGGCCCTGCACAGGGGTCGGCATCGGGGCCGGCGCCGCGGCGGCGACGGTGGCCGGGGCAGGGGCGGGT
>NZ_JAGGOS010000181.1 GCF_018614205.1 Streptomyces sp. ISL-36 | reverse complement strand
GTGCCGGCGTCGGCCGTCGCCGCCCGGCTCTCCAGCCACCGGCGCAGCAGCGGTCGCACCGCCTCGCCGACGACCAGCGCCAGCGTCACGTACAGCAGCAGCGCCAGCCAGAGGTAGCCGGGCCAGGCCACGGTCCGCTGGAGCCAGAACGGCGCTCCGGCGCGGGAGGAGACCAGGGCGGCGAGCGACAGCAGCGGCAGCGCGAACGCCGCCACCGTGCCCAGTCGGCGTGCCACGCTTCCCCGCGCCGTCACATCGCGCACCAGGCGCCGCCACACGTACCAGTGGACCCCGCCCAGCAGGGCGAGGACCACGATGAGCACCAGCAGGAAGACGAGCACGCGCCCCAACCCCTATCCGCGTCCGCGTTCGCGTCTCAATGCGCGCACGCCACGCAACCCGATCACGCCGACCACCGTCCCCAGGACAAAGGACGTGATGGCGAGCAGCAGATGAACCCAGAAGTAGGCCGTCGGGTCGCCCGCGTCGTCGAAGGCGAGACCGCTCGCGTCGTTCCAGAGGTTCTTGACGAAGGCGTGATCCAGATACAGCTAACCATTAGCGTACAGACCCCAGCACCCGAGCCCGGGGGCATGGGTCGGATACTGGCAGGACCGACCCGCCTACCCCCGGAAGGGCATCCCGTGAAGCTCAGCCGTCGCACGTCCTGGTTCCTGCTCGCGTTCGGTGTCTGGTCTTGGATGATCTGGATCACCTTCGCCCGGAACCTGTACAAGGACGCGAGCGGACTTGCCTTCGACGACGCGGGCGACCCGACCGCCTACTTCTGGGTCCATCTCACCCTTGCCGTGACGTCGTTCATCCTAGGGACGGCGGTCGGCGTGATCGGACTGAGGGGCGTACGAGCGAACGCGGGCAAGTAGAAACCCCGCCCATGCGCTACGGGGTACGGCGCACAGGCGGGGCGGTCTTGCGGTTCAGCCCGGTCAGGGGACGTGCTGATCGGGCTTGTCCAGCCACGCGGACTCGCCCGTTGCGGTCACCGTCAGGCCGAACCGCTCCGGGCCGGGGCGGTCGTGCAGCAGCCACCAGGCGTGCGCGGCTTCCACTTCGTTCCACAGTCGGCGCGGGCCGTGCTGCCACACGGTGAACCGGTCGTCCGACTTCCCGTCCCAGTCCACGGCAGCCCACGACGTGGCGTCGGTCGTGGCGACCCACAGCCGGGATGCGACCCCTTCCACGTCGGGGTTGTCGTGACACGTCCACCACACGTCTCGGAGCTGTAGCCCCATGGCGAACTGCGCGGCCAGGTCGTCACCGGCTACCCGCCACGGCGGAAGGTTGGTGGTCGACTCGTCGGGCTGGTGGTCGTCGCGCACCACGTCACGGAAGATCCGTAGGTCTGTGCGCTGGTTCCTCATGAGCATGAACGCGGAGTGCGGCGAGAACGGGCCCGACGCGCTTCCGCTGTCGTCCACGGTCATGCGGAGCAGCCCGTAGCAGACCCACGGGCTTTCCCACGGGGTGAGGATGACGCCCCCGGGCTTCACCTGGTCGACCCACGGACGCGGGACGGACCGCACGGAGCACGTCGCTACGAGCCGGTCATACGGCGCGTTGTCCGTGTACCCCTCGGCCCCGTCCCCCGTCACCACGGCAGCGCTGACGCCTTCACTTCGCAGACGTTCCTCGGCTTCCCCCGCCAACGCGGGGTCGACTTCCACGGTCGTCACGTTCCCCGGGCCGGCGACATGGGCCAGGAGACCCGCGTTCCACCCGGTGCCGGTGCCGATCTCGAGGACCCTGTGTCCCTCGTGCACGTCGAGCATGTGCAGCATCCGGAACACAATGCTCGGGGCGCTCGCGGACGATGACGCCCACCGCTCGCCGTCGTCGGGGTCCTCGCCGTCGTTGATCTGCGTCACGACGGAATCGTTGGCGTAGACCGCACGAAGCCACGTTTCCGGGGCGTCCGCCCGGTTGCACGGCTCCAGGCCATCACCCAGAAAGATGCGCTCGGGGACGAACGCGGACCGGGGAACATTCCATGCCGCACGCTCCCACTCGGGCGTCACTGGCGCGTCCATGTCGTCGTTCACCGCGCCGAGCAGACCGCGCAGGGCGATTCGCTCGGACGCGGCGAATTTCGGTGTCGTCACCTGCGTCAGTCTTCCTTCTTGTGCTTCGGCGGGTCCTTCGGCTTGGCAGTGTCGGACGACGGCTTGGACGTGCCCGGGTCCTTCCCCCCGGAGTGCTGCCCGTTGCCTCCGCCGCCGCCCTTACCCGTTCCCCATCCCATGGCGTTCCCTCTCTTGGTTACGTACGGATCTTGTGGAACCCGCCCGGTGAACTCACGTACCTAGCAGGGGCCCACCGGACGGGCATGGTGCAGCCCAGCGCACCGGCCTGAATCGCGGAAAGCGGCTCGGGGAGTCCTGGGGCTACTCGTCCCCGCCGGGGAACTTCGGCAGCGTGGTGCCCGGCGGGAAGTACACGACCCCGGATCGGGAATCTTGGGCTCCGCCGTACTCCTTCCACCAGCCTTCGGGAGAGACCCTGTACGGGCTGTCAGGGCTGTCGAGGAGGCTCACCAGCTCCGGGGGCCGGTATATGGCCGCGCAAGACGCCTCTGGAGCCGCACAGGGGTCACCCGACACGCCTGTACGGCTTGGCACACTTGCTGTGCCGGTAGACCACGGCGGGGGGTCCCGACTGCCGTTCCACCGATCCCCGGCGGCAGGGCTCAAGCACCCCGACCGGCTCGTTGCACTCGGGGCAGGTCACTCCCTCGGGCGCGTACGTCGCGTACTCGTCCCTGCGGGCGTCCGTGTCTGTGGTCGTACTCGCCATCGCTGGTGTCCCCTCACGTGGTCCGACGGCCACCAAGCTAGGGAGAGGAACTCCAACTCCCAGGCGATTGCATGAGGTTGCACGCGAGTTATCCGAGAGCATCCAGCGCCGATGTGATCAGCACACGAGCGGCGGCCCCATAGACAGCCAGCGCCGCCAGTTCGGCGAACGTCTCGGCGTACATGGTCACCTCGCTGGGCTGCGTGATCTTGAGGTAGCCGGAGATCAATTCGACGTTGACTTGGGTCGTGTCGTAGATCCAGAACCCCTCAGCCGGCCAGCGCTCCCGATCGGGCCGCATGGGCACAACTCCCAAGCTGACGTTGGGAAGTGAGGCAACCGAGATCAGGTGACCAAGCTGCCCGGACATGACCTCGGCGCCGCCGATTCCGGCCCGCAACACGGACTCTTCAACCAGGAACGCGAACCGCCGATCGCCTTCGTACAGCACCCGCTGACGTTCCATGCGAGTGGCTACGGCGTCGGCCACATCGTCCACCAGGCCGCGCCGTCGCTGGATCGCTTGGAGCGCTGCCGTGGTGTACGGCTGCGTCTGGATCATGCCGGGCACGAGCCACGACGAGTAGGACCGGAAACGGCGGGTCCGTTGATACAGCGGCAAGCGCGCTTCCTGCGCGAGACGTTTCGCAAGAGCCTGCCGGGCCTGCTGGGCACTGGAAGATGAAAAAGAGACAGCCATGGGCGTGATCAGGCGGGCCGGTACTCCGCGTGAGGAATCGCGCGCTCCCACGCTGCCTCATACGCGCTGACGTACTGCGCGGCCAACGCCGGATCGTGCACGACTTCCATACGCGGACCGGTCCACTGCCCCTCCCCGCTGAAGTGGTGGAGGATCACGGTTTCCTCATCCATGACCCACCCGTCCAGCGCAGGAAGCAGCAGATCACGCGCCCGCGAGCGAGGCAGCCAACGGACGTCCTCGCCGGCCGCCACGTTCGTAAAGGTGCCGTCGTACTCGTACCGGACGTAGTCGCTCAGCGGCTCCGAGACCACCCGGAGACGGCGCATGACGACACCCCGCCCGGTCGTCTCGGCCACCACGTCCAACCACGACCGCCACCACGACTCGCGGTCTGCCGGGTCGTACCGGTGCCCTTCTTGCCAGCGGATGAACTCCGGGTCGTCCCGCATGTAGCTGTCCCGCATCTCAAGGTGCATGGCCGAGCGCTGCGCCTTGCCGAGGCATTCACGTACCGCTGTTGCCACCGTTGTCCTCACTGTCCGGACGGGGAATGAACTGGAGCATGTTCGCAGGGAGCCGGATCACGGTCTCGTGGTCCGGAACGTCCGTCGAGTGACCCGGCACCGAGCCGACTTCCTGCGCCTGCCGGATCGTCTCCTCGTCAGCCTTCCATGACTGGATGATGAGGTCACCGGTCGTATCGTCCAGCCAGATCGTGGGCGAGCCGTCATCCGGGGTGTTGGGCCAAATCCCCAGGAACTTTAGGGCCATTGGGCACTCTCCTAAGGGCTGTCCCGTAAATGATCTTTCGCGTGGCGGATGGCCTGTCTGTTTCCCTCGTCACCCGGCGAGGGTGAGGTTGTGCAGGCGGGCGATGCCGAGCATGGCGTGATGGACGCCGTCGCCCTTCAGACGGCAGTCGCGGAGGATCTTCCAGCTCTTCATGCGGGCGAAGGCGTGCTCGACGCGGGCGCGGACCTTGCGGTGGGAGGTGTTGTGTTCCTCTTTCCAGGCCGGGAGTTTTGGACTGGCCGCGTTCGCGGCGGTGCGGGATGACCAGGCCGGTGCCCCGATAGCCGCCGTCCGCGATCACCGTCGTCTCGCCGACTGCGGCCTTGGCGCCGGACAGCTCCCACGCCTTGCAGTCGTTCCGGTTGCCGGGCAGGGGTCGGCCGACCGCGACAACGAGCCGGGTGTCGGCGTCGATGACGACCTGGTGGTTGGTCGAGTACCTGTAGTTCTTCGACTGCTCGGAGATCGTGTGGTCACGCGTGGGGACGAGGGTGCCGTCCACGATCAGCACGGTGTCCTTGCGGAACCGCTTGCGGGGCTGGAGGGCGAGCGCTGGCCCGAGATGGTCGATGATGCGATCAGCGGCCGACTTCGAGATGCCGAACAGCGGGGCGAGTTGTCGCAGTGTCAGGTTCGTCCGCCAGTACGCGGCGACCAGCAGGACCCGGTCCTCCAGCGGCAGGCTCCACGGCCGGCCCTTGCGGACCGGATCCGCCCCCTCGCGCCGCAAGGCGCTGATGGGCTTGCCGAACTGCCGTGGGCTCAGCCCGCTGAACGGGACTATCCAAGACGGCTCCGACGCCGTGAGCACACCAGCCACACCAAGATCATCTCACCCGTGACCAGCAGTTACGGGACAACCCTTAGCGAGTCGGTTGCACGGGTGTGCACGAGCCTTGCCCCTGGAACACATCAGCGCAAGGGGGCCGGGGCGACAACGTCGGTTCAAGACAGCCCACTGTCAGAGGCCGCGCCTAGGCTGCTGAACATGGACGCCTACCTTCCCTGACTGCTATCGATGACGGCACCTACTGCCGCCGAGTCCGTGTCGGCGGGGTGCTATTGACTTGTAGGGACCAGCACATTCCCAGGTGCCCCTGCTGCACATAGCCGCCACCCACGCGCCTTCGCTGCCCTATAGGGATCAGCAGATTCCCGGAACCCCAGCAAGTGCAGGACTGAGAGGCACTTCGGCCCTCACGTTGTTATGGCGGCCAACAGATTCCCGCGTCGGCCAAGCCATGACGGGATGGCGTTTCGACGGATGGTTTGGTTTTCTCCTTATTTTTTTCTTGTGCATACGAAAAACAGTCTGAACCGTCATACCGTCATGGCTCCGCCCGCTGGTCGGCCCCGCTGCGGGCACAGCAAAGCCCCGGCGGTCCGCGAGGGACTGCCGGGGCTGCGGAAGGGGCGTCAGAGGGCGGCTAGCGTCTCTTCGTCGTCCTCGTGGTCCTCATCGGACTCAAGGTGACGCCAATGGAGCGTTACCCGGTCCTCGACCGGGATGTACTTCCGGGTCTCCGGGTCCCGGCCGGGGCCGACGGAGACACCGGAGAGGAAGAGGTCAAGGAACTCGCGACGCTTGAACACGTCCCACACCGCCCAAGGGGAACCAGGGCCCAAGGGATCCTCGCCCGGTTCGAACCAGTCCGAGGGAACCTGAATCGCCGCCGTCGTCTGCTTGTCCAGTTCTTCCAACCTGGCCGTGCACTGGTCCTCGAAGGTTCGGTACTGCGTCATCGTCGCGCGCCACATGGCCAGTTCGTCGCGCCCTCGGTAGAGCCCCGCCTTGCGGTCGGCCTGAAGTTCGGCGATGGAGTTGCGGACGTGTTCGAGGTGCGCCGCCGTCTCGAGCCTCTCCTCCTGGACACCAGACAGGTCGCGCTGAAGTGCGAATCGAAGTGCCGCCTCCGCCAGCCATTCCCTGTCCTCGTCGTCGTCAATGTCCGCAGCGGCAAGGCGCGCCCACACGCAGTGGGCCACATAGTCGTCGGCGTCCTTGCGCTTGATGCTCAGTCCGCCGTGCCCCTTGGGGTTGGCGCACATGTAGTAATCCTGTCCGCCGTTGTTCTTGCTCTGTCCCAGGGCGCCCATGCAGATGCCGCACGTTGCGAAGCGCCAACCGCTCAGGAGCGTGGGCGTCGCATCTCCGCCGGGCTGCCTGTTGGTCTTGGTGCGCTTGCTCCGCTTCTCCTGGAGTTCCAGCCACTTGGCACCCTCGATGACGCCTCGGTGAGGTGTCAGGGGCGCCCCGCCCTCGTCCCGGGCGATGACGTTCACGTACGCCGTCCCCCGCTTCACGCGTTCGCTCGCGAAGCCTCCGACGGCCGGGTGGGAGAGGATCCAGCGGACCGTCTGGGCGCGCCATCTGATGGGGCTGTCCTCCTTCGACACGCGCCGGTTCTTGATGGACTGAATCCGCTTCTCGGTGGCGCGCCGTTCTGCCTCCCCCGGCGCCGGTACGTCTTCCGTCTCCAGTGTCGTCGCGATCTTGTTGTCGGAGATTCCGGCGAACGACATCTCCGCCATGCGCTCGACGATCGCGACGTGATCAGGGTTGTCGGCGTCCGGCTCGAGGACGGACACGACCAGGTTGCCGATCTTCTCCCGGACCGCCCGCATGCCGTACGGGGCCGAGCTGGAGTGCCGGCCGCCGACCGCCTTGATCTCGTCCTTGGCCCCGCGCAGGCGCTCCGCCTTGATGTCGCTGTCCTGCTTCGCGAGGGCTGCGATGAGCGCGAAGATCGCGACGCCGATCGGGTTCGAGGTGTCGAGGAACGGTTCGAGGACGGAGACGAAGCGGACTCCGTACTTCTTGAACACCTTGTCGATCTCCAGCGCGTCATGGGCGCCCTTGCGGGTCAGCCGGGACAGTTCGTTGACCACCACCACGTCCACCTCGCCCGCGCGCACGGCGGACATCAGGTCCTCGAAACCCGGGCGCACGGCCTTTGGATCCCAACCGGACCGACCGACGTCTTTGAACGTGTGAATCACCTCCCACCCCCGGCTCGCCGCCAGCGCCTCGCCGGCTGCCACCTGCGCCTCCGGCGACGCCTCGGAGGAGTCGGGGCGCGCCTTGGACTGCCGGGCGTAGACGGCCACCCGCACCGTGTCCAGATGCTGGGCGCCCACGGGCGAAACGAAGGGGGTCAAGGTCTCTCACCTGCTCTTTTCTGCCGTTGAAGCTCTACCGGTTATTTACTTATGGAAATAAACCAGATGAACCAGCTCCACGCCCCGAAGGCGAGCAGGAACCAGGAGACGGGCCGGCTGAGCTTCATGTCCCCAGTATCACCGTCCGTCCCCTCGCGCCCCGCGTCCGGGTGGACGGCCGCGGGGGAACCGCCTGGCGGGGTGCGTTTATCTGATCCGTACCTGTACGTTCTCGATCGTGCCTGCTTCGAACAAGACCGCTTGGGCGGTCACCGCTGCCGCGCTGCTCCCTCTCGTCGTCGCCTCACCGGCCTACGCCGACAAGGAGGACCAGCAGCCCAAGCCGCCCGCCGCGATGTCCACCGTCGGAGGCACCCTGCTCGGCCGGCCCGGCACCCAGGTCCAGCTCGGCCCGGGCGCCCCGGTGCTGCCCAAGGAGCTGACCGGCCGTTCCTGGATCGTCGCGGACGCGGAGTCGGGCGCCGTGCTGGCCGCGCACAACTCCCACTGGCGCCTGGCCCCCGCCTCCACGCTCAAGATGCTCTTCGCGGACACGCTCCTGCCGAAGTTCCCGAGGACGGCGAACCACACCGTCGTCCCCAAGGACCTGGAGGGCCTCGGCGCGGGCTCCAGCCTGGTCGGCGTCAAGGAGAAGCAGACCTACACCGTCCACGACCTCTGGCTCGGTGTCTTCCTTCGCTCCGGCAACGATGCCGTACGCGTCCTGTCCGCGATGAACAACGGCATCCCGCAGACCGTGCAGGACATGAACGACCACGCCGCCGAACTCCAGGCGCTCGACACCCACGTGGTCTCGCCGGACGGCTACGACGCCCCGGGCCAGGTCTCCTCCGCGTACGACCTCACCCTCATCGCCCGCAGCGGCATGCAGAAGGCGGACTTCAGGGAGTACAGCTCCACGGCCCGCGCGAAGTTCCCCGGCGAGCTGAAGCCAGGCAAGCAGCGCGAGACCTTCGAGATCCAGAACACCAACCGCCTGCTGACCGGCGCCCTGGGCATCGCCCCGTACCAGGGGATGGCGGGCGTCAAGAACGGCAACACCACGCACGCCGGCTCCACCTTCACCGGCGTTGCGGAGCGCAACGGCAAAGTGCTGCTCGTGACGGTGATGAACCCGTCCTCCAAGGAACAGCACGCGGTCTACAAGGAGGCCGCCCGGCTCCTCGACTGGGGCTTCGCCGCGCACGGCAAGGTGGCCCCGGTCGGCGAACTGGTCCCGCCGAAGTCGGCCCGTACGAGCCCGGGCGCCGCGAGCGGAGGCTCGGCCCCCGCCCCCGGCAAGGACGCGCCGGCCACGGTGGTCGAGAGCGCCGTGACCCACGAGAGGGCCAGTGGGGCCGGGATCGCCCTCGCCGTGGTCGGCGGAGTCCTCGTGCTGCTCGCCGGCGCGGCCTTCCTCGTCAACCGGCGCTGGCCGCTTCCGGAGCTGGTCCGTCGCCGTCCGCGCGTCGACGGCGACGAGTGAGACCGCCGGATCCGGTGGCGGTCCAGGCCGCGCAGAAGAGCAGCAGCTTCGCCGTGAAGTTGATCCACAGCAGCAGCGCCACGGGGACACCGAACGCGCCGTACATCGACTTCCCCGCGACGCCCTTCATATAGCCGCCGAGGAGCAGCTTCAGCAGTTCGAAGCCGATCGCGCCGATCACGGCCGACACCATGAGGCGGCGGCGCGGCGGCTGGACGCCGGGCAGCAGCGTCAGCACGTACAGCAGGATGAGGAAGTCGGCGACCGCGGCGATGGCGACGGCCGCGGCCTGGAGCAGGATGCCGCCGGCCCCGCGGTCGGAGATCCCGATCTGGTCGGCGCTCCAGCCGATGGCGGTGGAGCCGAGCCAGGACGCGGCGAGCGAGCAGAGCCCGACCCCGCCGAGGCCGAGCAGCACGATCGCGTCCTTGCCCTTGCGTACGACGGGGTTGCCCTCGTCCTCGTCGTCGATCCCCCACACCGCGCGCAGGCAGTCCCGCATCGAGCCGACCCAGCCGATGCCGGTGAAGAGCAGCAGCGCGCCGGCCACGAGACCGACCGTGCCCGCGTTGTCGACCAGCGCGTCGATGTTCAGCTGGTCGGAGATGCCGGGGACCTGTTCGGAGATCTTCGCCTCGATCCTGTCGAGCTGCTCCCGGCTGAGCAGCGCGGCGCCGATCGCCGCGCCGACGGTGATCAGCGGGAAGAGGGCGAGGAAGCTGATGAAGGTGACGGCGGCGGCGAGCCGGGTCCAGTGAGCCTCGTCGAGGGTCTCGTACGAGCGCCAGGCGTGCGTCCGCATGAGCCGGGAGGCCCAGGGGCCGATGACGGGGAGTTTGGTCAGCCAGTCCATGTCGTCCGCCTACCCGTCGATCCACCACGTGACCGGAAGACGAGCGCCCGGGTGCCCCAGAATCGCAGACAGGTGGCGAGGACCATGCCGATCCCGAGCCCTGACACCGTGTCGGCGCGGGCGGAGGTGAGGCCGAGGCCGTAGTGGGAGAGGCCGAGGCAGAGCAGTTGGACGGCGGCGCCGGCGACGTTGACGGTGAAGAAGACGGCGTACTCGCGCAGCCCGACGGCTCCGCGGCGGTACGTCCCGAGAGCGTTGCCCAGGTAGGCGACGGTGCAGGCGCCGAGGAAGGAGAGCGCCTTGGCGGCGATCGGGTCGAGGCCGCCGGGTCCGCGCAGCGTCAGGAACAGAGCCAGGTCGACGGCGTAGGCGGCGAGGCCCGCGGCCGCGAACCCGGCGAGTTCGCGCCTCACGTGCGCCTCACAGGTCCGTGACCGCCATCCCGTACATCGCCGCCCACACCAGGCCGATGACCGCGAGCGGCCGGTCGCGCAGGACGACGTCCTCGGGGGCGCCGGCCGTGCCCCGGTCGGCGAAGACGGCGTAGCGCAGTACGGCGAGGATGAAGGCGATCACCGAGAGCTGGCGCCAGGGGAGCAGGGCCCCCTGCGCGACGCCGCCGCTCTCCAGCGCCCACAGGCAGTAGCCGAGGACGGCGACGCCGGCCGCCAACTGCCAGACGAAACGCAGATATCCGGTGGTGTACTGGGTGAGCAGCGCGCGGGTCGCCCCCTGCGCGCCGTCCATCTCGACGGCTTCGGAGTACCGCTTGGCGGCGACCATGAAGAGCGCGCCGAAGCCGGTGGTGATGAGGAACCAGCGGGAGAGCGGGATCGCGAGCGCGACGCCGCCGATCATCGCCCGCATCAGGAAGCCGGTGGTGACGACGGCGAGGTCGACGACGAGGACGTGCTTGAGCCGGACGCAGTACGCGAACTGCATGGCGAGGTACGTGACGAGGAGCGCGGCGGTCATGGGGTTGCACAGGACCGCGCTCGCCGCAGCGGCCCCCAGCCCCAGCAGGGTTCCGGTGGCGTAGGCGAGGGGCACCGGGACGAGCCCGGCGGCCACGGGGCGACGGCACTTGACGGGGTGGGCGCGGTCGGCGGCGGCGTCACGGGCGTCGTTGACCAGATAGACGGCGGAGGCGGCCGCCGTGAACAGGACGAAGACCAGGGCGAGTCGGGCCGCGGTGTGCCAGGAGACGAGCTGGCCGGCGGCGACGGGAGCGGCGACGACGAGGACGTTCTTGACCCACTGCCGGGGCCGCGCGGTCCGCAGCAGCCCGAGCGGTACGTCCAACGCCCGGCGCGCTCCGGCTGGTTCCCGCCCCCGTACGACCACGGGCGAGTCGAGCAGGGCGGCCACGGTGCCGCGCTCAGTCACGGCGTTCGCCGCCGATCCCCGCCCCCAGCCAGCGGCGGCCCAGGCCCGCCGTCGCCGCGCCGAGGAGGGCGCCCGCGGCCACGTCCGTCGGGTAGTGGACGCCGACGACCAGACGGGAGGCGCACATCGCGGCCGCCACGGG
>NZ_JAGGOS010000180.1 GCF_018614205.1 Streptomyces sp. ISL-36 | reverse complement strand
CATCAAACGCAAGATGACCAACTGGCACCTCAAACACCCCCACCACCGCAACCCACCCCCACCACCGACTCACACCGTCACGCTGGTGCCACCCACCAAACCAACCAGCAGACGCCTGAAAGGCACCTAAATCACCGGTATTGGCCTTAGAACCAGAGGTGTGGTCCCAAGGGATCGGGCAGAGTGGTTGTGGTCCGGGGGGACCGGGTGTGGCTGATGAAAAAGTGCCGCGCTGATGGCTCCCGGGGCATGGCCGCCCGGTTCCCTTGGACGCTCTGACTGCTGATTGAGAGATGCGACCCATCGCTGACTAAGGCTTCGACGGCGGAGCGTTCCTCGGACCACGGACAGGCCGGTCGAGAGGGTTGGGGACGCACGTTGAGCACAAGGCATCAGCTGATCTGGGTCGGCATCGACGCCGGCAAGGGCCACCACTGGGCGGTGGACATCTCCAGCCGCCCCTCGGCCCTGCTGCTGACGCTCCTGCTGGCTCACGGCCAGCCGGTCGTCTACATCCCCGGCAAGACGGTGAACCGCATGACGGGCGCCTACCTCGGTGAGGGCAAGACTGACGCGAAGGACGCCCGGGTCATCGCTGACCTGGCCCGCCTGCGGCGGGACTTCCGCCCCATCGCGCCCTCGGTGGAGCTGACCAGCGGGTTGCAGCTGCTCGTCGGCTACCGCCAGGACCTGATCGCCGACCGGGTACAGCTGATCAACAGGCTCCGCGAAATCTTGGTCGGCATCTGCCCGGCCCTGGAACGGGCCTTCGAGTACCGGAAGCGTCCCGGGCTGGTCCTGCTGACCGGCTACCAGACACCGGCCGCCATCCGCCGGATGGGGGTGAAGCGGCTGGCCGACTGGCTCGCGCGCCGCAACATCCGCACCGCCGTCGTCTTCGCGGAACGCGCCGTGGAGGCCGCGGCCTCGCAGCACACGGCGCTGCCCGGCGAGGGGCTGGCAGCGAAACTCGTGAAGGAGCTGGCCGACCGCATCCTCGAACTGGACGAACGGATCAAGGAGAACGAGCAGGCCATCACCGCCTTGTTCCGCACCGACGAACGAGCCGAGATCATCGAGTCCCTGCCGGGCATGGGGCAGATCCTCGGAGCCGAGTTCCTGGCCATCGTCGGGGACATGTCCACGCACAAGGACGCCGGCCACCTCGCCGCTCACGCGGGTCTCGCGCCAGTTCCACGGGACTCCGGCCGAAGGACCAACAACCTGCACCGGCCCAAGCACTACAACCGGCGCCTACGGCACATCTTCTACATGTCGGCCCATGTGTCGATGACGCTGCCAGGTCCCTCCCAGGAGTACTACTGCAAGAAGCGAGGCGAGGGCCTGATCCACACCCAGGCCGTTCTGTCGCTGGCCCGGCGCAGAGTCGACGTCTTATGGGCCATGCTGCGGGACAAACGCCTGTTCACCACCGCTCCGCCGGTGCCCGTGTCGGCTTGACCCCGGATACCGAGATGCCCCCTCGGGATGAGGGGGCTCGGACTGGGCGGGATGAGCTTAGGCGCTAACGCAGGTATTCCCGAAGGTGGGGTTGAGCAGGCCAACGATGTCGATGGTGTTGCCGCAGAGGTTGATCGGAACGTGGATCGGAACCTGGATGACGTTGCCGGAGACGATGCCGGGCGAGCCCGCGGCTACTCCGAAAGCCCCGGGGCCGGGATCGGCGAGGGCCGTACTGGAACCTCCGAGGACGACGGCGGCAGCTAGGGTGACTGCCGCGAAGATGCGCTTGCGCATTGGTACCTCCTGGGGGGCTGAGTGGCTCGCGTTGATCCTCACCAGGTAGCGGTACAGCGAAAACGCCCTTGATCCGTTCGGAGGGGTGGAATCGCTCTAACGCGGGACCCGCGGACACGGGATAACGTTGCCAGGGCCCTCACCGAGGTATGACCGCAGCCGTCGCGTGACTGGCCCCGCGCAGAGTCGACGCCGCTTGACACGAGGCATTGAGATGCCCCGGCCGGGCGGCGCGGGGCGTGCGTTTGATGAGCGAGGCCCATAGTGCGGTTCCTCGTTGCCTCGCGGGTGGTTGATCGTTGGGGTTGGTATGAGTCTGCGTACCGCTGCCCGAACGACCGTCGTCGCCCTCGCTGCGCTGGGAGCCAGCCAGGCGGCCCCCGCCTGGGCCGGGGGCGTCGGTGACTTCCTTTCCCCGGCCTTCGGCAACGGCTGCGCCAACCAGGCAGGCGCCACAGCCGCCGGTGGCGCGATGTCCGCACGAAGCAGCGCCGGCGGCAACCTCCTGGGCGTACCGGTCACCGGGCCCCTGAATCAGTGCGGCGGCGCTGACCTAAATGCTGTGTGGGAGGAGGCAGCCTTGGAGTCTGCCTACAACAGCGCGGCCAGAGGGGGCCGATGAGAAATGGCGCGTTCTCCGGAGCCGGTTGACTCCGGGCATTGAGATGCCCCGTCCGACGGACGGGGCCTTCTCGGGAGGGGCGCTAGGGCTTCGAGCGGCTAGCGGGGAGCCTGCGCCGTCGAGCCGCGCACGACCAGCTCGGGCTCGAAGAGCAGCTCGCCGGGGTGCACGTCGCCGCCCTGGATCTGGGCGCACAGCAGTTCCACGGCCGCCCGTCCCATCGCCTCGATCGGCTGCCGCACGGTGGTGAGCGGGGGCTCGGTGCAGTTCATGAAGGCGGAGTCGTCGTACCCGACCACGGAGACCTCGCCGGGCACCGCGAGCCCGCGTCGGCGGGCCGCCCTGACGGCACCGAGGGCGAGCGGATCGCTGGCGCAGATGATGCCCGTGACGCCGCGGTCGAGGAGGCGCGAGGCGGCCGCCTGGCCGCCTTCCAGGGAGAACATCGTGCGGGCGACGTGCTCCTCGGGGAGCTCCGCGCCCGAGGCCTCGGCCGCCTGCCGGGCGGCCGCGAGCTTGCGGCGCGAGGGGATGTGGTCCGCGGGGCCGAGGACCACGCCGATGCGGCGGTGCCCAAGGGATGCCAGGTGCCGCCACGCCTGCTCGACGGCGACGGCGTCGTCGCAGGAGATGCAGGGGAAGTCCAGACCCTCTATGGGGGCGTTGACGAGCACCACCGGGATGTTGCGCTCCGCGAGCAGGCGGTAGTGGTCGTGCGGAGCGTCGGCCTGGGCGAAGAGACCGCCGGCGAAGACCACGCCGGAGACCTGCTGCTGCAGCAGCAGCTCGACGTAGTCGGCCTCCGAGACACCGCCCTTGGTCTGGGTGCACAGGACGGGGGTGAGGCCCTGCTGCGCCAGCGAGCCGCCGATCACCTCGGCGAAGGCGGGGAAGATCGGGTTCTGCAGTTCGGGCAGGACCAGGCCGACGAGCCGCGCGCGCTCGCCCCGGAGCTGGGTCGGGCGCTCGTAGCCGAGCACGTCCAGAGCCGTGAGCACGGACTGCCGGGTGGCCTCGGAGACCCCGGGCTTGCCGTTGAGGACCCGGCTGACCGTGGCCTCGCTGACACCCACCTTCTTGGCTACTTGAGCAAGTCGTCGCGTCATACACGCAAGACTAGCGCAAGCCTCGCAAGCGGCTTGCGCTAGTCCTGCGGTTCGCAGGGTCCGGCCTCGTAGCGCCTACGGATTGATGTCGATCTTGAAGGTGGAGGTGGTGTTCCGAATGTCCACCGCGTTGCCGTTCAGCCGGAGCCCCTGGAACGACACCTCACCCACGGCGGGCCCCTGCCCGGACTCGGGCATCTCGTTCGCCCACAGCCCGAACCCCGACTTCGCGTCGAACGCGTCCCCGCTCCTGCGGGCGCCCGAGATCGAGATGTCGGTGAAGATCGTGTCCTTGATCGGGAACTGGGGCTGTCCGCCGACGTAGTTGGTCTGGAACATGATCCCGCTGTACGTCGGGTCCACGATGTCCACGTGGTTCACCCTGATCCCCTGGAAGACCTTGGAGGCGGAGAAGACCCAGATGCCCGGGAAGGTCTGCGAGCCCCAGAAGTGGCCGCCCGCTCGTACGATCGACACGTTCTCGAAGGTCGTCGGCTCGGTTCCGAAGCCGTTCATCGGGTAGCCGAAGTCGAGCGAGGAGATCGTGATCCCGGAGTAGACGAGCGTGTCCGCGATGTGGATGTTGCGGAAGGTGTTGTCGTACCCGCCGTAGACGGCCACGCCCGCGGCCCGCCAGGTCAGGATCGAGGTCAGGTTCTCGTAGACGTTGTTCTTCATGTCCGCCCCGCCGGCATCGATCGCCGAGAAGAGCGCGAAGCTGTCGTCGCCCGTCGCACGCGCCTCGTTGTTCGTCACGAGGTTGTCCGTCGACCCGTTGGTCATGTTGATGCCGTCGGCGAACATGTTGCGGATCCGGGAGTCCCTGATCGTGATCCGGTCGGTGTTGGCGCCCCAGTAGAGGCACACCATGTGCTCGTTCCAGATGTCGTCGATCTCGATGTCGGTGACGTTGGCGAAGTCGAAGACCTTGCCCGGGCCGTCGATCCGTGAGGTGTAGTTGCCGAAGTAGGCGAAGCCGCGGAAGGAGGAGCCCTTCGCGGTGCCGTCGGCCCGGAAGCCGATGTCGGTGTTGTCCTGGGTCGGGGGCGCGTGGAACACCGTGTACCAGGGTCCGGCGCCGAGGACTTGCACGGCCTTGCCGTACACCTGGAACTTGCTCGCCGTCGAGTAGTCGCCCGGCGGGAGATAGACGCCCACGAGTGTGCCCGTGGTGTCCATCCGCACCTTGTCCAGGGCGTTCTGGACGTCCTGGTGGGTGAAGCCGGCGGGCACGGTGTAACGCGCCGGGTCGGGGTTGGCGACGGGCGCGACCTGCTCCAGGCTGATGAAGTCGATCGCGTACGTGGAGGTGTTCGCGGCGTCCTTCTGCAGCCGTATCCTGCTGCCGGCCCGGACGGTCTCGCCGAGCATGAGGTGCGCCTCGTCGTAGATGTGGCGCGGGGCGCCGGCGCCCGGGGAGTTGCCGGGCGAGGTCTCGGAGCCGTACAGCCAGGCGTACTTCGATGTCAGCGGGAGCGCCTTCTTCAGGACCCCGTCGACATAGACGCTGATCGTGGAGTCGATGCCCCCGCCACCCGGGGCGTCGGGAAGGGAGAACCGGGTCACCAGGGTGTTGGTGGGGGCGCGGGTGGTGAACTCGACGTACTCCCCCGTCGCGTCCAGGTTGACGGCCTTGCGGCCGGAGGCCTCTCCGGCGATGTCGCCGACGGTCCGGTTGGGGCCGACGACCTGGGCGCCGCCGCCGGCGGTGGCGTCCTCCGCCTCGTACATGTCGTACGGCATGTGGGCACCGCGGCCGACGAAGAGCGGCTGGGTGGAGGTGTTGTTCGCGCGTTTGACCGGCAGCTCCGCGGCGTCGTCGGCGATCACGACCTTCACGGTGTACGCGCCGTCGACGGCGGTCCAGGTGCCGAGTCCGACCGGCGCGGTGGTCGCGCCCGCCGCGATCGTGCCGGTGAACGCGCCCGTCAGCGTCTTCACGACGCTCCCCTGCGCATTGGTCAGGGTGAGCGTGATGCCGTGGCCGCCTCCCGCCGAGGCGAGGGTGCCCTGGTTCTCGAGCGCGACGGCGAAGCCGACCTCGTCACCGGCGGCGGGGCTCGACGGCGAGGTCGTCACGGCGGCCGCCACCAGATCGGAGCTGGAGACGGGCTTCACGACGAGCGGGTCGGGACGGGTGTAGGTGTTGTTGGACTCGTTCTGCTCGACGACCGCGTCCGCTTCGTCGGCGACCGCGCTCAGCTGGTACGACCCGGCCTCCCTGGTCCCGATGGAGGCGCTGACCGTGGTCTGGGCGCCGGCGGCCAGCGCGCCGTGCTGCGCGGTGGCGACCTTGGTGGCGCCGAGGCGCAGCGCGACGGCGCCGGCGGGCGCGGCGACCGGGCCGCTGTTGCGGACGGTGGCGTTCACCGTGATCGTGTCCGACTCGACGGGGGCGGCGGGCGTGGTGGTCAGCCCGGTGACGACGAGGTCCGGGTTGGGCGCGGGCACCCCGATCACCTGGAACTCGGCGAGCTGCCCGGCGGAGGATCCGGAGTTGGCGGTGAACCGGAGCTGTACATCGGCGACGCGAGCGCTGAGGGGGACGGTGACCGTGTTTCCGCCGGCCGGGTCGAACGTGTAGCTCTTCGCGGCGACCAGGCCGCTGAAGCCGGAGGCGCTCTGCTCGCGGCCGAGGACCTCGACGGTCTGGCTGCGGGTCGCCCAGGCGCTGTCCGGGTTGAGCTTGAGGACGAGGCTCGTGAGGTCGGCGTTGGCGCCCAGCCTGACGGTGAGGGTGTTCGGGTAGCTGCCCGCGGCGCCCTCCCAGTAGGTGCGTACGTCGTTGTCGTTGGCGTGGGCCGCGACGAAGGTGTGGATGACGGAGGAGGCGCTGATCTGCTTGCCGACCGCGAGGTTGGAGCCCGCCCCGCCGCTCCCGTTAGGGGTGACGGAGTTGCTGCTGCCCGACTGGTTGCCTGCGGCGTCCCTGGCGCGCACGTGATAGGTGACGGTCGCGGAGGCCGGCTGGGTGTCGGTGTACGTGGTGACGTCGCCGGCCACGCCGGCGCGGAGCACGTTGTCGGCGTACACGTCGTAGCCCGTCACACCGGTGTCGTCCGATGACGGGTTCCAGGTCAGCTTGATCCGGCCGGTGGTGGGCTCGGTGAGGGCGAGGTTGGCCGGCGCGGTGGGCGCCTGGGTGTCCCCGGTGTCGGCGCGCCGGGTCACGGAGTTGCTGTTGGCGGACTGGTTGCCGGCGGCGTCCCTGGCGCGCACGTGGTAGGTGACGGTCTGGTTCGCCGGGCGGTTGTCCGTGTACGTGGTCACGTCGCCGGCCACGCTCGTCAGGAGCGTGTTGTCGGCGTACACGTCGTAGCCGGTGACGGCGGTGTTGTCGGAAGCGGCGTTCCAGGTCAGCTTGATCCGACCGGTCGTGGGCTCGGTGAAGGCGAGGTTCGCCGGCGCGGTCGGTGCCTGCGTGTCGCCCGTCTGCGGGCCGTAGACCTCCAGCTCGGAGAGCTGGGCGGCGGGATGGCCGCTGTTGGCCGTCACCAGGACGCGGACGTGGCGTGTGGTCGCCGCGTCGAAGGTGAGGGTCGCGGTCTGTCCGTTGGTGGCGTCGAAGGTGTACGCCCGGGAGGCGGTCAGATCGGTGAAGGCGGTGCCGTCGGTACTGCCCTGGATCTTCAGGGTCTGGCTGCGGGCGCCCCATCCGTCGGGCAGCCGCAGGACGACCCGGTCGACGCGGACGGAGGCTCCGAGGTCGGCCTGGATCCACTGCGGGAGTGCGTTGTTGGCGCTCTCCCAGTAGGTGGCCCTGTTGCCGTCGTTGGCGTTGCCCGCGGTGTAGGTCTGGGTGTGGCTGCTCGCGGTCAGGGGGCGCCCGCTCGCCAGGTCGGTCGACGAGCCGTCGGCGGCGTGCACTTCGAGTTCGGAGAGCTGGGCGGCCTGCCAGCCCGTGTTGGCGGTGATGTCGATGCGGACGAATCGCGCCCGGGTGGCCGGGAACGTCACCGTGACGGTGTTGGCCGCGCCGGGGCTGAAGGTGTAGGAGGCGGAGTTCTTGAGGGTGGCGAAGCTGGTCCCGTCGGCGCTGCCCTGGACGGAGAGCGTCTGGCTGCGGCTCTCCCAGCCCGCGGGCAGCTTCAGGACGACCTCGTCCACGCGTGCGGTGGCGCCGAGGTCGGTCTGCACCCACTGGGGCAGGGTGCTGCCGGCGCTCTGCCAGTAGGTGCCCTGGTTGCCGTCGGTGATGTTGCCCGCGCCGTACTCGCTGTGCGCACTCGCGGCGGCGGCCGGCCGGCCGGCGGCGATGTTGGGTCCGCCCGCCGCCGCGGCGGACAGCGCGGGCCAGCCGAGCGTCAGAAGGCTTGTGACGATCACGGCGCTCAGGGCCCGCGATCGTCGGCGTTGGGTTCTCATCTGTCCCCGATCTTCGGCCTCCCACCCCTGACGGTGGCGAGGCGCGGCGCTGTCGGTGTGGTGGTGGACCGAGCTGCTCGGCAAAGATCTTCATCTTTTGCGCTGAGCGATCAGAGAGTTGCAGAGATCTGCCATATCGTCTATGTTCCGGGCGCACCTGTCCCGCCCGCCGAGGAACCCCCCGCGCGTCATCTCCGGCCGGAGCAGCGGCTTTCATGGAGCTTGCGCGATGACGTAATTTTCTTGCATGCCGACAGGCCGACTCACCGGGAGCACGACCGTGTCCCGGGGAGTCGGCGCGGCCTCGGTGTCAGCGCTCCTGGGTGCGGGGCGGGCGTGAGAGCAGCAGGAGACCGCGCGCCTCCACGACGAGGTCGGTGCCCGCCTTGTGTTCCGACTCGTCGGGCAGGCCCTGCGGGTCGGCGGTGTCGATCCGGACCGTCCACCGCTCGCCGTACGCCGCGCCGGGGAGCCGGAAGGTCACCGGTTCCCAGTAGCTGTTGATCAGCAGCAGGAAGGAGTCGTCGACGACGCGGCCGCCCTGCGGATCGGTCTCCGCGATGGCGTCACCGTTGAGGAAGACGCCGATGGTGTGGTCGTCGGGACGGCCCCAGTCCTCGTCCGTCATCTCGCGGGCGTCCGGCCGCAGCCATACGAGGTCGGGCAGCGGCTGGCGTTCGTCCGTCGCGGTGTCGCCGCGGAAGAACCTGCGCCGCCGCAGGACGGGGTGGGCACGGCGCAGCGCGACGGCGCGTCGGGTGAAGTCGAGCAGGTCGCGCCGCTCGTCGTCGAGGTCCCAGTCGATCCAGGAGACCTCGTTGTCCTGGCAGTAGGCGTTGTTGTTGCCGCCCTGGGTGCGGCCCAGCTCGTCGCCGTGGGAGATCATCGGAATGCCCTGCGACAGCATGAGGGTGGCCAGGAGATTGCGCTGCTGGCGGGCCCTCAGCTCCAGGACGCTCTCGTCGTCGGTCGGGCCTTCGACGCCGCAGTTCCAGGAGCGGTTGTCGCTCTCACCGTCCCGGTTGTCCTCTCCGTTGGCCTCGTTGTGCTTGTCGTTGTACGACACGAGGTCGCGCAGCGTGAATCCGTCGTGGGCGGTGACGAAGTTGATGCTGGCGCGTGGGCGCCGCCGGTCGTGTTCGTAGAGGTCGGAGGAGCCGGTGAGCCGGGAGGCGAACTCGGCCAGACTGTGCTCGCCGGCGCGCCAGAAGTCGCGCACCGCGTCCCGGTACCTGCCGTTCCATTCGGACCACTGCGGCGGGAAGTTGCCCACCTGGTAGCCGCCGTCGCCGATGTCCCAGGGCTCGGCGATGAGCTTGACCCTGCCGATCACGGGGTCCTGCTGGATGAGGTCGAAGAAGGCGGAGAGGCGGTCCACCTCGTGGAACTGCCGGGCGAGGGTGGCGGCCAGGTCGAAGCGGAAGCCGTCGACGTGCATCTCCGTCACCCAGTACCGCAGCGAGTCCATGATCATCTGCAGCACGTTCGGGTGCCTCATGAGAAGGCTGTTGCCCGTGCCGGTGGTGTCGTAGTAGTGGCGCGGGTCGCCCTCGACGAGACGGTAGTACGAGGCGTTGTCGATGCCGCGGAAGGAGAGTGTGGGGCCGTACTCGTTGCCCTCGGCGGTGTGGTTGTAGACGACGTCGAGGATGACCTCGAGGCCCGCCGCGTGCAGCGCCTTCACCATCGTCTTGAACTCGGCCACCTGCCCGCCGCGCGTGCCCCGGGCGGCGTAGGCGCCGTGCGGGGCGAAGAAACCGATCGTGTTGTAGCCCCAGTAGTTCACGAGGCCGCGGTCGGTGAGCACACCGTCATGGACGAACTGGTGGACGGGCATGAGTTCGACGGCGGTCACGCCGAGGCCGGTGAGGTGGTCGAGGACTGCCGGGTGGGCCAGCCCCGCGTAGGTGCCGCGCAGTTCCTCGGGCACCTCGGGATGGTTGCGGGTCAGGCCCCGCACATGGGCTTCGTAGACGATCGACTCGGCGTACGGCCGATGCGGCGCCCGGTCGTCGCCCCAGTCGAACGCGGGATCGACCACGACGCCGAGGAAGGCGTGCCCGGCACTGTCGGCCGGCGCGGGGCCGTCCGGCGAGCGCTCGTAGAGCGACGGGTCGTTGTCCGTCTCCCCCTCGACCGCCTTGGCGTACGGGTCGAGCAGCAGCTTGGCCGGGTTGCAGCGGTGCCCGGCGTCCGGGTCCCACGGGCCGTGCACCCGGTAGGCGTAGCGCTGACCGGGTCGGACGTCCGGCAGGTAGCAGTGCCAGACGAAGCCGTCCACCTCGGTCAGGGTGACACCGCGGTGAGTGCCGTCGTCGTCGACGAGCACGAGCTCGACCCGCTCGGCCACCTCGCTGAAGAGCGCGAAGTTGGTGCCCTCGCCGTCGAACGTCGCACCCAGGGGCCAGGGGCGTCCGGTCCATGTGCGCACGGCAGCACGCTACGGGCCGCGGGGCACGCCCGCACCACCACTGCTCCGTACGGGCGTCGGGCCACGCCCCGCCCGATGGTGTTTCAACCGGCTTTGTCCGGTCAGCCGAAAGGGGAACGGTCCTTTTCTCACACGGCTGGAGGCATTCATGGAGAGCTGGCGCGCGTCCGCGGCCTGTCGGAACGTCGACCCCGACCTCTTCTTCCCGGTGGGGACCGGCGCACCCGCGCTCGTCCAGGCCGAGGAGGCCAAGGAGGTCTGCCGTCGGTGTCCGGTCCGCAGGGCATGCCTGCGCTGGGCCATGGACGACTCCCGACAGGTGACCGGCGTGTGGGGCGGCCTTCGGGAGGACGAACGGCGTTCGCTCAGGCGGAGGTTGCGCCGCACGGCACATGAGTCGCACAGCACATGAGTCGCACGGCACATGCGTCGGGCCGAGCGTGTCCGCCCCCGGCACTTCGGTGCCGGGGGCGGGGACGGGGGCGGCGGGCTTGGGACACCGTGACAGACCTCGGACCTGCACTCGGCCCACCCACGGGAAACGGCCTCACCAGAAGGGGGCTGGTGAGGCCGTTCGCCGTGCGTCCCGTGAAGGACTTTCCCGTGGGGGGATGACGTGCGCCTTCCCCCCATCCCGGATCTCACACCCGTCGAACCCGTCGGGTCGCGTCTTTCTTCGGGCGGTCGGTCCTACGCCGTGTCGAGCATGCCCTTGCGGAGGCGTTCCAGGTTGCGCGAGAGCAGGCGGGAGACGTGCATCTGCGAGATGCCGAGCCGCTTGCCGATCTCCGACTGGGTCAGCTCCTCGACGAAGCGCAGGTGCAGCAGCGTGCGGTCACGGTCGTCGAGTTCGACCAGCAGCGGCGCCAGGGTGTGGAAGTCCTCGAACAGCTCCAGCGCCGGGTCCTCCACGCCGATGAAGTCTCCCAGCGCCGCGTCACCGTCCTCACCCTCCGCACCGACCGCGGCATCCAGGGAAGTCGAGTTGTAGCCGTTGGACGCCAGCCGCGCCTCTATCACCTCGTCCTCGGAGAGATTCATCAACGACGCCAGCTCCGCCACGGTCGGCGTCCGCCCCAGCCGCGAACCGAGCTCCTCCGTCGCCTTCGCCAGCTCCACCCGCGCCTCCTGCAGCCGGCGCGGCACATGCACCGCCCACGAGGTGTCACGGAAGAACCGCTTGATCTCCCCCACGATGTACGGAACGGCGAAACTCGTGAACTCCACCTCACGCGAGATGTCGAACCGGTCGATCGCCTTGATCAGACCGATCGTCCCGACCTGGACGATGTCCTCCATCTCATCCCCACGCGCCCGGAACCGCCCGGCCGCATACCGCACGAGAGACATGTTCATCTCGATCAGCGTGTTACGCGCGTACTGGTACTCGTGCGTTCCCTCCTCCAGTACCGCCAGCTTGTCGAAGAACACCTTCGACAGCTCACGTGCGTCCTTCGGGGCGACCTTGCGGGGAGCCTCGAGCAGGGGAAGGTCCCCCACACCCCTGTCGAAACCGACCCTCGTCTCCGTCGTCACCTCAGTCGGCACTCTGATGACCTCCCTCTTCCAACGACTGCTCGTCCTCCCCGTTGGGTGCCCGCCTACCCCGGAATTCCCGGACCACGCACGCGAATCCGGGGTGAGGACGGGCCGCGCTCTCCCCCGGTCCCTGTGCGGCCGGTCCGCCGGGGCCGTCACCGGTGGTTCTGCCGATGTCTTCGTCCCTCGTTGCCCGGACAGTGGCCCGAGCCAGTCATCCCCGCGGCTGCACCGCTCCCCGGCGGCAGCCGTACACGACACGAGAGGACGACTCAGTCGTGAAACGACACCTCGCCGCAGCCGCGGCCTCGGCCGTCTGCTGTCTCACGCTGCTCACCGCTCCCGGAGCCCAGGCGGCGGACAACCCCTACGAGCGTGGCCCCGCTCCGACCGACGCCAGCATCGAGGCGTCGCGCGGTTCCTACACCGTCGCCGACACCAGCGTCTCCTCCCTCGCCGTGACCGGCTTCGGCGGAGGAACCATCTACTACCCGACCTCGACCGCCGACGGCACCTTCGGTGCGGTGGTCATCTCGCCCGGGTTCACCGCCACCCAGTCGTCCATCGCCTGGCTGGGTCCGCGCCTGGCCTCCCAGGGCTTCGTGGTCTTCACCATCGACACCCTCACCACGATGGACCAGCCGGACAGCCGTGGTCGTCAGCTCCTGGCCGCGCTCGACTACCTGACACAGCGCAGCTCGGTCCGCGGCCGCGTCGACAGCACCCGACTCGGTGTGATGGGGCACTCGATGGGCGGCGGCGGCGCGCTGGAGGCGGCCAAGAGCCGGCCGTCGCTGCAGGCGGCGATCCCGCTGACGGGCTGGAACACGGACAAGACCTGGCCCGAGATCAAGACACCCACGCTCGTCGTGGGTGCCGACGGTGACACGGTCGCGCCCGTCGCCACGCACTCGGAGCCGTTCTACGGGAGCCTTCCGGGCTCCCTCGACAAGGCGTACCTGGAGCTCAACAACGCCACCCACTTCACGCCGAACACGTCCAACACGACGATCGCGAAGTACAGCATCTCGTGGCTCAAGCGCTTCATCGACAACGACACCCGCTACGAGCAGTTCCTCTGCCCGCTCCCGCGGCCCAGTCTGACGATCGAGGAGTACCGCGGCAACTGCCCGCACACCTCCTGACGGAGGCCGCCCTTCCGCCCGCGGTGCCGGCTCGGTGCTCCGGGCGGGAGGGAGGCGGCGTACCTCTGTGCGCGCACACAGTGCGGGGCCCCTGTGCGTGGACGGTCGTCCACGCACGGGGGGCCTTCCGCCGTTTCCTACGGGACAGTAACCTGACGGCCGTGAGCAGAGGGACGAGCGCGGCGGCCGCGGTGCGGCTGCATGACCGCACGGCCGAACTCGCCGCCGTGGCCGCCCTGTCGGCCCGTGTCGCCGCCGGGTCGGGCGGCGTGCTGCTGATCACCGCAAGCCCCGGCCTGGGACGTACGGCGCTTCTGGAGCACGCGGTGCGGGAGTTCACGGGCGGGGCGCACCTGGTGGCCCCGCCGGCCGGGAACAGGGTCCCCTGGAGCGGTGTACGGGCGCTGCTGTCGGCCCTGGGGTGCACACCCTCGGCGGCGCGTCGGGCCCTGCGCTCGGCACGGGGCCCGGAGGGCCTCGCCGCGGCGGTGGCCTCCCTCTCCGCCGGACGGCCGTTGCTGCTGTGCGTGGACGACCACCATCTGTGGGACGCGCACTCCCGCGCCGCGCTCGCCTCCGCCTGGCGGGTCCACGGGGGCCTGCGGGGCGTGGGCTGGATCGCGTCGCTCGCCCGTCATCACCGCCCGCCCGCACTGCCAGGAGTCCAGGTGCTGCGCCTGACCCGACTGAGCCGGGCGGGAGCGAGCGAGTTGCTCGACGACGTGTGTCCGTCATCCGTGTCACCTGCCGTACGGGCACGGCTGCTCGACGAGGCGGCGGGACACCCGGGCGTACTGGCCGCCATGGCCCGGCGCCTCTCCCCCGCGCAGCTGGCGGGCGAAGCCCCGCTTCCACGGCCGCTGCCCGACGCCGTGGTCCTCGGCGAGGTGTACGGCGGGCTGTTGGACTCCCTCCCGGCGCAATGGCGGCGGATGCTGGGCCTGGTGGCCGCCCTCGCGGGCGAGGCGGCCGGCGGCGGGCCGGACCGGGGAACGGAGCGTCCCACGGTCGGCTCCGACGCCGTGCTCGCCGCCGCGCGCAGGACGCGGACCGCGCCGGAGACGCTCGACAACCTGGTGACGGACGGCCTGCTCACAGGCCCGCCCGACGCCCTCCGTTTCGAGGACCCCTTTCTGCGGCGCGCCGCTCTCTCGGCGGCGCCGCAGGCGTGGCGGCGCTCGACGGCGGCCCCGGCCGGACCGGTTGGGGACGGCGTGCCCGAGGCGGGTGGCGCGGGGCCTACGGGAGCCGTTGTCGGCGGCGCCCGGGGTCATGGGGGCGCAGCAGCCGGGGCCGTTGC
>NZ_JAGGOS010000179.1 GCF_018614205.1 Streptomyces sp. ISL-36 | reverse complement strand
GGCCGGGGCTCCGGCGGCGCCGAGCAGGGCGCCCAGGCCGCGGGCCGCGGCGGTCCGCAGGGCGGGGGCTGCGGGGGTACGGGCGTGCTCCTCGACGGAGGAGTCGACGAGAACGATCCCGGCGGTGCGGCCCGGGTGCAGCCGGGCGAAGGCCTCCGCGTGGAATCCGGCGATCGAGTGGCCGACGACGGTGGCGGGTCCCGGGCGCCGGATCGCGTCGAGGAGTGCGGCGATCCGGTCGGCCTCGCCGGTGGCGCTGGGCGGGACGGCGGCGGGGGCGGAGAGCCCGTGCCCCGGCCGGTCGAAGCGGACGACCGTGCGGTGGGGGGCGAGCAGCGGGACGACGGGGTCCCAGTCGAACCAGCTCATGGCGAGCCCGGCGCTCAGGACGCAGACGGGGCCTGAGCCCTCGACGACGGCGTGGTGGGCGACGCCCCCGATCCGTATGAACACGCTCGAGCTCAAGGACGCTCCCTGGCGGCGAAGTCGGAGACGGCGGGTACTGCGAGCCAGACTTTCACGAGCACGATCTGCGGCCGTCGGCCGACCCCTGGCGACCGGCACTCGGGCGGGTCGGCGGGCGGCGCTCGTCGCGGGGCGCCGGGTCACGAACACATCTCGGCCACAAAATCCCTGGCATGTCCACATTCAGCTGGCTTAACGTCATGATCGTCAGGGTCGGAGTGTTCACTTCCCACGACGCTGAGCCCCCCCTCTTCACCTCGAAGGATGCCGCATGACCACGCCCACGAACCCCCTCGGACAGAACCCCTGGGGGCCGCCGCCCACCGGGATGCCGGGGATGCCCCAGCCACCGTTCCCGCAGCAGGCGCGCAACGGGCTCGGTGTCGCCGCTCTGGTCGTCGGCATCGTGGGCCTGGTCTTCGGGATCATCCCGTTCCTGTTCTGGCTCGGCGGGATCCTGGGCGTCCTGGCGCTCATCTTCGGCATCATCGGCCATGGTCGCGCCCGCAAGGGGGAGGCGACCAACAAGGGGGCCGCCCTCACCGGCATCATCCTCGGCGCCGTCACGATCGTCGTCTCGCTCGTGTGGCTGATCGTCATCGTCACGGCGGTCAAGGACGTCGCGAACGACATGGAGGACGAGGTCCGCAAGCAGCAGAAGGCCAGTACCGCTCCCGCGGAGCCGGGCGCGGGCGCGCCGGACGACGAGCCCACCGAGGCCGGCCCGGCGACGCTGACGTTCGGCGCGACGCACACGTACGAGGACGGGGTGAAGGTCACCGTCTCCAAGCCGCGCCCCTACACGCCCGATGAGTTCGCCGCAGGCCACGACAAGGGCAACCACGCCTTCCAGGTGACCATCACGATCGTCAACGGCAGCAAGAAGGCCATCGACATCACCACCGCCCTGCCGGACGCGCGCGACGCCGAAGGCGCGCAGGCGGAGCAGATCTTCGACGGAAGCGGCGCCTCCGAGCCCTTCACGGGCACGCTCCTCCCGGGCAAGCAGGCCAAGAGCTCGTTCGCCTACTCGCTGCCCGCCGCCGCGGACAAGGAGATGCAGCTGGAGGTCGGCCCGAAGGTCCTGGACTACGAGCACGCGATCTGGACCGGTCCGACCACGTAGGTCATCGGCACGCGGCTTCCGGCGACATGGCTTCCGGCGACATGGCTTCCGGGCACGTGGCTTCCGGCGACATGGTTTGCGGGCACGTGGCTTCCGGCGACGTGGCTTCCGACCACGCATCTTGCGGGCTCGGGCCGCTTCCCAGGACATAGCGTCGGTCTGACGATTACACTGGGCCCGTGCCTCAACTACGCCTCGCTCTGAATCAGATCGACTCGACCGTCGGCGATCTCGCCGGAAACGCCGAGTCGATCGTCCACTGGACCCGGCACTCCGCCGAGCAGGGCGCGCATCTGGTCGCGTTCCCCGAGATGGCGCTGACCGGCTACCCCGTCGAGGACCTCGCGCTGCGGTCGTCCTTCGTCGAGGCGTCCCGGGAAGCCCTGCGGGCGCTCGCGCGGCGCCTCGACGCCGAGGGCTTCGGGGAGCTGCCGGTGATCGTCGGCTACCTCGACCGCTCGGAGCGGGCCGAGCCCCGGCTGGGCCGGCCCGCCGGCTCCCCCGAGAACGCCGCCGCCGTGCTGCACCGCGGCACGGTGGTGCTGCGCTTCGCCAAGCACCACCTGCCCAACTACGGCGTCTTCGACGAGTTCCGCTACTTCGTCCAGGGCGACACGATGCCCGTCGTCCGGGTCCATGGTGTGGACGTCGCCCTCGCCATCTGTGAGGACCTCTGGCAGGAGGGCGGCCGGGTGCCCGCCGCCCGGAGCGCGAACGCCGGCCTGCTCGTCTCGATCAACGCCTCGCCGTACGAGCAGAACAAGGACGACACGCGGCTGGAGCTGGTGCGCAAGCGGGCCCAGGAGGCCGGCTGCACCATCGCCTATCTCGCCATGATCGGCGGTCAGGACGAGCTGGTCTTCGACGGCGACTCGATCGTCGTCGGCACGGACGGTGAAGTGATCGCGCGCGCCCCGCAGTTCTCCGAGGGCAGTGTGCTCCTCGACCTGGATCTGCCGGCCGCCTCGGCCGACGCGCCGGAAGGCGTCGTGGACGACGGTCTGCGGATCGACCGGGTGATCCTCTCCGAGGACCCGCTGCCGGCCTACGAGGCGGAGCTGACGGGCGGTTACGCGGACCGGCTCGACGACGACGAGGAGGTGTACTCGGCGCTGGTGGTCGGCCTGCGCGCGTACGCCGCCAAGAACGGCTTCCGTTCTGTCCTCATCGGTCTGTCCGGTGGCATCGACTCGGCGCTCGTCGCCGCCATCGCCTGCGACGCGGTCGGCGCGCAGAACGTGTACGGCGTGTCGATGCCGTCGAAGTACTCCTCGGACCACTCCCGGGGCGACGCCGCCGAACTGGCCCGTCGCACCGGGCTCCACTTCCGCACGGTGTCGATCGAGCCGATGTTCGACGCGTACATGGGAGCGCTCGCCCTCACCGGCCTGGCGGAGGAGAACCTGCAGTCCCGGCTGCGCGGCACGCTGCTGATGGCCCTCTCCAACGAGGAGGGCCACATCGTCCTCGCGCCGGGCAACAAGTCCGAACTGGCGGTGGGGTACTCGACCCTGTACGGCGACTCGGTCGGTGCGTACGGCCCCATCAAGGACGTCTACAAGTCGACCGTGTTCCGCCTCGCCCGCTGGCGCAACCGGGCGGCCGAGGAGCGCGGGCAGATCCCGCCGATCCCGGAGAGCTCGATCTCCAAGCCGCCGAGCGCCGAGCTGCGCCCGGGACAGGTCGACACGGACTCGCTGCCGGACTACGACGTCCTGGACCGGATCCTCGCGCTGTACGTCGACCGCGACCAGGGCAAGGACGCGATCGTGGCGGCCGGCTTCGACGAGGAGCTGGTGACCCGGACGCTGCGGATGGTGGACATGGCGGAGTACAAGCGGCGCCAGTACCCGCCGGGCACCAAGATCTCGGCGAAGGGCTTCGGCAAGGACCGCCGGCTGCCGGTCACGAACCGCTGGCGGGAGACGACGAGCCGCTGACGGCTCGGTCGTGCTCCGTGCCGAGGGGGCTTCCCGCGACGACGCGGGAGGTCCCCTTCGCCGTACGGTCCGTCAGGCCGGCCACCGCGGCGACGGCCAGTCCCAGCACGGCGAGGACGGCGCCGACGAGGGCCGGTGACGTCCAGCCCCAGCCGGCGGCGACGGCCGCACCGCCGGCCCAGGCCCCGCCCGCGTTGGCGAGGTTGAAAGCGGAGTGGTTGGAGGCGGAGGCGAGGGTCGGGGCGTCCTTGGCCTTGTTCATGACCAGCATCTGGAGCGGGGTTGTCGTCATGAAGCCGACCGCTCCGAGGACGACGACCGTCACGAGCGCCAGCCACGGCACCTGGAGGGTGAAGCGGAAGGCGACCAGGACGAGGGCGAGCGCGCCGAGGGAGCCGTACAGCGTCGGCCGCAGCGCCCGGTCGGTCAGCGGCCCGGCGGCCAGCGCGCCGCCCGTCATGCCGATGCCGAAGAGGGCGAGGACGACGGTGACGGAGGACTCGCCGAAGCCCATCACCTCGGTGGTCATCGAGGCGAGATAGGAGTAGACGGCGAAGACGCCCGCGAAGCCGAAGACCGCGGTGAGCAGGCCGAGCAGCACCTGCGGGCGGCCGAGCGCGCGCACCTCGCGGCCCAGGCTCTGCCGCGCGTCGAGCGGGACGTACGGGACGAGCCGGGCGAGCGCGGCCATGGCGAGCAGGCCGATGACGGCGACGACGAGGAAGGTGGCCCGCCAGCCGAGGTGCTGGCCGAGGAGGGTCGCGGCCGGTACGCCGAGGATGTTGGCGACCGTGAGACCCAGGAACATGGTGGCCACCGCCCGCGCCTGCCGGTCCTCGCGCACCAGGCGTGCGGCGACGACGGCGCCGACGCCGAAGAAGGCGCCGTGCGGGAGGCCGGCGAGGACCCGGCCGCCGATCAGCCAGCCGAAGCCCGGCGCGAGCGCGGAGGCCAGGTTGCCGACGACGAACAGGGCCATCAGCAGGAGCAGCATCTTCTTGCGGGGGACGCGCGAGCCGAGGGCGGTGAGCAGCGGGGCGCCGATGACGACGCCGATCGCGTAAGCGGACACGAGGTGTCCGGCGGTGGGGACGGAGGTGCCGAGATCGTCGGCGACGTTGGGCAGCAGGCCCATCATCACGAATTCGGTGGTGCCGATGCCGAAGGCGGAGACGGCCAGCGCGAGCAGCGCCAGGGGCATGGGGAGAGCCTTTCCAGACGATAAGTTCTTCGACTGAACAAATGCTCTCAGGGGAAATGTTCCCGGGTGCTGCCGGGGTGTGAAGGGGAGGTTTCGGCTCAGAGCCGGACGCGGGCCGCGATCGGCAGATGGTCGCTGTTCGTCTCCGGCAGCGTCCAGGAGGAGACCGGCTCGACGCCCTTCACCATGATCTGGTCGATCCGCGCCATCGGGAACGAGGCCGGCCAGCTGAAGCCGAAGCCGTCGCCCGACGCGCCCTGGGTGGAGCGCAGCTGCGAGGTGACCGCCTTGAGCGAGCGGTCGTTCATGGTGCCGTTGAGGTCGCCGAGCAGGACGATCCGCTCGTGCGGGTCGTGGGCGATGGCCTCGCCGAGCGCGTCCGCGCTGTTGTCGCGCTGGTTGGCGGTGAACCCGGCGTGCAGCTTGACCCGTACGGACGGGAGGTGGGCGACGTACACGGCCACCTTCCCCTGGGGTGTGGCGACGGTGGAGCGCATGGCGCGGGTCCAGCCCATCTGGATGTCGACCGGGCGCGTGTCGCTCAGCGGGTACTTGCTCCACAGCCCGACCGTGCCCTGGACGGAGTGGTACCGGTAGGTGTCGGCGAGCCCGCGTTCGTACACCGGGACCATCTCGCCCTTGAGCTCCTCCAGGGCCACCACGTCCGCGCCGGAGCCGGCGATCTGGCGGGCCGTGCCCTCCGGGTCGGGGTTGTCGGCGTTCACGTTGTGGGTGGCGACGGTGAGGTCGCCCCCCGCGCCCGACTTGTCGGTGATCAGGCCGCCGAAGAGGTTGAGCCAGACGACGGCCGGCAGCAGCAGGGCGATCAGCGCGGTCGCGGAGCGCCGCAGCAGGGCCGGGACGAGCAGCACCGGCACGAAGAGGCCGAGCCAGGGCAGGAAGGTCTCGGTGAGGCTGCCCAGGTTGCCGATCCGGTTGGGGATCTCGGCGTGGAAGACCATCAGCAGCGTGAGCAGCACCGCCGTGGCGGCCAGGACGATGCCGCGGCGCCAGATCCCCCGGTCACCGCGCCAGCGGTCGAGCGCCGATCGGAACCGGGATCCGGAGCGCTCGTCCCGGGCGCCGCCGTTCTCGGTCTCCGTCATGTCCACCCGCGCCATCGCTCTGTCCTCACTGCCTTGCTGCCGTGCCGTCTTGCGGTCGTGCTGTCTTGATGCTTGCTCGGTGACCCGACGTCGACACTAGGTGATGTGGGGTCGGTCGTACTGCCACGAGGGACGACAGGACGGGTGCGGCGGGTTCCTGCCGGTGGCGGGGAGGCGCGGCTGTGACAGAACCCGCACATTGGATGCGGAGAAGCCCGACGTCCCGGCGGTGTGAAGAGCACCACTTCGGCCCACTTCCCCCGCTACCGCGCGAAGTGCCACCATGGACGTGGTCCGGGGACGCCGTCAGGGCGCCTCGAGATGACGAAGGAGCCGTTCACCATGACGCTTCAGGCTGCCCAGAAGCAGTCCGCCGACAGCTCGAAGTCGCTGTACGGAGGCAAGGGCACGCGCCGTGTCACCGTCCACGACATCGCCGCCGCCAAGGTCCGCGGCGAGAAGTGGCCCATGCTCACCGCCTACGACGCCATGACCGCGTCCGTCTTCGACGAGGCGGGCATCCCGGTCGTCCTCGTCGGCGACTCCATGGGCAACTGTCACCTCGGCTACGAGACCACCGTGCCCGTCACGATGGACGAGATGACGCTGCTCTCCGCCGCCGTCGTACGGGGCACCAAGCGCGCCCTCGTCGTCGGCGACCTCCCCTTCGGTTCGTACCAGGAAGGGCCCGTCCAGGCCCTGCGCAACGCCACCCGGCTCGTCAAGGACGCGGGTGTCGGAGCGATCAAGCTGGAGGGCGGCGAACGCTCGCTGCCGCAGACCGAGCTGCTCGTCCAGGCCGGCATCCCGGTCATGTCGCACCTCGGGCTGACCCCGCAGTCCGTCAACACCATGGGCTACCGGGTGCAGGGCCGCGGCGACGAGGCCGCGCACCGGCTGCTCAGCGACGCCAAGGCGGCGCAGGACGCGGGCGCGTTCGCGGTCGTCCTCGAACTCGTACCGGCCGAGCTGGCCGCCGAGGTCACCCGTTCGCTGCACATCCCCACCATCGGCATCGGCGCCGGACCGGACACGGACGCCCAGGTTCTCGTCTGGACCGACATGGCGGGCCTGACCGGCGGCAAGGTGCCGCGCTTCACCAAGCAGTACGCCAACCTCCGCCAGACCCTCGGCGACGCCGCCCGCGCCTTCGCAGCGGACGTCGGCGGCGGGGCGTTCCCCGCGGAGGAGCACACCTTCCACTAGCCACCGCGGTACCACCGACAGCCCGCCGACATCCCCCATCGGCGGGCTGTCGCCGTCTGTCGGTCGTCTGTCGGTCGTCTGTCGGGGCGTTGTCGGTGGCGGCTGGTGTAGTGGGGGCCATGACGCGATCACACACCAACGCCGTCGAGGTACGGGGCCTCGTGAAGCACTACGGCGAGACGAAGGCCCTCGACGGGGTCGACCTGGACGTCCGGGAGGGCACGGTTCTCGGGGTGCTCGGCCCCAACGGCGCCGGCAAGACCACTCTCGTGCGCTGCCTGTCCACCCTGATAGTCCCGGACGCCGGGACCGCCACCGTCGCCGGCTACGACGTGGTGAAGCAGCCGCGCCAGCTCCGTCGCACCATCGGCCTCACCGGCCAGTACGCCTCGGTCGACGAGAAGCTGTCCGGCTGGGAGAACCTCTACATGATCGGGCGGCTGCTCGACCTGACCCGCAAGGACGCCCGGCGTCGGGCGGACGAGATGCTGGAGCGCTTCTCGCTCACCGAGGCCGCCAAGCGGCCCGTGATGAACTACTCCGGCGGTATGCGCCGCCGGCTCGACCTCGCCGCCTCGATGATCGGGCAGCCGGCCGTGCTCTACCTGGACGAGCCCACCACCGGTCTCGACCCGCGCACCCGCAACGAGGTCTGGGACGAGGTCCAGCGGATGGTCTCCGAGGGCGTGACCGTCCTGCTCACCACCCAGTACATGGAAGAGGCCGAGCAGCTCGCGAGCGAGCTGACCGTGGTCGACCGCGGCCGGGTCATCGCCAAGGGCAAGGTCGACGAGCTCAAGGCCCGCGTCGGCGGCCGCACGCTCAAGGTCCGCCCGGTCGACCCGGCCGACCTGCCGGCCATGGCCGCAGCGCTGCGCGAGACCGGTCTCGACGGCATCGCCGGGGCGACCGTCGTCCCCGACGAGGGCGTCCTGTACGTCCCGATCCTCAGCGACGAACAGCTGACCGCCGTCGTGGGCCTGTTGGGCGCGCGTGGCTTCGGCATCACCCACATCGGCACCCATCTGCCCAGCCTGGACGAGGTGTTCCTGGCCATCACCGGCCAGAAGACGACCGTGTCCGACGCGATTCCCGAGGAGGTCGCCGCGTGAGCGCCACCACGACCACACAGCTCGCCAAGTCCCCCGCCGACGCGCCGGGGCCGGCCCCGGCGCGCAGCGCGCCGTCCGCCGAGGGCCGGATCGGCCTGCGGGCCAACCTCCGCCACATCGGCGCTCTGGCCCGCCGCAACGCGCTGCAGATCAAACAGGACCCGGAGTCGATGTTCGACGCCGTCCTGATGCCGATCATCTTCGTCCTGCTGTTCGTGTACGTCTTCGGCGGCGCGATCTCCGGCAAGGGCAACAACGACGCCTACGTGAACTACGTCGTCCCCGGCCTGATGGCGATGATGGGCATGAACATCGCCATGGCCGTCGGAGTCGGCATCAACGACGACTTCAAGAAGGGGGTCATGGACCGGTTCCGGACGATGCCGATCGCCCGGTCCTCCGTCCTCATCGCGAAGATCGTCGTCGAGGCCGGCCGGATGCTGATCGCCACCGCGATCCTGCTCGGCATGGGCTTCATCCTCGGCCTGGAGATCAAGACCTCGGTCCTGGGCCTCTTCGCCGCCATCGGCCTGTCGATGGTCTTCGGCGCCTCGCTGATGTGGATCTTCATCCTGCTCGGTCTCACCATGAAGACGGCCCAGGCCGTCCAGGGGATGGCCATGCTCGTCCTGATGCCCCTGCAGTTCGGCTCCTCGATCTTCGCCCCGCCGACCTCGATGCCCGGCTGGCTGGAGACCTTCACCGACTACAACCCGCTGTCCAACCTCGCCGACGCCGCCAGGAACCTGATCAACGGTGGTCCGGTCGCCCACTCGGTGTGGATGACCCTCGGCTGGGCGGTCGCGCTCACGGTCGTCACGGCGCCGCTCGCGGTCGCCAAGTTCCGCAAGAAGACCTGAGCCGTACGGGGGTTCAGGACTCGCCGCGCCTTCTGATCGCGTCGGCGCCGTCGAGCAGGGCGGCGGCCTCTTCCAGAGAGAGGCCGCCGCCCTCGGCGTACGCGGCCTCGAACGCCTCGTCGCCGAGCGCGCCGCGGGTCAGCTCCGTGGCCCGCTCCAGGTTCTCCCGCTCCAGCGGCGACATCAGATGGCCTGAAGGCAACACGCCCGGCTGGGCGCCGAGGAGCCGGGCCGCGAGCACGGCCTCGGTGCCGCCGCCGAGACCTGCGAGCGCCCAGGCGGCGGTGATCAGGTGGATCGCCGGCATCTGCGGGGCGACCGTCATGGACAGCGGGCCGAGCGAGCGCTCCAGAGCCTCGTGGGCGCGGCCGAGCGCGGAGTCGTACCGCCCCTCCAGATTGTCGAGCCAGCCCAGGCTGCCGAGGGTGAACCCCTCGAAGATCGACGGGGCTTCGGAGCCGAACTCCTCCGTCAGGGCGGTGAGATGCTCACGCGCCTCGGCGGTGCGGCCGGTCCGGCCGAGCAGAATCGCCAGGAAGATCCGGGCGGCGAGCATCGGTTCGTGTCCCCGGGCGTTTCCGGCCGCCAGGACCTGACGCAGGATCGCCTCACCCTCCTCGCTGCGTCCGGTGACCGTGAGCATGTCGGCGTAGCGGGCGCGCAGAAGGGCCGTCTGGGACTGGGCGCCGATCCGCTCCGCGTACTCGATGGCGGCGGCGAAGTCCTCGGCGGCGCCCTCGAACGCGCAGCGCTTCTCCCGGGCCTCGCCACGTGCCGAGAGCGCCTCGGCCGCGCCCCAGGCGTCGTCGAGGCGGACGAAGATCTTCAGGCTCTCGTCGGCGTCGGCGCTCGCCCTGTCCGCCCAGTCGCTGCGGTTGGCCAGCATGTTGGCGCGCAGCTGGAGCGCGTTGGCGAGTTCCCAGTCGTAGCCGTAGGTGCGGCAGGCCTCGACGGTCGCGTCGAGCACCTCCCGCATGCGGCCCGCCTCCCCGGTGAGCAGAACGGCGAAGACGGAGAACGAACCGGGCAGCCGGCAGGTCTGCGGCAGTCCCGGGGGGTACCGGTCGGTGATGGGGCGCAGCCGTTCCATGCCCTCGGGGGTGGTCCACCGGCCCGTCTCGTAGTCCATGTTGAGCAGCTCGATCAGCCGCGTACCGCGCCGGGCCTCCCAGAGCTGGTCCTCACTCAGGGGCGGCGGGGCGGCGGTGCACGGCTCGAAGAGCGGGACGGCGGGCGGGGCGTCCGGCCCGAAGGGGTCGGGGCCGAGAGAGGCGGCGGCCTCGGCCCAGTGCAGGGCGTCGGCGCGCAGATCGCGCATCTGCCAGTACCAGAGCAGCGAGTGGACGAGGCTCAGCGTCTCGTGCTCGTCCCGGGCGGCGACAGCGCGGCGCAGGGCGGTGCGCAGGTTCTCGTACTCGGTCCGGAACCGCGCGATGGCCGCGACCTGCCGACCGCCGCGGAGCTCGGGGTCGGTACGGCGGGCGAGTTCGCGGTAGTGGACGAGGTGGCGGCGTTCGACGGCCGCCCGCTCGTCCGCCTCGTCGAGCCGCTCGGCGGCGTACTCGGCGACGGTCTCCAGGAGGCGGTAGCGCATGGCGCCGTCGTCGGACGGTTCGGCGACGACGAGCGACTTGTCGACAAGAGATCCGAGCACGTCGAGGACGTCGGGGACGTCGGGGGTGGTGGCAGGGGCGGGGGCGGCGGCAGGGGCGGGGGCGGCGAGGGAG
>NZ_JAGGOS010000017.1 GCF_018614205.1 Streptomyces sp. ISL-36 | reverse complement strand
GAAGACCGCATACCAGATTCGGCCTAGGCTCGTTGGCTCGGAGATGTGTATTAGAGACCCGGCCCCGCGCCCGCCTGCCAGCCCGTCCGCCGCCTGCCCGGCCCCGCGCCCGCCCGCCCCCCACCGCCCACATCGCGAAACCGGTTCGCGTACCGCCCCCCCTTCTCCCATACGCTTGTCCCGTGACCCCCGCGGACCTCTCCCTCACCGTGCTGCACGCCGTGCGCAGCGCGGTCGACGATGGTGCGCTCACGGTTCCCGATGGGGGGGTTCCCCAGAGCGTCAAGGTCGAGCGGCCCCGGCCCGGGGGGCGCGGGGACTACGCCAGCAGTGTCGCCCTCTCCCTCGCCCGCCTCGTCGGGCGCAGGCCCCTGGACGTCGCCGAGGTGCTCCGGGAGCGGCTCCGGCAGAGTTCTGGGCTGGCCGCCGTCGACATCACCGGGCCCGGCTTCCTCAACTTCACCCTCCGCGACGACGCCCAGCAGAGCCTCGTCCGCGTGATCCTGCGGAGCGGACAGACGTACGGGTGGCAGGCGCCCACCGGGGAGCGTGCCGAGCCCCGCCACCGCGCCGACGTGCGGGCCGCCGTCACCGCCGACGCCCTGCGGCGGATCCTTGTCTCCCAGGGCCGGCTCGTCCGCACCGGCTGCGCGGGCGCCGCCGACCCCGACTGGGCCCTCCTCGGAGTGCCCGAGGTGCGGCCCGACGCCCCGGGCGGCCACGGCCCCGGCCACCTGCCCACCGACATCGCCCCCCAGCCCGCCCCGTACACCGCGCGTGAACTGGCGCGGCGTCTCGGGGCCGACGCCGCCCGCTGGGGGCTTCTCTCCGCCGCCGCCCACGACCACCCCCGTCTCGGCGACGAGCTTCTCCACCAGCACGAGGGCAACCCCCTCTTCCGGGTCCGGTACGCCCACTCCCGTACCCGGGCCCTCCTTCGTAACGCCGAGCAGCTGGGGTTCGACAGCGCGGCCGAGCGACACATCGAGGACGGCCACACCCTCGCCGGCCTCCTCGGCGATCACCCCGCAGTGCTCGCCTCCGCCGCCCGCCACCGCGCCCCCGACCGGGTCGCCCGGCATCTCGAGGCCGTCGCCGACGCCCTGCTCGACTTCCAGCACACCGTCCTGCCCCTCGGTGACGAGAAACCCTCGGCCGCCCACCGGTCCCGGCTCGCGCTCGCCGAAGCCGCCGGGACGGTGCTCGCCGGTGGCCTCTCCCTGCTCGGCATCAGCGCCCCCGATCAGATCTGAAAGAGCAGACATGAGCCGTTCCGCCCACCCCGCCGGGCCCCGCCACGCCGACGTCCTTCCCGAGGGGCACTACTCCGCCCCGCCCACCGACCTCAATCACCTCGACCCCAAGGTCTGGGCCCGGACCGTCCACCGTGACGAGGACGGGGCCGCCGTCGTCGGCGGCATCCCGGTGACGCGGCTCGCCGCCGAGTTCGGCACCCCCGCCTACTTCCTCGACGAAGCCGACTTCCGCGCCCGCTGCCGCGCCTGGTCCGACGCCTTCGGTCAGGACGCGGACGTGTTCTACGCGGGCAAGGCGTTCCTCTCCCGGGCCGTCGTCCGGTGGCTCCACGAGGAGGGGCTGAACCTGGACGTGTGCTCCGGGGGCGAGCTCGCCACCGCGCTCTCCGCCGGTATGCCGGCCGAGCGCATCGCCTTCCACGGCAACAACAAGTCCCCCCAGGAGATCCAGCGCGCGGTGGAGGTCGGTGTCGGGCGCATCGTCCTCGACTCCTTCCAGGAGATCGCGCGCGTCGCGCACATCGCCCAGTCCCTCGGCAAGCGGCAGCGCGTCCAGATCCGGGTGACGGTGGGTGTGGAAGCGCACACCCATGAATTCATCGCCACCGCCCACGAGGATCAGAAGTTCGGCATCGCCCTCGCCGGCGGGCAGGCCGCCGAAGCCGTCCGTCGTGCGCTGAAGCTGGACGGGCTCGAACTGATCGGGATCCACTCGCACATCGGGTCCCAGATCTTCGACATGGCCGGCTTCGAGGTCTCCGCCCGGCGCGTCGTCCAGCTCCTCGCCGAGGTACGCGACGAACACGGCGTCGAACTGCCCGAGATCGACCTCGGCGGCGGCCTCGGCATCGCGTACACCTCCGAGGACGACCCCCGCGAGCCCCACCACATCGCCAAGGCGCTCAACGAGATCGTGACGCGGGAGTGCGAGGCCGCCGGGCTCAGCACCCCGCGCATCTCCGTGGAGCCGGGCCGCGCCATCGTCGGGCCCACCGCCTTCACCCTGTACGAGGTCGGCACCGTCAAGCACCTCGAAGGGCTCCGTACGTACGTCAGCGTCGACGGCGGCATGTCGGACAACATCCGCACCGCGCTCTACGACGCCGAGTACAGCGTCGCCCTCGTCTCCCGCACCTCCGAGGCCGAGCCGATGCTCTCCCGCGTCGTGGGCAAGCACTGCGAGAGCGGGGACATCGTCGTCAAGGACGCGTTCCTCCCCGCCGACCTGGCGCCCGGTGACCTCATCGCCGTACCCGCCACCGGCGCCTACTGCCGCTCGATGGCGAGCAACTACAACCACGCACTTCGCCCGCCCGTCGTCGCCGTCCGCGACGGTGAGGCGCGGGTGATCGTCCGGCGTGAGACGGAGGAAGATCTCCTGCGTCTCGATGTCGGGTGATGAAATAGATGTCTCAGGATCCGGACGATGGACAGAAACCGTCGTCCGGTGAGTGAGACTGGACAACCGTAGAGATACGAAGAAGTACGAGAAACGAGGTCGGATGATGCGTACGCGTCCGCTGAAGGTGGCGCTGCTGGGCTGTGGTGTGGTCGGCTCAGAGGTGGCGCGCATCATGACGACGCACGCCGACGACCTCGCCGCGCGCATCGGCGCCCCGGTCGAGCTCGCCGGCGTGGCGGTCCGCCGCCCGGACAAGGTCCGCGAGGGCATCCCCGCGGAGCTGATCACCACCGACGCCACCGCCCTGGTCAAACGGGGCGACATCGACGTCGTCGTCGAGGTCATCGGCGGGGTCGAGCCGGCCCGCACCCTCATCACCACCGCCTTCGAGCACGGCGCCTCCGTCGTCTCGGCCAACAAGGCGCTGCTGGCCCAGGACGGCACGAGCCTCTACGCCTCCGCCGACCAGCACGGCCAGGACCTCTACTACGAGGCCGCGGTCGCCGGGGCCATCCCGCTGATCCGGCCGCTGCGCGAGTCCCTCGCCGGCGACAAGATCAACCGTGTGATGGGCATCGTCAACGGCACCACCAACTTCATCCTCGACAAGATGGACACGTCGGGGGCGGGGTACAGCGAGGCGCTCGACGAGGCCACCGCCCTCGGGTACGCCGAGGCCGACCCGACCGCCGACGTCGAGGGCTTCGACGCCGCCGCCAAGGCCGCCATCCTCGCCGGGATCGCCTTCCACACCCGCGTGCGACTCGACGACGTCTACCGCGAGGGCATGACCGAGGTCACCGCCGCCGACTTCGCCTCGGCCAAGCGCATGGGCTGCACCATCAAGCTGCTCGCCATCTGCGAGCGCTCCGCGGACGGCGAGTCCGTCACCGCGCGCGTGCACCCCGCGATGATCCCGCTCAGCCACCCGCTCGCCTCCGTCCGCGAGGCCTACAACGCGGTCTTCGTCGAGGCGGAGGCCGCCGGGCAGCTCATGTTCTACGGCCCCGGCGCAGGCGGCTCTCCGACCGCCTCGGCCGTCCTCGGCGACCTGGTCGCCGTGTGCCGCAACAAGCTCAACGAGGCCACCGGCCCCGGTGAGTCCGTGTACACCCAGCTGCCCGTGAGTCCCATGGGCGACGTGGTGACGCGGTACCACATCAGCCTCGACGTGGCCGACAAGCCTGGCGTACTCGCCCAGGTCGCGACGGTCTTCGCCGAGCACGGCGTATCGATCGATACGGTGCGCCAGCAGGGCAAGGACGGCGAGGCCTCCCTCGTCGTCGTCACCCACCGCGCGCCCGACGCCGCCCTCTCCGGGACCGTCGAGGCGCTGCGCAAGCTCGACACCGTGCGCGGTGTCGCCAGCATCATGCGTGTTGAAGGGGAGTAAGGACCCATGACCAGCAAGGGCACCCACCAGTGGCGCGGCATCATCGAGGAGTACCGGGACCGCCTTCCGGTCACGGACACGACGCCCGTCGTCACGCTCCGTGAGGGCGGTACGCCGCTCGTCCCCGCTCAGGTCCTCTCCGAGCGCACGGGCTGCGAGGTGCACCTCAAGGTCGAGGGCGCCAACCCCACCGGTTCCTTCAAGGACCGCGGCATGACCATGGCCATCACCAAGGCCAAGGAGGAGGGCGCGCAGGCCGTCATCTGCGCCTCCACCGGCAACACCTCCGCGTCCGCGGCCGCTTACGCGGTACGCGCCGGGATGGTCTGTGCCGTCCTCGTGCCGCAGGGCAAGATCGCGCTCGGCAAGATGGGCCAGGCCCTCGTGCACGGCGCGAAGATCCTCCAGGTCGACGGCAACTTCGACGACTGCCTCACCCTGGCCCGCGCCCTCTCCGAGAACTACCCGGTGGCGCTGGTCAATTCGGTGAACCCGGTCCGTATCGAGGGTCAGAAGACCGCCGCGTTCGAGATCGTCGACATGCTCGGCGACGCGCCCGACATCCATGTGCTGCCCGTCGGCAACGCCGGCAACATCACGGCGTACTGGAAGGGGTACGGCGAGTACGCCGTCGACGGCCTGTCCACCCACCGGCCGCGCATGTGGGGCTTCCAGGCCTCCGGCTCGGCGCCGCTGGTGCGTGGCGAGGTCGTCAAGGACCCGTCGACCATCGCCACCGCGATCCGTATCGGCAACCCGGCCTCGTGGGACTACGCGATCGCCGCGCGGGACGAGTCGGGCGGCTTCATCGACGAGGTGACGGACCGTGAGATCCTGCGCGCCTACCGCCTGTTGGCGGCCCAGGAGGGTGTCTTCGTCGAGCCCGCCTCCGCGGCCTCCGTCGCCGGTCTGCTGAAGGCCGCCGAGCAGGGCAAGGTCGACCCGGGCCAGCGGATCGTCTGCACCGTCACCGGCAACGGCCTCAAGGACCCCGACTGGGCGGTCGCCGGAGCGCCCCAGCCGGTCACCGTCCCGGTGGACGCCGCTGCCGCCGCCGAGCGCCTCGGTCTCGCGTAGGTCCTCGACGAGACCCCGACGAGGTGAGCCTCTCCGGGCATCCCCGGAGAGGCAAACCCGATCAGGAACGTACATAGGCGCACAGGATGGCTCGCGACACGCATCGTGCGCCTCCTGTGCGCCCTATGTCGCCACAGAACCTTCCTTCGATAGGCTGTACTTAACCCGCCCCGTTGCATATGCGCGGTGTCGTCGCCGTTGTCGCCCTTCGAGGCAGAAGCGGCCCCCGGGTCCCCCTGTACTTCTTTTGAGAACCCCGTAGTCACCACCCCGTAGTCGCAAGTCAAGGAGAGTCATCGAGCGATGGCCGGTCCCGCGTTCCGCGCCGCCGCCGTACGGGTGCGCGTTCCCGCCACCAGCGCCAACCTCGGCCCGGGCTTCGATGCCTTCGGCCTGTCGCTGGGTCTCTACGACGACGTCGTCGTCCGGGTCGCCGACTCCGGGCTGCACATCGACATCGCCGGCGAGGGTGCCGACACGCTCCCGCGCGACGAGAGCCACCTGCTCGTACGTTCCCTGCGCACGGCCTTCGAGCTGCTCGGCGGACAGCCGCGCGGCCTCGAGGTCGTCTGCGCCAACCGCATCCCCCACGGCCGTGGCCTCGGCTCCTCCTCCGCCGCCATCTGCGCCGGCATCGTCGCCGCCCGCGCCGTGACGATAGGCGGCGACGCCCGTCTGGACGAGGCCGCCCTCCTGGAGCTGGCCACCGAGATCGAGGGCCACCCCGACAACGTCGCCGCCTGTCTGCTCGGCGGCTTCACGCTCGCCTGGACCGAGTCCGGTGCCGCGCGGGCGATCAGGATGGACCCCGCCGATTCCATCGTTCCGGTGGTTTTCGTCCCCGGTAAGCCCGTACTGACCGAGACCGCCCGCGGTCTGCTGCCGCGCACCGTCCCGCACGTCGACGCCGCGGCCAACGCCGGTCGCGCCGCGCTCCTCGTGGAGGCGCTGACCCGCCGCCCCGAGCTGCTGCTCGCGGCCACCGAGGACCGGCTGCACCAGGAGTACCGGGCTCCCGCGATGCCCGAGAGCATCGCCCTTGTGAACCGGCTGCGGGCGGACGGAGTCCCCGCGGTCATCTCCGGCGCGGGCCCCACGGTGCTCGCGCTGGCCGAACACGGGACGGCCGACAAGGTCGCCCGGCTGGCGGGCGAGGGATGGGCCGCGAACCGGCTCGACCTCGATGTGTCCGGAGCGAGTGTGCTGCCGCTCGCGCCCTAGGGGCGTGCGCGGACACGTCCGGACACGGGATTGCCGGTGAGGGAGAGGGGGAATGTTTGTTGGAGCCGGTAGTGTTAACCTCAAGTCTGCACCCGACGTCTTTGTGGCGCGGTGCTGAGTGTCCCCATCAGGGACCACCCATTCTTCCGGGAGCCTCCCCAACTGCCTGAGCAGCCTGCCTGAGCAGTTTCGAGCACGCTCCGGAACCGGCACGACACCCCTCGCTCTTTCCCGGTGGGGGCCGAGCAGGGGGCCTCGGGCCGGACCCACAGCACGTTTTTTCTCTTCCGCCGTACCCGGCGGGACCACCGCCCCGACCCGGTCCACAAGCAGGACCGTCGTCGGACAGCACAACCGGTCGCCGAGCCAGATGGCCGACGTCCGCTCCAGGGAAGGACCCTTCGTGAGCGACACCACCGATCTGATGGGCGTGACTGCCGACAACAGTGTCGACAACGCCGCGCCCGCCGCAGGTGCTGCCACTGGCACCACCGCACGGCGCCGCCGCTCCGGCACCGGCCTCGAGGGCATGGTCCTGGCCGAGCTGCAGCAGGTCGCGTCCGGCCTCGGCATCAGGGGCACCGCGCGGATGCGCAAGAGCCAGCTGATCGAGGTCATCAAGGAGGCGCAGGGTGGCGGCACGTCCGCCGCACCCGCCAAGGCCGCCGCCGACACGGCCGAGACCAAGCCGAAGCGCCGCGCCACCTCCAAGGCCCGCACGGACGAGGCCGCGGCCGAGACCGCCGCCCCCAAGGCGGAGAAGGCCGAGAAGGCCGTCGCCCAGCAGCAGATCGACATCCCCGGTCAGCCGGCTGGCGGCATCTCCCAGGCCGCAGGCTCTGGGGGAGACGACCAGCCGGTCGGCGAGCGTCGCCGTCGCCGCGCCACCGCCCCGGCCGGCAGCCCGGAGGGCGAGGCCAAGGCCGAGTCCGCCCAGGCCGTGAAGACCGAGGCCAAGGTCGAGACCCGCACCGACGCCCGCCCCGACGGTTCCGGCGAGGCCAGGGCCGAGTCCGCCGTCGACACCGCCGAGGGCCGTGGCCGTCGTGACCGCGGTGAGCGGGGCGACCGTCAGCGTGACCGCGGCGACCGTCAGCGCGACCGCGGTGACCGTCAGCGCGACCGCGGCAAGGGCGACGACCAGCAGGGTGGTGGCCAGGGCGGCCAGCGCCAGCAGCGTCAGGGCGGCCAGCCGCAGAACACCGGCCCGCAGGACGACTTCGACGACGAGGGCGGCCGCCGTGGCCGTCGTGGCCGCTACCGCGACCGCCGTGGCCGTCGTGGGCGCGACGAGTTCACGGCCGCCGAGCCGCAGGTCTCCGAGGACGACGTCCTGATCCCGGTCGCGGGCATCCTCGACATCCTCGACAACTACGCGTTCATCCGGACCTCCGGCTACCTGCCCGGCCCGAACGACGTGTACGTCTCCCTCGCCCAGGTCCGCAAGAACGGTCTGCGCAAGGGTGACCACGTCACCGGCGCCGTGCGTCAGCCGAAGGAGGGCGAGCGTCGCGAGAAGTTCAACGCGCTGGTCCGCCTCGACTCGTCGAACGGCATGGCGGCCGACTCCGGCCGTGGCCGCCCGGAGTTCAACAAGCTGACCCCGCTCTACCCGCAGGACCGGCTCCGTCTGGAGACCGACCCGGGCGTGCTGACCACGCGGATCATCGACCTCGTGTCGCCGATCGGCAAGGGCCAGCGAGGCCTGATCGTGGCCCCGCCGAAGACCGGCAAGACCATGATCATGCAGGCGGTCGCCAACGCGATCACCCACAACAACCCCGAGTGCCACCTGATGGTCGTCCTGGTCGACGAGCGTCCGGAAGAGGTCACCGACATGCAGCGGTCGGTCAAGGGCGAGGTCATCTCCTCGACCTTCGACCGTCCGGCCGAGGACCACACCACCGTCGCCGAGCTGGCCATCGAGCGCGCCAAGCGTCTCGTGGAGCTGGGTCACGACGTGGTCGTCCTGCTCGACTCGATCACCCGCCTGGGCCGCGCGTACAACCTCGCGGCGCCGGCCTCCGGCCGCATCCTGTCCGGTGGTGTCGACTCGACCGCGCTCTACCCGCCGAAGCGCTTCTTCGGTGCCGCGCGGAACATCGAGGACGGCGGCTCGCTGACCATCCTGGCCACCGCGCTGGTCGACACCGGCTCGCGTATGGACGAGGTGATCTTCGAGGAGTTCAAGGGCACCGGAAACATGGAGCTCAAGCTCGACCGGAAGCTCGCCGACAAGCGCATCTTCCCGGCGGTGGACGTCGACGCGTCCGGCACCCGTAAGGAAGAGATCCTGCTCGGCAGCGACGAGCTCGCCGTCACCTGGAAGCTGCGTCGCGTGCTGCACGCGCTCGACCAGCAGCAGGCGATCGAGCTGCTGCTCGACAAGATGAAGCAGACGAAGTCGAACGGCGAGTTCCTGCTGCAGATCCAGAAGACGACCCCCGGCGTCAGCAACAACAACGACTGACCCGAGATCTCCGTCACAGACGGGACGCCGGCCCTCGGGCCGTCACCCCGCCGTGACCTGGTCGAACGTCGCGCCCACCGTGCCTCGCACGGTGGGCGCGGTGCGTTGCGGACCGTCGCTCATCGAAACCTCACAGGCTCCTATGCAACCCTTTCGGGTGTTTCGCCGTCACAGAAGGTGAACCGAGGACCCGAGGTAGCCGATGACCGAGCAGAGCCAGAGCGGCCGAATACGCGCCCCGCGCCCAGGGGGCGTGGTGGGACGCCCGAGCGGCCGCCGCCGCAAGCAGCCCGCCAAGGGCCGCCGCGCGCTGACCGTCGCCGCCTGGAGCACGGCCGTGCTCGTGCTGGCCGGCGGCTCCGGACTCGGTTACGTCTACTTCAAGCTCAACGGCAACCTGCAGGGCGTCGACATCAACGCCCGGCTCGGCACCGACCGGCCCAAGAACCTCGACAACGGCTCGATGGACATCCTCGTCCTCGGCTCCGACTCCCGATCCGGCGCCAACGCCGCGTACGGCGTGGACGAGGGCGGTGCCCGCTCCGACACCGCGATGGTCGTCCACGTCTACCAGGGCCACCAGAAGGCCGCCGTCGTCTCCATCCCGCGCGACACCCTCGTCGACCGCCCGGCCTGCACCGACGGGAACGGCACCACCGTCGCCGCGCAGCAGCGGGCGATGTTCAACACCGCGTACGAGGCCGGCGGCCCGGCCTGCGCCGTGAAGACGGTCGAGTCGATGTCCGGGATCCGTATGGACCACTACATCGAGGTCGACTTCACCGGCTTCAAGAAGCTGATCGACGAACTGGGCGGGGTGGGGATCACCACCACCGAGGCGATCAAGGACCCCAAGAGCCACCTCGACCTCGCACCGGGCACCCACACCCTCGACGGTGAGCAGTCCCTCGGCCTGGTCCGCACCCGCAAGAGCGTCGGCGACGGCAGCGACCTCGGCCGCATCCAGCTGCAGCAGGCGTTCATCAAGGCCTTCATCGACCAGGTCAAGGACGTCGGCGTCTTCAGCAACCCGAAGAAGCTCCTCGGCCTCGCCGACACCGCCACCAAGGCCATCACGCCCGACTCGGAGCTCGACTCCGTCAACGAGCTGATGAGCTTCGCCAAGGGCCTCGCCGGGCTCGGCGCCGAGGACGTCGACATGATCACGATGCCGGTACGGTACGACCCGGCCGACCCGAACCGGGTCGTACCGCTCCGAGCCCAGTCCCGGCAGGTCTGGCAGGCCCTCCTGAGCGACCGGCCCATCCCGGCCTCCGCCACGAAGGACGCGGCCACCGGACAGGCCGAGGGACTGGTGAAGCAGCCCCGGCGAAGGTCCGTGGCGGCGCCGGAATAGTTTCACCCTGGACCCGGTTTTGGGAGATACGGCCGGTCCTGGCAGACTGGTACGTCGGCCCCGGTTCACGCATGTGCAGCCCGCACGGCGACCCGGTGCCCTCCCGAAACTAGGAGACACCTTGAAGCGCGAGATTCACCCCGAGTACGTCGAGACCCAGGTCAGCTGCACCTGTGGCGCGTCGTTCACCACCCGTAGCACCCTCACCGAAGGCGCCATCCGCGCCGAGGTCTGCTCCGAGTGCCACCCGTTCTACACGGGCAAGCAGAAGATCCTCGACACCGGCGGCCGCGTGGCCCGCTTCGAGGCCCGCTTCGGCAAGGCTGCGGCCAAGAAGTAGCACGTCACTGCGCCGGTCCTTGGTCGCTCCCGCAGGGGGGACCGGACCGGCGCTTTGCCGTCCCCGCAGTCCTTCACGCAGCAGCCCTTCACGAATCCACCAGGAGCACCCGATGTTCGAAGCGGTCGAGGAACTGGTCGGCGAGCACGCCGACCTCGAGAAGAAGCTCGCCGACCCTTCGGTCCACTCCGACCAGGCGAACGCGCGCAAGCTCAACAAGCGTTACGCGGAGCTGACCCCGATCATCGGCACGTACAAGGCGTGGAAGCAGACGGCGGAGGACATCGAGACGGCCAAGGAGTTCGTCGCCGACGACCCCGACTTCGCCGCCGAGGTGAAGGAGCTGGAGAAGCAGCGCGAGGAGCTGACCGACAAGCTCCGGCTGCTCCTGGTTCCGCGCGACCCCAGCGACGACAAGGACGTCATCCTGGAGATCAAGGCCGGAGCGGGCGGCGACGAGTCCGCGCTGTTCGCCGGCGACCTGCTGCGGATGTATCTGCGCTACGCCGAGCGCGTCGGCTGGAAGACCGAGATCATCGACTCCACCGAGTCCGAGCTGGGCGGCTACAAGGACGTCCAGGTCGCGGTGAAGACCAAGGGCGGCAACGGCGCGACCGAGCCCGGACAGGGCGTCTGGGCCCGGCTGAAGTACGAGGGCGGGGTGCACCGCGTGCAGCGCGTGCCCGCCACCGAGTCCCAGGGCCGGATCCACACCTCCGCGGCCGGTGTCCTCGTGACCCCCGAGGCCGAGGAGATCGACGTCGAGATCCACGCCAACGACCTGCGCATCGACGTCTACCGCTCGTCCGGCCCCGGCGGGCAGTCCGTCAACACCACCGACTCCGCGGTCCGTATCACGCACCTGCCGACCGGTATCGTCGCCTCCTGCCAGAACGAGAAGAGCCAGCTCCAGAACAAGGAGCAGGCCATGCGTATCCTCCGGTCCAGGCTGCTCGCCGCGGCCCAGGAGAAGGCCGAGGCGGAGGCCGCCGACGCCCGTCGCAGTCAGGTTCGTACCGTCGACCGGTCCGAGAAGATCCGGACGTACAACTACCCGGAAAACCGGATCTCGGACCACCGTGTCGGCTTCAAGGCGTACAACTTGGACCAGGTGCTCGACGGCGACCTGGACGCCATGATCCAGGCCTGCGTCGACGCGGACTCGGCAGCCAAGCTCGCCGCCGCGGCCTGAGCACGCGACTCGTAAGCCCCACCCCGTACCACGGAGGACCAGCGTGAACCTGCTGCTTGCCGAGGTGGCCCAGGCCACCCAGCGGCTGGCCGACGCCGGCGTTCCCTCACCGCGTTTCGACGCGGAGGAGCTCGCCGCGTTCGTGCACGGCGTCAAGCGGGGGGAGCTGCACAACGTCAAGGACGCGGACTTCGACGCCCGCTACTGGGAGACGGTGGCCCGCCGCGAGGCCCGCGAGCCGCTCCAGCACATCACCGGCCGGGCGTTCTTCCGCTATCTGGAGCTCCAGGTCGGGCCCGGCGTCTTCGTGCCCCGGCCGGAGACCGAGTCGGTCGTCGGCTGGGCGATAGACGCCGTACGGGCGATGGACGTCGTCGAGCCGCTGATCGTCGACCTGTGCACCGGTTCGGGCGCCATCGCGCTCGCCATGGCGCAGGAGGTGCCGCGCTCGCGCGTGCACGCCGTGGAGCTCTCCGACGACGCGCTGGTGTGGACCCGCAAGAACGCCGAGGGCTCGCGCGTCACGGTCCACCAGGGCGACGCGCTGAGCGCGCTGCCGGAGCTCGACGGCCAGGTCGACCTGGTCATCTCCAACCCGCCGTACATCCCGCTCACCGAGTGGGAGTACGTGGCGCCCGAGGCGCGTGACCACGATCCGCAGATGGCGCTCTTCTCCGGCGAGGACGGCCTCGACACGATCCGGGGGATCGAGCGCACCGCGCACCGCCTGCTGCGGCCGGGCGGCCTCGTGGTGATCGAGCACGCGGACACCCAGGGCGGCCAGGTCCCGTGGATCTTCAACGAGGAGGCCGGCTGGGCGGATGCCGCCGACCACCCGGACCTGAACAACCGGCCGCGCTTCGCGACGGCCCGCAAGGCGATGCCATGACCTCCCCCCTGACGAGGCCCGTGGCGACGCGAGTGACCACGAATAGGGAGGCCCGCTAAATGGCTCGGCGATACGACTGCAACGAGGCGACCGACCGCGTGACCGGTCTGCGTGAGGCCGCGTCCGCCGTTCGCCGTGGCGAGCTGGTCGTGCTGCCCACGGACACCGTGTACGGGATCGGCGCGGACGCCTTCAGCTCGGAGGCGGTCGCGGACCTGCTGGCGGCGAAGGGCCGGGGGCGCAACATGCCCACCCCCGTCCTGATCGGCTCCCCGAACACGCTGCACGGGCTCGTCACGGACTTCTCCGAGCAGGCGTGGGAGCTCGTCGACGCGTTCTGGCCGGGCGCGCTGACGCTGGTCGCGCGTCACCAGCCGTCGCTGCAGTGGGACCTGGGGGACACCCGGGGCACCGTCGCGATCCGGATGCCGCTGCACCCGGTCGCGATCGAGCTGCTGACCGAGGTCGGCCCGATGGCCGTGTCGTCGGCGAACCTCACCGGGCACCCGTCCCCCGAGGACTGCGACGCGGCGCAGGAGATGCTCGGCGACTCGGTGTCGGTGTACCTCGACGGCGGCCCGACGCCGGGGATCGTCCCCTCGTCGATCGTGGACGTCACGGGCACGGTGCCCGTGCTGCTGCGTCAGGGAGCGCTGTCGCCGGAGGAGCTCCGGAAGGTCGTACCCGACCTCGAGGTGGCCAGTTGACCGCCCCTGAGGGGCGTGGCATAGCGGGGCACGAGAGCAATTCCTTCCGCATTCTCCACGTCAGCACCGGCAATGTCTGCCGCTCGCCCATCACCGAGCGGCTGACCCGCCATGCCCTGAGCGACCGCCTGGGCGATCCCGGGGGCGGCGGCCTGATCGTGGAGAGCGCGGGTACGTGGGGCCACGAGGGTGCCCCCATGGAGGCCAACGCGGAACTGGTCCTCGCCGACTTCGGCGCGGACGCCAGCGGCTTCGTCGGCCGTGAGCTCCTCGACGAGCACGTCATCCGCGCGGACCTCGTCCTGACGGCGACCCGTGACCACCGGGCCCAGGTCATCTCGATGGGCCACTCGGCGGGTCTGCGCACCTTCACCCTGAAGGAGTTCACCCGCCTGGTGCGGGCGATAGACCCCGCGACGCTGCCCGACCCCCTGGGCGAGGGCGTGGTGGAGCGCGCGCGTGCGCTGGTGCGCGCGGCGGCGGCTCTACGCGGGTGGCTTCTGGCGCCGTCGGTGGAGGCGGACGAGGTGAACGACCCGTACGGCGCCCCGATCACGTTCTTCCGCTCGATCGGCGAGGAGATCAACACGGCGCTGGATCCCGTGGTGACGGCGCTGACGGGCGTACCGGCGCGGCGCTGAGGGGGCGCCTGCGCGGCGCTGGGGCGCCGGCCCGGGCTCGACCAGGGTCCCCGCCGCCGCGTCGGCAGCGACGGCGGTACGGG
>NZ_JAGGOS010000178.1 GCF_018614205.1 Streptomyces sp. ISL-36 | reverse complement strand
GGGGCGGGGGGCGCGTCCGGCACGGGGGCGGGCGCAGGGGCAGGGGCCGCGTCCGGGCCGGGGGACAGCAGTTCCGCGTGCAGGGCCCGCAGGGCCGGGGAGGGATCCGCGCCCAGGCGGGTCGCGAGATCGCGCCGGACCGTCTCGTACGCCAGCAGCGCTTCCGCCGAGCGCCCCGCGTCCCGCAGCGCGCGGATCCGCAGGGCCTGCAGCGGTTCGTCCAGCGGATGGGCCTCGCAGAGGGCGGCCAGCTCCGGCAGGGCCGACGACGCCTCCCCGAGGGCGAGGGCCGCACCCAGGCGGGCGCGCCGGGCGTCCAGGCGGCGGGCGTCCCAGCGTGCGGCCTCCACGGCGCGGTCCGGCAGGTCGGCGAGGGCGGGCCCCTGCCACAGGCCGAGCGCTTCGTCGAGGAGTTCCGCCGCCCGCGCCGGATCGCCGGCGTCGAGCCGCCGTACGCCCTCCCCCGCGAGCCGCTCGAAGCGGTGCGCGTCCACAGCGTCGGGCCCGGCCGCCAGCCGGTAGCCACCCGGGGCGGAGACCACGGCCTCCCGCCCCAACGCCCGGCGCAGCCGCCCGACCAGCGCCTGGAGCGCCCCCGCCCCGTCGGCCGGCGGCTCACCGTCCCAGACCTCGTCGACGAGGACGGCGGCCGGGACGGTCCGCCCGGCCCGCAGCGCCAGTACGGTCAGCAGGGCCCGCAGCCGGGCCCCGCCGAGGGCGACGGGCGTGCCGTCGGCGGTGTGGGCCCGGGTGGGGCCGAGGACGGAATAGCGCACAGGCCCTATTCTCCGTGAGCCGGGGATCATCGCAGGAACTCACCCCCGCCCCGGCACGTTCCCCGCACACACCCGCCGCGCCCCAGGGAGCCCCCGATGTCCACGGCCACCACCCGCAGCCACGAGCGCAGGATCAGCCCGGTGTTCCTGGCGATCCTCGCCGTCATGGCGGTCACCGGCTGGGCGGTGTGGACCGGTTTCGCGGCCTCCCCCGGTGTCGCGATCTTCCTCTTCGTGACGGCGGCGTGGGTCGTCTCGCTCTGTCTCCACGAGTACGCCCACGCCCGCACCGCTCTGCACGGCGGCGACATCACCGTCGGGGCGAAGGGGTACCTCACCCTCAACCCGCTCGCGTACACGCATGCCGTGCTCAGCGTCATCCTGCCCGTGCTCTTCGTGATCATGGGCGGCATCGGTCTGCCGGGCGGTGCGGTCTTCATCGAGCAGGGCCGTATCCGGGGCCGCTGGAAGCACAGTCTGATCTCGGCGGCGGGACCGCTCGCCAACGTCCTGTTCGCGATCGTGTGCACGGCGCCGTTCTGGCTGGACGCGCTGGACGGCGTGCCGCTCGCCTTCCGGTACGCGCTCGCCTTCCTGGCGTTCCTCCAGGTGACCGCGGCGCTGCTGAACTTCCTGCCGGTGCCCGGGCTCGACGGGTACGGGGTGGTCGAGCCCTGGCTCTCGTACAAGGTGAAGCGGCAGATAGAGCCGTACGCGCCCTACGGCTTCTTCGTCGTGATCGCGCTGCTCTTCGTCCCGGCGGTCAACGGCGCGTTCTTCGACACGATCGACGCGCTGATGCGGGCGCTCGGCGTGCCGGAGATCTCCCGCTACTGCGGCTCGAACCTCTACCGCTTCTGGCAGGAGACGCCGGAGCTCTGCCAGGTCTAGGCCGCTCTGCCGGTCCAGGCCGCTCTGCCGGTCCAGGCCGCTCTGCCGGTCTAGGCCTCGGTCCGGGCCTCGGCCTTCGCGCGCCGGAGGTAGTACCAGGCCATGTTGGAGGAGAGGCCGGCGATCAGGACCCAGATCACGCCGAGCCAGCTGCCCGAGACGAAGGAGACGACGGCCGCCACGACCGCGAGGGCGCAGACGACGAGGGCGTACAGAGCGAGGCGGGGCATGGGGGTCGGCTCCTGTCCGGGTACGGCTGATGGTGCCCGTCCAGTGTCCCCCATGCCCGACGGCGCTCTAGACGTCGGTGACGCGCAGACCCGCGTGCGCCTTGTAGCGGCGGTTGACCGAGATCAGGTTGGCGACGAGCGACTCGACCTGGTGGGCGTTGCGCAGCCGGCCGGCGAAGACGCCGCGCATGCCGGGGATGCGGCCGGCCAGTGCCTGGACGATCTCGACGTCGGCGCGCTCCTCGCCGAGGACCATCACGTCCGTGTCGATCTCGTCGATCGAGGCGTCCTGGAGGAGGACGGCGGAGAGGTGGTGGAAGGCTGCCGCGACCCGGGACTCCGGCAGCAGCGCTGCGGCCTGCTCGGCGGCGGAGCCCTCCTCCGGCTTGAGGGCGTAGGCGCCCTTCTTGTCGAAGCCGAGCGGGTTGACGCAGTCGACGACGAGCTTGCCGGTGAGTTCGGCCCGGAGCGACTCCAGGGTCTTGGCGTGCCCGTCCCACGGGACGGCGACGATCACGATGTCGCTGCGGCGCGCGCACTCGGCGTTGTCGGCGCCCTCGACACCGAGGCCGAGCTCGTCGGCGGCGGCCTGCGCGCGGTCGGCGGCGCGGGAGCCGATGATCACCTTCTGGCCGGCCTTGGCGAGCCGGTAGGCGAGGCCGCGGCCCTGGTCGCCGGTGCCGCCGAGGACGCCGACGACGAGGCCGGACACGTCGGGGAGGTCCCAGGGGTCCTTGGGGGCGGGGGCGGGAGACGAAGCGGTGGAAGTCATGGCCTCGACATTACTGGCCGGTCGCTCCCGTCCGGATCTCGTACGGGTGGAACGGTGGAGAACCGGCCTCGCGCGGACCGCTGCTGCGGCAAGATGCGGCGCCATGGATGCCGTACGGGTCGCGCTGCTGCGGGACGTGCTCGCCGGGACCGAGTGGCCGAGGGCGGCCCGCCGCCTCGCGGGAGCGCTCCGGTCCTCCGTGGTGCCGCAGGGAGGAGGGCTGCTCCTGGTGGGCACGGAGGCGTACGAGCCCTGGCACCTGGCGGCGCACCTGGTGGACGAGGCGGCCTGGTCGGGCCGGCCGGAGCTGGCGCCGACGCTGGTACGTCATCTGGTGCGGCCGGGGGATCCGGCCCACCTGGCGGTCGGTCTCGGCCGCCTGGAGTCGGCCGGACGCGGGTCGACGCTGCTGATGGTGGCTCCGGAGCGGCCGGGGGCCGGGGTCCTGGAGCGGGTCCACGACGCCCGCAGGGCCGGGGCGACGGTGCTCTCGCTGGACGGCGGGGACCCGGAGGTCCACGGCCTGGCCCACGAGGGGCTGACCGTGCCGGCCGGGGCTGAGGTCGACCTGGACACGGTCCAGCACCTGGTGAGCGCGGCGGCCGGGGAGAACAGCCTCCCGTCCCCGCGCGGCCGGCGCCGCCTGCGCGACCGCCTCTCCCTCCTCGCCGACCAGCTGACGGCCCCGCCCCCTGCGCGCTGGTAGCCCCGTGGCGTACCGCCGGTGACCGTGGCGCACCGGTAATTGGGTTGCCGCCCGTCGGGGCGGGCCGGAGCATGGCCCCTCGTGACCTCGAAGCCTCCCTCGAAAAGCCCCTCGAAGCCCCCCTCGAAGCGCCTCCCGAAGCTCACCTCCCTGCTGCCCGATCTCGCGCCGTGGCGGTCGTCCGCCGACTTCCGGCTGCTGTGGGTCCAGGGGCTGGTCACGTACTTCAGCAGCGCCATGGCGCTGATCGCCCTGCCGCTGCAGATCAAGGAGCTGACGGGTTCACCGCTGGCCGTCGGGGCGATGGGCGCCGTCGAGCTGGTCCCGCTCGTCGTGTTCGGGCTCTACGGCGGCGCGCTCGCCGACGCCGTCGACCGGCGCAAGGTGATCATCGCCACCGAGGCGGGGCTCGGGCTGCTCGCCCTGGTCCTGCTGCTCAACTCGCTGCTGCCCTCGCCCATGCTCTGGCCGCTGTACGTGGTCGCGGCCGGTGTCTCCGCGCTGGCGGGGCTCCAACGGCCCGCACTCGACTCCCTGATGGCCAGGATCGTGCCGCACGCGCAGCAGACGGCCGCGGCGGCGCTCAACTCGCTTCGCTGGCAGATGGGCGCCATCGCGGGTCCGGCGCTGGCGGGCCTCGTCGTGGCGTACGCGGGCCATGCGCCGGCCTACGGCGTGACCATCGCCGGCTTCGCCGCCTCCGTGCTGCTGTGCCGGCGGCTGACCCCGGCGCCGCCCGCGCGCGACGCGGAGAAGCCGTCGCTGCGCGGGATCGCGGAGGGGGCGCGGTACGCCTGGTCGCGGCCGGTGCTCCTCGGCACGTACGTGGTCGACCTCGCCGCCATGCTGTTCGCCTTCCCGAACACGATCTTCCCGTTCCTCGCCGACGAGCTGGACGCGGACTGGTCGCTGGGCCTGATGTACGCGGCGGGCTCGGTCGGCTCGCTCGTCCTCGGGCTCACCAGCGGCTGGACGTCGAAGGTCCGCAGACACGGTCTTCTGGTGGTGTGCGGCGCGGCGGGCTGGGGGCTGGCGATCGCGGCCGCGGGCTGGTTCTCGAACATCTGGCTGGTACTGCTCTGCCTGGGCTTCGCCGGTGCGGGCGACATGCTGAGCGGTCTGGGCCGCGCGACGATCTGGAACCAGACGATCCCGGAGGAGCTGCGGGGCCGCCTGGCCGGCATCGAGGTGCTGTCGTACAGCGTGGGTCCGCAGCTCGGACAGGTCCGCGCGGGCGCCATGGCCGGCTGGACGGGCACCCGCGCGGCGATCTGGACCGGCGGTGCGGCGTGCGTGGCCTCGGTGGGGCTGCTCTGCCTGGCCCTGCCGAAGCTCCTCACCTACGACGCGGAGACGGACGAGGACGCCCTGCGCCGCAAGGCTCGGCAGGAGGAGACGCCGGAGGCTCAGGGGACGCGGGACAACCCGCAGGAGGCCTGCGCCGGGGCCCCGGCCTGAGGGAGGCCTGTCCCCGGGGGAGGCCTGTCCCCCAGGGAGAGGCTTGTCCCCCGAGGGGAGCCGGCCTCGCGCCCCGGACGCGACCTAGTCCGGGGTCTCGTCCGTCCTCGGGGCGTCGTGCCAGTTCGGGTCGGTCTCCCACTCCAGGTTGCGCTCCCTCGCCGTCTCCATCGCGTGGGACGCCTCCTCACGGCTGGCGTAAGGGCCGAAGCGGTTCTTGGCCGGGCAATCGGGGCCCTCCTCGACCTTCTTGTGCTGCAGGCAGTAGTACCACTCGCCCGGTTTGCCCACCGCGCGCTTCTTGAACAGGGCCATCGTCGGCTCCTTCCTCTGACGCCATGCTGCCCCAGACCCGGTCGTTAGACTCGCTGACATGTCTGGCCAGTCGCTGCTCGCACCGGGGGAGATCTCCCCCCACCGCTCCGTTCCGGGAGCCATCCGTCGTCCCGAGTACGTCGGGAAGCCCGCACCCACCCCGTACACCGGGCCCGAGGTCCAGGACTCCGACACCATCGAGCGGATGCGGATCGCCGGCCGCATCGCCGCGCAGGCGATGGAGGAGGCCGCCAAGCACATCGCGCCGGGGGTCACCACGGACGAGCTGGACCGGGTCGCGCACGAGTTCATGTGCGACCACGGGGCGTACCCCTCCACGCTCGGCTACCGCGGCTTCCCGAAGTCGCTCTGCTCCTCGGTCAACGAGGTCATCTGCCACGGCATCCCGGACTCCACCGTCCTGAAGGACGGGGACATCGTGAACCTCGACGTCACGGCGTACATCAACGGCGTTCACGGCGACAACAACGCCACCTACCTCTGCGGCGACGTCGACGACGAGTCCCGCCTCCTCGTGGAGCGCACGCGCGAGTCCCTGAACCGCGCCATCAAGGCGGTCAAGCCGGGTCGCCAGATCAACATCATCGGCCGGGTCATCGAGTCGTACGCCAAGCGTTTCGGCTACGGGGTCGTGCGCGACTTCACCGGGCACGGCATCAACTCGTCCTTCCACTCCGGGCTGATCGTCCCGCACTACGACTCCCCGCACCACACGACCGTCATCCAGCCCGGCATGACCTTCACCATCGAGCCGATGCTGACGCTGGGAACGCACGAGTACGACATGTGGGACGACGGCTGGACGGTGGTGACCAAGGACCGGAAGCGGACCGCGCAGTTCGAGCACACGCTCGTCGTCACGGACACCGGGGCCGAGATCCTCACGTTGCCCTGACCCGTCACCGGGGTAGCGTTTTACCGACAGGCCGTCGGGAACAGTTGGCTCAGGTACACCTGAGAAGCAGGCTTTCGACAGGTTCCCGTCCCGTCCCCATCGGTACCGGAGGCACGCCTTGGACACGCCCTTCTCGACGCTCATCCGCACGGCCTCTCACGAACAGCACACCGAGGCCGAGACGTCGACCTTCATGAGCGACCTCCTCGGCGGGCGCCTCACCGTGGACGCCTACGCCCGCTACACGGAGCAGCTCTGGTTCGTGTACCGCGCCCTGGAGGACGGTGCCGAGAGCCTGGGGACCGACCCGGTCGCCGGGCCCTTCATACGGCCGGAGCTGTTCCGGACGGCGGCGCTGGAGCGGGATCTCGCTCATCTCCGGGGTCCGCGGTGGCGTGACGGGCTCTCCCCGTTGCCCGCCACTGCCGCCTATGCCGCGCGGGTGGCGCAGTGCGCGCGCGACTGGCCGGCCGGCTATGTGGCGCACCACTACACCCGCTATCTCGGCGACCTCTCGGGCGGCCAGATCATCCGTGACAAGGCCGAGCGCACCTGGGGCTTCGCCCGCAAGGGTGACGGCGTCCGTTTCTACGTCTTCGAGGAGATCGCGAACCCGGCCGCGTTCAAGCGCGGCTACCGCGAGCTGCTCGACGCGGTGAACGCCGACGATCTGGAGAAGCAGCGGATCATCGACGAGTGCAAGCGCGCGTTCGACTTCAACGGCGCGGTCTTCCGGGAGCTGGGAAGCGAGTTCCCGCTCAGCGCGTGAACGCGGGGCTCGGGGACCTCCGGGCGTGAGCCTCCGGCTGGCTGCCTACGGCTGACTGACTCCGGGTGGTTGCCTCCGGGCGTGAGCCTTCGGGTGACTGCCTCCGGGCGTGAGCCTCCGGGTGGCTGCCTCCGGGCGTGAGCCTCCGGGTGGCTGCCTCCGGGCGTGAGCCTCCGGGTGGCTGCCTCCGGGCGTGAGCCTCCGGTGTGGGCGCGGGCCTCACGGTGTGAGCGTGAGCGTGCGCTCCAGGAGGACCCGTCCGCCCAGCTCGATCACGCCGTCGGGGCCGGGGGCCGTCAGGATCTGCGACCCCCGGCCCTGCGTGATGTTCAGGGCACGGCCCAGCTCGGCCGTCAGCAGCAGCGCCGCCGCGCCCGTCGCCTCGTCCTCGTCGATGCCGTCGCCGCGGCCCGGGAACGCCCGCGCCCGGATCCGGCCCGCCGCCTCGTCCTCCCAGGCCCAGGCGTAGATCCACTCCCCCGGATCCGGCACGTCCAGCGCGTCGACCTCGGCGGCCGATCCGTACCGCCGCAACGTGCGCGGCGGGGCCCACTCGGCACGGGCCCCGATCCAGGTGAACTCCCCGTCCCCGCGTGCCCACACCTCACCGGCCGGCGGACAGACGACCTCCAGGTCCAGCAGCCAGGCCGTGCCGACCAGCGGGTGACCGGCGAAGGGCAGCCGCACACCGGGCGTGTAGATGTCGACGTCCCCGCGCTCCGGGTCGTCCACGAAGACCGTCTCGCTGAAGCCGAGCTCCTTGGCGAGCGCCTGCCGGGACGCCTCGTCGGGGCGGGTGCGCCCGTCGCGTACGACACCGAGAGCGTTGCCGAACCGACCGTCGCCCGCGCAGAAGACACGCAGGACGTCGATGTCGGTGGCGGCGCTCGGACGGCTACGTGCGGTCGTGTTCATGGCGGAATTCAAGCATCCGGGCCTCCCATTCGGCGGCTCCGCCAGGAATCGGCCAGGCGCGGGTTCGCGCCTCGTCGTACGGCACGCCCGCGGCGAACAGCGAGAGGCCGTGCGCGAGCGCCGCCCGTTGCCGCTCCGGGTCGGGGCCCCGGAAGCGGCGCGCCGCCAGCCGCTCGTACTCCCCCGGGAGCGGCCCGAGCAGCTCCGCGATCCGGTCCTCGTCCTCTCCACGGGCCAGGACGACCGTGCCCGGCCGCTGCCCTTCGGCGAGCGCGGCCACCGCGCGGTCGTGGCCGTCCAGAAGCAGCCAGCCGTCGAAGGCCGTCACCCACCACAGCAGGACGGGTGGCAGGCTGCCGTCCCTGGCCTGCCTGCGGTACGCCTTGACGCGCGGGGCGTCGTCCGCGGAGAGCGGCCGGAGCGGGACGACGCCGTTCCAGCCCTGGTTCCAGTCCAGATGCCCGTCCGGCCACGCCGCCAGGAAGTCCGTGCCCCAGACGTACGGCGGGAACACCTCCCGCTCCCTGAGCACCCAACGCCCCGCGTGCAGCGGGCTCTCGTCGGCGGTCTCCAGCCAACGCGCGTACCGGTGCCGCCAGTCGGGCCGCCGCCTGGCGTCGGAGGCGCGGATCGGCGGCAGGGGCGAGCGGTAGCCGTGACGACGGTGGACACGGACCCCGCCCCGGTCCTCGTCGACCCGGGCGAGCAGGACCGGCCGTCCGCCCTGGCGGAGCAGCATCCGGCGGCCGTCCGTCATCTCCATGCGCAGCGGCGGGGGTTCGAGCCTGCCGTCCCGGGCCAGGACGAGGGGGCCGTGGAGCTTCTCTCGGCGCAGACGCATGTCCGCACGCTAGCCGGGCACGCGGCGGGACCGCACCACCGTTACGGGGGCGTGGCCCTGCCTGCGGGGGAGGGTGGCGGTCCCGGGTAGTCGGGAGAGAGCAGATGAATCCGAAGAAGCGGATGAAGTGAATGAAGCAGATGAAGTGGATGAAATGCATGAAGTGGATGGAATCAGCCCGCTTGACCGCTCGTTGACCCGCTCATGGGGCGGCCATGAGAGGCCTGTGACCGTGCCGTGTCCCCCTCGCCCACTCGCTTCGGACGTGAGAGCCGAATCACTGGACGCGGGGACATGGCTCAGGTAAGCCTCGGTTAAGTTAGGTCCGCCTCAGTCCACTCTCGCCCTTCATGGAGCCCCTATGCGCGCCGTCCGTCTCTCCGTCGTCACCGCCGCCGCGACCGCGGCCGCTCTGACCGCCGTCACGGGCTGCGCCGAGAAGAGCGACGCGAAGGGCGGCGACGGTGCCGTCCAGGTCGTCGCCAAGGACGACTCCTGCGAGGTCTCCCGGAAGGAGTTCCCCGCCGGGCACGTAGAGCTGGCCGTGGAGAACCGGGGCACGAAGGTCACCGAGGTCTACGTCCTGTACCCGGACGACCGGATCGTGACCGAGCGCGAGAACATCGGCCCCGGCACCAAGGCCACCATCACCGCCGAGGTCAAGGCCGGCGACTACGAGATCGCCTGCAAGCCCGGCATGAAGGGCGACGGCATCCGGCAGAAGGTCACCGTCACCGGTGGCGCCGCCGCCGCCAAGCGCTCCCCCGAGATGGACGCCGCCGTCGCCGCCTACCGCCAGTACGTGCAGGCGCAGGCCGACGCGACGCTGCCGAAGGTCAAGGTCTTCACCGACGCCGTCCGCGCCGGGGACATCGAGGCCGCGAAGAAGGCGTACGCCGACTCCCGTATCGGCTGGGAACGCACCGAGCCGGTCGCCGAGTCCTTTGGCGACATCGACCCGAAGGTGGACGTACGCGAGGACGGCCTGGAGGCGGGCCAGGACCCGGCGAAGGACTGGACCGGCTGGCACCGCCTGGAGAAGGCGCTCTGGCAGGACAAGAAGATCGGTGACGCGGAGAAGAAGCTCGCCGACACCCTCGACAAGGATCTCGCGGACTGGGTGAAGCGGGTCGGCAAGGCCGACATCACCCCCACCTCGATGGCCAACGGTGCCAAGGAGCTCCTGGACGAGGTCGCCACCGGCAAGGTCACGGGTGAGGAGGAGCGTTACTCCCACACCGACCTGGTCGACTTCAAGGCGAACGTCGAGGGGGCCCAGAAGTCCTTCGAGCTGCTCAAGCCGGTCGCCTCGAAGAACGACGCCAAGCTCGTCGCCGAACTCGACAAGCGGTTCGCGGCGCTGAACACGCTCCTCGACAAGTACCGCACGGACAAGAGCGGCTACGTCTTCACCTCGTACGACAAGGTCGGCAAGGCCGAGCGCAAGGAGCTGTCGGACGGCGTCAACGCGCTGGCCGAGCCGCTCTCCAAGCTCGCCGCCGCGGTCGTGAAGTAAGGGGATCCAGCGATGACCGACGCGACCGGGAGCGGGGCCGGGGGCGGGACCGA
>NZ_JAGGOS010000177.1 GCF_018614205.1 Streptomyces sp. ISL-36 | reverse complement strand
CCTGCCGGCTCTCGGCGGCGGAGGCGGCCGAAGCCGCGATGTCGAGCGCCTCGCGCGCCTCTGAGCGGGCCAGGGCCGCCCAGGTGTGGACGGCTTCGGCGAGTCCCGGCTCGCCGGGCCGTTCCTCGACGACGGCGCCGCCCGCGACCTGCGCCATCCGGTGGGCGAGCGCCAGCAGCCGCTCGTCCCCCTCCCGTACCTGCTGCTCGGCCGCGCGCCGCAGATCGGCGAGGCGCTCCTCGACCGCCGCGAACCGGCGGGTGTCGAAGAGCCGGCCGAGCAGCTTGCCACGCGCCTCGGCGTCGGCCCGCAGGAAGCGTGCGAAGTCGCCCTGCGGCAGGAGCACCACCTGGCAGAACTGCTCCCGGCTCATGCCGAGGAGCTGGGTGATCTCCTCGCCGATCTCCTGGTGGGAGCGGCTGAGTCCGGCCCACTCGCCGGTCCCGGGGTCGTACTCGCGCAGCCAGCTCTGTGCCTTCTCCGTGGTGAAGCCGCCGCCCCGCTTCTTGGGACGCGGCTGTGCGGGGCGCCGGGTGATCTCCAACCGCCGCTCCCCGACGGTCAGTTCGAGGGTGACCTCGGTGTACGTACCGGCCGGAGCGTGGTCGCTGCGCAGCGAGGCGCCGGGGCTCTGCCGGGCGCCGGGCACAGCGCCGTACAGGGCGTAGCAGACGGCGTCCAGGACGGAGGTCTTTCCGGCGCCGGTCGGTCCGTGGAGCAGGAAGAGCCCGGCGGAGGAGAGGGCGTCGAAGTCGATCTCCTGCGTGGTGCCGAACGGCCCGAACGCGGTGACGGCGAGGCGGTGCAGTCTCACCGGCCGCTCACCTCGCGCTCCGCCGCGTCCACGCGTACGTCGTCGAAGGCTCCGTACAGCACCGTCCGCTCGGCACCGTCCGGTCCGGCGCCGCCGCGCACATGGGCCACGAAGTCCTCCGCGATCTGTTGGTCGCTGCGGTCCCGAAGCCGCTGCGCGTACGAGGCGAGCGGGTCGCCCTCGGTGCGCTCCGGTTCGAAGACCAGGCTGAGGGTGTGCGGGAAGCGTTCGGCGAGCCGGGCCATGGGGTCGGCCGGCCGCACGGCGTCGGTGAGCGTCGCCTCGACCCAGGACTGCTCGTGCCGTACGAGGGAGGGGTCGGCCAGCAGGTCGTCGAGCCGGCCCCTGATCCGGGCCAGCGCCCTCGGGACGGGGCAGTCGATCCGCTCGGCGGCGTCGATCCCGCCGTCCGGGCCGAGGTCGATCAGCCACATCGTCTTGCGGTGGTCGGCCTCGGAGAAGGAGTACGCGAGGGGGGAGCCGGAGTAGCGCACGCGCGGGGTGACGGCCTGGCTGCCGTGGAGATGGCCGAGGGCGACGTAGTCGACGCCGTCGAAGACTCCGGCGGGGACGGCCGCGACGCCGCCGACGGTGATGTCCCGCTCGCTCTCGCTCGGTTCGCCGCCGGCGACGAAGGCATGAGCGAGGACCACGGACCGGGTGGAGCCGGGCCGCTCGGCGAGGTCGGCGCGGACCCGGTCCATGGCGGCGCCGAGCACGGCCTCGTGCCCCGCCTTCTCGGCGCCGAACTGCTCGCGGACGAGGGCGGGTTCGAGATAGGGCAGGCCGTACAGGGCGATGTCGCCGTGGGCGTCCGTGAGCACGACGGGGGTGCCGACCCCCGCCGGATCGGTACGGAGGTGGATCCCGGCGCGTTCGATGAGTCCGGCACCGACGCCGAGGCGGCGCGGCGAGTCGTGGTTCCCGGAGATCATCACCGTGGGGACCCCGGCGTCGGCGAGCCGGTGCAGGGCGGTGTCGAAGAGCTCGACGGCGGTCAGCGGCGGTACGGCCCGGTCGTAGACATCCCCGGCGACCAGGACCGCGTCCACGTCTCGCTCGCGCACCGTGGCCACCAGGTGGTCGAGGAACGCGGCCTGGGCGTCGAGCAGGCTCACCCGGTGGAACGACCGTCCCAGGTGCCAGTCCGACGTATGCAGGAATCTCATGATCGGGGAGCGTATCGGTGGGGTCGGACATCGGTCCGGCGTTCGTGGATTGCGAGGGACGTCCCCGGTCCCGGCTTCGTCCGCTCAGGCATCGCCGTAGGCCTCGCCGCCGAGCTCCAGGCCCGCGGTGCCGGCCGTCGCGTCGGCGAGCCAGGCGCGGAACTCCGCCACGTCCGCGTCCGGCAGACCGATCTCGATGGTGACGGCCTCGCCGTACCGTACGTCGCGCACGGCCCGTCCGGTCGCCCGCAGATCGTTCTCCAGCTTGCCCGCGCGCTGGTGGTCGACGGTGACGGTGGCAAGGCGGAAGCGCTGCCGGGTCAGGGTGCCGAGCGCGTCGAGCGCCTCGCCGACCACGCCTCCGTACGCGCGGATGAGACCACCCGCGCCGAGCTTCACCCCGCCGTAGTAGCGGGTGACGACGGCGGCGACGTACCGCACCTCGCGCCGCAGGAGCATCTGGAGCATCGGGACACCCGCTGTCCCGCCGGGCTCGCCGTCGTCGCTCGCCTTCTGGACGGCCGCGTCGGCGCCGATGACGTACGCGAAGCAGTTGTGCGTGGCGGTCGGGTGCTCCTTGCGGATGCGTGCGACGAAGTCCTGCGCCTCCTGCTCGGTCGCGACGGGCGCGAGCGCGCAGATGAAGCGCGATCGGTTGATCTCGGTCTCGTGCGCACCCTCGCGAGCGAGCGTGCGGTACTGCTCCTGCATCCCGCCACCCTAGTCCGTCGCCCTCGGCCCGTAGGGAGCGGCACCCGTCTCAGGGGGTTACGGCCACGTCGGTCGGTCCGGCGTCGGACGGCACTTCGGCCTCCCGCCGCCCCGGAGTCGGATCCTGGACGTGACCCTCCGCGCCGCCGCCTGCCGGCTCGACCTCGCGTGACGCCGTGAGGCCGGCGTCCTGGGCGGCCCCGGCGAGCGGAAGGGCCCGTAGGGCCAGGGCCCAGCCGAGCCGGGTGTCGCCGGATTCGCTGGGCCGCCCGGTGAGCTCCGAGACGCGGCTGATGCGGTTGAGGACCGTGTTGCGGTGGCAGTAGAGCAGTTCGGCGGCCTTGGCGGCGGAGCAGCCGTTGTCCAGCCACACCCGCAGCGTCCGCAGCAGCGCCGCGCGCTCGCCGGTGGTGGCCAGGACGGGTCCGAGGTGGACCGTGACGATCCGGTCGGCGATGTCGCTCCGGCCGCTGAGCAGCACCTCCGCGAGCCGGTCGTCGAAGGCCGCCGCCTCGCCGCTGCCGACGGGGAGCGTACGGAGGGTCTGCTCGGCCAGCCGCAGGGCCCGGCCCGCCTGCGCGAGCCGTTCGAACTCCGGGGAGACCCCGGCGGTCGCGCCGGTCCCGTGTCGGAGCAGATCGAGCAGGGTGTGCGCGGCGTCGGCGCCGCGCGGCAGCCGGACGATGCCGGCGTAGCGGCCCGCGCGGGGGCGCCAGAACGACCACATGCCGCGCGCCTCCAGGACGGGCGCCGGGTGGGGCGGGGCGGCCGGGTCCTGGGCGGCGACCACGACGACGTACCGGTCGCGCGGCGGAACGCCCAGTGCAGCGGCGGCCGCCGCGGCGACGGCCGGGTCGTCGGCCCGTCCGTCGAGCACGGCTTCGAAGAGGGCGACCCTGCGGGTGTCCTGGCGGCTCTGCATCTCCAGCTGGGTCAGGCGGTACGCGTCGGACATGACGACCGAGTAGCGGTCGATGGTCTCCCACACGGCGCCCGCGACGTCGAGCTCGGTGTCCCTGCTGTCGGAGTCCCGACCGGGCCTGGCCCTCAGGTGCTCGGCCATCACCTGCCACAGGACGCGGCCGCCGCGGCGGTAGGCGCGCAGCACGGTGTCGAGCGGCACGTCCTGCTCGGCCCTGCGGCGGCCGGTCGCGCGGGCGGCGCGGTCGAGGTCGCCGCCGGTGGGAGGGAGACCGCCGAAGTCCTCCAGGGCGCGCATCAGGTTGTCGCGGACGAACTCCCACAGTTCGTCGTGGGTGACGGGGGTGCCGGAGGCGTAGGTGCCGCTGTGGGCGTGGATGTCGTCGACGGCCCGGTCGGTGAGCCGGTCGATGTCGTCGAGCATCGATGTGGCGAGCGTGCGCCGCAGCGCGCCCGCGGCGGAGGCGGAGCCCATGGGGCTGCGGGCCCCCGCGACCGCGGGAGCGGCACCGGCTCGTCCGGAGACGCGCCCCGCCCCGGTGCCGTCCGTCGGCTCGGTGCCGGCCCTCGACCCGATGCCGGGCCCCGTCCCGGTGCCCGGCCCCGCCTCGCTGCCGGGCCTCGCCGGTGTGCGTGTCATAGCCGCACCGTAACGGCTGGATTTGGCGAATGCCACGGTGCGAGGGATCCGAAGGGGCCATTGCCCAGATCGTGCGCGGACATGGTGGGCAGTTGCACATGGTGCGGCCCACCGGTCAGGAAGGATTCTGTGCGACGTCAGGCCCTCGTCAACGCCGTGTTTCCTGGAGCGTGCCATGTCCCTGAGCGTCGCCAACCTGCTGGGCGATTCCGCCCGCCACTTCCCGGACCGGATCGCGGTCGTCGAGGGGGCGGTACGGCTCACGTACGGGGAGCTGTGGAACGAGTCGCTGCGCTGCGCCGCCGGGCTCCGCGCGGCCGGCGTGCGGCCCGGGGACCGGGTCGCCGTGCTGCTGCCGAACACGACGGAGTTCCTGCGCGTCTACTACGGAGCGCTGGCGGCGGGGGCCACGGTCGTCCCCGTGCACGCGCTGCTCGTCGCCGAGGAGGTCCGCTACGTCCTGGAGCACAGTGGGGCGGTGGCGATCGTCAGCGGCGGCCCGCTGTGGGCGGTGGCCGAGGAAGCGGCGCGGGCCACCGGGGTGCGCGCCCTTCAGGGGGCGCCCCGGGCCGGGGAACCGCTGGCCACGCCGGAGCCGGCCGAGCCGTCCGACACGGCAGTGGTTCTGTACACGAGCGGCACGACGGGCCGGCCCAAGGGGGCGCGGCTCACCCATCGCAACATCGTGATGAACGCGTCCGTGACGTCGGAGGACCTGCTGGGTCTGGGCGCCGGGGACGTCGTCCTCGGCTGTCTGCCGCTCTTCCACAGCTACGGGCAGACCTGCGCGATGAATGGGACACTGCGCGCGGGGGCCACGCTGGTCCTGATGCCCCGGTTCAGCGGCCCGGTGGCGCTGGAGATCCTGGCCGAGGAGAACGTCACCGTCTTCATGGGGGTGCCGACGATGTACCACGCGCTGGTGGAGGCGGCCGCCGCGTCGGACCGGCGGCCGAAGGCGCTGCGCGCCGCTGTCTCGGGAGGCGCGGCGCTGGCCGTCGCCGTGCTCGAACGCTTCGAGGAGACCTTCTCGACGCAGGTTCTCGAGGGGTACGGCCTCACCGAGACCTCGCCCGTGGCCACCTTCAACCAGCCGCACATCGGCCGCCGTCCCGGAACGGTGGGGCACCCGGTCCGGGGTGTCGAGATCGGGGTCGCCGACCCGGCCGTGGAGGACGAGATCCGGCTCCTCGCGGACGGTGAGATCGGCGAGGTCGTCGTGCGCGGACACAACGTCTTCGCGGGGTACCTCGACGACCCGGCGGCGACGGCCGCGGCGATCGTGGACGGCTGGTTCCGCACGGGTGACCTGGGCGTGCGGGACGAGGAGGGTTTCCTGAGCATCGTGGACCGGAAGAAGGACCTGGTCATCCGTGGCGGCTTCAACATCTACCCGCGCGAGGTCGAGGAGGTCCTGGTGCGTCACCCCGCCGTCTCCGAGGTCGCGGTGATCGGCGTCCCCGACGAGGCGAAGGGCGAGGAGGTCTGCGCGGTGGTCGTCCTGCGCACGGACGCGGGCCCGGTCACGGCGGAGGACCTCGTCGACTGGTCGAAGAAGCACCTCGGCCGCCACAAGTACCCCCGTGTCGTCCGTTTCGTCGACGCGCTCCCGCTCGGACCGACCGGCAAGGTCCTCAAGCGGGCGCTGGTCTCCCCGCTCCGCCCCTGAGGCACACGGACCGGCGGGAATCACGGTGCGGCGCGGTTCGTTCTCGACAGTGACCAGCCGATCCGCGGGAGGCAGTACGTGACCACCGAGACGACCGACGCCGGGACCACCGAGTCGGACACCGTACGGAAGATCCTGACCGGCTCGGGTGACACCTGGGCCGTCGTGGGCCTCTCCTCGAACCGGGCGCGTGCGGCGTACGGCGTGGCGGCGGTGCTGCAGCGCTACGGCAAGCGGATCGTGCCCGTCCACCCGAAGGCGGAGACGGTCCACGGCGAGCAGGGCTACGCCTCGCTCGCCGACATCCCGTTCCCGGTCGACGTGGTCGACGTGTTCGTCAACAGCGAGCACGCCGGGCAGGTCGCGGACGAGGCGGTGGCCGTCGGCGCCAAGGCCGTGTGGTTCCAGCTCGGTGTGATCGACGAGGCGGCGTACGCACGGACCCGTGAGGCCGGACTCGACATGGTCATGGACCGCTGCCCGGCCATCGAGATCCCGCTCCTCAGCTGACGCCCAGGCCTTCCAGGACGACGGCGCCCGGCAGTTGGGCGAAGGCCTTGCCGGGCAGGATGAGCTTGCCGCGCCGCCGGCCGCTTCCGACGAGGACCCACTCGGTGTCGACGACGGTGGCGTCGACGAGGACCGGCCAGTCGGCCGGAAGGCCGATCGGGGTGATGCCGCCGTACTCCATGCCGGGCGCGCCGGTCGCCGTCTCCATCGGCGCGAACCGCACCTTGCGGGAGCCCAGATGCCGGCGGACGACACCGTTGACGTCGACCCGGGTCGCCGAGCGCACCACGCACGCGGCCAGGGTCGTCTCCTCGCCGCGCTTCCCCGCGACGATCACGCAGTTCGCCGACCGGTCGAGCAGGTCACGGCCGTGGTTCTCGACGAACGCGGCCGTGTCGGCGATCTCCGGGTCGGTGTCCACGTACAGCAGTTGATCGGCCGGTACGACGCCCTGCCAGGCGCGGACTGCGGCGGCGACCGGCTCCGTGAGCTGGTCCAGGCAGTCGGGGGCGGGTACGGCGTGGTCGAAGTCTCCGATGGGTGCGCGCATACCGATCACGCTAACAAGGCGCCCGCCACCGGGGTTTGGGCGTCTCAGCGTACGGGCGGGATGGAGACCGCCATGGTCAGCTCGACCTTCTCCCGGCCGTCGTTGCGGTAGGCGTGCGGCACGTTCGCCTCGAAGACGGCCGACGTCCCGGCCGGCAGGGTGTGTTCCTCGCCCTCGACGACCAGGGTGAGCACCCCCTCGGTGACGTGCAGCAGTTCGGTCGTGCCGTCGGGGTGGGGGTCGGAGGCGCTGCCGTCGCCGGGCATCAGCGTCCAGGACCAGAGTTCCAGCGGCCCGCGCGCCTCGGTGCCGACCAGGAGGGTGGTGTGACTGCCGGTGGAGGTGGACCACATGCGCACGGCCTGGCTCGGCGGGACGAGTCGGACCTGGGGGCCCTGCTCGTAGTCGAGGAGCGTGGTGATCGAGACCCCGAGGGCGTCCGCGAGCTTCACGGTGGTGCCGACGCTGGGATTCGTACGGGCCTGCTCGATCTGGATGATCATGCCGCGGCTGACGCCCGCGCGGGCGGCGAGCGCGTCCAGCGTGAAGCCGCGTTCATTGCGCCACCGCTTCAGGTTCCGCGCGAGCGATTGCGTGAGCTGATCGAGGTCGGACACATTCCGTCCAATATTTTGGATGACAGAGTTCAGCAGACTGCACTACGGTGTGGTCTACCGCAGTGTACTCAGCTGTACACCGCACTGTACTGCGAGAACCGCCCCCTGCGAGGAAACACATGACTGCGCTGTTCGCCCTGGCCACCGCCCTCCTGTGGGGGCTGGCCGACTTCGGCGGCGGGTTGCTCACCCGGCGCATGCCGGCCCTGACGGTCGTCGTCGCCTCCCAGCTGGTCGCGGTTCTCGTCCTCGGCGCGATCGTGGTGGCCACCGGAGGGTTGAGCGAGGCGGGACCACAGCTCTGGTACGCGGCCGCGGCGGGCGTGGTGGGTCCGGTGGCGATGCTCTGCTTCTACAAGGCCCTGGCCCTCGGCCCGATGGGCGTGGTCTCCCCGCTCGGCTCGCTCGGCGTCGTCGTTCCCGTCTCCGTGGGCCTGCTGCTCGGCGACCGGCCCGGGCTGCTCCAGTTCGCCGGGATCGGCGTCGCCGTGGTGGGCATCGTGCTGGCCGGCGGCCCGGAGCTGCGCGGTGCGCCGGTGCAGCGCCAGGCGGTGCTCCTCACCCTTGTCGCCGCCTTCGGCTTCGGCTCGGTGATGGCACTGATCGCCGAGGCGTCCTCGACCCTGACCGGGCTCTTCCTCGCACTCTTCGTACAGCGGGTCACCAACGTGGTGGTGGGCGGCGGCGCGCTGTTCGTCTCCGTCAAGCGGGGCGGCCGGGTGCTGCCCGAGGGCGGCGGCATGAAGGCCGTCCTGGCGGCCCTTCCGGCGCTCGCCTTCGTGGGCCTGGCCGACGTCGCCGCCAACGGTACGTACTCGATCGCCGCGCAGACCGGTCCCGTCACCGTCGCCGCCGTACTGGCCAACCTCTATCCGGTGGTCACCGCGCTGGCCGCCCGCGGGGTGCTCAAGGAACGGCTGCGGGCGGTGCAGGCCGCGGGCGCGGGCCTCGCCCTGGTCGGCACGGTGCTGCTCGCGACCGGCTGAGGACCGTCGATCGACGCCGGCCCTCGGCGACGGCGGGTCCGACTTCCGCGACGGCGTCAGCCCTCCACAGCACCGTCCGACCTCTGTGAGGACGGCAGCCCTCCGCCAGCGCCGTCCGGCCTCCGCGAGGACGTCAGCCTCGCCCGCGGTCTCACTCCGCGAGGACGTCAGCTCTCCGCGAGGTCCCACTCCGCGAGGGCGGCGAGCTGCTCGGACGTCACCCCGTCCGGGATCGGCACGGGGGGCGGCGTACGCAGCGGCGGCTGCCAGCCGTTCTCCGGGTCCCAGCTCCGTACGACCCTGGCCGGGGCCCCGGCCACGACCGAGTGGTCCGGCACCTCTCCCCGTACGACGGCGCCCGCCGCGACCACCACATTGCGCCCCAGCCGCGCGCCCGGCAGGATCACCGCCCCCGTGCCCACCCAGCAGCCCGGTCCGATCTCGACCGGCTCCGAGCGCGGCCACTGGCGGCCGACCGGCTCGTGGGGATCGTCGTAGCTGTGGTTGGTCGAGGTGATGTAGACGTACGGGCCGCAGTACGTGTCGGAGCCGATGGTCACCATGGCGTCGGCGATGACATGGCTGCCGCGCCCCAGGACGACGCCGTCACCGAGGGTCAGGATCGGCGCGGGGCCGAGGTCGAGGCCGGGGAGCATGCCCGCGGTGAGCGTGACCTGCTCGGCGATGATGCAGTGCTCGCCGATCTCGATCCAGGGCTCACCGAAGACCGTGCCCTGAGGGAAGGCGAGCCGTGTCCCCGCGCCCAGCCGCCGGAAACGCAGCTTCCCGGGGTGCTCGGCGGTGACCGCGCCCGCCTGCTGCACCCAGCGCCGGCCACCCTGCAGGGCGTGGGCTACCACCCGGCGCCGCCAGGCGGTGAGGGATGAGAACGTGTTTCTGTTCCTGCGCACCCGCACACGGTAGTCGCCGCCGTCGCGCCTGGTCACCGGGGTGCCCTGTGATGTCCGTCATGGGCCGCGACTAGTGTTCCCTCCAGGCGTGACGCAACCGGTGAAGGATCAGGAGCGGACGATGACAGAGGCGTTGATCAAGGGTGTGGGCGGCAAGGAGCCGAAGGTCGATCCGACCGCCTTCACCGCCCCGACCTCCGTCGTGCTGGGTGACGTCACGCTCGGCGCCCGCGCCAGCGTCTGGTACCACGCGGTGCTGCGGGCGGACTGCGGCCCCATCGCCGTCGGCGAGGACTCCAACATCCAGGACAACTGCACGGTCCACGTCGACCCGGGCTTCCCGGTCACCATCGGCGACCGGGTGACCGTCGGCCACAACGCGACCGTCCACGGCTGCACGGTCGAGGACGACGTCCTCGTCGGCATGGGCGCCACGATCCTCAACGGGGCCCTGGTCGGAGCGGGGTCGCTCATCGCCGCCCAGGCGCTGGTGCCGCAGGGGATGGAGATCCCGCCCGGTTCGCTGGTCGCGGGAGTCCCCGCCAAGGTCCGGCGCCCGCTGACGGAGGAGGAGCAGGCGGGCATCCGCCTCAACGCGGAGATGTACCTGCACCTGGCGAAGGGCCACGCCGAGGCCTTCGGCGACTGAGACCCCCGCACAGGGAAGGGCGCGGCACCCGCACGGGCGCCGCGCCCTTCTCCGTCTCCGTACCGCCGTCTCCGTACCGCCGCCGCCGTACCGCCGCCGCCGTTGTCGTCAGTCGGCGACCGGCACCGGCTCGGCGGCCGGCGCCTCCGCCTCGGCCGCCGCCTTCTTCGCGCGGTTCTTCAGGATCAGCATCGAGGCGAGGCCGATCACGACGGCGAGCACCAGCCCCAGCCACGAGAAGCGCTTCAGCCACGCCTCGGCGACGACACCCACCGAGTAGATGACGGCCGTGGTACCGCCCGCCCAGAGGATTCCGCCGAAGACGTTGGCGATGAGGAACTTCCAGTACGGCATGCGCAGCACGCCCGCGAGCGGACCCGCGAAGATCCGCAGCAGGGCGACGAAGCGGCCGAAGAAGACCGCCCACATGCCCCACTTCTCGAACGACCGCTCGGCCAGCGCGATGTTGCCCTCGCTGAAGTGCTTGGGGAACTTCTTCCCCAGCCAGACGAGCAGCGGCCGACCGCCCTTGCGGCCGATCGCGTAGCCGATCGAGTCCCCGATGATCGCTCCGGCCGTGGCGCAGGCACCGAGGACGTACGGGTTGATGTCGCCGTGCTGCGAGGCGAGCAGCGCCGAGCTCACGAGGACGATCTCGCCGGGCAGCGGGATGCCCAGGCTCTCCAGCCCGATCACCACTCCCACCAGCGCGTAGATGGCGACCGCGGGGATCGTCTCCAGCCACTCCTGGACGTGCAACGCGGATTCCTCCCGTATCGACCGTGTCGGCCCGAAGCCGCTGCGCGCGCGGCGTCGCGCATGCCGGGGAAGCGTACCTGGTCGCGGAGAACGGACGCCCGTCCCGCGACCGGGCACATGACCGCCGGCCGCCGGGGCGCACCCCCGCCCCGGGCCCACGCGCACGACCGCCCTCGACCCAGGCGCGACGACCCCGGGCCCACGCGCACGACCGCCCCCGCACCGGAAGCGGTGCGGGGGCGGAAGGCGGCGACCAGGGGTCAGGAGTTCGGGCGCAGGGTCCAGACCACCGTCATCTCGCCGGTCACGGCGCCGTCCTCGCGCGTGATCTCGATCCGCACGGGGAACTCAGGGCGCTCACCCGCGTCCAGCTCGGCGACGACCTCGGCGGCCGGGCGGCCCAGCGTGGCGTTGGCCGTGACGACACCCATGGCGAGCTTCTTGTAGCCGATCTCGGCCTTGACGGCGAGCGGAACGGCGCGGCCGAGCTGGTCGCCGAAGGCGGCGAGGACGATCGCGCCACTGGCCGACTCGGCCAGCGTGAACATGGCTCCGGCGTGCGGGCCGCCGACATGGTTGTGGTAGTCGGCCTGGTCCGGCAGACGGACGACGGCACGCTCGGAAGTGGTCTCCAGGAACTCGAGGTTGAGGGTCCTGGCCATGGGGACCGTGGCGGCGAGCATCTCGCCGACGGACATCTGGTCTGCGCTCATGCGCCGATGTTACCCACGAGTAGGAGCGATGGCCATCCCCTGAACCGTCCCCCGTCGGGTTCCCCCGGGTGGTCCGCGCGGGGACCGGGCGTAGCAGGCTCTCCGCCGCACCTCTATGGTTACTGGCCATGTGGCCAGGACAGCAGCCGCCCGGGGGCGAGCAGAACCCGCAGGACCAGAACCCGTATCAGCAGCCGGGCTATCCCCAGCAGCCGAACCCGTACCAGCAGCCGGGATACCAGCAGCAGCCCGGCTATCCGCAGCAGCCGCCGACGCAGCCGGGCTATCCGCAGCAGCCTGCGCAGCCCGGGTACCCGCAGCCCAACCCCTACCAGCAGCCGACCGTGCCGCAGTACGCGATGCCGGGCCCGCCGCAGGGCGGACCGGGTGACGGCAAGAAGAAGCAGACGACGCTCATCGCCATCGTCGCCGCGACCGCCGTGGTCGTCGCCGCCGGTGTGACGGGCTACCTGGTCCTCGGCAAGGACGACGACAAGAACACCCACGCCGGAGACGATCCCAAGCCCTCCGTGACCGCGCCCACGTCCGCCGCCCCCTCTCCCTCGCTCGACAACCCGCGCGACGACGCCGGGCAGCAGCCGACGATCCCGGGCTGGAAGGTCGTCCACAACCCGAAGTACGGCACTCTGTTCGACGTACCGCCGGAGTGGGAACTGCTGAAGCCCGGCTCCATCACGTTCTTCGAGGACGAGAAGAAGGGCGACGGCAGCCCCGTCGTCACCATGTCGGCTCCCGCGCGGTTCAAGAGCAAGTGGTGCACCTTCGACACCGACAAGAACGGCTCCGAGGACACCTGGGGCCTGAGCACCGCGGGCACGAAGGGCGGCCAGGGAGCCAAGAACACCTCGGAGGCGGCGTACAACGAGGCCGGCAACTGGGTGTGGGCCGGCTACGCCCAGCACATGCCCAAGGGCACCATCAAGATCACCAAGGCCGTCCCGTACACGACCAAGTCCGGCCTCGTGGGCAGTCTCGCCACGGCCACCGCCCCGGGCATCAAGAAGCGGAACAAGTGCGAGTCGGACGGCAAGTCCGTCGCGTTCTCCTTCAAGAACTCCAAGGGCGACTTCTCGTCGTTCGTGCTGTACGCGGCCGACGGGGTCAAAGAGGAGCTGCCGGACGCCACGATCCAGCAGATCCTCTCCACCGTGCGACTGGCCCCGGCGTCGTCCTGACGCCGACACCGACACCGACACCGACACCGACGCCGCTGTCCTGACTCCGGCCGGGACGAAGTCGTCGAGGCCGGAGTCGTCCGGTAATCGGTTTGGCAGGAGGCGGCGGCGACAGGGATAGTCCCGGGGTGAGAACCTCCGCCGCCTCCCCCCGCACACCGCTGCGCTCCCGCCGCCCCGAGTGGGCGGGCCGCAACTATCTGCTGCTGACCGCCGCCGCGATCATCACCAACCTCGGAACCCACGGGGCCCTGATCGCGGCGGCGTTCGCCGTTCTCCAGTCCGGCGGCGACGGCGGTGACGTGGGCCTCGTGGCGGCGGCCCGCACGCTACCGCTCGTCCTCTTCCTGCTCGTCGGCGGCGCGGTGGCCGACCGGATACCCCGGCACCGGGTGATGGTCGCGGCCAACGCCCTCAACTGCGTCTCACAGGCGGTCTTCGCGCTCCTCGTGCTCACGGGCGACCCTCAGCTGTGGCAGATGATGCTGCTGACCGCGCTGTGCGGAACGGGGCAGGCCTTCTTCAGCCCCGCCGCCGAAGGCATGCTGATGTCCAGCGTCAGCGGTGAGCAGGTCAGCCGCGCCTTCGCCCTCTTCCGGATGGCGATGCACGGCGCCGGCATCGGCGGAGCCGCCCTCGGCGGCGCGATGATCGCCGCCGTCGGCCCCGGCTGGGTCCTCGCCATCGACGCGGCGGCGTTCGCCCTCGCAGGCGCGCTCCGCGCCTTCCTCGACGTCAGCCACATCGCCGAGCGCGCGGCGAGCGGCGGACTGCTCGCCGATCTCCGCGAGGGCTGGCAGGAGTTCATCGGCCGCCCGTGGCTGTGGTCGATCGTGGCCCAGTTCTCCATCGTCGTGGCGCTGGTGGGCGCGGCCGAGTCGGTGTACGGACCGCTGGTCGCCAGGGACCACCTGGGCGGCGCCCGGCCCTGGGGGCTCGCGCTGGCCGCCTTCGGGGTCGGCACCCTGATGGGCGCGCTGCTGATGATGCGCTGGAAACCGCGCCGCATGCTGCTCGTCGGCACCCTGGGCGTCTTCCCGATCGCCCTGCCCTCGGCGGCGCTCGCGGTGCCGCTGGACGTGGTCGGGCTGGCGGCCGCCATGTTCGTCAGCGGTGTGGCCATCGAGGTGTTCGGCGTGGCCTGGATGACCACGCTGCACCAGGAGATCCCGGAGGAGAAGCTGTCCCGGGTCTCCGCCTACGACTGGTTCGGCTCGACGGCCATGCTGCCGCTGTCCACGGCGCTCGCGGGTCCGGCGGAGAGCCTCTTCGGCCGGCGCGAGGCGCTGTGGGGCTCGGCGACGCTGATCGTGGTGGTGACGGCGCTCGTCCTGCTCGTCCCCGACGTGCGGAATCTGACGCGCCGTACGAAGGAGGTCCACGGTCCGGCCCCGGCCCCGGCCCCGGCCAACGCCGCGCTGCCCGGCCTGTCGACCGCGACGGTCGCCACGACCGCCTCGACCGCCACGACCGCCTCGACCGCCACAGCCGCTGCCGCTGCCGCTGCTGTCACGACCGCCGAAGATCCGACGGACCGCTCCGGCACCTGACGGCACAGGACGCCCGCCCGGATGACGGAGGGGCGGCCACTCCGACGGAGGGGCCGTTCCGACGGGGCCTCAGCCGACGCTGAACGCCCCGTCCGGCGGTACGGGTGACGGCACCGCGTCCGCGTCGCTCACCGGGCGGGCGTCGCCGATGAAGCGGGCGAGGGACGCCCCGTACTCCACCCGCGCGGGGAAGGCGTCCGCCGCCGTGCGCCGGGCCAGCCGGGCGGTGTCGATGTCCCGGTCGGAGGCGACCAGAACGGCGTTCCCGAAGCGCCGGCCGCGCAGCACGGCCGGTTCGGCGATCAGCGCCAGCTCGGGGAAGACACCGGCGAAGGTGGCCAGTTGGGAGCGGAGGAAGGCGAACGGCGATCCGTCGGCCAGATTGGCGGCGTAGATCCCGCCCGGCCGCAGCACCCGCCGAGCCTCGCGCGCGTACTCGGCCGACGTCAGATGCGCGGGCACGCGCGAGCCCCCGAAGACGTCGGCGATCAGCACGTCCGCCGACGCGTCGGGCGCGTTCTCCAGCCAGCTGCGGGCGTCCGCGCCGTGCACGATGACACCGGAGTCCTGCGGCAGCGGAAGGTGCTCGGTGACCAGGTCGAGCAGCGCCCGGTCGGCCTCGACGACGTCCTGGCGTGAGCCGGGACGGGTCGCGGCGACGTAGCGGGGCAGGGTGAGCGCCCCGCCGCCGAGGTGCAGCACGTCGAGAGGAGCGCCCTCGTCGGCCACGCCGTCGATGACATGGGCGAGCCGGCGCGCGTATTCGAATTCGAGATGCGTGGGCGCGTCCAGGTCGATGTACGACTGAGGAGCGTCGTCGACGGTGAGGAGCCAGGCCCGTTCCCGGTCGACATCGGGCAGGAGCCGAGCCGTTCCGCCGTCGACGTCCCGGATGACGGGGATCTGCTCGTTCGCGCTCTCGTTCACGCCCTCATTGTGCCCACACCGCGGCCACGGCCTCCGCATGGGCGGCGGCCTGGGCCCGTCCGGCACGGGCGGCGGGACCCCGTCGGCTCGGATCGAGCGCGCCCCGGCCGAAGGCCTGCTTGGAGGCGGCGTCCGGTGTGATCACCTCGACGCGTGCGCCGGTCCCGGCCAGCGCCGCGCCCTGGCGCGCCGGAGAGGCGATCGCCTTGTTGCCGGAGGCGTTGGGGGCGATGACGACGACCCGGTCGTGACCGGCGGCGAGGTGCGCGTTGGCGGTGGAGTGGACTCCCCCGTCGATCCACCGGCGGCCGTCGACGGTGGCCGGCGGCCACAGCCCCGGTATCGCGCAGCTCGCGGTCACGGCGTCCACGAGCGGGGCGCCGTTCGCCGCGTCGAAGGCGGTGAGCTCACCGGTCGAGGCGTCGACGGCGGTGATGAGCAGCCGGCGCTCGGGCCACCGCGTCACCGGGCCCAGCCGACGGGCGACGGTCTCCCGGCGGGCGGCCTCGTCGACGGTGGCGGCACCGAGCGCGAGCCGGCCGAGCTTCCGCCCGTACATCTCGGGGGTACGGGAGGTCAGGACGGCGGTCGTGTAGCGCAGGATCGTTCCCGCGCCGAGCCGCGCGGCGGGCTCGCCCGGGGAGTCGTCGAGCTGGCCCTCGTACAGCTCGGCCAGGGTGAACCGCCCCGAAGCGAACAGCGCTCCGACGACCGCCCCCGCCGAGCTGCCGACGATGAGATCCGCCGTGGACAGGTCGATCCCGGACTTCGCCAGACCGAGCAGAACGCCGATCTCCCAGCCCGCACCCACGAGTCCGCCCGCGCCCAGTACCAATGCTCTCCGCGTCATGATCCCAGTCTGGCGGAGCCGGTCGGGCCCGCATCCCGCCGGGGGCGGAATGCGGGCCTCCGGCCCGCTCGACGGTGGGCCGGGCCCGAGCCGACCGAAGGCTGCCCAGTGGCGTCCCGCCGACCGACGGCCGGTCAGGCCCCCACCGACGACGACCGTGCGGCGAAACTGGTCGACCGACGGTCGGTGGGGCCCCGTCAACCCGGCGGTCGGTCAAGCCCCATCAACCCGCGGTCGGTCAGGCCCCGTCAACCGACGGTCGGTCAGGCCCCCGTCAACCGACGGACGTGACTGTCCCGGCGCCGACCGTGCGGCCGCCCTCGCGGATCGCGAAGCCGAGGCCCGGCTCCAGCGGTACGTCCCTGCCGAGTTCGACGGTCATGGTGACCGTGTCGCCGGGGCGGGCGACCGCCGCCTGGCCGAGGTCGACGTCGCCGACGACGTCCGCGGTCCTGATGTAGAACTGCGGCCGGTAGCCGGTGGAGACCGGAGTCGTACGGCCGCCCTCCTTCCCCGACAGGACGTACACCTGCGCGGTGAACCGCCGGCTCGGCACGACGCTGCCCGGCGCCGCCACCACATGGCCGCGGCGTACGGCGTCCCGCGCGACCCCGCGCAGCAGCAGCGCCACGTTGTCCCCCGCCTCGGCGGACTCCATGGTCTTGCCGAAGGTCTCGACGCCGGTGACGACCGTCTCCGTGTCCGCGCCGAGGACCTCCACACGGTCGCCGACCTTCACCGTGCCGCGCTCGACCGCGCCGGTGACGACCGTGCCACGGCCGGTGATGGTCAGGACGTTCTCGACGGACATCAGGAACGGCGCCTCCACATAGCGCACCGGCATGGGCACATAGGTGTCCACCGCGTCGAGCAGCGCCTCGATCGCCCCGGTCCAGCGCGGGTCGCCCTCCAGGGCCCTCAGGCCGGAGACCCGCACGACGGGGACGGTGTCGCCGCCGTAGCCGTGGGCGGTGAGCAGCTCCCGTACCTCCAGCTCGACGAGGTCGGTCAACTCGTCGTCCCCGGCGTCGGCCTTGTTGAGCGCGACGACGATGTGGTCGACGCCGACCTGACGGGCGAGCAGGACTTGCTCGGCGGTCTGCGGCATGATCCCGTCGAGCGCGGACACCACGAGGATCGCCCCGTCGAGCTGAGCCGCGCCGGTGACCATGTTCTTGACGTAGTCCGCGTGTCCGGGCATGTCGACGTGGGCGTAGTGGCGGGTGTCGGTCTCGTACTCGACGTGCGCGATGTTGATGGTGATGCCGCGCTGGGCCTCCTCGGGCGCGCGGTCGATACGGTCGAACGGGACGTAGGAGGTGGCGCTGCCGGTCCCGCGCTCGCTGAGGACCTTGGTGATGGCGGCGGTCAGGGTGGTCTTGCCGTGGTCGACGTGCCCCATGGTTCCGATGTTCAGGTGCGGCTTGGTGCGCACGTATGCCGTCTTGGGCATGGTTCGCTCGTTCCTTGAGCTCGAAGCGTGTGGCGGGGACCCCGGGGCCGGACCGACCCTCCCCCTGCGGGGTCCGCCGGACGATCCGGGGAGGGTCAGCTTCGGGCGCCGTCGAGTGCGACAGCGCAGAGCGCGGGGAGGACGACGGCAGCCTTCGGCGCGGCCGCGACTGCGGGCCGTGCTGCGAGGAAGGCGTACCGGAACATGCCTACGATCATGGCCGGGCGGGGCGCCGGCGTCGAACGATTTTCGTGGCGTCAGAGGTTCTTGAGCGCCTCGCGCACGGAGAGGGGTGAGAGACGGCCCCGATGCTGCGCGACGAAGGCGCGGACGTCGTCGGGGTCGGTCTTGGCGTACTCGCGCAGGGCCCAGCCGATCGCCTTGCGGATGAAGAAGTCGGCGTGGCCGGCCCGGCGCAGACAGTGGGCGAAGAGCCGCTCGGCGTCGGTGGCGTCCCTGAACCGGAGTTGGTGCAGGAGCGCGGTGCGGGCGACCCAGAGGTCGTCGTCCTCGATCCACTCGTCCATCCGCACGGCGAGCGCCGGATCGGCGGCGACGAGGCCGCCGACCACGTGGGCGGCGAGGTGGTCGACCGTGTCCCACCAGGAGACGGTGGTGACGAGCCGTCGGGCGACGGGCAGAAAGCCGGAGGAGCAGCGGGTGACGTACCGGCGCAAGTAGTCGACGGCGAAGTAGTGGTACTCGCGCTCGGGGAGGGCGAAGCAGCGCAGGGCGACGGCCGCGCAGTCCGCCTCGTCGGGGCGCGCGGCGCCCTGGAGGACCGTACGGGAGAGAGCGCGCCGCTCGGGGGTCCGGATGCCGAGGAAGGGGGCGATCCCCTTCATGTAGGCGATCTGTTCCTGTGCCCGGAACGGGTCGCCGGCGGTGGGGTAGACCTCCGTGAGGCGGGTCAGCACGGAGTCGGCCAGAGCGCTGTCGGGGACGCCGGTCGTCATGCGTCTCACACTACGGCGGATGACGGACATTACGGCGATCACATGTGCTTGTCGGTTAGTCTCCCCGGATGCTCGACCCCGTCACCCGGCCGCCGGGCTCCCTCGCTCTTCGCTGTTCCCGGGCGCTACTCTCGCCCTGGTCGCGACTGTCCCTGCTCGCCGTACTGCTGCTGAGCGCAGCGACGACGGTGGTGCTGTACGAACCCCAGCGGCTGCTCGCGGCGGGGTGGCCGCCGCAGATGAGCGGCGCGGGCGCGGTGGTGCTGTTCGGGCTCGCGTACGGGCTGTGCACGGCGGCCTTCGTGCCCCGGCCGATCCTGAACCTGGCTGCCGGCGCGCTGTTCGGGGCGCAGGCGGGGCTGGTGTCCGCGGTGGCCGGGACGGTTCTGGGGGCCGGGATCGCGTTCACCCTCGGGCGGGTTCTGGGACAGGGCGCGTTGCGGCCGTTGCTGCGCGGTCACTGGCTGAAGGCGGCGGACGGGCAGCTGAGCCGGCACGGCTTCCGTTCCATGCTGGCCATCCGGCTCTTCCCGGGGGTTCCGTTCGCCGCCGCCAACTACTGCGCGGCGGTCTCCCGTATGGGCTACCTGCCCTTTCTCCTGGCGACGGGGATCGGCTCCATCCCGAACACGGTGGCGTACGTGATCGCGGGCAGCGAGGCCGGTTCACCGACCTCGCCCGCGTTCCTGGTCTCGATGGGGTTCATCGTCGTGTCCGGCCTGGCCGCGGCGATCGTCGCCTGGCGCAAGCGCCACGGCCTGCGCTCGGCGATCCCGACCACGCCCGGGGCCGAGGGCGGGATCGGGGCCGCGGGCGGGATCGGGGCCGCGCCCGGGATCGGGGCCACCCCCGGGGCCGAGCGCGCGCCGG
>NZ_JAGGOS010000176.1 GCF_018614205.1 Streptomyces sp. ISL-36 | reverse complement strand
GCCGTTCTGGGCGTCCTCGACCAGCTTGGCCATCCGGGCGAGCTGGGTGTCGGCGCCGACGCGGGTGGCCTCGACGACCAGGCGGCCGCCGGCGTTGAGGGTGGCGCCGGTGACGTTGTCGCCGACGGAGACCTCGACGGGGACGGACTCCCCGGTGAGCATCGAGGCGTCGACGGCGGAGGAGCCCTCGACGACGGTGCCGTCGGTGGCGATCTTCTCGCCCGGGCGGACCAGGAAGCGGTCCCCGACCTGGAGTTCGGCGGTGGGCACGGTGACCTCGCGCCCGCCGCGCAGGACGGTGACCTCCTTGGCGCCCAGCTGCATCAGCGCCTTGAGCGCGGCGCCGGCCTTGCGCTTGGAGCGGGCCTCGAAGTACCGGCCGGCCAGGATGAAGGCGGTGACACCGGCCGCGGCCTCCAGGTAGATGTTCCCGGCGCCGTCGGTGCGGGCGATCGTGAACTCGAAGGGGTGCGTCATGCCCGGCGTACCGGCGGTGCCGAAGAACAGCGCCCACAGCGACCACAGGAACGCGGCGATGGTGCCGACCGAGATCAGGGTGTCCATGGTGGCCGCGCCGTGCCTGGCGTTGGTCCAGGCGGCACGGTGGAAGGGCCAGGCGGCGTAGACGACGACCGGCGCGGCCAGCGTGAGGCTCAGCCACTGCCAGTACTCGATCTGCAGCGCCGGGATCATCGCCATCGCGATGACGGGGACGGCGAGCGCGACGGCCGTGACCAGCCGCTGCTTCAGCGGCCGCAGCTCCTCGTCGGCCTTCTCCTCGTCCGTGGGCCCGTCCTCGCCGCCGCTGTGCGCGGTGCGCTCGGGCTGGGGCTCGGCGGCGGTGTAGCCGGTGGCCTCCACCGTCGCGATCAGGTCGGCGACCGAGATGTCGGCGTCCGCGTCGAACGTGACCTTCGCCTTCTCCGTGGCGTAATTGACGGTGGCCTCGACCCCGTCCATACGGTTCAGCTTCTTCTCGATACGGGCCGCGCACGAGGCGCAGGTCATGCCGCCGATGGCGAGCTCGACCTGGGCGGCGCCGGGGGTCGTCGTAGTCATGAGACACCTCTCTGTTCTGAGGCTCGGTTCTCCTCCGGGGCGCTTCGTGCGTGCGTCGACGGGCGATCGTGCTCGGCGGCTCGTTCCTCGCCGCCTGAGCGCGTTCTTCCTCTCGACGCCCGCGCGCCCCTTCGGCTCACTCGCCTTGTTCGTGGCGGCCGGCCCTGATCACTGGAAGTCGGGGGCCGGGGCCCGGGTGTGTGGTGGTCGGGCCCCGGCGGCCGGGGTGGCGCTCGCGCGCGCCGGTCAGGCGCGGCCGGTGAGCTCGTAGCCGGCGTCGTCGACCGCGGCGGCGATCGCGGCGTCGTCGGGCTCTCCGCCGGTGGTGACGGTCACCAGGCCGCCGGCGACATCGACGTCCACGGAGATGACGCCCTCCAGCGCGCTGACGGAGGTGGTGATGGCGGTCTTGCAGTGGCCGCAGGTCATGCCGGTCACGGCGTAGACGGTGGCGGTGCTGTCGGCGACGGCGGTGGCGGTCGTGGCCTCGCCGGCGTTGGTCGAGCAGCTGCCGTCAGGAGTACAGCAGGAAGACATGGGTTCCTCCTCGGTCGGTGGAGCGGGCGGGTTCCGGATACCCTCGGGGGGTATCGGCCTGAGTCCATGTATACCCCCCTGTGGTATTTCGACGCAAGCAGTTCCTCGGCTTGACTTGATACCCCCCAGGGGTATGGTGAAGTGCATCGAACGGTTACTCACGTACGGGAGAGCTGCCATGAACACCGGAGTGAAGATCACTGCCTTCGCCGCCGCCCTGGCCGCGACCTTCGGGACCGCGTACGGGGTCGGCGCAGGCGTCGGTCCCGTGGGCGAGCCGAAGAAGGCGGAGCACGGCGACCACGCGTCGCCCTCGAAGCCCGGAGCCGGCGCGGGGCGCGGGGGTCACGAGGAGGCGGCGCAGGCGCCCTCCGCCGGCGGGCTGCAGGTCTCGGAGGGCGGTTACACGCTGGCCATGGAAACACCGAAGCCGGGCGTCGGCCGGAGCGTGCTGAAGTTCTCGATCAAGGACGCGGCCGGCCGGAAGGTCACCGCGTACACGACCGAGCACGGCAAGGAACTCCACTTCATCGTGGCCTCGCGCGATCTGACGGTCTACCGTCACCTGCACCCCGTGCGGGCGGCGGACGGGACCTGGTCGACGCCGGTCGACCTCCCCGCGGCCGGTGGCTACAAGGCCTTCGCCGACTTCAAGCCGGCGGCCGCCGGTGCGAAGGGCGTGACGCTGGGCGTGGACCTCTCCGTACCCGGTGCGTACGCGCCCCGGCCGCTGCCGGCCGCCGCGCCGACCGCGACCGTCGACGGCTACCAGGTCACCCTCGGCGGGACGCTCGACCCGGGCAGGGCGGGCGAGCTGAAGCTCACGGTCGCCAAGGGCGGCAAGCCGGTCACGGACCTGGAGCCCTACCTCGGGGCGTACGGTCACCTCGTCGCCCTGCGCGACGGCGACCTCGCCTATCTGCACGTCCACCCCAATGAGGGCGGCCCCGGCCCGGACGTCTCCTTCACGGCGACGGCGCCGAGCGCGGGGACGTACCGGCTCTTCCTCGACTTCCAGCACGGCGGCAAGGTGCGGACGGCGGCGTTCACGGTCCACGCGGGGCCGCGTCACGCGACGGCTCCCGCGCCGGCCGGGCCCGCGTCGACCGCTCCCGCGTCGGCCGGAAGCGACGCGCACGATGCGGGCGGCCACACACACGGCTAGTCTGTTATTGGACTAGACCTGTAGCCGTCTTCGTGGAGGAATGGGCTCGATGAGCAAGCGTGCAGTCCTTGAGGTGATCGCCCTCGACGAGGCGGACGCCGTCGCGGCCCAGGCCGGTGGAGCGGACCGCCTCGAACTGGTCACCGACATGGCGGCGGACGGTCTGACCCCGTCCCTCACCGCCTTCGCGGCGATCCGCGCCGCCGTGGACATCCCGCTGCGTGTGATGCTCAGACTGACCGACGGCTTCGCGGCGGGCGACGTGAACGCGCTCGTCGCCCGGGCCACCGAGCTCCGGGAGGCGGGCGCCGACGAGTTCGTCCTCGGCTTCCTGACGGCGCACGGGGACCCCGACCTGGTGGCGGTGGAGAGGCTGATCGCCGTCCTCGACGGCTGCCGCTGGACCTTCCACCGGGCCATCGACCGCGCGGCCGACCGCGACGCCCTGCGCAAGCAGCTCGCCGACCTGCCCGGCCTGGACACCTACCTCACCGCGGGCGCGGCCACTGGCGTCGACGACGGCCTGCCGGTCCTGAAGGCCGAGGCCGCACGGACCGGCGAGCCGGGGTACGAGCCCCAGATCCTGGTCGGCGGCGGCCTGCGCCTGGACCACCTCCCCGCACTGCGCGCGGCCGGCCTCACCGCCTTCCACATCGGCGGCGCGGCCCGCCCCCAGGGCTGGACGGCCCCGGTCTCCCCGGACGCGGTCCGCACCTGGCGCGCGGCACTGGACGCGTAGCGCCCTGCGGGCGCCCGCCTCTGACGAGGGACAGGACCGCCGCCGTCCCTAGGGCGGTCCTGTTCAGGGCTACGACATCGCCTCGTCCGAAAGCCCAGCCCATACGAGCTTTCCGGGTCCTTCCCGATCGGACACGCCCCATTTCTCCGACAGCAGGTCGACCAGGGGAAGTCCCCAACCGCCGTGCGCGTCGTCCCCGGGGATCGCCATGAGCGGACGCACTTCCGAGGCGTCGTGCACCTCCACGCGAAGCCCTCCTGGGATCGGGATGTAGCGGGTCTCGATCACCCGGCTTGGGGCGGTCCGACCGTGCCTGACGGCGTTGGTCAGCAGCTCGGAGAGTACGAGGGATGCAGCGTCCTCGATCCGGCTCAGCCCCCAGGTCGCCAGGGCCGTACGCAACTCGGCCCGTGCCCGGCCGACGTTCCTGGCCCGGCGGCTCCACCGCAGGACAACCGCCGACGGCTGATCCATCAGGCCACCTCCACGCCGTGGATCCGTCGAGGCCCCACGTCGATGCCATGCCCCGCCAGCCAAAGCGCGCGGCGCCGCTGCCTTTGTGCCCGCTGCGTCTCTTGCTGTTCGTACGCGGCGATGTACGGACGTACGACAGGGCTGCCCTCGCCGTGCAGCACGGAGCCCCACGGGAGCAGCTCGCCGACGGGCGTCCCGGGCATCGGTCGCGGGGGAGCAGTCACGGGGACGCTGCACATGGAGACGCCGCAGGAAACCCGCTCCTATACGCTCGCCTTCGACTCGCTGAGGTCAGCGGCGTTGTGCCCTGCCGACAGTCTCGAACTGATCCGGCGAGTCAGGCGCGAGCTGTAACCGAAAGGAAGTCGAGGGTGCGAACCGTGATGGCCTCCCAGTGTGGCGACACCGTATGGCGCAAGAGCAGCTACAGCGGTGGCGGGTCGGGCGGTGGTGACTGCGTCGAGGTTGCCGGTCTCACCCGTGGGGCCGCCGTACGGGACAGCAAGCGCGCGGGGGGCCCGGTTCTGCGATTCGGTGCCGGATCGTGGCAGGCCTTTCTCGAGGACGTGCAGGCGTCGCGTCGCGCGTGAGAAGACGCGCGCGACGTCGAACCGTGCAAGCTCGTGCAAGTTCTGTGCGTCGGAGGGTGAATGCGGTGCAAGCTCGGCCTCAAGCATCGTCAGCCCCCGAGCGAGGAGGACCGCATGGCCCTGCACAGGCTTGGCAAGGACCCTGAGAGCAAGGACGGTGGATCTCCCACGATCTACCTTGACGACGAAACCGACACCTACGTGGTCCAGGGCTACAAGATCAACGACGACGAGCGTCGGTCCCAGATGGACATTCCCGATCACGAGGATGTCGTCGAGCTCCCGAGGCGCATGGTCCAGTTCTTCCTGGAGGTGAAGGGTGACAAAAGTCCCGTCGTTTGAGGAACTGCTCGGCTCGGCCCGTCATTCGGCAGTGCATCTGGAGATGCGCGACGCGTACATGGAGTCGGACCCGAGCTACGTCGCGTGGAAGGCCGGTGCCCGAGACGCCGCGGAGGACAACGACCCCGAGCTCAGGCCGTGGCTCAAATGGGTCCGTGACGCAACGGAGAGGGGCGTTTCGATCCGTCGTGCCCGGGTCTTCTCGGTGCCGGAGTCGGACTACATCAAGTTCGAGCACCACGTCTCCGCCGCGAACGTCGAGGCGGGAGAGGAGATTCGGTGGCTGCCCCGCCGACAGGCGACGGACATAGCGCTTCCGGGAAACGATTTCTGGGTGTTCGACGGTGAGCTTGTACTCGTCCTCCACTTCGACGGCAACGGTGAGTGCGCGCCGGGCGAATGGATCGAGGTCGTGGCCGATCCCGCGATTCGCGACCTTTGTGTGAGCGCGTTCGAAGCGGTGTGGAGTCGCGCGATTCCACACGCGGAGTACCGGCCGGCCTGATCGAGCAGGTCGCCGAACAGACCATGCCAGTGCCCTCCTCACCGTTCTCCGCCGTCCAGGCGGAACGCGCAGCGCTCGGGCGGCGGCTCCGAGAGATCCGCAGGCCGACAGGCATGACGGCACGGGCTTTCGCGGCCCGTGCCGGATGGAGTGAGTCGAAGGCTTCCCGGATCGAGAATGCCCGCACATCGCCCTCGGACGACGACATCCGCCAGTACTGCGAGCTGTGCGGCGTGCCCGAGTTGTACGCGGACCTCGTCTCCAGGGCGCACAACATCGACGAGATGTATGTCGAGTGGCGCAGGATGCAGCGAGAGGGGCTGCGGCGAGGGCAGCAGGCCCACGTCCCTCTGTACGAGCGGACCCGTCACTTCCGTGTCTACGAGCCGGGGGTCATCCCCGGGATCCTGCAGACGGCTGACTACGCCAGGGCGATCATGCGCCGCATTGTGGCCTTCCGGCAGATCCCCGATGACACGGAAGCCGCAGTCGCCGTGCGCGTCGAACGGCAGCATGTGCTCCGCGACGCGAACCGGCGTTTCGGCATCCTGCTGGAGGAATCCGCTCTGAGGTCCAGGTTCGGCAGCTCCGAGATCATGGCCGCGCAGCTCGGCCACCTCCTCACCGTCGCCTCTCTTCCGCAGGTGAGTCTGGGCGTGATCTCGATGTCCGCCGATCGCGTCATGTGGCCCCTCGAAGGCTTCTGGATCTTTGACGATCAACAGGTCGTCATCGAGCTGGCCACCGCGCAGGTGACCGTGAAGCAGCCGAGCGAGATCGGAACGTACGCCAGGATGTTCGCCGAACTCGCCGCCATCGCCTCACACGGGCCGAAGGCGCGTGCGCTGATTACGGATGCGATCAACGCGCTCGGGTGAATGCCTGCAAGCGCCTGCAAGTTCGTTGAGTGCCCACAGCGGGCCGGACGATGCTTCCTCGAAACGCCACCAAGCCCTTCCCGCTACGGAGTGCGCTTCGCTCCCGTGGCCCCGGCTCGGCGGATGCACAGGCTCCACGGCGCGGGGACCGCGTCCCCGTACTTTCGGTGTCACACGAGGAGGCCACTCCCATGGACGATCTCTACAACCGGCCCATCGACGGCGCGGAGTTCACGAAATTCTGCGGCGGCAATGTGGGCGGCGAGCACGAGACGTGCATCGAGTTCGCGCAGATTCCGGGCACGACCGACGGCTTCGTCCTGCGGGACACCAAGCCCGCCGGCGCGGGTCTCCACCTGCGCGCCACCGTGAGCGAGCTGGACAACTTTGCCCTCGGATGGGCCAAGAGCCGGCGTCTCACCTAGAACCCCCGGCCAGTTCCGACAGGAGCCGCCCCCTGTTGCTGAGGGGGCGGCCCGTCTCGATCCCAAGAAGGGCCCCCATGGCCGGGAAGCCGCACTTCCACGGTTACGGACCGTGGATCGGCAGCCGTGACGCGTACGGAGCAGAAGGCCGACGGCGGCCGGGCCTCGAACCCGGCGACATGCAGACCAGAGAGTTTCTCGCCTCCTCGCTCCCTCCGATGCAGGTCCGCCACTGGCTGATGCGGAAGGACCAGACCGCGCGCGAGCGCACGTGGACCAGCGCCGCCGAAGCCGTCGCATGGCTGCGGAGGGTGTACGAGGAGAACCCTCCCTTCATCCGCGACGACTCCGGGCGGGCGTATCTCTCACTCGAAGACAAGGCCACGGCTGCCCTGGAAGCCCTCAGCCGAGGATCGGATGCCGTGTGGGTCTACTACACGAAGGCTTCGAGCCTCGCGTCCTTCTCCGTCGTGTGCTGCCCGCATCGCCCGTTCAGCACGATCGACCCGATCATCACGTGCCCCCTTCCACCGACCTGAAATGAAAGGACGTCATGTCACTCGGCCTCCTGCTCCCGGAGGAGGGCGTCGCCGATCTCATGGCCTCATGGCCGGACGAGCCCCGCGTGTACACGCGGGGCCGTACGGACCTCGACCGCCTGATCAGCGCTGCCGCTCTCACCTCGTACGTCGAGACGGGATGCGTACCGGCGAACGAGATCGCCGTCGTGCGTGCTCCCCATCCCTCCCTGAATCAGAACGCCTACACGACTCACGGGCGTACTGACCCCGTGAAGCTGCGCAAGCTCAGTGACGAGGGCACACGGTTCGTCTCGGGAACCTTCAGCGGGTCGTCCCCTTCCTCGCCGAGGTGTCCAGGGGCATCCAGCGGGAGACGGGGTACTCGAACTACATCCACGCCTTTCTGGGCGGGTATGGCGAGACGATTACATCCCGGCCTGGGAGGCAGCTGGACCCGATGTCGAGGTCGATCTGCGGGCAGGCGAATCGCTGCTGCTGCCGAGGGGGTGGGTGCACAATCCCTACGTCGTCGATATCGGCGAACCGAGCGTCCACCTGACCTTTGTGATGCGGGAGCGGACGCCGGTCTGGCTGGCGGAGAAGCTGATCGCGGGCGTGATCGACGATGCCGCGTTTCGCCGCGTGGTCCTGCCCGGCAGTATCAAGGGAGCCGGCCTCGCCGACGAGCTGCGAGGTACTCGGGACGCGCTCGTGAAGTACCTCGAAGCTCTGGACATGGACCTGCTGGCGGTGCCCGTCCGAGAGGCCGCCGTGACCGAGGCGGAGTACACGACCTGACCGTTCGGCCACCACCTCCGCCCCGCGCCCCCTTCGCAAGAGGGCGCGGGCAGCCGCCGGGCGCGGCGTAGGTGTCAGCGGCCGCCCGCCACCCGCAGCACCGTGCCCGTCGTGTAGGAGGCGTCCGGGGACAGCAGCCACGCCACGGCCGCCGCGATCTCGGCGGGTTGGCCCGGGCGGCCCAGGGGAGTGGTGAGGGCGACCTTGGCCGGGCGGTCCGGGTCGCCCATCGCCGCGTGCATGTCGGTCTCGATGGTGCCCGGCGCGACGGCGTTGACGCGGATGCCCTGCGGGCCCAGCTCCTTGGACAGGCCCACCGTCAGCGCGTCCGTCGCCGCCTTGGTCGCCGCGTAGTGGACGTACTCGCCGGGGCTGCCGAGGGTCGCCGCGGCGGAGGAGATGTTCACGATCGCGCCTCCGCCCCGCGCGGCCATGTCGCGGGCCGCCCGGCGGCAGCACAGCAGGTAGCCGAGCAGGTTGACCTCCACCACCCGGCGCAGGTTCTCCGTCGTCGTGTCCGTCAGCCGCCCCAACGGCCCTGTCACACCTGCGTTGTTGACCAGCCCGGTCACCGGGCCCAGTTCGGCCTCCGCCGTGTCGAAGAGCCGTTCCACGTCCGCCTCGACGGCCGTGTCGCCCCGTACGACGACACACCGCGCGCCGGCCTTCCGCACGGCCGCGGCCGTCTCCTCTGCGGCGGCGGAGTCCCTGACGTACCCGAGGACGAGGTCGTGCCCCTCGTCGGCGAGCCGTAGGCAGGTCGCCGCGCCGATCCCGCGGCTGCCGCCCGTGACGACGGTCACCGGCCGCTTCGCCGTGTGGGTCATGGTGTTCACCCTTCTCGTGGTCGCGCCGCCCCCACCGTAATTCGTTGGCCGCCCGCACCGTCGGCTGGCTAGCCTCCGCGCCATGGCAGCCCCCAAGATGCACCCCGACGAGGTCGACATCGACGAGGACCTCGTTCGCCGGCTCGTCGGCGAACAGTTCCCCCAGTGGGCGCGGCTCCCGGTCCGTGCGGTCCCCTCCGCCGGAACCGACAACGCCATGTACCGCCTCGGCGACGCCATGGCCGTCCGGCTGCCCCGGCTCCCGTCCGCGGCCCGCCAGGTCGACAAGGAGCAGCGCTGGCTGCCGCACCTCGCCCCGCATCTCCCGCTGCCCGTCCCCGTGCCCCTCGGCAAGGGCGCCCCCGCCCAGGACTACGCACTGCCCTGGTCGGTGTACGGCTGGCTGGACGGGGAGAACGCCTTCGACACCCCGATCACCGACCTCGCCCACGCCGCCGTCGAGTTGGGCCGCTTCGGAGCGGCGCTCCGCCGGGTCGACGCGACCGGCGGCCCTCGCTCCTTCCGCGGCGGCCATGTCACCGAGTGGAGCGGCGACCACATCACCGGCGCCATCCGCGACCTGGGCGCCGACGGCACCCTGGACGCCGCCGCCGTGACCGCCGCCTGGGAGTCCGTCCTGCGCCTCCCGCAGTGGGACCGCGACCCCGTCTGGGTCCACGGCGACCTGCTCCCCGGCAACCTGCTGGCCCGCGACGGCCGGCTCAGCGCCGTCATCGACTTCGGCGGGGCCGGTACGGGGGACCCGGCCTGCGACATGATGGCCGCCTGGACCCTCTTCACCGCCGAGACCAGACCGCTGTTCCGGGAGGCCGCCGAGGTCGACGACGCGACCTGGGCGCGGGGACGTGGCTGGGCGCTCTGCTGGGGCGTGGTCACGGAGCACTACTACCGCGTCACCAACCCCGTCCTGGCCACCGTCGCCCGCCGCGCGTTCTCCGAGGCTCTCGCCGAGTACGAGACGGGGGAATGAACCCGCGGGCTGCACGGGGCTGGTCGCCCGCACCTCCAGCGCGCCCGCTAGCCCAACTGCTCGGGCAGCGGCGAGGAATGAAGAACCGTCAGACCTGACACCGCACGGGTCAGGGCGACATAGAGCCGCCGCAGGCCCGTGCGTTCGTCCGGTTCGCCGTCGACGACGGCCGCCGGGTCGTCCAGGACCACGTAGTCGTACTCCAGGCCCTTCGCGAGCGAGGCCGGGACCAGCGTCAGGCGCGACTCGGCGGTCGTCTCCTCGCCGGGGGAGAGGTACGCGAGGCCGGCCGCGGTCAGCGCCTGTGCCAGCGGCGCGATCCGCGCGTCGGCGGCGATCAGCCCGATCGACCCCTCCTGGCCGAGGGACTCGACGCAGGCCGCGACGACGGCCGCGTCCAGCTCCTCCGGCGTGAACCGTCGGATCTCCAGCGAGCCCGGGTTCTCCCGGACCGACTCGACGGCCGCCAGGCCCGGCGACATGTGCGGCAGCAGCCGGGAGGCGTACGCGATGACCTCGCGCGGCACACGGAAGCCCGCGGTCAGCTCCTCCACCACCGCCTCCGGCTTCCCGAGGTGCCCGAGCGCCTGCTCCCAGCTCTCGGTCGCCCACGGGGTGGTGCCCTGCGCCAGGTCGCCCAGGATCGTCGCCGAGCCGGTCGTGCAGCGTCGGCCGACCGCGCGGTACTGCATCGGGGAGAGGTCCTGGGCCTCGTCGAGGACCACATGACCCAGTGAGTGCGTGCGCTCCACCAGGTCCCTCGCCTCGTCGATCAGGACCGCGTCCGCCGCCGACCACTTCGCCGACCTCACCGACCGGGCGGGCTTCACCCACAGCAGCAGCTTCTGCTCGTCCTCGCTCAGCACGCCGGCCGCGTGCTCCGCCAGGAACTCGGCGTCGCTCAGCAGCCGCAGCACCAGCTTCGCCGGATCCACCGGCGGCCAGACCGCCTTGACGACGGCCTTGACCGCCGGGTTGCGGGCCACCGCGTCCTGCACCCGGTCGTCCGGAGCCTCCCCGGCCTGCTCCATCCGCACCAGGACCGTGTGCGCGATCCGCTGCGGGAGGGCGTCACGGGCGGCACCGTAACGGATGTCCCGCTCCAGCAGCTCGCCCACGATCGCCTCCAGTTCGTATGCAGGCACCCGCCAGCGGCGCGAACCGCGGACCACCATCAGCGGCTCCGTCGGCAGCGTGACGTGCGAGCGGACCGCCCGGCGCAACACCTCCGCCATCCGGGCGTCACCCTTGACGACGGCCGTCGCCGCCTCGTCCGTCCCCCGCACCTCGACATGCGCGACGAGATCATCGACCGTCGCCTGCCGCACCTCCAACTCGCCCAGCGCGGGCAGCACCTGCTCGATGTAGTGGAGGAAGGAGCGGTTCGGGCCGATGACCAGCGTGCCGGTGCGGGCGAGCCGCTCCCGGTGCGCGTAGAGCAGGTACGCGACCCGGTGCAGGCCCACGGCCGTCTTTCCGGTGCCCGGGCCACCCTGGACGCAGACGGTCCCGGCGAGACCCGACCGTACGATCTCGTCCTGCTCGGGCTGGATGGTCGCGACGATGTCCCGCATCGGACCCACGCGCGGGCGCTCGATCTCCGCCTGGAGCAGCTTGCTCGTCCGCTCCAGCTCACCCGGGTCGGAGAGGTGTTCGTCCTCGTACGCGGTGAGGTCGCCGCCCGTGTAACCGAAGCGGCGCCGCAGCCCCACGTCCTGCGGGTCCTTCTTCGACGCCCGGTAGAACGGCTGGGAGACCGGCGCACGCCAGTCGATCACCATCGGGTCGCCGTCGGCGTCATGGACGTGCCGACGGCCGATGTAGAAGCGCTGCCCCTCCTGCGTGGAGTGCAGGTAGTCGAGCCGGCCGAAGAAGAGCGGGGTGTGGGAGAGGTCGGCGAGAGCCTTGATCCGCTCCTCGATCTGCGCGCCCAGGACGACGGCGTTGACCCAGTTCGCGGTGACGTCCTTGATGTCGAGCGCCTCGACGTCCTCGCGCATCGCGCGCAGCGCGGCGCGGGAGTCGGCGAGATGGGCGCGCTCGCGGGCGAGCGGGTCGTCCGAAGCGGACATGGCGGTGCCTCCGGGTACGCGGACATGCGGGCATGACTGGGCGGCCGCCGGTTTCCGACCGGGCGGCGGCTCTCCACTCGGGGAGGGAGGCGGGGAAGTCGGAGAGTGTAGCTTCCGCGTGCGGGGCGGGCGAACGGTTTTCTGCCGCGTACGACCCGTAGGGGTCGGGGTCCGACGTGAGGGGGACCCGGGTTCCGCCCCCAGAGCGATGTGTTCGGAATGTCCGAAATCCATGATGGAGGCATGACCACAGCGAGCTTCACCCCGGCCCGTACGCTCCCCCGCCCCGGGGCGCGTTCCACCGCAGGCTCCGCCGCCCGCCCCGTGACCACCGCCCTGCGCGCGATACGTGCCTTCGGCGGCGCCGCCGTCGGCGTCGTCCTCCTCGGGCGGTACGCGCAGGAGGCGGGGGTCAAGGACCCCCGCCCCGCCCACGTCGGAGAACCGGACTGAGCGGCCTCGGCCCGCTGCCGGCCTCAGGCTCCCGCTGGCCTCAGGCTCCGGTCGGCCTCAAGCCACCCGCCGGTCTCAGCCCGCCGCCGGCCTCAGGCTCCCTCCGGTCTCAGTCGCTCGCCAGCAGCTCGTCCGCGTCCACGATCCGGTACGCGTACCCCTGCTCCGCGAGGAACCGCTGCCGGTGCGCCGCGAAGTCCTGGTCGATCGTGTCCCGGGCGACCACCGAGTAGAAGTGCGCCTGGTGCCCGTCGGCCTTCGGCCGCAGCACACGGCCCAGGCGCTGCGCCTCCTCCTGGCGCGAGCCGAAGGTGCCCGACACCTGGATGGCGACCGTCGCCTCCGGCAGGTCGATGGAGAAGTTCGCGACCTTGGAGACCACCAGCACGCTGATCTCGCCGTTGCGGAACGCGTCGAAGAGCTTCTCGCGCTGCGCGTTCGACGTCTCACCCTTGATGACCGGCGCGTCCAGATGCTCGCCGAGCTCGTCCAGCTGGTCGATGTACTGGCCGATGACGAGGATCTGCTGCCCGGCGAACCTCTTCACCAGCGCCTCCGTCACCTTCCGCTTCGTCGCGGTCGTCGCGCAGAAGCGGTACTTCTCCTCCGTCTCCGCCGTCGCGTACGCGAGCCGCTCGGAGTCGGTCAGATTGACCCGGACCTCCACACAGTCCGCGGGCGCGATGTAGCCCTGCGCCTCGATCTCCTTCCACGGCGCGTCGAACCGCTTCGGGCCGATCAGCGAGAACACGTCCGACTCGCGCCCGTCCTCGCGGACCAGCGTCGCCGTCAGACCCAGCCGCCGCCGCGCCTGCAGATCGGCCGTGAACTTGAAGACGGGGGCCGGCAGCAGATGCACCTCGTCGTAGACGATCAGGCCCCAGTCCCGGGAGTCGAAGAGCTCCAGGTGCGGATAGATGCCCTTCCGCTTCGTCGTGAGGACCTGGTACGTGGCGATGGTGACGGGCCGGATCTCCTTGCGCGTACCGCTGTACTCGCCGATCTCGTCCTCGGTCAGCGAGGTCCGCTTCACCAGCTCGTGCTTCCACTGCCGGGCCGAGACGGTGTTGGTGACCAGGATCAGCGTCGTCGCCTTCGCCTGCGCCATCGCACCGGCGCCGACCAGCGTCTTTCCGGCACCGCAGGGCAGCACGACGACCCCTGAGCCGCCGTGCCAGAAGCCCTCGACGGCCTGCTTCTGGTACGGGCGCAGGGCCCAGCCGTCCTCGGCGAGATCGATGGGGTGCGCCTCGCCGTCCACGTACCCGGCGAGGTCCTCGGCGGGCCAGCCCAGCTTCAGCAGCGTCTGCTTGATCTGCCCGCGCTCGGAGGGGTGCACGGCGACCGTGTCCGGGTCGATCCGCGCGCCGACCAGCGGCTGCACCTTCCGGGACCGGAGGATCTCCTCCAGTACGGGCCGGTCGGTGGTGGTCAGGACGAGGCCGTGGGTGGGGTGCTTGGAGAGGGTGAGCCTGCCGTAGCGGGCCATGGTCTCCGCGATGTCCACGAGCAGCGCGTGCGGCACGGGGTAGCGGGAGAACTCGACCAGCGCGTCGACGACCTGCTCGGCGTCGTGCCCGGCCGCACGGGCGTTCCACAGGCCGAGCGGCGTCACACGGTAGGTGTGGATGTGCTCGGGCGCCCGCTCCAGCTCGGCGAAGGGCGCGATGGCCCGGCGGCAGGCCTCGGCCTGTTCGTGGTCGACCTCGAGGAGGAGGGTTTTGTCGCTCTGGACGATGAGGGGCCCATTCACGCGTGATCAAGTCCTTCCGGGCCGTTCCGTCACGGCCAAATCTCCAGTGTGCCTGACGCCCGGCGGTTGTCGGTGGGGCCTGCCACCCTGGTGGCGACCGGTTTCCGAGAAGGAGGTGGCGTGATGAGCGTTGCACACGATCCCCACTACGGGCCCTGGACGAAGGAGGAGGTCCTGGCTCTGGGGGAGGACCGTGGTCAGCGTCGTGAATTGATGGGGGAAGCGCTCTTGCTGTCTCCGGCTCCGGGAACCAAGCACCAGCGGGCGTCGTCCCGGCTCGCGTCCTTGCTCGACGCCGCCATCCAGGCTGAGGGAGCGCCCGCCGAGGTCCTTGAGGCGGTCAACCTCGTTCTTCCCGACGGGCTCTTCATTCCGGACATCGTCGTGGTGGAGGCCGCCGCCGCGGCCGAGGACCCGGTCACCTTCGACGCGGAGGCCGTCCTGCTCGTCGTCGAGATCGTGTCCCCGTCCTCCTCCGGCCGCCGCACCGACCGGCTGCTCAAGCCGCCGTACTACGCGGAGGCCGGCATCGAGCACCTCTGGCGGCTTGAGCTGGAGCCCGTGCCGGCGCTGATCGTCATGGAACTGGTGGACGGCCGCTACGTCGAGCGGACCGTGGCCGAGGCCGGGCACACCACGCTGATCGAGAAGCCGTTCCCGGTCGAGGTCGACCCGGGAGCCCTGGTGACCCAGGGCCGCCGCTGAGGGCCGCCTACACCTGGTCGTCGGCCAGTTCCGCCACGCCCGTGATCCGGTGCAGCGGATACGTGCGGACCTCGTCCGCCGTGTGGTCGTAGCCCGTCACGAAACCGCCCTCCACCCGCACCGGGGCGATCACCCGCTGACTGGCCGCGCCGTCCGCGTTGACGTAGCCGATCCAGACGGCCGAGCCGGTCATCGCCGCGGCCTGCACGGTCGCCAGGGTCTCGGCCGGGGAGGTGCGGGGCAGCCCGCCGTCGGTGGGCGGGGCGGTCTCGGGGCGCTCCTTGCGTACGGCCGTCGAGGCGAGGTCGCCGGCCCGGATCGCGCGGACCGCCGCGGCCAGCAGCGTCGTGTCCGGCGCGGGCGGGCCGTCGGGCACGGGGACGGGCGCGGTCCTGGCAGGGGTGCGGACGGCGTCGGCGCGGGTGATGAGGACGTCGCCCTCGGCGGACTCGGCGGCCGGGGCGTACCCCATCGCCCGTAGTCCGTCGAGGAGCGCCGCCGGATCCGTCTGGGCGGCGAGGACCGTGGGTGCCAGGCGGCGCAGCCGCAGGGAAGCGGACCGCTTGTCGGCCAGGATCTCGCCGAGGACCGCGTCGTCGTCGCAGCGGACATAGGCGGAGGCGGCGCCGATCCGCAGATGGCCGTGTCTGCGCGCCACGTCGTCGATGAGGTACGCGAGGGGCTGGGGGACCGGCGTACGGGAGTGGGCGGTCAGGAAGTCGTGCAGGTCGGAGGCGCTGCTTCCGGCGTCGAGCGCGCGGCGCACCGAGCCGGGCGTGAACCGGAAGACGGTGGCGCCACCCTTCGATTCCACGTCCGCGAGCACCCCGAGCATGTCGGCGAGCGGGCGCTGGAGCGGGCCGGGCGCGACGGCCGTCAGGTCGGCCTGGAGGAGAACGTGGTCGACGGCCTCGGGCAGGAGCGGGGCGAGCAGGGTGGCCGCCCGGGAGGCGGCGATGGTCAGCTCGACCCCGCCGGGGGTGGCCGGGTCGGGTGCGGCCTCGGCCAGCGGCAGGTTGAGGAGCGCGCGGGCGGGGGAGGAGAGGGCGCCGCGGCCGGTGATGCCGAGCATCTCGGACTCGGTGAGGGTCCAGACGGCGATCCGGGAGCGAAGGTCCGTGGGGGTGTGGGCCGCGCCGGCCGAGCCGAAGGAGGAGGCGGGGCCGCCGTGACCGACACCCGGCGCGACGCCGTAGCCGGCGCCTGAGGCCGTACCGGTGACGCCGTGACCGCCACCCGGGACGCCGCCGTAGCCGGTGGCGCCGGTGCCTGAGGCCGTACCGGCGCCGGCCTCCGCGCCGGTCCGGGCAGGGGCCGTCGAGCCGCCACGGGCTCCGGC
>NZ_JAGGOS010000175.1 GCF_018614205.1 Streptomyces sp. ISL-36 | reverse complement strand
GCCACAAAAGCAACGGCATTGGCCCCAAGGGCATGGGGGGACCCCCATCGCCGCTGATCGCGGTCTGGTCGCAGGGCGCGCTGAACTTCTGCACCGGGCCCGACGAGCGCAAGGCGCGCAATCTGGCCGCCAACCGGCAGGTGGTGCTCACCACCGGCACGAACAGCCTCTCCGAGGGCTTCGACCTGGTCGTCGAGGGCGAGGCTGTTCAGGTGACGGACGAGACGCGGCTGCGGGAGCTCTCCGAGGCCTACGTGGAGAAGTACGGAGAGGATTGGCGTTTCGAGGTGCGCGACGGCGCTTTCGTGGGCGACGGTGGTACCGCCCTGGTGTTCGCGGTCGCGCCCCGTACGGCGTTCGGGTTCGCCAAGGGCGACCCCTTCGGCCAGACCCGCTGGCGTTTCTGAGGAGACCTTCCATGAACTGGACGCTCGAAGTCGTGCCCGTCCCCGTCACCGACCTGGACCGGGCCAAGGAGTTCTACGGCGACAGGTGCGGCTTCAAGATCGACCTCGACGACGAGGTGGCGCCGGGTATGCGCATCATCCAGGCGACCCCGCCCGGCTCGCGCTGTTCGATCGCGATGCTCAGCGGCATGCCGACGATGCCGGGCACGAAGGAGATGGCGCCGGGTTCCCTGCACGGTCTCCAGCTCTGCGTCACGGACATCGAGGCGGCCCGCCGTGAGCTGGTGGACCGGGGGGTGGACGTCACCCCCATCCGCCATGTCGGCGCGTCGGGCTGGGAGGACGGCAAGGGCGACACCTGGAACTCGTTCATGTCCTTCGAGGACCCGGACGGCAACGGCTGGGTGGTCCAGGAGGCCCCGTCGGAGCTGTCCGAACGCTGAGTCCGAACGCTGAGCGGGAGAGACGGGGGCGGGAGAGACGGGGGCGGCGCTCAGGTCGCGGGGGTGAACTCCACCTGGGTCTTGGGGGCGAACTCCACCCGGAAGTGCCTGAGCCGCTCGTCCTCCCCCACGTACCGCATCCCGGCCGCCTCCATGACGCGCTGCGAGGCCACGTTCCCCAGGTCGGCGTCGCCCTTGGCCCCGGCGGCCCCCTGCTCCCGCGCGCAGGCGAGGAGGGCCCGGAGCGCCTCGGTGGCGTACCCCCGCCCGCGTACGCTGGGAGTCAGCCCGTACCCGACGGTGACGAACCGCTCCCCGTCCGGCGGCCCGTGGAACCCGATCCCCCCGACGGCGAGCCCGTCCTCCCGCCGCCGTATCTCGTACGCCCGGAACACCCCCGGATCGCCCTGCGCGCCGCACCTGTCGAGGAAACCCCGCGCCCCGGCCATGTCCCCCTCGGCCGGGTATCCCTCGGCCCAACGGTCGTGGGTTGCGGGGTCCTTGGCGACGATCCGCTCGGCCTCGGCGACGGTCAGCGGGTGCAGCAGCAGTCGCTCGGTGGTCAGCGGCGCGAGCGCCTCGGGGTTCCGGATGATCTCCATCGGCGCAGTGTGGAACAGGACCGGTGAGGCGTCAACGCAGTTTCCCGGTGGGCGCCCGGCCCGGCCCGGAGCTTCCCCAGGCGTCGGCCGGGCGCGCGGATCCTTCCCTAGGCGTCGGCCGGGCGGCGCGGCTCGCGCCACATTCTCCACAGCGTCGGCCCCTCCCCCGGCAGCCGCAGCTCCTCGCGCACGGTGAAGCCGAAGTGCTCGTAGAAGGGCAGGTTGGACGGTTTGGAGGACTCCAGATAGGCGGGCAGGCCGGCCGCGTCGGCCTTCGCCAGCCCCGAGCGCAGCAGGGCGGCCCCGTGCCCCTGACCCCGCGTGGCCGGGTCGGCGCCGATCACCGCGAGGTACCAGTGCGGTTCCTGGGGTGTGTGCTGGGCGGCCGTCTCGACGGCGTCCCTGAACAGCGGGGCCCGGTCACCGAGAATGTTCAGGAGCTCCTGGATGGTCTCCCCGTCGGGAACGGCCTTGTCCTGCCCCTCCGGGGGTACCCAGAACGCGGCCGCCGCCTCGGTGCGCTCGCACACGCCGTGGTGGACGTACTGCCGGGTGAATATGGTGGCGAAGTAGCGGCCCAACTCCGTCTCGCGCGAGGCGTCGTGGGGGAAGAACCAGCGCATCATCGGGTCGTCGTCGAAGGCGCGGGCCAGGATGCGGCTGACCAGGGGAGCGTCGTCGATCGTTGTCGTCTTCGGCATGTTCGCCTTCGGCGCGTTCGTCATCGGCATACCGGTCATTCTCCATCCCCGTTGTCGCTGCTCGGTGGGTCGCACGCACGGGGCGGCGCACGCCGACGGGTGTCGGTGTACGCCGCCTCGGGTGGGACGGGTTGCGGGAGTTGGGCCCGCGTTGTCATGGCGGTTATTTCGGGTCGTGGTTGAACTTCGAGGTCGACCAGAGGTAACCGAGCACCGCGAGGCCCAGGCACCAGGCGATGGCGAGCCATCCGTTGTGGCCGATCTCGGTGCCGAGCAGCAGGCCGCGCAGGGTCTCGATGGCCGGCGTGAACGGCTGGTACTCGGCGATCGGCTGGAACCAGCCCGGCATGGCGTCGACCGGGACGAAGGTGCTGGAGATCAGCGGCAGGAAGATCAGCGGCATGGCGTTGTTGCTGGCGGCCTCGGCGTTCGGGCTGATCAGGCCCATGCCGACCGCGATCCAGGTGAGCGCCATGGCGAAGAGCACGAGCAGTCCGAACGCCGCGACCCACTCCAGGAACGTGGCATCGGTGGAGCGGAAGCCGATGGCCACGGCGACGGCGCCGACGAGGACCACGCTGATGACGGACTGCAGCACGCTGCCGACGACGTGTCCGACGAGCACGGAACCGCGGTGGATCGCCATCGTGCGGAAGCGGGCGATGATGCCCTCGGTCATGTCGTTGGAGACGGAGACCGCGGTCCCGATGGTGGTACTGCCGACGGTCATCAGCAGCAGGCCAGGGACGAGATACGCGATGTAGTCGGAGCGGTCCCCGCCGCCGATGCCCGCGCTCATGGTGTCGCCGAAGATGTAGACGAAGAGCAGCAACAGCATGATCGGGGTGAGCAGCAGGTTCAGGGTGAGGGACGGGTAGCGCCGGGCGTGCAGGAGGTTGCGGCGCAGCATCGTGGTGGAGTCGCGTACGGCGAGGGAGAGGGAGAGGGAGCTCATCGGACAGCCTCCTTGGGCTGGGCCGGGACGCCGGCGCCGCCGGTCAGGGCGAAGAAGACGTCGTCGAGGTCGGGGGTGTGCACGGTCAGTTCGTCGGCCTCGATGCCGGCCGAGTCCAGCCGGTCGAGGAGGGAGCGGAGCTCGCGCTGGCTGCCGTCGCCGGGGATCTGCAGCGCGAGGGATTCGTCGTCCCGGGCGGCCTCGCGCAGGGCGGAGGCGGCGCTCTGGTAGGCGGCCGGGTCGGTGAAGCGGAGCCGGACGTGTCCGCCGGGGATGAGCCGCTTCAGCTCCTCGGCGGTGCCCTGGGCGGCGATCTTGCCGTCGTTGAGCACGGCGATGCGGTCGGCGAGCTCGTCGGCCTCCTCCAGGTACTGGGTGGTGAGGAAGACGGTGACGCCGTCGGCGACGAGCTCGCGGATGATCTGCCACATGTTGTGGCGGGAGCGCGGGTCGAGGCCGGTGGTCGGCTCGTCGAGGAAGATGATCCGCGGGTTGCCGACCAGGGTCATGGCGATGTCGAGGCGGCGCTTCATGCCACCGGAGTAGGTGGAGGCGGGCTTCTTCGCGGCCTCGGTGAGATCGAAGCGCTCAAGGAGCTCGGCGGTGACCCGCCGCCCCTCGCGCTTGGTGAGGTGGTGCAGGTCCGCCATGAGGAGCATGTTCTCCTCGCCGGTGATCAGGCCGTCGACCGCGGAGAACTGTCCGGTGACGCCGATCGCGGCGCGGACGGCCTGCGGGTCGTCGGCGAGGTCGTGGCCGCCGACGCGGATCACGCCGTCATCGGCGCCGATCAGGGTGGAGAGGATCTTCACGGCGGTGGTCTTGCCGGCGCCGTTCGGGCCGAGCAGGGAGAAGACCGTTCCTTCGGGGACGGCGAGGTCGACGCCGTCGAGCACGGTCTTGTCGCCGTAGGACTTGCGCAGCCCGTTCGCTGAGATGGCCAGGTCGGTCATGAGGGTGCTCCTTCAGAGGCTGCGGGCGGTGATGTCGCCGTGGGAGGTGGTCGCGCGGATGTTCAGGTCGGCGGCGCCGTCGGTGTTCTTGAGCGCGTTGTGGATCCGGCCGTAGCCGGTGCCGGCGTCCAGGGAGGCGGACACTCCGTGGGCGGCGCCGATGGACACGTCACCCATCTGGGTGGTCAGCACGACCGCGCCGCGCACCGCCTCGGCGATCCGGATGTCGCCCTTCTGGGTGCTGATCTCCGCGGGGCCGCCCAGGCGGCCGACCACGACGTCACCGGCGAGGGCGGTGAGGCGCATGCTCGCGGCCTCGTCGATCTTGATCGCGCCGCTCGCGCCGTCGAAGGCGACGTCGCCGAGCCGTCCGACGCCCCGGAACTCGGCGCAGGACGACTTCGCCTCGATGCGCGAGCCGGCCGGCAGCTGGACGGTGACCTCGATCGATCCGGAGGGCCCGAAGTACTGGTTCGCCGCCGGGGTCGCGATCCGCAGGACGCCGTCGCGGTAGTCGACGGTGGCCTGCTCGGCGGCCTTGACGTCGCGGCTCTTGGCGGGGCTGGAGGGCCGGACCTCGACGACCGTGTCGGTCCGGTCGGCTGCGATGACCTGGATGCGCCCGGCGGGGATGTCGACGACGGCGGCGACCGGGGCGGGGGTGTCGAACGTCTGCATCGTGCTCTCCTGTGCTCGCTGGTGTTTCCGACATCGCAAAAGCTACGTTGCGTTCGAGGATCAGGCAACGGCTTCGTTGCACGGAAACGACATCAATGCAGGTAGACGGCAGGAAATCGTTGCAACGGCTCTGAATTTAACGCAACGTCAGCTACTCGTTCATTGCATTGGATAGCGAGTGAAAGCTACAGTGGAGGCACCAAGGAAGCGTGAAGGAGATCGCGATGCCGGGAGGCAGACTCACTCAGCAGGAACGTCAGCAGATCGCGCTGGGGCTGGCCGACGGGCTCGCCTACGCGGAGATCGCCAGACGTCTCGACCGCCCGACCTCGACCATCACACGCGAGGTCATGCGCAACGGTGGCCCCGTCGCCTACCGCGCCGACCTCGCGCACCGCGCCACCGAACGCCGCGCCCACCGGCGCAGGCAGGCCGTGCCCCGAGGGTCGCAGGCGCCCGAGCAGGCCCACGGACGCGACGCCGAGGCGGTGCGCGAGTACGAGGAGGCGTTCACCACCCTGCTCATGCAGCAGGGCCTGCCGAAGATGATGTCGCGGGTGCTGACCTGCCTCTTCACCACCGACGCGGGCAGCCTCACCGCGTCCGATCTCGTCCAGCGCCTCCAGGTCAGCCCGGCGTCCGTCTCCAAAGCGGTCGCGTTCCTCGAGAACCAGGGTCTGATCCGCCGAGAACCAGGCGAAGGCCGCCGCGAGCGCTACCTCGTCAACGACGGCGTCTGGTACGAGTCGATGATCGCCGCCGCCCGGTCCAACACCCAACTCGCCGAGACCGCACGGCAGGGCGTCGGCATCCTCGGCCCCGACACCCCGGCCGCCGTCCGCCTCGAGAACATCGCCCGCTTCCTGGACTTCGTCGGCGAGAGCATCACCCGCGCCGCCGAACAGGCCCGCGACCTCCTCTACACGAAAGCCGAAACGCCCTCGGGCGACGAGGCGGCCGCGCCTTCGTAGAGGCCCGCGCATCGGATCGTGAAGAACAAGCCCCGCACAGGGACTTGGGGGGCGAAAGCAGGTGAGACGGACTCAGGGCCGGCGGCTGAATGCCGCCGGCCCTGAGCCTTGTTCCGGTCGTCCGCCTCCGACCTGCGCCTACAGCACCGGGAGGTTCTTGCGCAGCTCGAAGGCCGTGACCTCCGAGCGGTACTCCTCCCACTCCTGCTTCTTGTTGCGCAGGAAGAAGTCGAAGACGTGCTCGCCCAGCGTCTCCGCGACCAGTTCGCTCTTCTCCATCAGGGCGATCGCCTCGCCCAGGTTCTGCGGGAGCGGCTCGATGCCCATCGCGCGGCGCTCCGCGTCGCTCAGCGCCCAGACGTCGTCGTCGGCGCCGGCCGGGAGTTCGTAGCCCTCCTCGATGCCCTTGAGGCCCGCCGCGAGGAGGACCGCGTAGGTCAGGTAGGGGTTGGCGCCCGAGTCGATCGAGCGGACCTCGACACGGGAGGAGCCCGTCTTGCCCGGCTTGTACATCGGGACGCGGATCAGGGCCGAGCGGTTGTTGTGGCCCCAGCAGATGTACGACGGGGCCTCGCCGCCCGCGCCCGCGCTGCGGGCCGAGCCGCCCCAGATGCGCTTGTAGGAGTTGACCCACTGGTTGGTGACGGCCGAGATCTCGGCGGCGTGCTTGAGCAGGCCGGCGATGAAGGAACGGCCCACCTTGGACAGCTGGTACTCCGCGCCCGACTCGTAGAACGCGTTGCGGTCACCCTCGAAGAGGGAGAGGTGGGTGTGCATGCCCGATCCCGGGTACTCCGAGAACGGCTTCGGCATGAACGTCGCCTGCACGCCCTGCTCCAGCGCGACCTGCTTCATGACCAGGCGGAAGGTCATGATGTTGTCGGCCGTGGAGAGCGCGTCCGCGTACCGGAGGTCGATCTCCTGCTGGCCCGGCGCGCCCTCGTGGTGGGAGAACTCCACCGAGATGCCCATCGACTCCAGCATGGTGATCGCCTGGCGGCGGAAGTCCATGCCCACGTTCTGCGGAGTGTGGTCGAAGTAGCCCGAGTTGTCGGCCGGGGTCGGCTTCGTGCCGTCCAGCGGCTTGTCCTTCAGGAGGAAGAACTCGATCTCGGGGTGGGTGTAGAAGGTGAAGCCCAGGTCCGAGGTCTTGGCGAGGATGCGCTTCAGGACGAACCGGGGGTCCGCGAAGGACGGCGAGCCGTCGGGCATGAGGATGTCGCAGAACATCCGGGCGGTGCCCGGGGCCTCCGCCCGCCAGGGCAGGATCTGGAAGGTGCCCGGATCCGGCTTGGCGATCATGTCCGACTCGTAGACACGGGCGAAACCCTCGATGGCGGAGCCGTCGAAGCCGATGCCCTCGTCGAACGCCTGCTCAAGCTCGGCGGGCGCCACGGCCACCGACTTCAGGAAGCCCAGCACGTCGGTGAACCACAGGCGCACGAACCGGATGTCACGCTCCTCGAGCGTCCGGAGCACGAATTCCTGCTGCTTGTCCATTTCCACACCCATCCTTGCTGGTCAGGCCGCCTGTTCCCACCGCCTTGGGCACACCGGGGGGCACCTGAGCATCCCACCACATGGTTTCGCGCACGTTGCACACCCATAGTGCCTGCCCGGGTGTGACACAGGTAACGCGGGACCGGACCATTCCGTCCACCCACCCGCCCACTCGGGCGCTCCGGCCACTACGATCTCCGCCCATGGGGGGCACTCCGCTCGTACGCCTGTCCAGGCGCGCGCGTCCCGTGGCACTGATGAGTGCCACGGCGACGCTCCTCGCCGCGCTCTTCGTCTGCCTGGGCGGCGCGGCGCACGACCCGCAGGCTCAGGCGCGGGTGCACAAGGAGCACGCCGCCGCCGCGGACGAGTACGTCTGCCCGTACGACCGTGGCGACTGCTCGCTCTTCCCCTCACTCGGCCCGGCCGTGCTCACCGTGCCGCCCCTGGATCCCCCGCCGCACGCGGAGGGCCGGGTCCCGCGCCTCGCGCCGCCACACGGCACCGTACGGGCGCCCCGCCAGGGCGCCCAGCCCCGCGCGCCGGACCTGCACGTCCTTCAAGTACTGCGGACGTAGCCGCCCCGCCGTACCTCTCCGCACTCCGACCACCCCCACCCCCCGAGAAGGACGACATCACCATGGCCGCCAACCGCTCCTCCAACTCCGACCGCCGCGCCCGAATAGAGGAGATGCGCCGCGCCGAGCAGGCCCGCGAGCGCCGCAACCGCCTGATCACCATCGGCGTCTCCGCCGTGGTCGTCCTCAGCCTCGTCGGCTTCGGCGGCTACGTGCTCAACAAGAAGTCGGACGAGAAGCAGCAGCAGGAGACCGCCGCCAAGGCCCCCATCAAGGACGAGAAGTCCTGGGACGCCAAGAAGCTCGGCCGCAACCACGTCACCACCCCCGTCGCGTACGAGATGAAGCCCCCGGTCGGCGGCGACCACGACCAGGTCTGGCAGAACTGCGACGGCGACGTCTACACGAGCAAAATCGCCGAGAAGAACGCCGTCCACTCGCTGGAGCACGGCGCCGTCTGGGTCACGTACAACAAGAAGGCCGCCGAGGCCGATGTGAAGAAGCTGGCCGAGAAGGTCGGGAAGACCCCGTACTCGCTGATGAGCCCGGTCGACGACCAGGCGGGCGCGATCATGCTGAGCGCCTGGGGCAAGCAGGTCACGGTGGACGGCGCGAGCGACCCGCGGGTCGACGCGTTCTTCACCAAGTACGTGCAGGGCCCGCAGACCCCGGAGCCGGGCGCCGCCTGCACTGGCGGGATCGGTCAGTGAGCGGCACCCGCCTGAACCGTACGCAGTGGGCGGCGGTCACCGCCGTCGCCCTCGCGGCGCTGTTCGCGGGGGGCGCCGTCACGGTCGCCTCGGCGGACCGCGAGGAGGCCCCGAGGTCGCCGGTGTCGGACTCGGCGGACGCGGGCTTCGCCCGAGACATGGCGGTGCACCACCAGCAGGCCGTCGAGATGTCGTTCATCGTGCGGGACCGCACGACGGACGAGGACGTGCGGCGGCTGGCGTACGACATCGCCAACACGCAGGCCAACCAGCGCGGCATGATGCTGGGCTGGCTGGACCTGTGGGGGCTGCCGAAGACCGAGTCCGGTGTCGAGCCGATGACCTGGATGGGCATGGGCGGCCACGGCGACACCGGCCCGCTCGACGGGGCGCTGATGCCCGGCATGGCGACGAGGACGGAGCTGGAGAAGCTGCGGAAGGCCACCGGCAAGGAGGCGGAGATCCTCTACCTCCAGCTGATGACCGACCACCACAAGGGCGGTGTCCACATGGCCCAGGGCTGTGTGGAGAAGTGCTCGGTGGACGTCGAACGGAACCTCGCGCAGGGCATGGTCGAGGCCCAGGAGTCCGAGATGGGTCTGATGGCGGAGCTGCTGCGGCAGCGGGGCGCGAAGCCCCGCTCCTGACGTCGCCGGGCGACCGGCGCCGGCCCGGCCCCCGCGACCGCACCGGTCGCGGGGGCCGCCGCGTACGCGCACAATGGGTGACGCTCGGGGACGTACGTACGACGACGTTCTACGGAGGTACGCACCCCATGACCACGGCGAAGGACATCATGCACTCCGGGGCCCGCTGGATCCCGGCACACGAGACGCTCGACCGCGCCGCGCAGCTGATGCGCGACCTCAATGTCGGCGCCCTGCCGATCGCGGACGAGAACGAACGGCTCTGTGGCATCATCACGGACCGCGACATCGTGGTCGGCTGTGTGGCCATGGGCCACGACCCGGCGAAGGTCACCTGCGGCGAGATGGCGCAGGGCACCCCGCGCTGGATCGACGCGGGCTCGGACGTGAGCCAGGTCCTCGACGAGATGACGGGCCACCAGATCAAGCGGCTCCCGGTCATCGAGAACAAGCGCCTGGTGGGGATGATCAGCGAGGCCGATCTGGCCAAGCACCTGGACGACGAGCAGATCAAGGAGTTCTGCGCGAACGTCTACGCCAGGTCCTGATCCAGCACCGCCCGTGCCACCGCGTCCGGGCGGTCCAGCATCATCAGATGGCCCGACGGCTCGACCGCCTCGTAGCGGGCGCCGAGCCGCCGGGCCAGCGCGCGCTGCCGCCGCGCCCAGCGGGCGGAGCCGTCCGGAGCGGCGAGCACGGTGGCGGGCAGGCCGGGCGGCAGGGGGAAGCGCTCGCGCAGGGCGAGGAGTTCCGCGGCGACCGCCCGGTAGTGGGTGTTCTCCAGGAGGGCGCCGTGCAGCACGCGCGAGGTGGCGTAGCAGCGGCGTACGAGTGCGGCGGGGGCCGGGTCGCCGCCCGCGGTGCGCGACAGCCGTACGG
>NZ_JAGGOS010000174.1 GCF_018614205.1 Streptomyces sp. ISL-36 | reverse complement strand
CGGCGGCGCGCCGGACGGCGGACACCGCTTCGCCACCTGCCTCTATCTGGAGATCGACCCGGTCACCGGCGTCGTCGACATCGCCCGGGCCGGACACCCCGACCCGGCGGTCCGGATGACCGACGGAACGGTTCTCCTCCGACCCACCGCGGGCGGACTGCCCCTCGGCATCGTCCCGGACACCGACTACCCCACGACCCGGTTCACCCTGGAGCCCGGCGAGACCCTGATGATGTGCACCGACGGGCTCCTGGAGACCGGCGGCCACGACCTCGACAGCGGCTGGGAACGCGTCCGTAAGCTGCTGGAAGGCCACGACGGGTTGTCCCTGGAGGAGCTTGCCGACGGACTCGTCGAGGCCGTCCACGGCCCCGGTTCGCACCACACGACCGGCCCGCTCGCCGACCGCCGCGAGGACGACATCGCCCTCCTGCTCCTCTCCCGCCAGGGCCCGGCCGTCCGTCAGGCCCCGCGCCGCACCATGATGACCGTCGCCCAGGCGGAGCCGGAGCGGATCGCGGCCGCCCGCCGGCACCTGCGCCAGCTGCTGCACGACTGGGCGGACGAGGACCAGGTCGACTCGGCGGTGCTGATGGTCTCCGAGATGCTCACCAACGTCCTCATCCACACGGACGGCGACGCGCTCCTGATCGCCTCGGTGACCTGCGACGACCACGCGCGGCGGCTGCGGGTGGAGGTCTCCGACGGCAGCGACGAGCTGCCGCACAAGCGGCACCCGGGCGAGATGGCGTCCTCGGGCCGCGGCCTCGTGCTGATGGAGATGCTGGCGCACGCGTGGGGCGTGGACCCGCGGGGCGAGGGCAAGTCGATCTGGTTCGAGCTGAACGAGCCGCCGTCGGGGGAGGGCTGCTGCGCGTAGGCGGCGGCGCGTAGGTCGGGCGAGGCGGGCACTTGGGGAGGAGACTGGTCTCGTACGGCCGCAGGGGGGACCACGGAGCTTGCCATGGACACCCACAAGGTCGGGAGCGACACCACCGTCCTGGCCGACAGCCTCGAAATACCGGGGATCGGCCACATCCCCGTCAACGCCTACGTCCTCACCGCCAAGGAGCCGGTCGTCGTCGACACCGGACTCTCCCTCTCCGACCGGGACTTCCTCGCCACACTCAGCACGGTCGTCGACCCGTCAGACATCCGCTGGATCTGGCTCACACACCCGGACCGGGACCACACCGGCGGGATCTTCGACCTCCTCGTCGCCGCGCCCGAGGCCCGGGTCGTGACCACCTTCCTCGGCGCCGGGATCATGACCACCGAGCGCGCGCTGCCCATGGACCGGGTCTACTTCCTCAACCCCGGGCAGTCCCTCGACGTCGGCGACCGTTCCCTGCACGCCTTCCGGCCACCGCTCTACGACAGTCCGGCGACTGTGGGCTTCTACGACGACAGAACCAGGATCTGCTTCACCTCCGACTGCTTCGGCGGGCCGATGCCCAGCGCGGAGCTGGCGGAGAGCGGGCACGCGAGCGACCTCAAACCCGAGGAGCTGCGGGTCGCCCAGCTGCTGTGGGCGAGCGTGGACAGCCCGTGGGTGCACCTGGTGGACCGGGAGAAGTACCACGCCACGGTCGAACCGCTGCGGGAGATGGCGCCGGAGATCGTACTCTCCACGCACCTGCCGCCGGCCGTCCGGCTGACCGACACGATGATCGACACCGTACGGACGGCGCCGGACGCGGACCCGTTCGTGGGCCCGGACCAGGCGGCCCTGGAAGCGATGCTGAAGGCCTTCGAGCCCGGCGGGATCCCGACCGCGACCTGAGCGGACCGCGACCTGAGCGGGGGGCCCGGGGCCCGTCACGGAGCGCCCGTCGAAAAGGCCCGTCACGGAGCGCCCGTCGAAAAGGCCCATCTCGGAGAGCCCGGCGGAGAGCCCGGGTGCGAACCCGTCAGGGCTCCTTCCGGGGGGCCTCCTCGGCGTGGTCCCCGTACCGGCCCCGCAACTCCCCGACCACCCCGAACGCCGCCGCCGTCAGCGGTACGGCGAGCAGCATGCCCAGGATTCCCGCGACGGACGCCCCGGCCGTGATCGCCAGCATCACCACGGCCGGGTGCATCTGTACGGTCCGGCTCTGGATCACCGGCTGGAGCAGGTGTCCCTCGATGACCTGGACGGCCAGGACGACCCCGAGCGCCCACAGTGCGATGACGACCCCCCGGTCGGCGAGGGCGACGAGGACGGCGACGGCCCCGGAGATGAAGGCGCCGAGGTACGGGATGTAGGCGCCGACGAAGACGAGCGCGCCGAGCCCCACGGCCCCGGGTACGCGCAGGATCAGCAGCCCGACGGTGATGAGGAGCGCGTCGATCAGGGCGATGAAGGTGGTGCCGCGCATGAAGCCCTCGACCGCCTCGAAGGCGCGGCGGCCGATCGCCTCGACCGTGTCGCCGGTGGAGCGCGGGGCGAGGGAGCGCAGGGCGCCGACGGCCCTGTCGGAGTCCCGGAGGAAGAAGAAGATCAGGAACATCGCGAGCACGGCGGTGGCGAGCATCTGCCCGACGACGCTGAGGCCGCTGATCACGCCGGAGGCGGCCGTACCGCCGAACTTCTGCAGGAGTTCTCTGGAGTTCTTCGCGAGGTCGTCGAGGGAGGTCCCGGCCGCGCCGAGGTGCGCGGTGAGGTCGTCGGCGGCCTGGCGCAGCGAGGCGATGATCTGGTCGCCGGTCTCGATCAGCGCGCTGACGACGATGTAGGTGGCGCCGCCGACGACGGCGACGACCGCGACGACGGTGATCGCGGCGGCGAGGGATCTCTGCACCTTCATGCGCAGCAGGCGCCGGTGGAGGGGCCCGAGGAGCGCGGTGCCGAGGAGGGCGAGCAGCACGGGGGTGACGGCCGTCTTGAGCACGACGCACAGCCAGATGCCGACGGCGGCGACCCCGGCCGGCAGCAGCACGACGACGCACCAGGCGACGACCCGTCGGGCCGCTTCCGGAAGGAGCGGTCCCGAGGGCGGTGGGGGTGGCTGCGGCTGCCTCTGCGTCTGCACGGTGCCAGGCGACCACGGCCGTCGGCGTGTCGTCCTGCGCTAAGGGTCCGCACGGGTGACGGCGCGTCAGAAACGACGCGGGCGCGCCTTCCGGGGGTGGAGTCCCGGGAGGCGCGCCCGCGTCGGCGAGTGGGCTATTCACCCATGCCGTGGACCGCCGGGATCGTCCCGAGACGGCCCGCCTGGAAGTCCTCGAACGCCTGGCGCAGCTCGGCCTGGCTGTTCATCACGAACGGACCGTAGTGCGCCATCGGCTCGCGGATCGGCTGCCCGCCGAGCACGACGACCTCCAGGTCGGGCGTGTGCCCGTCCTGCTTCTCGTCCGCGCGGACCGTCAGCGCGCCGCCCTTGCCGAAGACCGCTGTCTGGCCCATGTGGACGGGCCGGCGCTCGGCGCCGACGGAGCCGCGGCCCGCGAGGACGTAGACGAGTCCGTTGAAGTCCTCGCGCCAGGGCAGGGTCACCTCGGCGCCCGGCCGGACGGTCGCGTGGATCATCGTGATCGGGGTGTGCGTGATGCCGGGTCCGGGGTGGCCGTCGAGGTCGCCCGCGATGACACGCAGCAGCGCGCCGCCGTCGGGCGAGGTCAGCAGCTGGACCTGGCCGCCGCGGATGTCCTGGTAGCGCGGGGCCATCATCTTGTCGGCGGCGGGCAGGTTCACCCACAGCTGGAGCCCGTGGAAGAGTCCGCCGCTCACGACGAGGGACTCCGGCGGGGCCTCGATGTGGAGCAGTCCGGAGCCGGCGGTCATCCACTGGGTGTCGCCGTTGGTGATGGTGCCGCCACCGCCGTTGGAGTCCTGGTGGTCGAAGACGCCGTCGATGATGTACGTGACGGTCTCGAAGCCGCGGTGGGGGTGCCAGGGGGTTCCCTTGGGCTCTCCCGGGGCGTACTCCACCTCCCCCATCTGGTCCATCATGATGAACGGGTCGAGGTACTGGTAGTTGATCCCGGCGAACGCGCGGCGCACCGGGAAGCCCTCGCCCTCGAAGCCGGAAGGTGCCGTGGTCACGGCGAGCACGGGGCGGGAGACGGCGTCGGCCGGGGCGGCGACGCGCGGCAGGGTGAGCGGGTTCTCGACAGTCACAGCGGGCATGGCGGGACCTCCTTGTGCGACCAGTTTAGTTGAACAATGAACTTCCTGCCACCCGGAACACGGAACGCCCGGGAGGAATTCCTCCCGGGCGCTCTCCCATCTCTCCAGCCTGTGTCAGCCGTACATCCGCCGCATCGCGAAGTCGACCATCTGTTCCACGGCCTTCGCGTCGAAGACCATCCGGTGGTCGCCCTCCATGTCGAGGACGAAGCCGTAGCCGGTCGGGAGCAGGTCGATCACCTCGGCCCCGGTGATCACGAAGTACTTCGACTCCTTGCCCGCGTACCGCCGCAGCTCCTTCAGCGAGGTGAACATCGGGATCACCGGCTGCTGGGTGTTGTGCAGGGCCAGGAAGCCGGGGTTGTCACCACGGGGGCAGTAGACCTTCGACGTCGCGAAGATCTGCTGGAAGTCCTCGGCGGCCATGGAACCGGTCGTGAAGGCCCGTACGGCGTCGGCGAGCGAGGGCGGCGACGGCTCCGGGTACAGCGGCTGCTGCCCGTACCCGCCCTGCATGCCACCCTGCATTCCGCCCTGCATCGGCTGCTGCTGCGGCGGGGCGTACTGCTGCTGGGCGGCGCTGCCGTCCGTGTGCTGGCCGTATCCGTACATGGCCCCCAGCCTATCGAGCGGGCGACGCCCGCAGGGCGGGTACGGCGGGGCGAGACGGACCCCACAGGACCCCGGGCCCCTCGGCCTGCGGCGCGGCCCAGGAACGTGCTCTTCGCACTGTTCTTCGCATCGCCCTCCATCTCTTGCTAGGTTCGCGTGAGCAATCCGGCCGCCACGGGGGTGGAACATGGCACTGAACGCCAAATGGGACGAGCTGTTCGGCGAGACCGCACAGCCCGGACACCAGCCTGTCTCGATGAATCTGGCGGGCCTCCCGGCCCCCGACGGCGGGGGCGGCAGCGGCGATCCGAATCTCAAGGCCGACGAGGGCCCCTGGCACAAGGCGGGCAACACCGCCGGCGAGCTGCGGACCAGCACCGGCACCTCGCTCACCGACCTCGACACCGCGAACGACGGCGTCACAGGCGCAACCGCCGGATTCGACTCCTCCGCCGCCCTCACCGAGATCCTCGGCACCTGGAAGACCCGGCTCACCGCCGTCCGCGACGAGTGCGGCCGCCTCGAAGCGGCGCTGAAGAGCGCCGGCCGCGACTTCGGCGAGCGCGAGGCCGACACCAAGCGCAAGATCGCCGCCGAGGCACCGGTCCCGGCGCAGAAGAAGGGGAACTGATCCCCCATGCCCACCTGGCAGCAACTGCGCGACGTGAAGCTGAACGAGTACACCGACGCGGCGGACGGCTGGGGCAAGGTCAGCTCCCGCGCCAACGCCGACAAGGACCGTGTGGACAACGGCATGTTCGCCAGGATCCACGACACCCAGAAGGGCGAGACGGCCACCCGGGCGGCCGGCGACGTCCAGCAGCTGAGCCGCAACTACCAGTACCTGCACTCCGAGTGCGGCCTGATCCGTACCGCGCTCAACGCCCTGGCCTCCGAGCTCGCCGCCCCGCAGAAGAAGCTGAAGCAGGCCCTCGAGGACGCCGAGAACCTCAAGTTCACGGTGAAGCCCGACGGTTCGGTGGAGTACCCCACCCAGTCGAACGTCCTCGCGCCGGGCAACGGCACCGCCCAGCAGGGCGCCCCCATCCCGTACCTGCCCGGCAAGGCCGAGGGCATCGGCAGCACCGACCCCAACAAGGGCAAGGCCGAGGACATCGCCGAGCGCATCGGCGAAGCCGTCCGCGAGGCCAACGAGATAGACGGCCGGTACGCGGGCGTCCTGCGCAAGCTCAAGGCGGCGCCCGGCCTCACCGTCGACGACGCCACCCTCGCCGACGCGGCCAAGGACACCAAGGCGCTCCAGGACGCGGCCGGCAAGTACGCCGACGACGACAAGATCCCGCACGGCAAGTCGCCCAAGGAGAACGCCGAGTGGTGGAACGGCCTCACCCAGGAGCAGCGTGACGAGTACGCCACGCTCTACCCGGCCTCCATCGGGGCCCTGGACGGCGTCCCCTCCGCCGTCCGCGACGACGCCAACCGGATGGTCCTCGCCGAGACCCGCGCCCAGGTCCAGCTGGACCTGAACGCCATCCCGAAGCAGCCGCAGGAGTACATCCAGAACCCCAGCGGCCAGTACCCGGCGGTCATCAAGAACCCCGCGTGGCGCGAGTGGGACGAGAAGTACGGCGACCGCAAGAAGGAACTGGAGGCGGACCTGAAGGGCATGAACTCCATCCAGGACCGCTTCGACCGCACCGGCCAGGCCGAGCGGCCCGGCGAGAAGCCGCTTCCCGAGGCCTACCTCCTCGGCTTCGACACCAAGGGCAACGGCCACGCGATCGTCGCCAACGGCAACCCGGACACCGCCACCCACACGGCGATGTACGTGCCGGGCACCACCTCCAACCTGGAGGGCATCGGCGGCGACATCAAGCGCATGGAGACCCTCTGGCGCGCCAGCGACAACCTGGCGAACGGGCAGAGCGTCTCGACGATCACCTGGCTCGGCTACGACGCGCCGCAGAGCATCGTCAAGGACGCGCCGTTCAGCCACTACGCCGACGACGGCGCCCCCAAGCTGAACAGCTTCGTCGACGGACTGCGCGCCTCGCACGAGGGCGGCCGCGACCACCTGACCGTGACCGGCCACAGCTACGGCAGCACGGTCATCGGCTCGGCCGCACGCCAGGGCCACCTGGACGCCGACGACATCTTCGTCGCGGGCAGCCCCGGCATGCAGGTCGGCAGCGCCACCGACCTGGACGTGCCCAAGGGGCACGTCTACGCCGCGGAGGCCGACAGCGACCCGTACCTCAAGGGGCTGCACCTGCCCGGCGGCGTCACCGACGGCAAGTACGGCGGCTTCAACATCCCCTTCGTCACCAGCGACCCGGTGCCCGACCTCGGCGGCTGGGGCCACGCGCCGAAGAAGGTCGACATCGACGTCCTCCCGTCGTGGATGGACGGGGACGGCGCGAGTGTCGTCAAGCCGCTGACTCCGACCAACCCCGACTTCGGCGCGCACATCGTGGCCACGGACGGCTCGCGGGGGCACAGTGGCTACTGGGACAACGGGACCGAGAGCCTCAACAACCAGGCCCGCGTCGTCACGGGCCGGTACAAGGAAGTGACCGGGCAATGAGCCGCCGTACCACCGCACGACTCGGCGGAGCCCTGACCGCCACGGCCCTTCTCCTCGCGACGGGATGCACGACGATGAGCAACGACGGCGGCCTGCCCTACGAGCCGCAGCAGATGAAGGTCGCCGCGGCCAAGGACCTGGTCCGCGCGCAGTCGAGCACGATCTACGACACGGCCGGTCTGGTCGAGGCGAACAACGGAGCCCCCGACGCCGCCCCCTGCGACGGCGTGGACCACGGCTTCCGGGTGCGCCACTTCTGGTCGATGTACGCCCCGACCGCCGACGCCCTGAAGCAGGCCATGGACAAGCTCCACAAGGAGCTGCCGGCCAAGGGGTGGAAGGTCGTCCGCTTCGAGCCGGCGAAGTCGGAGGCGAAGCAGCTCCAGCTGGACGTGGAGCACGAGAAGGACCACCACACGGCGACGGTCGAGCTGCTGCTGCCCTCGACGTACAAGGACGCCTCGAAGTGGGAGAAGGAGGCCCGGGACAGTCTCTCGGTCTCTGTCACCTCGCCCTGCTACACCGACCCGGCGTACGAGGTCGGTGACTGAGAGCTCTCGGTCACCGGCCGTGGCCGGACAGGAACGGTACGCCCGCCTCGGACGAGGCGGGCGTTCGCGTTCGCACCGCGTCCAGGGCCGTGCCTGGGCCGCCTCGGGCCCGCTCTCAGGCCGTTTTCGGGCCGTTTTCGGGAGGGTCCGCCCCTCGGCGGCAGCGATTGACGTCACAGATGTCCCGCTAGGGGTTGCTTCTTATTACCGACGGGTAGCATCATCGGTGAGAGCGTTAGCTACTTGCTGGTACGTGTACGAGGAACCTGCCTCCCCGATCCTTACGGAGCCGTCGCCATGGGGCACTACAAGTCGAATCTCCGCGACATCGAGTTCAACCTCTTCGAGGTCCTCGGCCGCGACAAGGTGTACGGCACCGGTCCGTTCGAGGAGATGGACGTCGAGACCGCCAAGAGCGTCCTGGAGGAGATCCAGCGCCTGGCCGAGAACGAGCTCGCCGAGTCGTTCGCCGACGCCGACCGCAACCCCCCGGTCTTCGACCCCGAGACCAACACCGCCCCGGTCCCCGCGTCCTTCAGGAAGTCCTACCAGGCCTTCATGGACTCCGAGTACTGGCGCCTGGGCCTGCCGGAGGAGATCGGCGGCACCACCTCCCCGCGCTCCCTGATCTGGGCCTACGCGGAGCTTCTGCTCGGCTCGAACCCGGCCGTCTGGATGTACTCCTCCGGCCCCGCGTTCGCCGGCGTCCTCTTCGAGGAGGGCAACGAGGCGCAGAAGAAGATCGCGCAGATCGCCGTCGAGAAGCAGTGGGGCTCCACCATGGTCCTCACCGAGCCCGACGCGGGCTCGGACGTCGGCGCCGGCCGCACCAAGGCCATCCAGCAGGAGGACGGCTCCTGGCACATCGAGGGCGTGAAGCGCTTCATCACCTCCGGTGAACACGACATGTCGGAGAACATCCTCCACTACGTCCTCGCCCGCCCCGAGGGCGCCGGCCCCGGCACCAAGGGCCTCTCCCTCTTCCTCGTGCCGAAGTACCACTTCGACTGGGAGACCGGCGAGCTGGGCGAGCGCAACGGCGTCTACGCCACCAACGTCGAGCACAAGATGGGCCTCAAGGCCTCCAACACCTGCGAGATGACCTTCGGCGACCAGCACCCCGCCAAGGGCTGGCTGATCGGCGACAAGCACGACGGCATCCGCCAGATGTTCCTCATCATCGAGTTCGCCCGCATGATGGTCGGCACGAAGGCGATCTCCACCCTCTCGACGGGCTACCTCAACGCCCTCGAGTACGCCAAGGAGCGCGTCCAGGGCACCGACCTGGCGAACTTCATGGACAAGGCCGCCCCCAAGGTCACCATCACGCACCACCCCGACGTTCGCCGCTCGCTGATGACGCAGAAGGCGTACGCCGAGGGCATGCGCTCCCTCGTCCTCTACACGGCCACCGTGCAGGACGCGATCCAGCTCAAGGAGGCGGCCGGCGAGGACGCGAAGGCCCTGCACGGCCTGAACGACCTGCTGCTCCCGATCGTGAAGGGCTACGGCTCCGAGAAGGGCTACGAGCAGCTCGCGCAGTCGCTCCAGACCTTCGGCGGCTCCGGCTTCCTGCAGGAGTACCCGATCGAGCAGTACATCCGGGACGCCAAGATCGACACCCTCTACGAGGGCACCACGGCCATCCAGGGCCAGGACTTCTTCTTCCGCAAGATCGTCCGCGACCAGGGCGCGTCCCTGAACGCGCTCGCCGAGGAGATCAAGAAGTTCCTCGCGGTCGGCACCGGCGGCGAGGAGCTGGCCGGCGCCCGCGACGCGCTGGCCAAGGCCGCCGTGGACCTGGAGGGCATCGTCGGCGCGATGCTCACCGACCTCACCGCCACCGGCGAGGACGTCAAGAACATCTACAAGGTCGGCCTCAACACCACCCGCCTGCTGATGGCCTCCGGCGACGTCGTCGTCGGCTACCTGCTGCTGAAGGGTGCGGCCGTCGCCGCCGAGAAGCTGCCGACCGCCTCCGCCAAGGACAAGGCGTTCTACGCCGGCAAGATCGCGGCCGCGAAGTTCTTCGCCGCCAACGTCCTGCCGGGCGTCTCCGCCGAGCGCGCGCTGGCCGAGGCCGTCGACGGCTCGCTGATGGACCTGGACGAGGCCGCGTTCTAGTACGCGTCCACGTCCATTCAGGAACGGCTCGTCCCCGGGGAGGGGGGCGGGCCGTTCCGTTTTCCGGGGTCCCGTCAACGCCATTCGGACCGTGCGTATGGTGAACGCATGAGTAGCGCACCCTCCCGCCCGTCGCAGGCGTTCGACCGCGGCCACACCGATGACCTCATGACCTTCCTGGCGGCCTCCCCTTCGCCGTACCACGCCGTGGCGAACACCGCGGAGCGCCTGGAGAAGGCCGGCTTCCGGCAGGTCGAGGAGACCGCTGCCTGGGATGCGTCCACCGGCGGGAAGTACGTGATCCGCGGGGGCGCGATCATCGCCTGGTACGTACCGGAGGGCGCCGCCCCCCACACCCCGTACCGGATCATCGGCGCCCACACCGACTCCCCCAACCTGCGGGTCAAGCCCCAGCCCGACATGGGCGCGCAGGGCTGGCGCCAGGTGGCCGTCGAGCTCTACGGCGGAACGCTGCTCAACACCTGGCTCGACCGCGACCTCGGCCTCGCCGGCCGGCTCACCCTGCGGGACGGCAGCAACCACCTGGTGAACGTCGACCGGGCCGTCCTGCGCGTCCCGCAGCTCGCCGTCCACCTCGACCGCCAGGCCAACGAGGGCCTCAAGCTCGACCGGCAGCGCCACATGCAGCCGATCTGGGGCCTGGGCGACGTGCACGAGGGCGACCTGATCTCCTTCGTCGCCGAGGAAGCCGGCGTGGACGCCGAGGACGTGACCGGCTGGGACCTGATGGTCCACGCCATCGAGGCCCCCGCCTACCTGGGACGCGACCGCGAACTCCTCGCCGGCCCCCGGATGGACAACCTGATCTCCGTGCACGCGGGCGTGGCCGCCCTCGCCGCCGTCTCCAACAGGCCCGACCTCACGTACATCCCGGTCCTCGCCGCCTTCGACCACGAGGAGAACGGCTCCGAGTCCGACACCGGCGCCCAGGGCCCGCTGCTCGGCTCGGTCCTGGAGCGCTCCGTCTTCGCCCGCGGCGGCGCGTACGAGGACAAGGCCCGCGCCTTCGCCGGCACGGTCTGCCTCTCCTCCGACACCGGCCACGCCGTCCACCCCAACTACGCGGAGCGCCACGACCCGACGCACCACCCCCGCGCCAACGGCGGCCCCGTCCTCAAGGTGAACGTCAACCAGCGGTACGCCACCGACGGCAGCGGCCGGGCCCTGTTCGCCGCGGTCTGCGAGAAGGCCGGCGTGCCGTGGCAGACGTTCGTCTCCAACAACGACATGCCCTGCGGCACCACGATCGGCCCGATCACCGCCGCCCGCCACGGCATCACGACCGTCGACATCGGCATCGCGATCCTCTCCATGCACAGCGCCCGCGAACTGTGCGGCGCGGACGACCCGTTCCTCCTCGCGAACGCGCTGGTGGCGTTCCTGGAGGGATAGAGGCCGCCACCCCGGGTACCCGATCCCGACTACCCCACTAGGAGGCGGGATTCATGGGCCTGGGAGGCTGCATCATCCTCATCGCCGTGGGCGCGATCCTCACGTTCGCCACGGACTGGGAGCTCGACGGCGTCAACCTCGACCTGGTGGGACTGATCATGATGGCGGTCGGTCTCATCGGCACGGCGACCTTCACGAGCATCGCGCGGCGCCGACGGGCCGTCGTCCCACCGGTCGCCCCCACGGTGGTGGACGACGACCGCCGCGACCGCGGCTACTGACAGCACAGCACCGTCGCGAAACATCCGCGAAAGGCCCCTCCTGGCACCTTGCGTCTCATGGTGCGTCAAGAGGGGCCTTCCCGCAGGCAGTTCATCGCCGGTCTCACCGCCGCCGTGGTGCTCGGCACGACAGCGGCCGGAGCCGTCATCGCCCGATACGCCGAACGCCCGCCCTGGGGAACGGACATCGCCTACGAAGGCGGCTACGTCCAGGCCGTCCGCATCCGGAAGTACGACCAGGACGGCGAACGGACCCGCGCCCTGCTGGCCGGGGAGTGCGCCGCCATGGAGCGACGCGGAATGGGCGGCGACCGCGCCGTCCACGACCCGGCGGCATGGGTGTCCGGCTGCCTGGACGGAGCGGCGGGCCGCCCGTCCAGGAACCAGGGGATGGTCCGTTAGGCGTCCAGCCCGGCGAGGATCAGCGGCAGCCGGGTAGCCCCGCCCTCCGTCACCTTCACCGGAACGCCCCAGTCCTGCTGGTGGACATGGCAGGCCGGGTACTCATTCGCCGGGTCGTCGTCGCAGGACGCCGCCATCGCCGAGACGTGCAGCACGCCCTCGGTGACCGACGGGTCGAGCTCCAGCTCGCGGAAGAGGTCCGTGCCCGTGCCCTCCCCGGCGACCAGCAGCCCGGGCGGGGTCGAGGAGACCAGCAACCGGGTCGAGGGGCCGTACCGCTCGTCCAGCTTCTGACCCGTCGGCGCCTGGAAGACGACATCGAGACGGAGCCGGCCGGGCGCCACCTCGGTGGCCTCGCGCTGCGTGCGGTGCGCGACCGACTCGACCTGGACGGCCTCCTCGGGCAGCCGCAGCCGGGTCAGCCGGTGCCGGGCGGACTCGACGACGACGATGTCGTCCCCGACCAGCACGGCGTCGCTCGGCTCGCGCAGATCGGTCGCCAGCGTGGTGACCTCACCGGTGGCCGGGTCGAAACGGCGCAGGGCGTGGTTGTACGTGTCGCTCACAGCGACGGACCCGTCGGGCAGGGCGGTGACGCCCAGCGGGTGCTGGAGCAGCGCCTGGGCCGCGGCGCCGTCCCGGTGACCGAAGTCGAACAGTCCGGTGCCGACCGCGGTGTGGACGGTGCCCTCGGTGTCGATCCAGCGCAGGGCGCTGGTCTCGGAGTCGGCGATCCACAGCCGGTCCTCGGTGGCGGCGAGCCCGGACGGCTGCGCGAACCACGCCTCCGCCGCCCGCCCGTCGAGCAGGCCCTCGTTGGTGGTGCCGGCCGCGACCTCGACCGTCGCCGTCTCCGGGTCGTACGTCCACAGCTGGTGGACACCGGCCATGGCGATCCAGACCTTCCCCTGCCACCAGGCGACGTCCCACGGCGAGGAGAGGTCGACGTCGAGCGCCGGCCCGGAGGTGGGCGAGCCCTGCCACCACTGCTTCCCGGTGCCGGCGATCAGCTCGATCGCGCCGGTGGCCGGGTCGAAGGTGCGCAGCGCGTGGTGGACGGTGTCGGCGACGACGACCTTCCCGTCGGGAAGCAGCGCGAGCCCCTGCGGCTCACGGAAATCCCCGTCGCCGATGCGGCGGACCACGGTCTCGCCATCCGCCGCCAGCTCGACGAGCTGGTGCCGGGTGGTGTCCGAGACCAGGTAGTTGCCGGAGGGCAGGACGACCGCCTTGCCGGGGAAGCGTAGATCGGTCGCGACCGGCTCCGGCGGCACGTAGGGCCCGTCCCCGCGCCGCAGGGTCCCCTTGGCGCCGTGTTCGGCCTCCAGCTCCTCGACGAGGGTGCGGATCGCGTTGGCGTGCCCCTCGCCCGCGTGCTGGGCGACGATGTACCCCTCGGGATCGACGACGACGAGCGTCGGCCACGCCCGTACGGCGTACTGCTTCCAGGTCGCGAGCTCCGGATCGTCGAGCACCGGGTGGTGCACCTCGTACCGCTCGACGGCGTCGACGACGGCCTGGTGCTCGGCCTCGTGCACGAACTTGGGCGAGTGGACCCCGATGATCACGAGGGTGTCCCGGTGCTGCTCCTCGAGCTCGCGGAGCTCGTCGAGGACGTGCAGGCAGTTGATGCAGCAGAACGTCCAGAAATCCAGGATCAATGTGCGGCCTCGGAGGTCGGCGAGCTTCAGATCCTTCCCGCCGGTGTTGATCCATCCGCCCTTGCCGATCAGCTCGGGGGCACGGACACGGGCACGGCGGGTCGCGGGCGCAGGGGTGGGCGCCGGGGCTGCATCGTTCATGCTTCAAGCTTGCCATCCGCCGATGAACGCCCGATCAGCTCGGGCGAGCGGAGCTGCCGCGGTCCGCGCGGAGCTGCTGCGATGCCTTCGGCCTGCCGTACGGGTGAAATCGGCGGCCGGGAGGGGAGCGGCGGCGTGTCTTGCCCATGGCATGTGCCTGGGGACTGGCCCCATGGACGGGATGATTATCCGATTTTTCTCCGTCTCTTCGTCTCCTGGGTGCGAGGTGTCATGCGGCGTCGGCATGCGGGTCTCGTGCTTCTGGCCCTCTGGGCGGCGGTCCTCTCCGCCGTTCCGGCGGCCCGCGCGGGCGGGACGGGGGACGGTGCGCTGCGGCTCACCGTGAGCTTCGAAACGGGCACGAGCGGCTCCTCGCCACCGCTCGTGCGGGCCGGAGACCTCGTGGTGAAGCGATACCTGCTGGTGAACAGCGGGGAGGCGCATGTGTACGGGGTCCGGGTGAGCGATCCGGGGGTGACCGTGCACTGTCCCGCCGGGCCGCTGGTCGCGCTCGGCTCCCTCGTGTGCACCGCCCGGTTCCGTGCCGAGGCGGGGTACCACGGGGGCACGGTGGAGGCGTCCGGGGACGTTCCCTCGCTACAGAAACGGCTCACGGCGACCGCCCGCTCGGACTACACCGGCGTGGACGGGACGGAGGCGCAGGGGAGCCCCGGGGCTCCTGGGGCTGGTGAAACTGGTGAAACTGGTGGAGCTACGGAGGGTCAAGGGGTTCCCGAGGCCGCCGGTAGTGGGACGGCTCCCGGGGCCGCCGGTGCGCCTGGTGTTCCAGCGGCACCGGGTGCGCCCGGCGTGCCGGGTGTTCCAGCGGCACCGGGTGCGCCCGGCGTCCCTGGTGTTCCAGCGGCACCGGGTGCGCCCGGCGTCCCTGGTGTTCCAGCGGCACCGGGTGCGCCCGGCGTGCCGGGTGCTCCAGGGACTCGGGTTGCGCCCAACGCTCCCGGTGCTCCTGGCGCGCCCGCCGTGCCCGGTGCTCCCGGTGCTCCCGCCGTGCCC
>NZ_JAGGOS010000173.1 GCF_018614205.1 Streptomyces sp. ISL-36 | reverse complement strand
CATCAAACGCAAGATGACCAATTGGCACCTCAAACACCCCCACCACCGCAACCCACCCCCACCACCGACTCACACCGTCACGCTGGTGCCACCCACCAAACCAACCAGCAGACGCCTGAAAGGCACCTAAATCACCGGTATTGTTCCTAGAACCCCATGACGGGGGGAGGGGCCTGACCGGCACGCTGCCGGTCAGGCCCCTCCCCCCGTCATGTCGGTGCCGGCTCGCGCCGGTCCCCCGGTCAGACGGCCGGGATGCCGAGCATCGCGGAAGCATGCTGGAGGGGGTCGAGGCCGCGGGCGGGCGCGGAGTTCTGGGGGAGGCTGCGGCAGGTGAAGCCGAGCTTGGTCATGGCGCGGAGGACTTCACCGGCGCTGAAGTCGCGGCGGTCCTGGCGGGTGATGACTTGGCCGACCTGCTTGACGGGGTAGGTGCGGCGGCCGATGATCACGGACTCGCCCACGGCCGGCTCGGGCTTCACGCCCTGCATGGACTGCAGGACGCCGCTCTTGGTGAGGTCGAACGGGAAGCGGGCGATGACACAGCGCATGATGCCTCACAGGAAGAAGAAGGAGGGGACGTTTCTGCCGCGGTGAGGCGGATCAGCGGGCAAGGGCGAGGACGCCCAGGGCGCTGCCTTGTTCGTCGATGACGGGCAGCACGTCGAGCCGGCGGTGGCGCATCGCGTGTTCGGCCTCGGCCGTCGTGGTCAGCGGCGAGGTGAACAGGCCGCGGTCGCCGGGTACGCGCGCAGACGGATCTGGTCGGTGTAAGCGGCGCTGTCGCGGACGGCGGTGAACTGGGCCCGGGTGACCAGCCCGGTGCACAGGCCGTCCTCATCGCAGACGAGCAGACGCCCCGTGCGCGCACTGGCCATCACGGCCAGGGCCACTTCGACGGTCATGTCGTCGCAGACCTGCGGTCCGGCCACCTCCATGACGTCGTTGACCGTCTGGGGCGCAGGCTTGGTGTTCGCCCAGCAGGGCTGCGTCCGGACCAGCGTCACAATATGCCTCCTGCGCAGATGGGTGAGTTTCCGGATCACGCGGTTCTCAGGCCGCCGCCGCGGCGAAGGCGGGCCGGCGGGCGCCGGCCCGCCGGGCGGCCGAGGCGGGACCGCGGCGGCCACGGGAGGAGGATGTGCTGCGCTTGGGGCGCTCGGACACCGGCGCCGTGATGGTGACCGGGATGCCGGAGGGGGCCTGGGCGCCGGTGATCCGGATCAGCTCTGCCTCACCCGAGCGGACCTGGTTGGTCTGGGGCACGATGCCGGCGTCCTGCATGAGGCGGTTCATGCCGCGGCGCTGCTGGGGTGTGACCAAGGTGACGACGCTGCCGGACTCGCCAGCCCGCGCGGTGCGGCCGCCGCGGTGGAGGTAGTCCTTGTGGTCGGTCGGGGGGTCCACGTTGACGACGAGGTCGAGGTTGTCGACGTGGATGCCGCGCGCCGCGACGTTCGTCGCGACCAGGACGGTCACGTGCCCGGTCTTGAACTGGGCGAGGGTGCGGGTGCGCTGCGGCTGCGTCTTCCCGCCGTGCAGGGCGGCGGCCCGCACCCCGGAGTTGAGGAGGTCCTCGGTGAGACGGTCTACGGCGTGCTTGGTGTCGAGGAACATGATCACCCGGCCCTCACGGGCCGCGATCTCCGTCGTCAGCCGCTGCTTGTCGGCGCCGTGCACGTGCAGTACGTGATGCTCCATCGTGGTCACCGCGCCCTGCGAGGGATCCACGGAGTGGACCACCGGGTCGGTGAGGTAGCGGCGGACCAGGAGGTCGACGTTGCGGTCCAGGGTCGCGGAGAACAGCATGCGCTGGCCCTCGGGGCGGACCTGGTCCAGGAGTGCGGTGACCTGCGGCATGAAGCCCATGTCGGCCATCTGGTCGGCCTCGTCCAGGACGGTGATCGCCACCTGGTCGAGCCGGCAGTCGCCGCGGTCGATGAGGTCCTTGAGGCGGCCCGGGGTGGCGACGACGACTTCGGCGCCGCCGCGCAGCGCGTTCGCCTGACGGCCGATCGGCATGCCGCCGACGACGGTGGCCAGGCGCAGCTTCACGGCGCGGGCGTAGGGGGTGAGGGCGTCGGTGACCTGCTGGGCGAGCTCCCGGGTGGGGACCAGGACCAGGGCCAGCGGGCTGCGCGGCTCGGCGCGCTGTCCGGCGGTGCGGGCCAGCAGGGCCAGGCCGAAGGCGAGGGTCTTGCCCGAGCCGGTTCGGCCACGGCCCAGAACGTCACGTCCCGCAAGGGAGTTCGGCAGCGTGGCGCCCTGGATCGGGAACGGCACGGACACACCCTGAGCGGTGAGCGCCGCCAGCAGGGTCTTCGGCATCTCGAGGTCGGCGAACGCCTCGACGGCCGGCAGCGCCGGCGTGATCGTCTTCGGCAGGGCGAACTCTCCCTGCACTACGGCGGGCCGCCGGCCCTGACCTCCCGAGCGGCGGGAAGTGCCCGAACGGGTCGGGGCGGACGACGAACCGAAGCGGCTGCCCCGGGGCGAACCGGCGGCGGAGCCGAAAGCGGGAGCGCCGGTGCGGCGGGTGCGGGAAGAGCGGCTGTTCGTGCGTGTGGGGTTCATTCAGAACCTTCCTTGATACGGCACGTATCGAGGAATTCCACAGCGTAAGCAGCATGCGGAATCACAGGCACGGACCGAATAGAATGAGAAAAGCGAAAGTGAACGTGGCGCACGGGAAATCCGTGCGACGCAGGCGAAAAGGGGATGCGCGCGGAAGTGAATCCGGGACATCGAGGGGTACGGCTCCGAAGAGGAGGCTGCGTCCCTTGGGATGCTGTTCCGGCAGGAGAAATCACTGCGGAATAGATGCAGCTGGGGCCCGCACCCCGAGGGATGCGGGCCCCAGCTGCAAGATACGCGTCAGCGTCAGACGGTGACGATGTTCTCGGCCGTCGGGCCCTTCTGGCCCTGCGCGATGTCGAAGGTGACCTTCTGGCCCTCCTGCAGCTCGCGGAAGCCCTGGGCGGCGATGTTCGAGAAGTGGGCGAACACGTCAGCGCCGCCACCGTCCTGCTCGATGAAGCCGAAACCCTTTTCCGCGTTGAACCACTTCACGGTGCCAGCAGCCATGTCATATCTCCTCAGGGCAGTACACCGGCATCCGTACCGTACGGACGCCGTGTCGCCGCGATGATGCCCTACCCGGAAAATGACCGGAAATACAAAACGCTTCCGTGCGGCACTTGGCCAGTAGGAGACGCTTGAAGTTTTTTGGGTACCAAAACTGCAACTAGGGTCGACAGTAGCACGCCGGGACGGGTTGTGTGCGTTGAATAACCCCCCCATGCCCGCAGTGCTAGAAACACTCCCCGCCTTGACCGCTAAATCCTCGCTCCGCCGCGGCAGATATCAGATTGGCTCCATCACACGTTCGGGACGGAAGAACTGAGGACTGCCCGCCACCGCTCGGAAGGAGAAGACCCTTTGGCGGTTCGTTGCACCGGACGTATCACCCGCGAGACCGTTCCCGAGTCGGCCCCGCCACCCGGTCCTGGCCTACCCCAAGTCCAGGACCACCACCGTCCTCACACACCACCCACCGAAGCCGAGCTGGTGCCGGCACGACCGCCGGGCCGAAGGTCGCGCTGTCCGGGAACCCGGCCGTGCATCAACTCCTCATCCCGCGGGGCTTTCGCTCAAGCAGCGCTCCACTGATGGGGCCGGCCCCCCACGACACTCCACCCAGCGCGGATCATCCAGCGCCCTCTCCGGGTCAGCCACGCCAACCACTTCAAGGAAGACGACCAGGTCATGGTCGGAGTGCGCCAGGCCCAGGACCCCCGCCCTGGCCGCGACGACGCATGGTCACCCGACGAAGGCCCGACTTCGACGGCCGGTGCACGACGATTGGCGCACTGCCCATACTCACCAGGTTCGCCCCACTGCGGCACCCCAGCCAGCCACACGACCTCTTCTTTGGCTATCGCGTGGAAAGAGGTGTCGTCGTCACTGGGAGGCTTGCCCACCGGGGGTGATCTGCGGAAACGGGCGGGGGCCGATTTGCCGGGCTCCCACTACCGGTCACACCCTCGGTCCCGCGCTGGACGCAACCGTCCAGCCAACGGTTCAGCCGCCCTTTGGTGCAACCCTCTCCGCGACCGAAGCGGACTACGGCAGGCGCGTCGAGGGCCAGGCCGGGTCCCGCCGCCAGGCCGCCCACCGCTCCGCGTGTGCGAACAAACCAGAACGGTCGGCGAGCATCGCGAGGGCCTGATCGCGGGGGGCGTCCAGGGCCTGGTGATCGGTGTCGGTGACGAGGCCGAGCCGTCGAACGTGCGCGTACTCGTCTTCGTCCTTCCGCTCTCAACCGGTGAGGTCGGGAGCGATGAGCAGATCCACGGTGCGGTTGTAGGTGTCGAACCCGATCGGCGTGCGGACGGTGGGCCGTTCGAAGTTGGCGTACCAGTTGCGCAGCCGCCGCCCGTCGCCGTCGGGGACGCAGAAGGCGTTGATGCTGAACCAGGCCACCGGGGGGCTTCCACAGCAGCAGGTCGGTCTCCTGCCACACCGCGGCCGCGAGCTCCCACGCACCGGTCACCATCGCGTCGAACGCCTCCGTGCGCACCGAGCGGACACCGTCGGTTCGGGTCATGGCATACAGGACCGGCCAACGGATCTCCGCTCCGGCGAGCAGGCGGCCACCAGGGCCTCGCTTGTGTCGGCGACGACGCGCAGCGCGTGCTCGCTCCACACCCGGTCCATACGGTGCGCGTCGCGCCGTACGACCGTCTGGCCCGTCCCGAAATGTGCATCGCGCCCTCCCTCACGCATCCCGGCCGGTGGTCCGGCTGCGCTTGCCCACCGCCTCAGCGGGCCTCGGGGCGGTGGGCAAGCCGCCGCCCGGGGGGGCTCACCTGGGACGGCAACGGCCGCGCCACGTGGTCCTACGGCCCTGAGATAGTCCGCGGCGAGCAGCACATCGTCTGGCGCCGCATCGGCGGGCACGACATCCTCGCCGGCCCCTGATCCGGCCGCACGTTCCTCACGTCCTGCATGTCGTCGTACTCGGCGGTGTTGGGGTACGCCTGCACGGTGTAGGTGGTCATGACAGCCTCCCGGAGAGACCCCGGGGGTGCGGGGTCAAGGCTCGAGGCTTTGCTGCGCCCTGGTCGGCGTTATCCGCCATCCCCGCGTAGCCGCGGTCCACGGCACTTGGGCATGCATGGTGGGCCGCCCCTGGGCCCCCATCCCGGCTCGAGCTTCATCGTTCTCGGTGCTCGTGCTCGAACGACTTCTCCCGTGCGGCCCGGTAGGCCGCGACCAACCGGGGGTGACCCGCGCTCGACTCCGGCAGGTCCTCCAGCCCGTTGTGCCCGCAGCAGATTCGCTCCCATCGGCCGTCGAATTCCGCTCCGATGCGGCCACAGCCCAGGCAGACACACCAAGCGAAGAATGGATCGCCTGTCGAGGCGAGCATCCCCTCCCGGGGAAAGACGACGCTGCCTGTCGTCGAGTCCGGCCGCGGGATGTCTCCGTGCGCAAGCAGCGCCCGTCCCTGCCACTGCTCGGGCAGAGCTCCCCAGGGCACCGGCGCGATGCCGGCCGCGAGTTCCCGCTCGGACGGAGGATCGGCAGCCTGCGAAGCGCTCCCACAGCTCGGTTCCATCTGCACCCTCGTGGCCCTTGACCTCGAACCACAGCCGGAGTTCGGGAAGCCAGAAGTCGGGCAGGTACCAATGTCCGGAGCCGAGGTCGAAGCCCTCCGGCTCGTACTGCCAGACCACGCCAAGGTGATCGAAGAACACCGCCCACCGGGCTCGAGGCGCGAGCGGAATCGACACCCGCCGTACCGGGTGACGATTGCCCGGATCTCACGGCTGTCACCGGTCACCATCAAGTCCCCTTCTCATGACGGCATCCTTCCGGCGTGGAGAGACCAGTACATCAGCGCCGGCCCGACGGCGCGGCCGGTTCGACGGCCCGGCCGCAAGAAGAAGCGGTGCCGACAGGACGAAGGCGAGAGGTCGGGGCCCGTACGCCTTCACCCGAAATTCCCGGCGCCCCGACCAGGCCGAGGCCATACGTCCGGGTTCACCGGCTCCCCGACGATCCTGATCGACGGCCGCGACCCGTTCGCCGAGCCCGGTGCTATCCCGTCGCTCGCCTGCCGGATCTACCGCACCCCGACGGGCTGGCCGGAGCACCCGGTGTCGACCAACTCAGCCAAGCACTCGGTGCAGCTGCTGGGGAGCGTGAACGCCGCGTACGCCGTCACGCTCCAGTTCGAGCAGGGCGAGTCCAGCCGTCACCGGCAACCGGCCGGACGACGCCAGACGCTTCAGATTAGAGACACGCCTCGGCCGCCGAAGAACTCGGCGAACTCGGCGGCGGGCAGGCTCGCGGTGCGGGCCTGTTCGGTGTGGCCGGACGGGCTGCGGAAGTACACGGTGTCGCCCTGGCGGCCGGTGACGAGGACGAGGTGTCCGCCCTTGCCGGGGGCGGGGTTCTCGGGGCGGCGGATCTCCTTGTGCACCGAGGCCATCACCAGCCGGCCGGAGTCGAGCAGAGCGAGAAGGTCGGGCACCGTCAGGGTGGGGTGAACCTCGGCGTGCAGGCAGTGGACGTCGTGCCCTGAATGGGGATCGATTTCAGCCGCCCGAGCGATGCTGCTCGTGAGCATCGACAGGGCCGCAGCCCGCCCATGGCCTTCAAAACCTCGCGACGATCCAAACCGGCCAATGCCTCTGCCTTTCCCTGTGCCGCCGGAGCTCCACACGTCTCCTCGGGCGGTGACACAGAGCACTGGTAGCAGCAGCCGCCCAGCCGAACCTCCGACCCGCCGAACACACTCACCCGCCCAGCCCCTGCGCATTCACCGCAGAAACGTCCATTCACCTCCACCGAACCGCCGTCGCCTCACCCCCGGCCGATTCCGGTCGGCGGTGGTGGGGCGGGTGTGTGCTGCGGCGCGTTACCGGGCTGTCGTTGCTCTGCCCGGTCTGTCGGCGCGTGCTGTCGTCTGGTTGTCGATGGTGACGTGAGGTTGTTGAGGCCGGCCGCGCTGAGGTATGTGATGGCCGCTTCTGCGAGCGCGTGGTTTTCGGCGTGGTGGGGAGGTCGAAGGACAGGTGGGCGCCTGGGCGAGAGGGACGTCGGAGTTGTCGCTGGTGAGGGTGACGACGGTGGCTGTCTCGTCCTTGCGGCAGGAGACCAGGCGGCCGCCGACGCCCTGGACGGCGAGTGGAGAACCCGGCTTTCGGACCGAGCAGTCCACTGCTCTCTCGGTGCCGGGCGGACCTCCGGACTCCTGGAGGGTCACTGGAACCAACGAAGGCACGGAGACGATCTCCATGAGAGTTGAAGCCGTCTGCGTCAACGGTACCCAGTGAGCCCGGCTGCGGGCGCGGCGCGGGCGGTGCGGCGGCCTCGGGGTTCCGGCCATGTTGCCCGCCTCCTGTCCGGCACCCTCGTCGGGCGCTGCCTACCTGGGTTTTGGCAGCATCCGGGGGTTGAGCTACAGGTGCTCTCGTAACTCACCGACAAAGCCGGGCGTGGACGAGGGCACGGTCCGTACTGAGATGACGCTCTCCAGCAGCAGGTCACCTTTGGCGTCACGCCGGTGCGGCGCACGCCGGGCGAGCCTGGCGTCAGGACGCGCGCTTCCGGGTCGTCTTCTTCGCCGTGGTCTTCTTGGCGGACGTCTTCTTCTCCGGCGCCTTCGTGGCTGCGGCCCTCTTCTTCGGCTTCGTCATCTCGTGGACGGTTGCCTCGCCCGTTTCGTCTCCCGATGAATCCGGTACTCCTCCTCCACGACCACCCAGGCCACCTTCGATGGGCCTGGCAGTACAGCCTTCTCAGCTCGATGGATGACGCATGGACTAACCTCGCGCTTTCGAGAGTGGGACCGTCCGGGTCTTGATCAAAAAAGTGTAGAGTGCTGCTGACCTGCAACGATGGGACTTGTCGAGGGTCCTGTCAGCTGCAAGGAAAGAAGCACTCTCCAGGTGAAGAAGCGTAGCGGGTCGTACCCGCGTGTCCGTGTCGAGGGCGGCGGCCGTGGGGTCGTCTCGCAGGCCGGGTCGGTGCTGCTGGTCGAGACGGTCCGCAAGTCCGGCTTGGACACCGCAATATCGGCGGCGCTGGCGCCGTGGCGCAAGCCGCGGGCTGTGCACGACCCGGGCAAGATCCTGCTGGATGTGGCCCTGGCCGTCGCACTTGGCGGAGACTGTCTGGCCGACGTCGGCATGCTGCGGGCCGAGTCGGGTGTGTTCGGCCCGGTGGCTTCCGATCCGACGGTATCCCGTCTCGTCGACGTGCTCGCCGCGTCCGGACCGAAGGCCCTGGCCGCGATCCGGGATGCACGTTCCCACGTGCGCGGGCGGGTCTGGGACCTGGCCGGTGAGAGCAGTCCGGCCGCCGACGGCCACGTGATCGTGGACATCGACGGTGTGCTGGTCCTCGCGCACTCCGAGAAGCAGGACGCCACCGCGACCTGGAAGAAATCCTTCGGCCATCACCCGCTCGTCGCGTTCGTCGACCACGGCCGGTCCGGGTCCGGAGAGCCGGTGGCCGCCCTGTTGCGGCCAGGCAACGCCGGCTCCAACACCGCGAGCGACCACATCGAAACCGCCCAGCTCGCCCTGGCCCAACTGCCGAAACACCTGCGGCGGGGACGGCAGACACTGATCCGGACCGATTCCGCCGGCGGCACCCATGCCTTCCTCGACTGGCTCTCCAGGCGGGGCCGCTGGCTGTCGTATTCCGTCGGAATGACCATCACCGACGCCATCCACCAGGCCGTCCTGAAGATCCCGAAGAAGGCGTGGACGCCCGCCTACGACTCCGGCGGCTCGAGCGGCCGGGCGCCTGGGTCGCGGAGATCACCGACATGCCCGACCTGAGCGCCTGGCCGAAGGGGATGCGGCTGGTCGTCCGCAAGGAACGGCCGCATCCCGGCGCCCAGTTGCGCTTCACCGACCTCGACGGACTGCGGCTGACCTGCTTCGCGACCAATACAAAGGGCGGCCAGCTCGCCGACCTCGAACTGCGTCACCGCCGCCGGGCTCGCTGCGAGGACCGCATCCGAAACGCCCGCGACACCGGCCTGCGCAACCTGCCCCTGCACGACACCGCCCAGAACCAGATCTGGCTGGAGATCGTCCAGCTCGCTCTCGATCTCCTCGCCTGGATGCCGATGCTCGCCCTGACCGGCCAAACCCGCCGCTGGGAACCGAAGAAGCTCCGCCTGCGACTGTTCTCCGCTGCCGCCCAGCTCGTGAACACCGGCCGCCGCCACTGGCTCCGCTTCACCGCCCGATGGCCCTGGACCGACATCATCACCGACGCGATCGGCAGGCTCCGCAGCCTCCCGAACCCCGGCTGACCAGCCACTTCGATCGTTCCGACAACCCGCAGCACCCAACCGGCGAAGTGGAACCCGGCGCCCACCCGACGCGAAAGCCGGGCCCTCAACCTGCCCCAGCCCGAAACGACCCCACCACACAGACACAGAGTCGCCGTCAGCAAGCTGACGACGACTCATGAACGATCGAGGCTAACGCCGCAAACAGCGCTGCGACCTATCGGATACCCATGAGCCACACAGACGAATGAGACCTGACTCATGTACCTGGTACGCAGTAACCACCTCTAGCCTCGCCGTTTCGGTTG
>NZ_JAGGOS010000172.1 GCF_018614205.1 Streptomyces sp. ISL-36 | reverse complement strand
ACCGACTACGGAACAGAGCCCGGTGAACGGTGTAACTCCCGAGCTGGAAGCGACAGTTGATGACTGACGTGATGGGTGACATCGAGGCCGGGGAGGCCGCCGTGGACGCGACGAACGCTGTGGATGACGGGCTGGTCGCCGAGCTGGTGACGCGGGCCCGGGCCGATGGGGTGAAGCTCACCGGGGAGGGCGGTCTGCTGGCCGAGCTGACCCGGCGGGTCCTGGAGTCCGCGCTGGAGGGCGAGCTCACCGATCACCTGGGCCACGAGCCCGGCGAGCGGGCCGAGGGCGGGCGGGAGAACTACCGCAACGGCCACCGGTCCAAGACGGTGACCACCGAGGCCGGGCCAGTCCAGATCGCGGTCCCGCGAGACCGGGCAGGCACGTTCGAGCCGCAGCTGGTCAAGAAGCGGCAGCGGAGGCTGGGCGGGGTGGACGAGATGGTCCTCTCGCTGTCCGCGAAGGGCCTGACGCACGGGGAGATCTCCGCACACCTGGCCGAGGTGTACGGCACCGAGATCTCCAAGTCCACGATCTCCACGATCACCGACAGCGTGATGGCCGGCATGACTGAATGGCAGAACCGGCCGCTGGACCGCGTCTACCCGGTCGTCTTCATCGACTGCGTGAACGTGAAGGTCAGGGACGGGCAGGTCGCCAACCGGCCCGTCTACATAGCCCTGGCCGTGACCGCCGAGGGACACCGCGACATCCTCGGCCTGTGGGCCGGCGACGGAGGCGAGGGCGCGAAGTACTGGCTACAGGTCCTCACCGAAATCAAGAACCGCGGCGCGGACGACGTCCTGATGCTGGTCTGCGACGGCCTGACCGGACTCCCAGACGCGGTGAACACCGTCTGGCCTGCAACGATCGTCCAGACCTGTGTGGTTCACCTGCTCCGCAACAGCTTCCGATACGCGGCCCGCCAGGACCGGGAGAAGATCGCCAAGGCGCTCAAGCCCGTCTACACCGCACCCACCGAGGACGCAGCCCTCGAACGCTTCATGGAGTTCAGTGAGACCTGGGGCAAGAAGTACCCGGCGGTCGTGCGGCTCTGGGAATCGGCGTGGGCGGAGTTCGTCCCCTTCCTCCAGTTCGACGTGGAGATCCGCAAGATCGTGTGCACGACCAACGCGATCGAGAGCGTCAACGCCCGGATCCGCAAGGCCGTCCGGGCCCGCGGGCACTTCCCGAACGACCAGGCCGCCCTCAAATGCGTGTACTTGGCCGTCATGAGCCTGGATCCCACCGGCGCCGGGCGTAAACGCTGGACCATGCGATGGAAGGCCGCACTCCAAGCCTTCGACATGGCATTCGACGGCCGGCTCACCGCCGGACGCCGCTAGAAATCAACCGACCGAGTTCCACCGTTTGCTACACAGACCCGCCCGCGTCGGCGTAGTTCAGGGATCCGGGTGCGGCCTCGACGAGGGGGAGGGCGGCAGCGGGCGGCCAGCCGCTGGGAGAGCGCAGTCCCGGGCGCGCCCATAGCTCACCCCTGCCCTGTGGAGCTATTTGGGCACGCGGGGTGCACCGGTGGTGCGCCGGTGGGGTGTGTTCATCTGATCTGACTACTGGCGTGCGGCGGCCAACTCCGGGTGGCCATAGGCGTTTGTGGGGAGGTTGGTGGTGAGGACCTTGAAGGCGATTCATGGGCAGCGCTGAGGCTCGATCCGATCGGGGTGTCAGGGCTGCGGGCACGCTGCAGAGCAGAGCTCGCCTCGTATCTCTGCGAGGCGGTGAGGTGATCGGCTGTGGACAGCCATGGCCTCACAACGTGGGGCCGGGCCGTTTCACGGCGCTTGAACGCCCGGTGCGGGTCCTCTTCATCCGCAACGACGAAGGGAACGAGTCTGATGGCAGACATCACCAAGATCTCCGCGTACATCTACACCGCCGATGTGGCTAACGCCGACACCGACGCGACGGTCTACCTGTGCATCGGTGGCCGGGAGTTCAACCTCGACACCGACAGCGACGACTTCGAGGTCGGAGCGCAGTACACCTACGTTCTCGGGGAGGGGGCGAACGTCAAGAACGCCGCGTACAACGACCCGCGTAAGCCGCAGCTCGACACCGACGACCTGGACCGCTACCCGGTCTACATCCGCTTCGTCTCGGCGGGAACGGACCCCGCCTGGTATCTGGAGCGGGCCATCGTGACGGTGAACCCGGACTCGGCCACTCCGCACCGGTTCGACAACCCGCGGATGGTCGGAACCGGTGAGAACCACCGGATCTGGCTGTGGAAGGAAGGCGGCGAGAAGCTGTACCTCAAGAGGTACGACGGCTGACCGCCAGACCGCAAGGGTGGCCGGAACCAACGCAACTGGCTCCGGCCACCCGCATTTTATCCAGGAACTGGTTCCCTGAGTGGTTCATTCCGCCGTCGACACCGCAGGGCATGCGCAGTTCACCACGGCTCATGCAGCATCACCGCCTCGGCGCCGGCGGCCGTCGATCTGCCGGACCGCCAACTGGTCGAAGGACAGCGCCACCACGGCTGAACTCCTTCACCTTCATCACTGTTTGCTCACCTACAGCTACTCTAAGTTGTGCGTCGAAAGTTCTCCGGCTGATCCGTGGAGGCACACATGGAGGACGAAGCAGCCGACTATGTGGAAGAAATCCTTGATGTCTTGGCGGTGTGTCCCGACCGGACGGTCGTGGAGCACGGGTCGCGTCGCCTGACCGCAACAGCGTTGCGCACACTCGTCCACGCACTCGCGCGGACCTTGGCCGACGAGGGGGTGCGCGACGGGCAGACGGTCACGCTATTGAGCGGCAATCTGCCGGAGGTCCTGGCCGCGCGCTACGCGGCCAACTTGCTTGGCTGTCGGGTCGCCCACCTCTACCAGGGCCTGTCGGCCGGGCCGGCAGCAGCACCTCGACCTGCAGGGCGTGACCATCAACGAGCCGCCCTACCACTCCTTCGTCGTCTACGGCGACGAGCAGACGTTCGGCATGCGGGTCGACAACTACAAGCAGGTCGGCTCCTGGTACTGGCAGACCGACGGAATCGAGCTCTACCGCGGCAGCACCATGAAGAACACGTTCTTCAGCGCCAACGACGACGCGCTGAAGATGTACCACAGCGACGTCACCATCGATAACACCGTCATCTGGAAGAACGAGAACGGCCCCGTCATCCAGTGGGGCTGGACTCCGCGCTCCATCGACAACGTCCGCGTCTCCAACACGCACGTCATCCACAACCGGATGTACTGGAAGGACGTCAAGTACAACACCTGCATCCTCAACTCCTCCTCGCACTGGGAGGACATGGGCTCGACCACCAAGGCCGACCCGGCCACGTGGGTGAAGAACATGACCTTCGAGAACATCACCGTCGAGGGCATGTCCAACTGCGCGATCCGCGTCTTCGCCCTCTCCAGCACCGAAAACATCCACGTCAAGAACCTCAAGATCGACGCCTGGAGCCAGCTCGACCCTTCCTCCCAGGTCAGCCTGCTCAAGCGGTACACGAACTCCGCCGGGCAGAAGGTGACACTCGGCAACGAGACCCGTGACAGCCGCGGGCTGAAGCTGGAGAACTACACCGTCGGCGGCACCGTGATCGACAAGGCCGGCACCAACTGGGGCGCGGACAAGCTCGGCCGTCTCGGCTTCGACGCCGAGAACTGGGACAACTGGAACGCCTGGGGACCCGGCGGCAACAATCCCGGCCCCGGCCCTGTCACCGGCAAGAAAATCGTCAACGGCGCCACCGGCAAGTGCGTCGACCGCGCCGGAGCCGGCACCGCCAACGGCACCGTGATCCAGCAGTGTGCGTGCGCCGACGTGCCGCCCATGGCCTGGGTCCTGGACGGCCAGCAGCTCAAGTCCGGCGGCAAGTGCCTGGACGTCGAAGGCGGCTACACCGCCAACGGCACCAAGGCCCACCTGTGGACTGCGGCACCTGGGACAGCCAGAAGTGGGCCTTCCAGGCCGACGGCACCCTGAAAACCCTCAAGTCCGGCCGCTGCCTGGACATCACCGCCCAGAGCACCGCTGACGCCGCCCGCCTGCACCTGTGGGACTGCGGCACCTGGAACAGCCAGAAGTGGACCCTCACGGCCTGACCCTCCGAGGCGGCCGCCGGCGCACCGAACCGGCCGGCGGCCGCCCCCACTGAGCACCACCGAGAAAGGGGCACCATCGTGGAAACACCCCCCAGATTTCAGGCCCCGGTCCTGGGCCTGTTCCGGATCGTGCTCGGCCTGCTGTTCGCCTGCCACGGAGGAGCAACGCTCTTCGGCGTCCTCGGCGGCCCCCACGGCAAGCCCCCCCACCACCACCAGGCGCCCCGCCCCGCAGCCGTGAAGAACGCCTCGCCAATCACTCCGCGTTCGTCACCGTCCGCACCCCCGCCATCGACACCCTCGCCACCCTCGCCACCACCGTGCTCACCCTGATGATCCTCGGCCGCCATCAACAGACAACCGCCCGGCCCAGCCTGATCGTCACCGGCCCCGCCGCAGCCGGTAAGAGAACCGCCCTGCTCCCTGTCGGGCGAACCTGCCACCTCGCCCACACCCGCAGAAACCCCGCACCGCCCGGATCAGCACACCCCGCCGTGCCCGTCGCCTGCCACACTCCTCGACACGACGCCCGCTCGCGCACTGGCGCGCAGGGCGTGGCGGGCCGCCAGGCGGGCGACCAGATACGGGTGCCAGAACAGGCGGACCGAGAGGCGGAGTAGCCGGCGGCGCAGTGCGGTGTTGTCGGCCGTGGCGGGGTGCGCAGGGAGACCAGGGGGCCGTCTGCGGCTTGGTGGAGCTGGGCGACGGCGTCGGCCACCAGGTCGGGGTGCGGGAGCTGGAGGCGACGGTCGACGGTGAAGGAGGACCGTCGCTGCCCGGCCTCCTCTCCCGGGAGAACCGGAAGAGCGGGGCGTCCGTTTGAACAGGTGGCGTTGTCCGGGACTCGTATGACTTCTCAAGCTGCGCGGCGTGGCGGAAGGGTGGATGCCTGCCGGTCGGCACGATGAGTGAGCACTGGCTCGAGTTCCGTGGCGTCCACAGCTGCAGAGACCCCGACGAGCCTTCCTGTCATGTCGCGGTGCGGCGTGCGAAAGAGCGGAGATGCGGGTGGCGGTCAGTCGTCGAACGGTTTTGCGGCGCGGGGCTCAGGCGACGGCCCTGGCCGGCGCCGGGCTGCTCGCGGGAGGTGTGGCGCGCAGCGCGTACGCCGCGGATGAGCCGGGAGCGGGACGCCCACCGGTGTCGGCGTGGCGGGACCTGGAACGGGTGCTGAGCGCTGGGGCGGGGCTGTACCGGCCGGGAGAAGCCGCTTATGAGCGCATGGTGCTGCCGGACAACCGGCGCTACGCGGGCGTGCGACCGGCCGGGATCGTGGCGTGTGCGACGGAGGGTGACGTGCGTGCGGCGCTGGGCTGGACCGGTGATCACGGGATGCCGTTCGCGCCGCGGTCGGGCGGCCACAACTACGCCGGCTACTCCACCACCACCGGCCTGCTGATCAGCCTGCGCCGCATGAACGGCGTGAGCCCCAGCGGCCACCGGCTGGTGCTGGGAGGCGGCGCCACCAACTCCGACGTCTCGAACACCCGGGCGGCCCACCTCTACTTCCCCGGCGGACGCTGCCCCGGTGTGGGTGTGGCCGGGCTGACGCTGGGCGGAGGGCTGGGCTTCAACGACCGCAAGTGGGGCATGACCTGCGACCGGCTGCTGGAGACCCGCCTGGTCTTGGCCGACGGCTCCCTGGTGCGCGCCAGCGCTGAGGAGAACGCGGATCTGTTCTGGGCCTGCCGCGGCGGAGCCGGCGGCAACTTCGGCATCAACACCGGCTTCACCTTCGACGCCGTCGACGTCCGCGCGCAGCGCGCCACCGTCTTTGATCTGACCTTCCCCGCCCGGCGCGGCGTGGAGGTCATGGACGCCGTCCAGGAGATCCTCACCGCCGACGACCGCAACGACTTCGACGTGCGGATCGGCTTCAAGAACGACGGCACCGGCAAGGCTCCCGTCCTGTGGATGCTCGGCCAGCGGCTGGGCGACGAGGATCGGCTGCGCCGTACACTCGCCCCCGTGCTGTGTCTGCGGCCGGACAAGGAGTTCGTCCAGGAACGGCACTTCTGGGACGCCCAGGACTACCTCATGGAACGCCCCGGCACCCCGGCCGCCAGCGCCTCGAAGTCCCTCGTCCCCGGCCAGTGGCTGAAGCCCCACATGGTGGAGGACATCGTCGACTGGGTCACCCGCTGGCAGCCCGGCCGCACCGGCAACGCCGGCTACGTCACCCTGTTCGCTATGGGCGGCGCCAGCACCCAGCCCTCCCCGCACGAGACCGCCTACCCCCACCGCAACGCCACCTTCGTCATCGACATCGGCAGCCACTGGGCCCCCCACACACCCGGCGACACCGTGAACCACCTCCTGGCGCAGCTGCGCACCATGCACCACACCCTGCGCCGCGCGTTCGGAACGTCGGCGGCCTACGTCAACTTCCCCGACCCCGACCTGCCCCACTGGCAGCACGCCTACTACCAGGGCAACTACGAGCGCCTGGTCACCGTCAAAGACCGCTACGACCCCACCGGCCTGTTTCGCTACGGCCAGAGCATCTCCCTGGCCACCCCCGGCCGCCCAACAGCGGCCGGTGCCAAAGAGCCCCGTCCGTGACCGCGCCCCCTCACGCCGTTCGGTGTGCGCTGGACCATCTGTCTCAGGGAAACTCCTGCTCTTGCTGGCGGGAACACCCCACGTGCAGTGCATGCGGCCGCGGCGGGGCCCGGCATGGTCGGTCGCCGGGATGGCAGGCGGGACGGGAAGTAGAGGTCCATGCGGGCCGACCAGGCGCCGCGGACGGTTCGTTCAAGAGAAGCAGGCGGTCTATTCATGGCAGGCATAGGTCGGCGCAGTGTACTCAAAGCCTTTCCCGCAGCGATCGCTGCCTCCGGGGCGGCCGGCGCGGAGGCCGGCGCCGTGGTGTTGCCGAAGGCGGCACCGGGACGCAGCGGAGACTCTTTTCCACAGCCCAGTGTGCGCCGCTCACGGCGGGGCGTGCTGTCGACTGAACTGGACGTCCGCTTCACCCACTTGGAGATCCCAGGGCTCCCGCCGATCCGCACACGGACCTATGAGGGCTCGGTCCCGGGACCGACGCTGCGGCTGCGGCCGGGGGAGCGGATCGAGCTGACCCAGACCAACGGACTGCCGCCCGATGAGGGTCATGGGGGCGAACAATCCAACGTTCCCCATGCTTTCAACACCTTCAATCTGCACACCCACGGTATGCACGTGGATCCCAGCGGTATCGCCGACAACGTCCTGCGTGTCTTTTCCCCCCTGCTTCCCGGCGCGGCCTGGATGATCCGGTATACCGCAGCGTTATCGACGTGCCCCGCAACCACCCGGACGGGACGTTCTGGTACCACCCCCACCATCACGGCTCCAGTGCGACACAGCTCGCCGGAGGAATGGCCGGCGTCATCATCGTCGAGGGGGAGACCGACCAGGTGCCGCAGATCGCCGCCGCACGTGACGTGGTCGTCTGCATCAACGAACTCAAACTCGTCACAAGGCACGCGGGCGGCCTGGAAGTTCCCGACCTCACCACCGAGACCACCTTCAGCAAAGCCACCGCCGCGTTCCTGGTCAACGGAGCCCTGGGCCCGAAAATCACTGCGGCTCCGGGGGAGGTGCAACGCTGGCGCCTGGTGAACGCCAGCGGATTCACCGCCCTCGCCCTCACCCTGAACCGTCATCCGCTGCACGAGATCGCGCGCGACGGGATCACCTTCACGAAACCCGCCCCGCAAGACGTGATCCACCTGCCGATGGGCGGCCGCGCCGATGTCCTGGTGCAAGCCCGCACAGAGGGCACCTACCGGCTCCAAGCCGGCAATATCACGCTGTTGACGATGGAAGTGACGGGCAGATCCGCACCCCGTCCGATGGGACTGCCCACGGCCCTCCCGGGACGACCGACGACGCTGCGCCCGCCGGACCGCAAACGCAGTCTGATCTTCCGCAGCTACGACAACGTCCTGCCTGGCGCCTTCCCCAACGCTTACCGGATCCTGGGAACCGGAGAGACCCCTCACGCCAAACCGTCAGCCGGGATCCGAGACACCCGCTGGGGACGGTTCGACCCCCACGTCATCAACCACACGCTGCGCCTGGGCGATGTAGAGGAGTGGACACTCACCAACCCTTCCGGCTCGCACTCCAATCACCCCTTCCATCTGCACACCAACCACTTCCTGGTGATGTCGATCAACAAACGGCCCCTGAGCCCCCCGGTCTGGCACGACACCATCAGCATTCCCCAGGACGGCGAAGTGGTCCTGAGAGTGCCTTACGAGGATTTCACCGGCACCACCGTCCTGCACTGCCACCAACTACAGCACGAGGATCAGGGAATGATGCAAGTCATCCAGTACATCCGGTGAAACTCCGCCTCCCCGGCGAATCCGAGTGCGCCCCATGAAAGGGCCTGGCCTGACCGTTCCAACCGGGGGCACTGACGCTACGGCGCGACGGAACCGCACGAACAGGAAGACGGAGAAGGACGCGGCCTTCCCGAACACGCCCCACGCGCGCATGTAGCGGCCGTGGCACTCCATCAGCAGCCAGGCCCGTGCGCGCACGTACCCTTCCGGACCGCACCACGTCATCGCTGCGATCACATACACGTCCGGGGCTTCGCGTTGATCCGGATCCAGCTCCTCGATCTCGGCAGGAACAACATCGGCGGTAGCAAAGGAAGTCCTCGTTGAACAGGCCGAGCACGACGGCCTTGTGCAGGCCGGTGTTCTTGCCGCCGACGTAGCGCGGGCAGCGCACGACCGTGCCCGCCGCCAGAGCGTCCTGGGAGGTGGTGGCGGTGGCGACGGTCATGGCTTGCCACGGAAGCGGCCAGCTGCACCACCATTTCGCCTCGGCGCACTCCCTGCCGTGCCAGGGTCGGCAGTCCTTCGTACGGCCGACGAAGGTGGATGCTCCAGGACCGCGCGGTTGCGGCCGTCCTCGGTCAGTCGGCGGTAGAGCGGTCCGGCAGGACCGTACAGGGACGTCTGCTCGTTGAGTGCCATCGAGACGTACTCCAGGCGCAGCATGTCGGCGGTGGCATGCGGGTGGTGGGCGCGCAGCCGTTCTTCGTGGCGGTCGTGGGAGGCGCAGACGCCGGAGAGCGGGCACATGGAGCAGCACGACTTCTTGATGGGCTCCCACAGAAAGACGAGCTGGTAGGCCTCTACGGCGGCCCGGTGTCAGGTGCCGAGTTGTTTCAAGAGCAGGTAGGCGGTCTGGACGAAGCGGTTGCGGGGGTGGGGGCCGGTGTTGGTGAGGGCGGCGAGGGCGGTGCCGGCCTGGGGGCAGAAGCCGATGAACGCGGTGAAGCCGCGGGTGGCGCCGGAGTGGAAGAGGAAGGTCCGGCCGCCTACCTCGCGCAGGTTCCAGGCCAGGCAGAGGTGGTCATGTGAGCGTGGGACACGAAGGCGGGGCTGTTGGACGGTGTGCAGCGCTGTGGCCAGGGGGGTGCTGGTGGGGGCGAGGTGGGCTTGGAGGTAGCGCAGGAGGTCGGGGCCGGTGGAGCGCAGGGCGCCGGCGGCTGGGAGGGCGGGGATGGTGAAGGGCGGCAGGGACTTCTTTCGGCGGTGGCCGGTGGCCTGGTGGGTGGGAGCGGGGGCGCACGTGGTGGAAGGGAGGCCGAGAGGGCGGCAGACGTGTTCGGTGAGGAGCGTGGGGTAGTCCGTTCCGGTGGCTTGGGCCAGCGTGTGGCCCAGCAGGCCCATGCCGTAGTTGGAGTAGGTCAGGCGGCTGCCGGGGTGGCGGCGGGTGCGGGTGCGCCCCAGGGCGTGGTGGAAGTGCTCGGTGCGGTAGTGGGCGTAGGGGTTGGTGAAGTACGTGGGCAGGGCGCGGGTGAGCAGTCCGGGGGGCAGTCTGGGCAGGCCGGAGGTGTGGGTGGCCAGGTGCAGCAGGGTGATACGGGTGCCTGCCGGTGATCGGGGCCGGTGGGCGGGCGGCAGGTGGGTGTCGATGGGATCGTGCAGGCCAAGACGGTTCAGCGCGGCGAGTTCGGCCAGTAGCAGAGCGGTGAACGTCTTGGTGACAGAGCCGATCTCGTAGGCGGTCTCCGGTGTGTTGGGCAGGCCGCCGTGGGAGAGGCGGCCATGGCAGTACACGTGGTGAGTTCCCTCACGGGCGACCGCGAGGGTCACGGCGCTCGCGCCCGGAGCGGCCCGGACCAGGCTCGTGAGGTCTGGGGTGGGGCTCATGCTGCGATGTTGGCTGAGCCGAGCATGCGGGCCAGTGTGATGGTGCCCGCGATGACGGCGACGACCGCGGTGTGCTCGTTGTCCTTGAACGCCGCATGCTCATCGGCCGGGACGGGGCCGTTGTCGCGGGGGGTGAGTCCGTCGGGATGCTGCACGGCCGCCAGTTGTTGCCAGGGTTCGCTGCCGCAGACGGGGTCACCGATGCAGGCGTCGACGGCGAGGAGTTCACCGACGAGGTCGTACTGGCCCACTTCCAGCCAGATGTCGACCCACACCGGGAGCCATTGCCTGAGGTAGTCGGCCATGGGGGCGGGCAGGTGGTCGGGGCGGGCGCCCCAGTCGGTGAGGTGGAAGACGGTGTGGGTGATGTCGTAGCCGGTGCTCCAGTCCACCGCCCACGGCTCGGGTGTGGCGCCCAGCCAGGTCGCGGCCGCGAGCGCCGGCCAGTCGGGTTCATGGCCCACGCCGATGGCACGGCGGGCGTTGGCCACCGCGAGCCGCCGGCTGGGAACGACCTCCACAGCGTCGGGAGCGCGCCAGCTCGCGTAGTCGGCCAGGAGGTCGTCCAGGAGGCGGTGGCGCAGGCCGGCTCGGGTGAAGTGGGCGTACAGCTCCAGTGGATCGGTCAGGGTGAGGTGACGCAGCTGGCGTTCGTAGAGCAGGTTGCCGTCCTGCAACTGGTGCCAGCAGGAGTCGATGAGGGAGCGCGCGGCCTGGGTGTCGTGGGAGCCGGCGACACCGTCTCGCAGTACGAGGGAGGCGGCCAGGGCGGCTTCACCGAGTGGCTTGTAGGCGCTGTTGGGGTCGGTGAGGTCGGCTGATGTGTCGGGTGGGAGGTGTCCGTCGCCCAGTTGGTGGGCGGTGTGGAGCCAGTTCAGTGCCTTGGAAGACCAGCTCTGGACGGTGCCGAGGTGTTCGGTGGCGGTGACGGTCATCGATCCTCCGGGTGCGCGTGCAGCAGGCGTTCGGCCACAGCCAGGTCCAGGCGGGTGCGGGCGCTGCCGTCGCCGACCTGCCTCAGGCGGGCCAGGAGGGGTGCGATCTCCAGCGGCACCGACATGTGGGTGTAGTGCAGCCAGGCGAGCCAGCGGGTCAGTCGGGCGGCGGTGCGGTGATCGCGGCGCAGCATGGCCCGAACGGCTCCGCGGGCCAGGGCCAGGGGATGCGCGCGCACCGCCTGGTGGAGGGGGCTGTCGAAACCTGGCAGGGCCAGCGGGGCCAGCCGGGCCACCGCCGACGCCCGCTGCCGCCATCCGCCGGCGTCGGCGTCAGGTGTGCGGGCCGGTGGTGGCGGCTCGGGCGGGACGGTGGCGGCTTGTCCGGCTTCGGCAGAGCCGATGTGGGCGGACAAGGCCCGGGCGGCCCAGTCGTGCCAGGCGGTCACCAGATCGCACTCCGGCTGGGGCGGGAAAAGCTGGTACGCCTCGGCCACGGCCAACGCCGCGTCGTCCCCGGGCACAGACGCCCCGACCAGGTGCGGCGCGAAAAGGTCCGCGCCCAGCACCCGTACCGCGGCGAGCTCGGCCCTGGACAGTGGCCAGGACAGGGCACCGGTGCCCCCGCCGTCCCGAAGGGCGTCGAGGGCACGGCCTGCCATCCGCTCAACCGCCGCGCCGTACTCGGCGCGCACTGTCGCATCGGTGACTGACATTTGTTGAGAAACTCTCCTGTCACGGCGGGAATCAGCGGAGCGGGGGTGCGGACAGGCTCAGCGCCGCTTCTCCTTCGTCTCCTTCGGCTCGTTCGGGCTGAGCACGAGGAGGGTGAGGAGGGCCGCGGGCGGGCAGAAGGTCGGCGCGTCGCTGACCAGCGCCTCCCCCTCCTCAAGCAGGGCGGTCACAGCGGCCTGTTCGGCCGGGGAAGCGACCGGCGCGAGGGCCGGGAGCAGAGCAGTAAGCATCAGATGTCTCCTTGTGGGTCGGACAGCACCAGGAACGGCACCGTGCGCGCATTCGCGAACACCGGACAACAGTCACATTCACGTCAGTCAAGGAAGCGAAGCACACGGCCCCACGGCACGGGCTTCACTCCGCAGCGGGACGTCCTTGTCGGCCTTCTGCCAGTTGGAGGGCACGGCGACGAAGTGGTGGGCGCCAGCCGGCCTTGTACGACAACCGCTCCAGCCCCCGCTGAAAGCAACCCTCCAGCCAACGCTTCAGACGTCTCTCGGTGCAACCCACTCCGCTGCGGCTTGCCCAGTCCTCAGCGGGTGGCCGGGGAGCCTCGCCGGCCCCGTCCGCTGCGGTGGCCGGGAAGAGCACGGCGGCGACTCCGGGCTCCGAGGCGGTGCCGGACACCGGCACCGCCTCAGCTTGCGGAGTCGGCAAGCCGCCGTCCGGGGCGGGTGGCCTGACCCTTGAAGAGACGGCCCTTTTCGCATGGCTACCAGGCGGGGGACATCTGTGGTGAACGGCGTCTGGCGTTCCGGTCCGAGGACGAATCTGCAATCCGGAGGAAACGTTCCGGGAGTGAAGCGGCGCAGCCGGACGGGTGAAGGAAAGCGCGCGGTTCTGCGGACGAAGTTTTCGGGCGCTACAACGCTGCTGTGAACCTGAGCATGCTGCATGCGTTCCCCGCGATCGCCCTCGCCTCCCTCGCGCTCCTGCCCCAAACAGCGGCCACGCCAGCGGTGGCCGCAGACGCGACACCGAGGCCGGATCCGGTGATCTTCGTCCACGGCTGGAACAGCGACGGCTCGACCTGGAACACCATGGCCGCCCGCTTCCGCTCCGACGGCTGGCCGGCTGACCGCCTCCACCAGTGGAGCTACCCCACCGCCCAGTCCAACGCCACGTCCGCCTCCGAGCTGGCCGAGGAGATCGACCGGGTACTGGCGGCCACCGGTGCCGCCAAGGTCGATCTCGTCACCCACTCCATGGGCGGCCTCTCTTCCCGCTACTACCTCAAAAACCTCGGCGGAGACCGCAAGGTCGATGCGTGGGTATCGTTGGCGGGCCCCAACCACGGCACCGACACCGCGTACTGGTGCGGTGGAGCGTCCTGCAGCGAGATGCGACCCGGTTCCACCTTTCTCCAAGATCTCAACGCCGGTGACGAGACCCCAGGTACCACCCGCTACGCCACCTGGTGGTCGGCGTGCGACAGCATCATCAACCCCGACAGCACCGTGGCTCTCACCGGTGCCGTGAACAACCAGACCGCCTGCCTCCAGCACAGCGCCTTCCCGACCGACGCCGCGGTCTACAAGGAGGTGAAGCGCTACGTCGCATCAGGTGACAGGTAAGCAGCGACAAAAGCGCAGTCCGGGATGGCTGCGCGTGGCAACCGCACCGCGGCCACGGCGGCTCCTCCGAGTACACCTCACGCCGCCACCAGGAAACGCACCCCAATCGCACATGGGTGCCCCACTCACAGCCGGAACAGGGGCTGCCACCGGTCGGTGCCAGCCCCCACCGCGCATCGCACACCCTCCGCCGCCGAGTCGTCAGCTCTCTGCCTGCGGTCAACCGGCACGGGCACTCCCCCCACACACGCTCCTCCCCAGGCGCCATACGCTGACACTCAGGGGGCGAGGGGGGAGCCGGTGTTGCCGGGCCCCCGGCCGCGCTCGCCTGCATGCCCCGCCGTCCCCCGCCTCACACCCAGGCCAGGACAAGGCGGAACGCCTTATGTCGCCCCCTCAGCGGAGCAAGCTAGAAGGCGCCCAGGGTGCGGCTTGGGTGTGACGGAGGTGTCCCCCCGACCCAGTGAGGTACCTCATGCGCACCACCCGCTTAGCCGCCGCAACCCTGCTCGCCGGAGCTCTCACCCTGAGCGGCGGCATGGCCGCCCACGCCTCCGACCTGGCCCCGGCCATCGCCCCCACCCGCCCTACTGTGCGGTGAGGAGACGGACGCGATCGCCGCGGTCCTCGACGTCGTTGTTGGCATCATCTCGTCTGAGCTGTGTGGCGGCGACCTGTAAGAGCTCCTAACGGAATGCGGCTTGTAGTCGACGCCAGCAGATCAGCGATCAGGCGAGCTTGAGGAACGCCTCGTGGATGTCGTCGCGGATCTCCCAGCGGATACGCAGACGGCCGAACCAATGCAGCAGCGCGATCGTCTGCTCGACCACCCACCGCTTGGTGCCCAGGCCGGAGCCATGCTCGGTGCCGCGACGGGCGATCACGGGCTTGATCCCCTTCGCCAGACCTGGCGGCGGTAGCAGTCGTGGTCGTACCCACGGTCCGCGTACACCTCCTTCGGTCGCTGTCGGGGCCTGCCGCGTTTGCCGCGGACCGGTGGGATCGCCTCCAGCAGTGGCATGAGCTGGGTGATGTCGTTACGGTTCCCGCCGGTCAGCGTCACCGCAAACGGGATGCCGGTGGCATCGCAGATTACGTGGTGCTTGGAGCCCGGCCGGCCCCGGTCGACCGGGCTCCTGCCCGACTTGGGCCGCCCTTGAGCGCCCGGATGTGGGAGCTGTCGATCACCGCCCTCGACAGATCCAGCCGGTCGGCGGCCCGCAGCTCGGCCAGCAGCACCTCGTGCAGGCGTTGCCAGACACCGGCGTTTTTCCAGTCCCGCAGGCGCCGCCAGCAGGTCATCCCCGAGCCGAAACCCAGCTCGGCAGGCAGCCACTCCCAGCGGATGCCGGTGTAGAGCACGAACAAGATGCCGCACAGCACCTTGCGGTCATCCAGCGCCTTGCGGCCCGTGTACCGGTGTCGGCGCTGCCGGACCGGCAGCAGCGGCTCGATCCGCTCCCACAACTTGTCATCGATCAACCACGGTTGGGGATCACGCCTCCTCATACCCGAGCAACCGAGCCACCCAGCCAGAGGTCACCGCCCAACCTCATTCCGTTAGGAGCTCTTAGGGACACTTGGTGGGGCCCGCTTCGCCGAGACGATGTGCTGCTCAGGGTGCCTAACTGCGTGTAGGACAAACGACGCGCGGATCGCGCTGGAGATCCTCCAGGACCCTGACCAAGTCGGCTAATCGGGGAGCAGTTGAGGTGGAGGAGCAGCGCAAGCTGAAGGACGCGTGGAACCGGCTCGTGAAGGCAGCCGGACCATGGCGAGGTGAGCCCGAGTACGTGTGGCGCCCGGCGGAGGCCACCTTCAGGTGAACCCGCGCGTCCAGACGCCAGGAATGCCGTCTGGGTGGATACCGCAACAGGAGTGCCTGCTGATCAGCCAGCAGCAATCCGAAGAAAGGGCCCCCCTGTGCCCGTGCCGTCCACGATCGACCACCACGCCAGGAACTACAGCCTGCCGCACGCCTACAGCATGGTTCAGGCGGCCGCGCTGGCCTACAAGGACGAGGCCACCATCGACCGCCAAGCGCGGGAGTGGGGCTTTGACCGGGTGCGCCACCACCACACCCAGTTCACGCCGCCCTTCCCGCTGGAAGACACCCAGGCGTACACGATCGCCAGCGAAAACATGATCATCACCGGGTTCCGCGGCACGGAACCCGCCCAGATCCGCGACTGGCTGTCCGACGCCACCACCCCGCCCTGGCCGGGGCCCGCCAAGACCGGCTACATCCACTACGGCTTCGGACAGGCCCTGGACTCCATCTTCCCCACCGTCCGCGACGCCCTGTCCGAACTACGCGACAACGACCAGAGCGTCTTCTTCACCGGCCACAGCCTCGGCGGCGCGCTGGCGATGCTCGCGGGCTGCCGCATGTATCTGGAAGAGCCGCGCCTGCAGGCCGACGGCATCTACACCTTCGGTCAGCCCCGCACCTGCGACCGGCTCCTGGCCGCAGCCTGCAACAAGGGCTTCAAAGACCGGGTACACCGCTTCGTCAACAACAACGACATCGTCCCCCAGCTCCCGCCCGAGCCCGCCTACACCCACGTCGAGACCCTGCGCTACATCGACTCGCACGGCAAGATCCGTACCTCCATGCCCCTGCTCGGCGCCGTCACCGACCGCGTCATGGGCGCAACCGCCGACCTGCTCGCCCCCGCCAGCGACGCACTGCGCGATCACCCCATCAAGCAGTACGTGCACGCCCTGGAGAAGAACCTCACCTGAACAGCAGCGGCAACGACGCGCCGCAAGGCCCTCGGACACCACATTGACCTGCCCAGTCATGTCGTACCGGATAGGGCGCCCAGTTGTCCCCGGCGGCAGCGCCTACCGGCCTCCGGCCGGAACTGGTACGGGCGGGAAATGACCGAGGCGGAGGCATCCAGGGCCGCCGCCTGCGACCTTGCCGCCGCGCCCATGGCTGCCGCACCAGCTCCTGTCCACCGCGGCAGCGGTGGACAGGACCGGCAGCAAAGCGCAACGCGCTCGAAGCCGGTGATCACAACCCTCGAGAAATCGGCCGGATTCAAGATGGTGACGGCGCAGACGGGCTGCCTCAGCCAGCGGTTTCACCGCACGCCTTGGCTTGGCAGGCCCATGCCAAGCCCTGACGCTACCCGGCACGGCGGGCAGGGCGGAGGCCCCACGGTGAGTGGGCGGCAGTCGGGTCGAGGCGCCTGGCGGCATCGCATGCGGGGCGGCGACGCATGCGGGGCAGGCCGGAAGCCGGTGTCATCTCACCGTGCGAGCGGTACCGGCGAACAGCGCCCGCCGGCCCGACCGGGCACCCGAAACACCTACGCCGCGTCGATCACCCCGCGCCGACCGCGCGCCCCAGCGCCGGCGCAACTATCACAGACGGCTGCGACCTCCGACCTGGTGGTCCACCCGCAAACCGGCCTGCGGCCACTCGTACAACGACACACCGATACCAGTTCGACGCGCCGGGGAAGACCACACGATGAGCGGGGAGATCGCCTGAGCAGGTTTGGCCAATCCAGGAGCGGCGGATTGGAAGAACGTGGTTCCAACCGCACCCCAACCGAGGCTGGAGCGACGACAGCGCTCGCTTAACCTGCTGACCGGCTCGACGAACGTCTTCTTGTGGCAGGAGGTACGGTCGCAGAAGAACCGCCGCACCCGCAGTCGGACCTGCAGCTCCTTCCCTGTCAGTGGACGTTCGGCCAGGCCGCGTTCGTGTGACGAGTGCACGCGGCGGGCAGGAGCACGGCAGCCGGGACAGCGCGGGGCCGGGCCACATGCCG
>NZ_JAGGOS010000171.1 GCF_018614205.1 Streptomyces sp. ISL-36 | reverse complement strand
GGTACGGCGGGTCGGCCCTGGAAGTACTGCCCGTACAGCACGCCCGTCTCCGGATCGACCGCCGAGCCGACCGCGTTGACCACGACCAGCGCGCCGACCGTGACACCCGACTCCAGGACCGTGCTCGCCGTGCCGACCCCGCCCTTGAGCCCGCCGACCACGGCGCCCGTTCCGGCGCCGACCGCGCCCGTCTCCACGCGCGCGTGCGCCCCGGTCGCCGCCGCGGCCTCCACCGCCGCGCGCCCGGTGCCCGCGTCCGGGCGGGCCGCGAAGTCGCCGCCCCTGCCGAGGTCGAAGACGCAGGCGGCCGGGACGACCGGGACCACGTGCGACGGGTCCGGCCCGACGCGTACCCCGCGCCCCCGCTCCTCCAGCCAGGCCATCACACCGGCGGCCGCATCCAGTCCGTAGGCGCTGCCGCCGGTCAGCACCAGCGCCTCGATCCGCTGGACGACGTTGCGCGGGTCGAGCGCGTCGGTCTCCCGGGTGCCCGGGCCTCCGCCCCGTACGTCCACGGCCGCCACGGCCCCGCCCGGCGGGGCGAGAACGACGGTGGTGCCGCTGAGGGCGCCCGGCCCGGCCACGCGCGCGTGGCCGATCCGCAGCCCGGCCACGTCCGTGAGTGCGTCGTGTCGCGTCATGACCCCTGCGTACCACGCCGGTTGGCCCGCCGCGCAGGGATATCGGCGCGCCGGAACCGGTGAGCGCGCCGGAACCCGGTGAGCCGATGAGCGGATCGAGCGGACAGCCCTTAGCCGACCCTTCGGGTGGCCGGGTTGCGGGCCGTCAGGGTCACCCCGACCGCCACCGTCGCCGCCGCGACGACTCCGGCCGCCAGGACCGCCCAGCGTCCCGCGAACGAGCACATGAGGATCGCCAGCGACGAAAGGGGCAGCACGAGTTGCTGCGCCGTGCCGACCTTGAAGTAGCGGGCGTGCAGGACCCAGACGCACAGCAGGAACAGCGCGGCGGGGATCGTCACCGCCGACGAAGCGGCGAGCGTGGAGATGTGGGCCTTGCCCACGGCCTGCTCGACGGCGATCTCGATGCCGGCGCCGATCGCGGCGGCGGAGGCGAAGATCAGATAGTGGCCGTAGCCCCACAGGAAGCCCTGCCGGTTGGAGGTGAGACGGTCGTGGGCGGGCACGACGAAGTAGATCCACCAGGCGGCGAAGACGATCAGCAGGCCGCCCGCGGCGATCGGAAGCAGCTCGCCGAGCGCGTCCTCCTCGACGACCCCGGACTTCACGGCGACGGTGGCCGCCGCGACCGTCTCGCCGAGCACGATGATCGTGAACAGGCCGTAGCGTTCGGCGATGTGGCGCGGGTGCCACGGGGTGGTGACGTTCTTCTCCGCGAACACGGGTACGGCCATCTCGGCGATCGCCATGACGAGGAAGACCCAGGGGCGGGCGGACTCCGGCGTGAGGAGCAGCGCGGTCCAGCCGACCTGGCAGAGCAGGACCCCGCCCGCGTACCGGTGGCACATGGCGCGCTCGCCGGGGGTGGTGGCGTGGTGGGCGGCGCGCAGCCACTGGGTGGCGAGGGCGCACCGCATCACGACGTAGCCGAGCCAGACCACGAGGAAGTCGTGGTCCTGGAAGGCGCGGGAGACTCCGGCCGCGAGGATGAGGACGCCGGCGATCTGGACGAGGGTGACGACGCGGTAGAGGACGTCGTCGTTGTCGTAGGCGGAGGCGAACCAGGTGAAGTTCATCCACGCCCACCAGATGGCGAAGAACACCATCGCGTAGTTGATGATCCCCTCGGCGGTGTGCGCCTCGGCGACGGCGTGCACGAGCTCCATGCCGGCCTGGGCGACGGCGACGACGAAACAGAGGTCGAAGAAGAGCTCGAGCGGCGTCGCGGCGCGATGCGCCTCGTCGCGGGAGCGGGCGGTGAGCGGCAGGAAAGGTTGCTTCATGCGGCCCAGCACACCAGAGCGGCGGGCACGTGAGCGGCCCACCCCGGTGCGGAGTGTCGTTTCACCCGGGGGCGGGCCGTCGTACCGGTGCGGTCCGTACGGTCCGGGACCCGGGCCCGCCGGGCGCCGGAGCGCCCCGAACCGGGGCGGCGTCGCACGTGGGGCACGCACTAAGCTCCGCGAGGTCAACTGATCAAGAGGGGGGATGTTTCATGCGCATGCCACGTACGACGTCGCGCGTGAGGAACCTGGCCGCGCTGGCGGCTCTGATATGCACGACCTCGCTGCTGGGCGCGCCGGGCGCGGTGGCCGAGGAGACGGTGGGGGCGAAGGCAGTCTTCAACAACCCGGCCAGCGGTCTCGCGGCGGACCGGGACGCGGTACGGGACGAGCTCGTCGACCTGATCGACGCCGCCGCTCCCGGCTCGGAGATCCACGGCTCGATGTACCTCTTCACGGACGGCGTCGTCAGCGCGGCGCTGGCACGCGCCGTCCGGGACGACGGCGTCAAGGTGAAGCTGCTCCTCGACGGGGACGCCATCGCCGAGACGAACGCCTCGGGCGACGCGACCGGCACCGAGTATCCGACGCTGGTGACCTCCCTCGGGGTCGACCGGACCGCCGACTCCTGGGTGATGGCCTGTCCCGCCGAGCGCGGCTGCATCGGCAACCGGACCCTGGACGCCGACGACGACGGGGCGATCAACCACAACAAGTTCTTTCTCTTCTCGCAGGTCGGCACCACACCGAAGGTCGTCTTCCAGACCTCGGCGAACCTGACGAAGAACCAGCGCGTGAACATGTACAACAACGCGGTGACCATCCCCGACGCCGGTTCCGGGCTCTACGACGAGTACCTGCACTACTGGAACGACCTGGCGGTGGAGGGCGCGAAGGGGGCCGCGGGCGGGACGGACGACTACTACCGGACCACACAGAGCGGCCCGTACAAGACGTACTTCTTCCCGCGGAAGGAGACGGGCAACACCTACTCCACCGACCCGGACAGCGACACGGTCGTCTCCCTCCTCGGCAACGTCGGCCAGTGCACGGACGGGGCCGGCGCCGTCACCCGGATCCGGATCGGGATGTTCGCCTTCACCCGTCCCCAGGTCGCCCAGAGCCTGGTGGCGCTGCAGGGGAAGGGATGCCAGGTGGAGGTGATCCACAACGGCGAGTCCGGCAACATCGGTTCCGTGGTGAAGCAGACCCTCCAGGGAAAGATCACCTCGCTGCGCAGGTGCGCCGGCACCGTCACGGACTCCCTGAGCACCCGCACGATCGGCGTCCACTCCAAGTACATGCTGATCGAGGGGAACTACCTGGGCGCCTGGGGCCGCAAGCTGGTCTTCACCGGCAGCCACAACTACACCTTCCCCAACCTCCGCTCGCACGACGAGACGCTCCTGAAGATCGACAACGCCGCGGTGTACACCGCGTTCGCCGCGAACTTCGAGACGATGCGGAACTCGGGTATGTGCCAGCAGTACTGAGTTCCGTGCAGGCACTCACCAGCGAACACCGGGCCTGAGCCCCGAGAACCAGCAGGCCGGTGGCCCGCACCCGCTCTCCGCGACGCCGAGACGAGGACCAGCAGAGAGCGGTGCGGGTCTCTTGGGGCCCAGGGCCCGAACGCCATCCGAGGGACCCCCTCACCCACCCGGTCCGCACGACAGGCCAAAAAGCCGCATACCGCCCTACGGTGACCGGGTGACCGAGCCACCGCAGGCCGCCGAGGCCGTCGTCCCCACCCCCGAGGCCGCCGTCCGGAGCCCCGCCGCCGTGCGCCGGCGGGCCACCCTCGCCGGGGCCGTCGTCTCGGCGCTGCTGATCCTCGCGATCGTCCTCGGCAGCCGGCTCCTGCGCGACTTCGACTCGGCGCTCCTCCCGTACGCCGTCGCCACCGTCTTCCTCGCCTTCGGCGTCGCCTACCGCTACACCGTCTGGATCTCCGCCCCCGGCGCCCGGCGCCTTTTCAGGCAGGGCTGGCGCTCCTTCTTCTCGGCCGCCAACTTCCGCCGCGCCCCCACGGCCCTGCCGAAGATGATCGCCACCTATCTCGGCCTCCAGAAGTTCCTCGGCGCCCGCTCCCACGCCCGCTGGGCCGCCCACCAGCTGATCTTCTGGGGTTGCGTCCTGGCTGCCCTGATCACCTTCCCGCTCACCTGGGGCTGGTTCACCTTCACCTCCTCCACCGGCGCGGGCCCCGGCTACGAGATGCGCATCTGGGGCTTCAAGGTCCTCGGCTTCGACGCGCTGAACATCGTCGGCTGGCTGATGTTCCACGGCCTCGACGTCGCCGCCGTCCTCGTCATCCCCGGCGCCTCCTACTTCCTGTGGCGACGGATGAAGGACCGCGGAGCCGTCACGGGCCAGCGCTTCGCCTACGACCTGGTCCCGCTCATCGCGCTGATCGTCATCTCCGTGACCGGCCTCCTGCTCACCTTCTCGTCGATCTTCCTGCACGGCGGCGGCTACCAGTTCCTGGCGATCCTGCACATGGTCTCGGTCGTCTTCACCCTCATCTACATCCCCTTCGGGAAGTTCTTCCACATCGTCCAGCGCCCCGCGGCCGTCGGCATGCAGCTCTTCAAATACACCTCCCGCTCCAAGGACGAGCCGGTCATGGCCTGCCGCCGCTGCCAGGAACCCATCGACACCGCCCCCTACGTCGAGAACCTCCGGGGCACCATGCGTGATCTCCAGCTCGGCTTCGACGCATGGGCCGAGTACTGCCCCCGCTGCAAACGCGTCCTGCGCGGCAACGCCTACCTCACCCACGTCAAGAAGGGCTTCAAGTGACGCAGCCGCAGGTGGGGCAGCACCACCACACTCTCGATCCCTCCATCGCACCGCCCGGCACCCGCGCCTTCCGCGACGCCGGCGGCATCCCCGCCGACCGCTGGCACGCCGACCAGAACGGCGAGACGCTCGTCCCCACCCACTGCTGCTTCTGCGGCGTCCAGTGCGGCATGTACCTCCGCGTCGACCGGGGCGGCAAGGTCTTCGGTGTCGAACCCCGCAACCACGACATCAACCGGATGCGGCTCTGCCCGAAGGGCATCAACGCCTACCAGCAGGTCAACCACCCCGACCGGCTCACCGCCCCGCTCATGCGCCGGAACCGGGACGAGCCCTTCCGCGAGGCGAGCTGGGAAGAGGCGCTCGACTTCACCGTCTCCGAGATCCGCCGCATCCAGGCCGAGTACGGCAACGACGCCTTCGGCCTGCTCGGCGGAGCCAGCCTCTTCTCCGAGAAGACCTACCTCGTCGGCAAGTTCGCCCGGGTCGCCCTGAAGACCAGGCACGTCGACTACAACGGCCGCCTGTGCATGGTCTCCGCCGCAGGCGCCAACAAGCTCGCCTTCGGCATCGACCGGGCCGGCAACCCCTTCTCCGACATCCTCCTCACCGACTGCCTGCTCATCGCCGGCTCCAACGTCGGCGAGTGCTTCCCCGTGATGACGCAGTACCTGTGGGGCGCCCGGGACCGCGGCGCCAGTCTGATCGTCGTCGACCCCCGCGAGACGGCCATCGCACGCACCGCCGATCTCCACGTCGCCCTGAAGCCCGGCACCGACTCCGCCTTCTTCAACGCCGTCCTGCACGTGATCGTCGCCGAAGGCCTCACCGACGAGGCCTATCTCGCCGCCCACGCCACCGGCTGGGACGAGGTGAAGGAGACCGTCGCCGACTACCCGCCCTCCCGGTCCGCCCAGATCTGCGGTGTCCCCGAGGAACAGATCGTGCGGACCGCCCGGATGTTCGCCGGCGCCGACAGAGCCATGGCCTGGCACGCCCGAGGCGTCGAGCACCACTCCCAGGGTGTCGAGAACTGCCTGACGATCATCAACCTGTGCACCGCCACCGGGAACATCGGCAGGCCCGGCGCCGGCTACGGCACCATCACCGGCCAGGGCAACGGTCAGGGAGGCCGCGAACACGGCCAGAAATCCGACCTCCTCCCCGGCGGCCGCTCGATCATGAACCCCGAGCACCGCCGCCAGATCTGCGAGATCTGGGGCATCGAGGAGACCGAACTGCCGCCCGCAGGCACCTCCATGATGGAGATGGTCTGGCAGATGCAGCGCGGCGAGATCCGCGGACTGATCGGCATCTGCAACAACCCCTTCGTCTCCCTTCCGAACTACGCCGCCGTCAAGCAGGGCTACGACGCCACCGAGTTCCACGCCCAATTCGACTTCTTCCTCTCCGAGACCGCCGCCAACGCGCACGTCGTCTTCCCCGTCACCGTCTGGGCCGAGGACGAAGGGGTGATGGCCAACGCCGAAGCCCGGGTCGTCAAGCACAACAAGGCCCAGGAACCGCCCGCCGGAGTCCGCACCGACACCTGGGTGATCTGCGAGCTCGCCCGGCGCCTGGGCGCCGGCGACAAGTTCGACTTCCCCGACTCCCGCTCCGTGTTCGAGGAACTGCGCGTCGCCTCCGCCGGAACGGTCAACGACTACTACGGCATCACCTACGAACGCCTGGAGGAGACCGGCGGCATCTCCTGGCCCTGCCCGAACACCGACCATCCGGGCACCCCCCGCCTCTTCGAGGACGGCAGGACCTACCACCCGGACGGCAAGATCCATATGCAGGTCGTCGAATGGCACCCGCCCATGGACCCGTACAGCGAGGAGTACCCCCTCTCGCTCACCACCGGCCGCACCGTCGCCCACTTCCTCTCCGGCAACCAGACCCGCCGCCTGGGCGGCCTCGTCGAGCAGACCCCCCGGCCCTGGGTCGAGGTCCACCCCTCGCACGGCTTCCGCAACGGCGACCCCGTCCGCGTCGTCACCCGCCGCGGCAGCGAGGTCTTCCCCGCCCTGGTCACCGAGGCGATCCGCCCCGACACCGTCTTCGTCCCGTACCACTGGCCGGTCCCCACGGCCGCCAACGCCCTGACCATCGACGCGCTCGACCCCCGCTCCAAGATCCCCGAGTACAAGGTCTGCGCCGCGCGGATCGAGGCCGCCGAACGCGTCGACGAGGTCCCCGCGCCTCCGAACGCCCCCGGCCGCCCCGCCTACCCGGAGGCGCAGGTCTCCCGCACCGACCCCCTGCCTCCCACGTCCCCGCAGGGCCGTGGCACCTCGGAGAGGAGCTGACTCCGCTCATGATGGGCCGCACGATCTTCATCGACCCGGGACGCTGCATCGGCTGCCAGGCGTGTGTCTCCGCCTGCCGCGAGTGCGACTCGCACCGCGGCAAGTCGATGATCCACCTCGACTATCCCGACGAAGGGCACTCGGTCGCCTCCCTTCCCACGGTCTGCATGCACTGCGAGGACCCGGTCGCCCCGTGCGCCGAGGTCTGCCCCGCGGACGCGATCCTGGTCACCGCCGACGGTGTGGTGCAGCAGGCCGACACCACCCGCTGCATCGGCTGCGCCAACTGCGTCAACGCCTGTCCCTTCGGCGTCCCGAAGATCGACCTCCAGGCGAAGCTGCAGATGAAGTGCAACCTCTGCTACGACCGGACCGCCTACGGGCTCGCCCCGATGTGCGCCACGGTCTGTCCGACGGGCGCCCTGTTCTACGGCACCGTCGAGGAGCTCCAGGCCGAACGCCCCGGCGTCCAGGTCGCCGACTCCTTCACCTTCGGCTCCACCACCGTCTCCACCGGAGTGGCGATGGTCGTTCCCGCCGACAAGGTCCAGTGGCCGGTCCCCGGCGGCCTTCCCGTCGTGGAGATCAACGGAGTGGACGTGAGCGAAGCGAACGCGAGCCACGCGAGCCACGCGAGCCACGCGAACAGGGCGGACACGGTGGGCACGGTGGACAGAGGTGGCGACGGGCCACGGGAGGGCGCGGGATGAGCGTCACCGAACAGCCTTCCGGCGACAGCCCCGGCCCGGCTGCCGCCGACGCGGCGCAGGATGCCCTGCACGACCGGATCGCCGCAGACTCCCTGACCACACGGCGCGACTATCTGCGGATCGTCGCGACCGTCTCCGGCGGTCTGGCGGCCGGCGGCATCGGTGTCGCCGCCGGCATCCTGCACCGGCACGGGGACAGCGACGGGGCACCCGAGCCGAAGAAGATCGCCGACCGGCTGCTGCCCGGCGAGTCCCTCGCCTTCCGCTACCCCGAACAGGAGGACCGGGCGGTCGCGATCCGTCTGGACGACGGCACGCTCGCCGGCTACTCCGCCGTCTGCACCCACCTCGCCTGCGCCGTGCTGTGGCGCAAGGACAGGGGCGGTGAGGGCGAGCTGTACTGCCCCTGCCACGAGGGCGTTTTCGACGCGCGTACGGGAGAGGTGACCGCGGGTCCGCCGCCACGGCCGCTGCCGAAGGTGCTGCTGGTGGAGGAGGCCGACGGCAGTGTCTGGGCCGTCGGCACCACCCGCTCGGGAGAGAGCGTCCAGGAAGGGCTGTGCCGTCAGCTCGGTGAGGAACGCCCCGACCTGGCCGAGCGCCTCGACTGCCCGGCGCTCTCCGCCCGGGGCCCGCGAGCGAGGAGCGAACGGACATGACCGACACCCCGTTCCCCCGCGACCCCGAAGCCCCCGGCCGCGAACCGGCGCACGGACCCGGGTACGGATCCGGCCGTGAACCCGGCCGAGATTCCGGCTCCGGCTCCGGGGCCGAGCCGTGGCCTCTGCCCGCCTACACCCCCGGCAGCGCCCAGGCCCGCCTGAACCGCCCCGTCCACGAGCGCTATCCGCAGATCCGGCCCACCAGCGGCTACGGCGACCCCCGGGTCCGGCACACGGGACCCGGCCCGGGCGCCGGTACGGAGCAGGAGCCCGAGCGCTCCTCGAAACTCACCGCCCGCCTGGCCCTGGCCCTCACCGTCGTCGTCGGCCAGCTGTGGGGACTGACGATCGTGGTCGACGAGTGGATGGCCGGGGACACCGGAACGGCCTGGTGGGGAGGGGGCTTCCTGGTCCTGTCGTTCCTCGTCGTCCTCGGACTGTGGCTGCTCGATCCGAAGGACCGCTGAGCCGGGGAAGGGACCGGATCAGGGGGGTACGGCCGGCATTCCCCGGCGTACCCTGAAGATATGAGCACCGCCCCCGCCCACGGACCGCGAGAAGCGAAGCAGTCCGACGCCGATCCCCTCCACGCGATCGCACCCAAGCCGGCACTGATCTTCGACGATCCGTTGGACCAGCAGTCCGCGGACGACACGGACCGTGGATGGGGCGAGCGGCCTCCTGGCGGCAGTGACAGCGCCGCCGATCTCGCGCGCTTCCTCGAAGAGAAGCCGCCGCACCACCTCTGACGCCGACGCGAGCCGCCGGCTAGGAGGTGGGGTGCGTCCCCGCTCCGGCGCCCGAGCTCGGGCCGCGCTGGGCGACCAGGTGGTCGCGGATCTCCTTGAGCACCTCCAGTTCGCTGACCTCCAGGGTCTCCTGGACGCCTTCCCTCGCCTTGTCGTGGGCGGCCCGCTTGGCCAGGATCCTGGCCATCGGCAGCACCATCAGGAAGTAGACGACGGCAGCGGTGATCAGGAAGCTCAGGACCGAGCTGAGGACGAGGCCCCACTGGATCTCGATGCCCTGCATCTCGCCGTTCACGACCCGGCAGGGGGCCTTGAGACAGGACTTGTAGCTCTCGAGATTCTTGGTGCCGAAGGCGCCGACCAACGGGTTGATGACACCCTTGACGACCGAGTTCACGATGTTGGTGAACGCGGCACCGATGACGACCGCCACCGCCAGGTCGATCACATTGCCTCGCATGAGGAAGGCCTTGAAGCCTCCCAGCACGCTTTCCTTCTTGTCGCTCACCAAACTGCCTTTCGTCGCGTGTGGAGTCGGTGGAGCCATTAGGCCGTGCACGGCCCAGAGGCGTCCAATCCGTACACACGGGACGGTTACTCGGCAGGCAGCCCGTACGAATCAGCACACTGTCACCGCCAGTTGGGAGGTGACCCCCGCACCGGCCAGTGCCGTCGCCGTCGGCCGTGGAACGGAGAGGACGATCAGCGCCCCACCGTCCGGACGATTCTCGTCCGACCGCGGAACCTCGGCCACTCGGGCACCCGTGGCGACCACACGCGCCGTATCGGCCCCGCTCATCGGCGAGTTGGGCGCGGCGATCACATCGACGCGGTCGCCGGGCCGCAACAGCCGTACGGTCGCGGCGTCGGCGATCCGTACCGGAGCCGACACCAGCCGCACCGCGGCCGGCCGGCGCTGCTCCTCGACCGCCGGGTGCGGCGGAGGGTCCGCGGACACCCGGCCCGACCCACCGGCCACCGCGAGCGCCGCCGCGGCCAGGGTGAGGATCGCGGCCGGCGCCCGCCGCCTGCGCCGCAACGCCCGGCGCAGACGCTGCGGGCCGCCCCGCACCCGTAGCGGCTCGAACCGAGGAACGGCGCACCCCTCGGGAAGCGGCGAGTCGGCGTGGCCCAGGGTGTGGTCGGGGGAGTGAACGGGGGAAGGGCCGGCGAACCGGGCCCGGGCGTTGTGGGGGCCGGGGTGGGTGGGGTGGGTGTGGGTGGGGTGGGAGGTCGTCATCGC
>NZ_JAGGOS010000170.1 GCF_018614205.1 Streptomyces sp. ISL-36 | reverse complement strand
CCCCCGCCCCCGACCCGCTGCTGCGGGCCGTCGTACGGCGGCTGAACGCCGGCCGGCCGGTCGCCGAGACGGCCGACGCCGTCGGTCTCGGCCCCCGGCAGCTGCACCGCCGGTCGCTGGACGCGTTCGGCTACGGCCCCAAGACCCTGGCCCGCATCCTCCGGCTCCAGCGCGCCCTCGCCCTGGTCAGGGCGGGACTGCCGTACGCCGAGGCGGCGCTCCGCGCGGGCTGCGCCGACCAGGCCCATCTGGCGCGCGAGACACGGGCGCTGGCCGGCACCACCCTGTCCGCCTACGCCGCCGCCTGGGCGAAGAGGGAGACACCGCAGCCGTCCGGGTCGAGGACAACGGCGTAACGCTGGCCCCAGACCGCGTCCCAGGGCTTGAGGTGCCCGCGGTATCCGGCCGAGACGAGCGACTCGTACGTGGCGTCCACCTCCTGCGGAGAGGAGCAGCGGAAGGCGAGGCCGATCCGGTCACCGCCCTCCGGCCTGGCCCAGCCGGGGTCGAAGGATCGGATGACCTCCTCCGTGTCCCAGGCGATCCGCATCCCGCCGGGCAGGACGGCCTCCACGTGCGGCGCCGTGTCGGCGTCGGCCGGGACATCGAGGCCGAGGCGGCGGTAGAAGGCGAGCGAGGCGGCCATGTCGGAGACCACCAGGCCGATGACATCGAGTCGTGGTGCGTTCATGCCGCCACGCTAGGACGGGCGCGGCCGCCGGGTCTTGAACGAATCGGACCCGTCGCCGACCGCGGCGCCGACCGCGGCGCCGGCCGTCGCCGGGACCCTGCGCCGCCGCGTACGCCGGGACCCCTGACAGGCTGGGCCTGCTCGGAGTGACGACCGTCGGGGACGAGGGCCTGCCGGACGGCCCGGGGAGCCGTGGCAGGATCCGTGGGCATGAGGATCGAACAAGTGGATCAGCCCGTCGCCCTGGTCAGCGGGTCCACGTCGGGGATCGGGGAGGCCGTCGCGCGAAGGCTCGCGGCGGACGGGATGCGGGTCGTCGTGCACTCGCGGCAAAGCGCGGAGGCCGGGGAGGCGCTGGCGGCGGAGCTCGGCGGGGCGTACGTGCGGGCGGACCTGGCGGTGGAGGAGGAGGCCCGGGGGCTGGTCGAGGCGGCGCTCGGCCGGTACGGGCGGCTGGACGTGCTGGTGAACAACGCGGGCATCAGCTGGCCGATCCCGCACGACGACCTGGCCGCGGCGACACCGGCGGACTGGCGGCAGCTGCTGGAGGTCAACCTGATCGCGCCATGGGTGCTGTGCACGGCCGCACTTCCGGCGCTGCGCCGATCCCCCGCGGGCGGCAGCATCGTGAACATCACCAGCCACGCCGGGGTACGCCCCAAGGGCTCGTCGGTGCCGTACGCGGCGAGCAAGGCCGCGCTCAATCACGTGACCCGGCTGCTCGCGGCCGCACTCGGACCCGACGTACGGGTCAACGCGGTGGCGCCGGGGCTGGTGGACACGCCGATGACGAAGGACTGGGCGCAGGCGCACGAGCTGTGGCGCGACCGCGCGCCCATGCACCGTCCTGCCCAGCCCGCCGACGTGGCCGACCTGGTGGCGTCGGTGATCGCCAGCACCTACCTCACCGGCGAGGTCATCATGCTCGACGGCGGGCTGAACCTGACCTGAGAGCCGCCCACTTACGCGTCAGGTGGTCGAACGGAGGTCCTGACCGGACCTCCACGCTCTCTCAGCCGGCGTGAAGGACCCGAAAGCGATCGGGTTCCGCCGGATCCCGGTCAACGACTTGGACCGGTGTCCACGCCCATTGCCACACGCTGATGCCCGGCGTGCGGGAGAACCGGATCTGCCCGCGGGTGCCTTCGACTGCAACGCGCGGCCAGGATTCGGCAGTGCGCGCCCGGTCGTCCGCCCCGTGGAAACGCAGCACTTGGGCGAGGACGGCGACCGTGTCGTAGCCCTCGAAGGCGACGAAGGAGGGCGCTTCGGCCAGCCGCTCGCGAAGGGCCGTCTCGACTCGTACGCCGAGTGGGCCGAGGCGCTCGGGCAGGTAGCGCAAGAACGGGATCCCGGCGCTGTCGTCGCCCAGCGACGTCGCCCATTCGGTGAACTCCGGTTGCCCGGCCGGAGCACCGATCAGGATCTTGGCGAGGCGCTGGTCGCGGCGGACGGACTTGACGATCGACACCGCCGGCTCCGGGTGGCCGACCAGAAGAAGGAGGGCTGTCGCGCGGTTCTCGACGAGTTCGTCGCAGAGGGCGGCGGGGGTGAGCGCGCGCATGTCGAGTTCGACGACGCTGCCGCCGCGTGGAGCGAGATGATCCCGCAGAATGCGGGTTCCTGACGCCCAGTACACACTCGGTACGGCTGCCACGGCGATGCGACGGTGGCCCGCGCCGAGGAGGAAGTCCGCATAGATCCGCCAGCCGTGGGACTGTGCCGGGGCGAGGCGCGCGACCCATTCCGTCGGCTCCTCGGTGAGCGCGTCGAGAACCGCGGACGAGCAGAGGAACGGCAGGCCGAGCGCGTCGGCCCTGGCGGCAGCGGCGCGAGCGACGACGCTGTGATACTCACCGGCCAAGGCGGCCACGCCCAGGCGAGCCAGTTCGTCCACGGCCGCCGCGGCCCTCTGCGGATCAGCCGCGGTGTCGCGGACCACCAGCTCGAGTGGTCTTCCACCGATCCCGCCGGCGTCGTTCACTTCGCCGACGGCCAGCTCGAGTCCCGCGAGCAAGTGCCGGCCCGCCTCGACCCAGCCGGGCCGGGTCAGCGGAACGAGAGCGCCGATCCGGACGGACGACCCGTCAGTCCGCTCCGCTCCCAGTGGCGATGGTGGCGTATTCATGCGTCGGAGTCTCCCCTGTGACGATCCGGTTGCCGCTTGCCCGGATCACAGAGCGGCAGGGTCCGGTGGCGCGCGTTCCGCTGATCTCGCCGCGGCGGGCACAGCGGGGTGATCATGCCGGACATTGCATCCGCCACCCTCGCCAACAGGCAACCGATTATCTGTTTTGCCGGGTGAGTTCGGGCGCTGCCGGGCCAGGCCGGAAAATACGTCGCGCGGCCGGCCGGGTGCGGGCTATGGTGTGATCGTTCTCGCGGACCGGCCAGTCGGCTGTCCGCGAATGTCGCTGTGTGATTCAGGAGGTGTGACCGATGGCTGTTGTCGCGAAGGGCGCTGCCCGCTCCCAGGACTTCTCCCACCCCACCTCCGTGGTCGCCGGCTGACCTTCTCTCTTCCGCGCTGTTCGGCGCGTGCCGGGGCCACCCTTTGAAGGGTTCCCCTTGTCTTCTTCTTCTCTTCTCGGTTCGTCCTCGCTTCTCTCGCACCCGCTGGCCCCGTACGGCTGGGACGCGGGCTGGGAAGCCGAGTTCGCCCCCTACGCAGCGCAGGGGCTCCTGCCCGGGCGGGTCCTGCGCGTCGACCGGGGGCAGTGCGACCTGGTCACCCCTCTCGGCATCGTCCGGGCCGACACCGAGTTCGTCGTGCCCCGCGATCCGATGAAGGTCGTCTGCACGGGCGACTGGGCCGCCGTCGACGCCGAGGGCGACCCGCGGTACGTACGGACGCTGCTGCCGCGGCGGACGGCGTTCACGCGGTCCACCTCGTCCAAGCGGTCCGAGGGCCAGATCCTCGCCGCCAACGTCGACCACGCCGTCATCACCGTCTCGCTCGCCGTCGAGGTGGATCTCGGCCGCATCGAGCGCTTCCTCGCCCTGGCCTGGGAGTCGGGCGCCCAGCCGCTCGTCGTGCTCAGCAAGGCCGACCTGGTCCCCGACCCGCTCGGGCTCTCCTACCTCGTCGAGGACGTGGAGAGCGTCGCCCCCGGTGTGCAGGTGCTGCCCGTCAGTTCCGCCACGGGGGAGGGCGTCGAGGTGCTCGCCGCGATCCTCGCGAGCGGGACGAGCGTGCTGCTCGGGGCCTCCGGTGCGGGGAAGTCGACGCTCGCCAACACCCTGCTCGGCGAGGACGTCATGACCGTCCAGGCCGCGCGTGACGTGGACGGCAAGGGCCGCCACACCACGACCACGCGCAACCTGCTCGTCCTGCCCGGGGGCGGCGTCCTCATCGACACGCCCGGCCTGCGCGGCGTCGGGCTCTGGGACGCCGAGGCCGGCGTCGGCCAGGTCTTCTCGGAGATCGAGGACCTGGCCGGTGACTGCCGCTTCCACGACTGCGCCCACGAGGCGGAGCCGGGCTGCGCGGTGATGGCTGCGGTCGAGGACGGTTCCCTCTCGGTACGCCGGCTGGAGAGCTACCGCAAGCTGCTCCGGGAGAACCAGCGCATCGTCGCCAAGACGGACGCCCGCCTCCGCGCCGAGATCCTCAAGGACTGGAAGCGCAAGGGCGCCGAGGGCCGCGCGGCGATGGAGGCCAAGCGGGGCGGCCGGGTCCGCTAGCGGGACCCGGGCTCTTGGACCACCAGCAGGCGGCGGCCCGGCTCGGCCCACGTCTCGGCAGCCGGGGACTTGGACAACCAGCTGACGGCCGGCCGACGTCCTGCGTTCCGCGTCCCGGCCGCGGCGGGCTGGCTGCCGTGCCATGTCCGGGTTCCCCGGCCGGGATTCGGGCCGAGGCAGACCGGCTGGCGACCGGTCGCCTTGGGTCCCCGGACCGGGGCTTGGGCTGAGGTCGACCGGCCGACGGCCGGCCGCCGTGCGGCCCCGTGCCTGGGACTCGGGTCGAGGCAGGCCAGTCCGGGTTCCCCGGCCCGGGTTTCGGGCCGAGGCAGACCGGCTGGCGACCGGTCGCCTTGGGTCCCCGGACCGGGGCTTGGGCTGAGGTCGACCGGCCGACGGCCGGCCGCCGTGCGGCCCCGTGCCCGGGACTCGGGTCGAGCCAGGCCGGCCTGCGTCCCCCCGGCCCGGGATTCGGGCCCAGGTCGACCAGCTAACGGCCAGCCGCCCCCCAGGCGTCCCGGCCTGGGCCTGGGGCTTCCGCCGGGCCAGGGACCGGCGCCCAGGCCGGCGGCGGCAGCGTGGTGTCCGAAAACCGCCAGCCCGGCCCGCCGGCCTCCCGCACACTGGATCTCGTGATGGACGAGGACACCAGGTACGAGGCGGTCAGCAGCCGGGACGCCCGGTTCGACGGAGAGTTCTTCTTCGCCGTCGAGACGACCGGGATCTACTGCCGGCCCAGCTGCCCCGCCGTCACCCCCAAGCGCAAGAACGTCACGTTCTTCCCGACCGCCGCCGCCGCGCAGGGCCACGGCTTCCGGGCCTGTCGGCGGTGCCGGCCGGACGCCGTCCCCGGGTCCGCCGCGTGGAACGTCCGCGCCGACGTCGTCGGACGCGCCATGCGGATGATCGGCGACGGCGTCGTCGACCGCGAGGGCGTGCCCGGGCTCGCCGGGCGGCTCGGCTACAGCGCCCGGCAGGTCCAGCGGCAGCTCACCGCCGAGCTCGGCGCGGGCCCGATCGCGCTCGCCCGCGCCCAACGGGCCCACACCGCCCGGCTGCTCCTGCAGACCACCGGGCTCCCGGTCACCGAGATCGCCTTCGCGTCCGGGTTCGCCAGCGTGCGCCAGTTCAACGACACGATCCGCCGCATCTACGCCCGTACACCCTCCGAGCTGCGTACCGAGTCCGGCACCGGCACCGGCACCGGCACCGGCCCCCGGACCGTGCTCGCCGCCGGAGTGCCGCTGCGGCTCGCGTACCGGGGGCCGTACGCCGCCCGCGAGGTGTTCGACCTGCTCGCCGCCGAGGCCCTGCCGCACGTCGAGGAGATCCTCGGCGTCCCCGGCGCCCGCACCTACCGCCGTACGCTCCGCCTGCCGTACGGCACCGGCATCGTCTCCGTCGACGAGCGCGCCGCCGGACCCTGGCTGGAGGCGCGGATCCACCTCACCGACCTGCGCGATCTGACCACCGCCGTCCAGCGGCTGCGCCGTCTGTTCGACCTCGACGCCGACCCGTACGCGGTCGCCGAACGCCTCGGCGCCGATCCCGTCCTGGCCGGCCGGGTCGCCGCCCGCCCCGGCGTACGGTCACCGGGCGCGGCGGATCCCGAGGAGTTCGCGCTGCGGACCCTGGCCGGTCCCGAGGAGGCGGCGCGGCTGGCCCTGACGTACGGCACCGCCCTGGACAGCGCCTGCGGCACCCTCGACCGTCTCTTCCCCGAGCCCGCCGCGCTCACCGGCCATCCGGTCGTGGGCCCGCTCGCGACCGCGCTCGCCACCGGGGCGGTACGCCTCGACCCCGGCGCCGACCGCGAGGAGGCCGAACAGGCGCTGCGGGCCGTCCCCGGCATGACCGCCGACCGGGCCGCTCTCATCCGCATGCGCGCCCTCGGCGACCCCGACGCGGCCCCGGCGGGCAGCCCGGTGGGCGGACCCGGCGCCGAGGCGTGGCGGCCCTGGCGCTCGTACGCCCTGCACTATCTGGACGCGACTGCGGCGCCACCGGCCTGACCAGGCACAATGCCCCCATGACTGGCATGACATCCACGATCACCGTCGACCGGCTCGGCCCCGAGGACCGCGAGGCCTGGGAGCGGCACTTCCGCGCCTACATCGACTTCTACGGCCGTACCGAAGGCCCCGAGATGTACGAGCGCGCCTGGCAGGCCTTCCAGGACGACGCCCGGCTGCACGCGCTGGCCGCCCGCCTCGACGGACGGCTCGTCGGCTTCACCCACTTCCTCGTCCACCCCAGCACCTCCGGCCCGGACGTCTGCTACCTGCAGGACCTCTTCACCGAGCCCGAGGCGCGCGGCAAGGGCGTGGCCGGCGCCCTCATCGCGGCCGTCGGCCGGTGGGCGAAGACCCAGGGCTGCGACCGGGTCTACTGGAACACCCAGGAGTCCAACACCACGGCCCGCCGGCTCTACGACAAGGTGGCCAGGAACACCGGGTTCATCAAGTACCAGATCGACCTTCCGCAGGCCCCGTAGCCGCCGTAGCCTCCGCGGGCCCGGGAAGGCCCCAGCTGTGGATCCGGTGCGGGTGGATCCGGATGACCTCCTCGCTGAAGTGCGGGCCGAGCCCGTGCGGCCCCACGAGGAGCTCGGCCTCGCCCCGGATCTCCACACCACGCACCTGCCAGGGCCGTACGCTCGCGAGGTCGTCGACGACCAGCGCCACCTTGGGATTGGTCCGCAGATTGCGCCACTTCTTCGTACGGCCCATGGCCAGCCCGCCCACCAGGACCGTGCCGTCGTCCTGCGGGAAGAAGCCCACCGGATTGACCTGCGGCTGGCCCTGCGGGTCGACCGTGGCCATCCGGCCCAGGCGCTGGCTCTGGAGATAGGCGCGTTCGTCGTCGCTGAAACCCTCGAAATCCCTCATGCGGTCAGCATCACGCGCCGACCACTCCGGCACATCGGCGCCTGGACGGAACCCGCGCGGACCGGAGACCTAGGTCGTGTCCGTAAAGTCTCGCCTGCCCCACGACGCCCGGCACGCGCCCTCGCTGCGTTGCCGAAATGCCCAAGTAGCTCCGCTACGAGGGCATCCCGGCGCCTTGCGATCGCACGCCCCGGACGCCGCGGGCCCCGCCCTTCGGGCGGACGGCGATACTTTGCGGACACTCCCTGGGACCTCAGCCCCCGATCACCGCTCCCACCCACGCCCCGGCGATCAGCAGACAGGAGAACAGCTCCACCAGAACGCTCGTCCCCGCCGCCCGCATCACCATGCGCGTGGAAGCCCGGGCCTGGCCGTGGCCGCCGAGGCGGAGGCGTTCGGAGAGGTAGATGCCGCCGACGAAGCCGGGGACCGCGCCGAGCACCGGGACCAGGAAGAAGCCGAGGAACGCGCCGACCCCGGCGTACGTCACCATCCGTCGGGTGATCCCGATCCCGCGCAGCCGCCGCTGCGGCAGCTGCCACACCACCACCTGGGTGAGCAGGAGCAGCGCCGTCGAGGAGACGAGCAGGATCCAGGCGAGCCCGGTCTGCTCGTTGAGGGACCACCAGAGCATCGCGGCCCACACCAGCCACGGCCCCGGCACGCCGGGAGCCAGCACCCCGAACAGGCCGAGCAGCATCACCATCGCGACCAGCAACAGCTGCCACACACCCATCTGCCAAGCGTGCAGGATCCCGGGTGTTCTCGCAGGTCGCACCGTACGTACGGGCTATGGGGCTGAGGCACCTGTGCCCGGGGACGGGCGGGGCAAGGGCCCCCGCCTACCCCCGCGCCACCCACCCCTTCTCGTACGCGTGCCACCCCAGCTGGAGGCGCGTCGTCACACCCGTCAGCTCCATCAGGCCCTTCACCCGGCGCTGTACCGTCCGCAGGCCCAGGTCGAGCTGCTTGGCCACACTCGCGTCGGTCATGCCGGCGAGCAGCAGCGAGAGGATCTCCAGGTCCGTCGCGTCGGGGCCCTGCGCCTCCGCCTCGGTGACCTGCGCGCCCGCGCCGAGGCGCAGCGGGAGCGCGTCGCGCCAGACCGCCTCGAAGAGGCCCATCAGGGACTCCAGGAGCCCGCTCGCGTGCACCACCAGCGCCGCCGGCTCCGCGCCCCGGCCCGTCAGCGGCACCATCGCCAGGTTCCGGTCCGCGACCACCAGCTTGGTGGGGACCCGGTCCACCACCCGGATCCGCTCGTCGCGGCCGAGCGCCGCCGACAGCTCGACGATCCCCGACGGCAGCGTCAGCACCTCGCGCTCCACGACCACCCGGTAGGCCACGCCCCGGCCGGCCGCCAGCTCCTCCGCGTCGTTCTCCATGCCGCTCACCGCGATCGGCTTCCCCGTCACGAGCGCGCAGACCTCCTCGGTCGCGCCCAGCTGCAGCTGGAGGAAGCGGTGCCTCACGGCGCTCGCGCCGGTCACCACCTCCACCAGGTCATGGACGGCGGGCTCCGTCGCCTCCGCCCGGTACTCCTCCGCGAGCAGCGCCGCCGCCAGCTCCGCCTGCTCCAGCTCGTGCCGCTGCTGGGTGAGCAGCGCGCCCAGCGCGACCCCGGGCGGGGCCGCCACCCACCGCCCGGTCCTGGCCGAGGACTGCGCGGCCAGGCCCTGCGCCTCCAGACGCCGCAGCGCCCGTTCGGTGTCCGTCTCCGGGAGGGCGAGCCGGTGGGCCAGGTCCGTCACCTCGGCCGCGCCCAGCGCGACGAGCGCCCGGTACGCGGACTCCTGCCGTTCGTCGAGACCTATCGCTCCCAGCATCGTCGCCCCACCCCTCGCCGGATCTCTCCGGACGTGCCCGACGCCCCCGGACGCACCGGACTTCCCCGGACGTTCAGCGGACGCATTCGTTCCGTTGGTGCCATGGCGGGAATCGGCCACGACGCATTCCCGCCGCGCTCATCATCCCTGCACCACCCTCACCTCTGCCAATGTGGCGGCACCGCAGCACCAACAGCCTCCGGGCACAGGCGTTTTTGCCTGCCTATGGTCCGGAATCAGATGGGGAGAGCGATGCGCCCGATTTCGCGTACGGCCCTGGGGGCGGCGACCGCCGCCGTCCTGGCCGTCACCGCGGTCGCGCCGTCCACGGCCGCCGCGCCGCAGGACGACCCGACCGGCAATCGACCGCTGGTCGGCAGCGAGGCCTCCGCCCGCGCCGGGCAACGGACCGCCACCGTCACCCTGGTCACGGGGGACCGTGTCCTGGTCACCCGGGACGCGGCGGGCAACGCGGCCGCGGCCGCCCTGCCCCGCGAGGACGGGACCGTGCCCTTCGTCCAGACCCGCCGCTCGGGCCAGGACCTGTACGTCTACCCCGAGGGCGCCACCGCCGCGCTCGCCGCGGACCGCGTCGACGAGGAGCTCTTCAACGTCACCGGCCTGATCCGCCAGGGCTACGACGACGCCGCCACGACGACGCTCCCGCTCATCGCCGTCTACGGCGCCGACCTCGCCCGCTCCGCGCCGCCGGCCACCCCGCGCGGCGCCCGGCGCGGCCAGGTGCTGAAGACCGTCGACGGGGTCGCCCTCCAGGCCGACAAGAAGCGCGCCGCCACCTTCTGGGCGGACGTGGACGCCCCCGCCGCGCGGACCGCGACGGGCCTCAAGAAGCTCTGGCTGGACCGCAAGGTCGAGGCCACCCTGGAGCGCTCCACGAAGCAGGTCCACGCCCCCGAGGCCTGGGCCGCCGGCTTCGACGGCACGGGCACCAAGGTCGCCGTCCTCGACACCGGAGCCGACGTCGACCACCCCGACCTCAGGGGCCGGGTCGCGTCGGAGAACTTCACCGACTCCGACACCGCCGACGACCGCCAGGGCCATGGCACCCACACCCTCTCCACCGTAGGCGGCTCCGGCGCCGCGAGCGGCGGAAAGAAGAAGGGCGTCGCGCCGGGGGCGGACCTCCTCAACGGCAAGGTCCTCAACGACTCGGGCTCCGGCGCCGCCTCCTGGATCATCGCCGGCATGGAGTGGGCCGTCGCCCAGGGCGCCGACGTCGTCTCCATGAGCCTCGGCAGCCCCGTACCGACCGACTGCACCGACCCGATGAGCACCGCGGCCCAGGAACTCGCCCAGAACGAGGGCACGTTGTTCGTGATAGCCGCCGGCAACTCCGGCCCGACCCTGAACACCGTCTCCTCTCCCGGCTGCGCCCCCGACGTGCTGACCGTCGGCGCCACCGACCGCGACGACTCCACCGCGTACTTCTCCAGCCGCGGCCCGACGATCGTCAACCACACCCTCAAGCCGGAGATCGCCGCTCCCGGCGTCGCCATCTCCGCCGCCGCCGCGGGCGGCCGGGGCGTGTACGCCTACCAGTCGATGTCCGGTACGTCGATGGCCACCCCGCACGTCGCGGGCGCCGCCGCCGTCGTCAAGCAGCGCCACCCCGACTGGACCGGCCGGCAGATCAAGGCCGCGCTCGTCTCCTCCGCCGACAGCGCCGTCCCCGGCGACGTCCGCGAGGTCGGCGGAGGCCGACTCGACGTCAAGGCCGCCGTCGACCAGACGGTCCTCGGCGCCGGAGCCGTCCAGGGCGGCACCTTCAACTGGCCCCAGGACCCCAGCGACCGGACCACGGTCTCCGTCCCGTACACCAACACCTCCGGCAAGGCCGTCACCCTGACCCTCGCCGTCGAGAGGGTCACCGGCAACGACGGCTCACGCGTCCGGTCCTCCCTCGCACGCCTCGGCAAGCGCACCGTGACCGTCCCGGCCGGCACCACCGTAGAGGTCCCGCTGCACCTCGACCCGGCCGCCCCTCTGGAGCGCGCCCAGTACGGCGACGTCACCGGCCGCGTGATCGCCACCGGCGCGGGCGGGGTCTCCGTCTCGACGCCGTTCTCCCTGTACGTCCAGCCCGAGACCGTCACCCTGCGCGTCAAGATGATCGACCGTCAGGGCGAGCCCGCCGACGGGGCGTCGTCCCTCGACGTCATCGGCACCGACGACGCGAGCGGCGAGCGCCGCTTCAACGAGGGCGCCACCGACCAGGTCTTCCGGCTGCGCCCCGGCAGCTACTTCCTCTCCTCCTTCGTCACCACCCCCGACGCGGGAGAGGGCGCCACGCTGTACGACTCGCTCAGCTACCTGGCCCGCCCCCAGATCGAGCTGAAGAAGGACACCACCGTCGTCCTCGACGCCCGCACGGCGCACCGGCTCTCGGTCGTGACCGACAAGCCCGGTGAACTGCGCGGCGCCACCCTCGCGTTCTCCCGCTCCTGGGACGACACCTGGCTGCACGCCGGCACGGCGGGCGGCGCCCGTACGCTCCGCGGCTACTACGCCTCGGTCGAAGGGCGCGCCGCTGAGGGCGACTTCGAGTTCGGCAGCTACTGGCGCTCCGCCGCCCCGCTGATCTCGGAACTGAGGACGGCCGACGGCCTGGCCCTGCACCCGGTCACCGCCTCCCTCGGCTCCGACAACCTCGACGGCACCGGCTCGGCTCGGCTCGTCGACGCGGGCACCGGCACGCCGGAGGAACTGAAGGCCGCCGGAGTCCAGGGCCGTATCGCCCTGGTCCGTTTCCCCGACACCTCCGAGAGCGCGGTCACCGTCGCACGGAACGCGAAAGCGGCGGGCGCCGTCGCGGTCCTCGCGTACCGCACGTCACCGGTCCGCTGGTACCCGACCGCCGGCTTCACGGGAGCCGGGTTCCCGGTCCTCGCCGTCGACTCCACCGAAGGCGCGGCGCTGCTCACGAAGCTCTCCGCCGGCGAGGTCACCCTCGCCTGGAAGGCCACCGCGAAGAGCCCGTACCTCTACGACCTGGCCTTCCCCGAGACCGGGACGATCCGCGACGACAAGGTCTACCGGGTCCGCGACGGGCAGCTGGGCCGCACCGAGTCCACCTATGGCTCCATGGGTCTCGCCACCGACTTCGTCGACAACCCGGCGGCCTACCGGCCGGACGGCACCGCCGTCTTCTTCGGCGCGTTCGAGCCGGTCCCGGCGCCGGGCACCCGGACGGAGTTCTACACGGCCGGCGACACCCGGTGGGAGCAGGTCCTCTCCTCCAGCTTCCCGTTCGGCGAGTTCATGATCGGCACCCGGCACGCCTACACGCCGGGGGAGAAACGCGCCGAGCGCTGGTACGACGGCGTCGTGGCCCCGACCGCCCCGCTCGACGCGGCCGGAAGGCCGGCGCTCGTCGCCGAGCGACAGGGCAACCTCATCGGCTTCGCCGACGCCATGTGGGGCGACAACACCCACTACGCCCAGGCCGGTTCCTTCGGGGACATCGGCAACGTCCGTCTGAGCAAGGACGGCCAGGTGCTCGGCCAGACCGCATGGCCGTTCGGAGTCTTCGACGTACCGTCCGAACACGGCACGTACACGCTCGAACAGAACACCATGAAGATCGGCAGCAAGGTGTGGGCGCGCTCCACATCCGTCAACTCCGTATGGAAATTCACCTCGAAGCTTGACGAGAGCGTCTACTCTCAAGGCATCCCGATTCTCTTCCCCCGGTACAACCTGCCGGAGGACGGCCTCAAGACCCTCGCCGCGACCGACGGCCAGAAGATCGGCCTCACCGCGACGGGTCACGCGGGCTACACGCCCGCCGCGCTCACCTCGGCCAGGCTCTCGTACTCCTACGACGGAGGCACGACCTGGACGCAGGCGCAGGTCTCGCAGCAGGGCGGTGAGTGGACCGCGACCGTGAACCACGCGGGCGCGGCCGGCAAGCCGGTCACCCTGAAGACCGAACTGGCGGACGCCCGGGGCAACTCCGTCACCCAGACCGTGGTCCGCGCTTACGACGTGCGCTGATCACGCCGGTCCGCCGGGCGTCCTTCCCGTGGGGGGTGGGGTCGCCCGGCGGACCCACCTTTTTCCGGATGTCCCGTTTTCATGCGGCCTGCGCGGTGGACAATAAGGGCATGACTCAGCAGGGGGACAGCTGGTGGGACAAGCTCTACGACGAGTCGGCGCCGGACACCGCGCCGAACGCGACGGGTGACACGCTGGACGACCGCTTCGACTCCGCCTCCCGGGCCATGCCGGCCGCGGTACGAAGGGACAGCGCCCCGGCCCGGCAGGAGAGGGCCCCGTGGGAACCCCTCGACACGGAGGCGGACGGCGTCCCGCGCACGTTCCCGCCGCCCCCCGACGTCCCGCCGCCACCGCCGCCTCCGTCCCCACCCCCGCTGACGCCACCGCCGCCTCCGCCCCCGCCGCCGTCCGGTCCGCCCCTCGGGGCCCGGGGCACCGGCCCCGCCGGACAGGACGCCGCTCCCGCGAGGCCGGACATGGGCCCCGCGAGGCCGGACAGGGGCCCGGCGAGGCCGGACAGGGGCCCGGCGAGGCCGGACATGGGCCCGGCGAGGCCGGACGCGGGTCCCGCTACACCGGACGTGGGTCCCGCTACACCGGACGCCCCGCCCGACCCGCCCGCCCGGAAGACCCCGGACACCCCAGAGGCCCCGGCGGCGCGAGCCGACACCGCCGCCGTTCCCCGGCCCCGTACCGGCCACATCGGCAGCCGCCCGCCCACCTACGAGGCCGAGCCCACCGCCCTGCCTCCCGCCCGGCCCGGTGAACTCGCGGGACTGGTCGCCGACACCGTCCTCGACGGCGCCCGCTACGGCGCCTGCACCCTGCGCGCCGCCTCACTGCGCGGCGACTCCGCCCGCTACCGCGGCGAACCCCGCAGGGACGCCCTGCTCACCGCCCGCTTCGGCCAGGACGAGACCGCGCTCGTGCTCGTCGCCGTGGCGACCGGCGCCCGCGTATCCGAGGGCGCCCACCTCGCCGCCGCCGACGCCTGCCGCTGGATCGGCGACGCCGTCGGACGCAGCCACGCCCGGCTCTCCGAGGACATCAGGGCCGGCCGCCGCGGCGACCTCAAGTCGGGCCTCCACCGGCTCACCGACCGCACCTACGGCAAGCTCCGTGCCCGCGCCGCCGAACTGGGCATGGAGCCCGAGGAGTACACCGCGAGCCTGCGCTGCCTGCTGCTCTCCGCCGACCCCGGCTGCCGTACCCGGGTCTTCTTCGGCATCGGCCGCGGCGGGCTGTTCCGGCTGCGCGACGGCGCCTGGCAGGACATAGAGCCGCTGATCCCCGAACCGGCGGCGCTGAGCGGCGCCCCCGTCGTCGGCTTCGGCTCACCGCCCTCCGGGCCGCCGCCGTCGGGGACAGCCTCCGGACCGCCGTCGCCGTCCGGGGCCCCCTCCGGACCGCCGTCCGATCTCCCCTCGGAGACCGAGGAGGGAGACAGGCTCACCATGGACCTCGGCATCACCACGCCCGCCGGTCCCTTCGTGGAGGAACCGCTCCCGCCCCCCGCGGAACCGTTCCGCTTCCGCGCCTCCGTCGCCCGCCCCGGCGACACCCTGCTGCTCGCCTCGAACGGTCTCGCCGAGCCCATGCGCGGCGAACCGGCCCTGGCCGAGGCGCTCGCCGAGCGCTGGGCCGCCGCGGAGCCGCCCGGACTCGCCGCCTTCCTCGCCGACGTCCAACTGAGGGTGAAGGGGTACGCCGATGACCGTACGGGGGCGGCCGTCTGGGAGGCGTAACGGTCCTGCCCATGGGTTGATGGACCCATGGCCAAACAGAATGTCGCAGAACAGTTCGTCGACATCCTCGTCCGGGCGGGCGTGCAACGCCTGTACGGAGTCGTCGGCGACAGCCTGAACCCCGTCGTCGACGCCATCCGCCGCACCCCCGACATCGACTGGATCCAGGTCAGGCACGAGGAGGTCGCCGCCTTCGCCGCCGGAGCCGAGGCGCAGATCACCGGCCGCCTCGCCGCCTGCGCCGGCTCCTGCGGCCCGGGCAACCTCCACCTGATCAACGGCCTGTACGACGCCCACCGCTCGATGGCCCCGGTCCTGGCCCTCGCCTCGCACATCCCGTCGAGCGAGATCGGCCTCGGCTACTTCCAGGAGACCCACCCCGACCGGCTCTTCGGCGAGTGCAGCCACTACAGCGAGCTGATCTCCAGTCCGAAGCAGATGCCCCGGCTGCTGCAGACGGCCATTCAGCACGCCGTCGGCCGGAGCGGCGTCAGCGTCGTCTCGCTGCCCGGCGACATCGCCTCCGAACCCGCACCGGAGAAGGCCGTCGAGCACGCGCTCGTCACCTCCCGGCCCACCGTCCGTCCGGGTGACGCCGAGATCGAGGCGCTGGTGCGGATGATCGACGAGGCCGATCGGGTGACGCTGTTCTGCGGCAGCGGCACCGCGGGCGCGCACGCCGAGGTCATGCAGTTCGCCGAGCGGGTCAAGGCGCCGGTCGGCCACGCACTGCGCGGCAAGGAATGGATCCAGTACGACAACCCGTTCGACGTCGGCATGAGCGGACTGCTCGGGTACGGCGCCGCCTACGAGGCCACCCACGAGTGCGATCTGCTGCTTCTGCTGGGCACCGACTTCCCGTACAACGCCTTCCTGCCCGACGACGTCAAGATCGCCCAGGTGGACGTCCGGCCCGAGCACCTCGGCCGCCGCTCCAAGCTCGACCTCGCCGTCTGGGGGGATGTCCGCGAGACCCTGCGCTGTGTCACCCCGCGCGTGCGCGCCAAGACCGACCGCCGCTTCCTCGACAAGATGCTGAAGAAGCACGCCGACGCCCTCGAAGGGGTCGTCAAGGCGTACACCCGCAAGGTGGAGAAGCACGTCCCCATCCACCCCGAGTACGTGGCCTCGGTCCTGGACGAACTCGCGGACGACGACGCCGTGTTCACCGTCGACACCGGCATGTGCAACGTGTGGGCGGCCCGGTACATCTCGCCCAACGGCCGCCGCCGGATCATCGGCTCCTTCTCGCACGGCTCGATGGCCAACGCCCTCCCGCAGGCCATCGGCGCCCAGTTCGTCGACCGGGGCCGCCAGGTCGTCTCGATGTCCGGCGACGGCGGATTCTCCATGCTGATGGGCGACTTCCTCACCCTCGTCCAGTACGACCTGCCGGTGAAGATCGTCCTTTTCAACAACTCCTCGCTCGGCATGGTCGAGCTGGAGATGCTGGTCGCCGGACTTCCCTCGTACGGAACGGACAACCACAACCCGGACTTCGCCGCCATCGCCCGCGCCGCCGGCGCCTACGGTGTCCGCGTCGAGAAGCCCAAGCAGCTCGCGGGCGCCCTCAAGGACGCCTTCAAGCACAAGGGCCCCGCACTCGTCGATGTGGTGACCGACCCCAACGCCCTCTCGATCCCGCCGAAGATCAGCGCCGACATGGTGACCGGCTTCGCCCTCTCCGCGAGCAAGATCGTCCTGGACGGCGGGGTGGGCCGCATGCTCCAGATGGCCCGCTCCAACCTGCGCAACGTACCCCGCCCCTGAGAACGGATCGTATGAATGCGGACGGGCGGGCGGGGCATGCATCCCGGTGACCTGTTCGACGACGTGTGGGTGGGGGCTATGGCCGGGGAGGCGAGACAGCCGACTCAACTGCTCAAGAAGGTGGGATGCGCGGATCTCACCGCGGTGCCGGAGGTGCGCCATGCGCTGCGCAAGATGCTGGGGAAGTGGGGCGGACCGGGCGCCTCCGACGTGGCGGAGCTGCTGACCAGTGAACTGGTCACCAACGCCCTGATCCATACGGACCACGGTGCGGTGGTCACCGCGACCGTCGTCCCCGACAGTCTCCGCGTCGAGGTGCGGGACTTCGTCCCCGGCCTTCCCGAGCCGGACGTACCGTTCGCCGACGACGGTACGCACGGCAGAGGTCTCGTCCTGGTCGAGGCGCTGGCGGACTCCTGGGGGGTCGAGGATCACGGGGTGGGCAAAGTGGTCTGGTTCGAACTGAACGGCGGGGCCGCCTGAGGGGCGGCCCCGCCGAATCTTCTGTGTCCTCAGCCGAACTGCTGCTCGAGGTCCTTGAGCTTGCGCTCCAGGGAGTCGAGCCGTGGCAGTGCCTGGGTGTCGTCCTCGGCGGTGAGATCCACCGTCCGAGACTCAGTACCCTTCACGGCCTGGAGGGAGGGCCGGTGTCGAAGCGGCAACTGTCCGGGGTCCGCTATGGCGGGCTCCGCGACGGCCGCCCCCATGGACGTCGTCGCGGAGCCCGTGCCGGAACCCAGGGCCGCCACCTCGACCTGACGGCCGCCGCCGCGACCGAGCCCGAAGGCACGGTGCTGACGGTTGATCGCCTTGATCCTGGCCCGGTCGAGCTTCCCCTGTTCGCGTCTGCGCAGCCGGTTCTGCTGCTTCTCGCGCCGGTCCTCGCGGACCTCGTCGACCGCCTCGTCCAGGGTGCGCACCCCCTCCAGCAGCATCAGCGACCAGGCGCCGAAGGTCTCCCTGGGAGCTCTGAGCCAGCGGACGATCCGGATCTGCGGCAGCGGGCGGGGCACCAGGCCCTGCTCGCGCAGCGCCGCCCGGCGGGTCTGCTTGAGGGCCCGGTCGAAGAGGACCGCCGCCGAGAGGGACATGCCCGCGAAGAATTGCGGGGCGCCCGCGTGGCCCAGACCGCGGGGCGCGTGCACCCAGTTGAACCAGGCGGCGGCGCCGGCGAACGTCCACACGAGAAGGCGCGAACCGAGGGCCGCGTCACCGTGGCTGGCCTCGCGGACCGCGAGCACCGAGCAGAACATGGCCGCGCCGTCGAGGCCGAAGGGGACGAGGTACTCCCAGCCCCCGGTGAGATTGAGGTTCTGCCGGCCGAAGCCGACGAGCCCGTGGAAGGAGAGTGCTGCGGCGACCGCCGCACAGCAGAAGAGCAGGACGTAGGAGGCGGTTCCGTAGATGGCTTCCTTGCGTCTGCGGCGTTCCTCGTTGCGTTCCCAGGAGTCGTCGGCCGCGGCCTGGTCACCGGCGCGCTTGCCGCGCGCGAGCACCGCCACCGCCGTCAGGACTCCGGCCACCATGACGCCACCCGGAAGCAGCCAGTCCAGCGATATGTCGGTCAGTCTCATGCGGTGTCCCTTGCATCGCAGTAGGGCGTTTCGGCGGCCCATACTGGCCGACCCCGCAGGCCCCTCAGGGGGTTTCACAGCAAGAGCACGCCATTGGGGCCGCACAGCATACGAATAGGTGCGATCTGGTCGAACGGCCGGGCGGCACAAGGGAGTTGCGTTCGATTTACGCCACCCCTGGGGGTGGCGTAGGCGTCAGGCGGTCGCGGCGAGCCGGCGGACCCGTTCGGCGTCACAGGTGCGCGGACACGTGAGGCAGGTGTCCTCCGGCCGCAGGGTGTAGAAGAAGCAGCATGTCGCCCGGTCCCGGGTGGAGCGGGGCGTTCCGTCGGCCGCTTCGGAACCGGCCAGCTCGCGGAAGCCCGCGGCGCCGGCGTACGGCTTGGCCGTGCCGGGCATCAGGAGCTCCAGCTCGTCCATCGCCCGCCGCTCCTCGCCCAGCAGGGTCGCGATGTACCAGAGCCCCTCCACGATCTCGTCGGTCGCCATGCCCCACAGCGCCCGCCTGCCGCGCCGCATGCGGGGACCGAAGCCGGCGAGGACGTCCTCGAAGTGCTCGGCGAGCGAGGCGCGGACCTCGGCGCGCAGCGCCTCCTCGTCCGGTACGACCCGGGCGCCCGGCAGGGCGGCCGCGGGGTCGTCGGGCAGGCACGCGAACTCCTCGACGCGGACGGCCATCCGTCCGAGCGCGCGCTGGAAGGCGACATTGCGGGCGGGCAGGCGGGGGACCCTGCGGTGCAGGAACCAGGGGACCGTGACCAGGAGGCAGGCGGGCCAGGTGTACCGGTGCAGTCCGAAGCTGGCGACCACGTCGGGACGGGCCTGCCGGCCGTAGTCGCGCAGCACCTGGGCGTTGTCCCACGCGAGGAAGGCGTCGAGGGCGGCGCCGCCTGCCGCGAGCTCGTCCGCGCCCACCCAGCCGGCTCCGCGCGGCGACCGCTCGTCCCTGCCCAGCTCCTCTATCCGCAGGCCGGGGAACACCTCGCCGAGGCGGGCGTACGAAGCCGCGACGGGCGAGGTGAAGGGGGCGGGGAGCAGGGCGGGGACGGCCATACGGGACCACCGAATCGCGATCGTTAGCAGGTAAGCCTTACCTTACCCGATGCGCTCGATGTTTGAACTGCACCTCTGTCCGCCTATGGTGCACAGGGGCACCGGTATCGCGAGCCGGGACCGGCACGAACCCGCAGGAGGACCCGGGTGGAGCAGGGCACAGCGCGTGAGCGGGCGGCGGAGGAGCCGTACCCGCCGCTCGGTGACGCCGTACGGGTCCCGGAGCAGGTTCGGGGCGGTGCGCCCGCCACCGCGGCGGCCGCGGCCACTCCTCCGGAGGCACGCTTCCAAGAGACGGCCACTCCTCCGGGCGCACGCTTCCAGGAGGCTCGGTCGCAGGAGACTCGCCCTCAGGGCGCGGGCTCTGCGGAGGCTCGCTCTCAGGGTGGGGGCTCCGAGGACCCGCGGTCCCAGGGGGTGCGCGGCGAGCACACGCACAGCGAGCCGCCCGCGCCCGATCTCGCCCCCCGGCCCGTCCAGCGCCACTCCGTGCGGGGCCAGATCCTTCAGGCCCTGCGCACCGCCCTCGTCGGTGGCGAGCTCGTCCCCGGCGAGGTGTACTCCGCCCCGGTGCTCGCCGAGCGCTTCGGCGTCTCGGCGACCCCCGTGCGCGAGGCGATGCAGCAGCTGGCCACGGAGGGCGCCGTCGAGGTCGTCCCGAACCGCGGCTTCCGCGTCACTGAACGCACCCCGCGCGAGCTCGCCGAGCTGGCCGAGGTCCGCGCTCTCATCGAGGTCCCCGTCATGCTGAGGCTCGCCCGTACGGTCCCGGCGGCACGCTGGGCCGAACTCCGGCCCCTCGCCGAGGCCACCGGCGCGGCCGCCGCCCGCGGCGACCGCGCGCATTACGCGGAGGCCGACCGCGCCTTCCACCGCGCGGTCCTCTCGCTGGCCGGCAACGAACAGCTCCTCGCCGTCGCCGACGACCTGCACCGGCGCTCCCAGTGGCCGTTGATGAGCGCCCCGGCGACCCGGCACGGGGAGCTCGTGGCGGACGCGGCGGAGCACAGCGCTCTCCTCGACGCGCTCATCGCCCAGGACCTGCCCGTCGTGCAGTCACTCGTACGGGAGCACTTCACCGGATCGGAAGGCTGACGACTAAGGTCGTTGCCGCCGGCCCATCACCGTCCCCTCGTTCCGTCCCCTCGTTCCGTCCCTTCCTTCCGTCAGCCCGCCCCCACCGCGCGTCCGTGAGGTGTCCCATGCCGTCCGCGACTCCGACCCCGGCGCATCGGGGGCTCCCCCGGCCGAAGACCGGCGGAGGGTGCCCGTGACCGGATCCGTACGCGGAGAGCGCCCGGCCGCCGGTACGGAGGCCCAGGCCGCGGCCCTGCTCGGCTGGCTCACCGACCCGGACGCACCGCGCCTGTGCCTGCTCACCGGCGGGCCGCGCAGCGGCAAGTCCGCGCTGCTCACCTGGTTCTCCATACACGGCACGCGGGCGGGCGGCCGTTCCGGCGGACGCCCCGGCACCCGTTCCGCCGGCCGCTCCGGTCCGCGCCGCAAGCGCGCGGCACGGATCCTGGTCCCGCTCGCGGGACAGAGCGCGCTCGGGGCGGCCTGGACGATCGCCGACCGGCTCGGCGTCGTGGCCCGGACACCGGGCGAGCTGATCCATGTGCTCGCCACCACCGAGGTGCGGCGCGCCACGCTTCTCCTGCCGGACCTGCACGCCGCCGCTGAACCGGACGCTCTCGCCGAACTGGCCGCGGAGCTGGCCGACTTGGGTCGGATCCGGCTCGTCGTCGAGACCCGTACCGGAACGCCCTCCCACACCCTCCTCGCGGCCCGCCGCGCCATGGTCGTCGACCTCGGCGAGGAGACCGACGAGGAGACCGACAAGAAATCAGGCGGGGCCGCCGGGGGACCTCAGGAACCGGGCGGACCCGAGGAGTCGAGGGGACCGGCGGAGGGCGGAGAGGCCGGGCAGGGGCATCCGGAACCACGTGTGCGGCCCCTCGGGGTGGACCCGGCCGACCCCGTCGCCGTCTGCCGGGCGGACCCGCTGCGGGTCACCACCGCCTATGTCAGCGACACCGAGGACGACCACGGCGGTCTGCGCGCCGCCTGGCTCCGTGCCGGACAGTCCCTCTGCCGCGACCAGAAGCCCTCCGAGCGTGCCCTCGTCCTCCTCGCCGCGCTGGGGGACGGCGCGGACCCCCGGCTGCGCCCGGCCCTGGAGGAACTCGCCGCCGACACGCCGTGGCGGGTGCGCTGGACGAGGGTCCGGGGCGATCTGACCCCGCCCTGGCCCGGCCCGGTCACCGCCCTCGCCGCGCTCGGCGACCGGCTGCTCGTGGCGGGCCCGACCGAGCCCGTACGTCTGCTCGACCCGGCGGACGCGACCCCCGCGCGGGAGCCGCTCACCAGCCCCGCCGGCCGGGTCAAGGCGCTCGCGCCCGCGCCGGACGGCAGCGTCCTGCTCCTGGACGAGCGGGGTCGGTTGCACACGGTCCCCGGACCGGCGCCGCGCCCGCCCTACCTGGAACGGCTCACCGCGGCCGTCACGGCCACCCTGACCCGGCACCCCGGTACGGCGCTCGCGGCGATCAGCGGGTCGGTGGTCGTGGGGGACCGGCTGGGATCCGTCCACGCCTTCGGCCTGACCGGCATCCACCAGGCGGCCCTGCACAGCGGCCGTGTCACGGCGGTGGCCGCGGTCGAGACGCCCGCGCCGTTCCTGTGCAGCGGTGGACTCGACGGCACGGTCCGCAGATGGATCCCGGGCCGGGACCCGCAGCCGGAGCCGCTCGCCGAACGCCCCGCCCCGGTCGTGGCGTTGGACGTGGCCGAGACGCCTCAGGGCCCGGCCCTGGCGATCGCCTGGGCCGACGGCCTGGTCGAACTCCGCCGGCTCGACACGGACGACCGACTCTCCTTCCGCCCCGGCCCGCCCGTCCGCGCGGTGACGCTGACCGAGGACGGCGGCCTGGTCGTGGGCATGGACGAGGCCTTGGTCCGCCTCTACAGGGCGCCCCGCGAGGAGGGGTGACGCCCCGGGCCGCCTGGACAGGGCTCCCCCGTGAAGCCCCGGGACCCTCAACAGGGCGTGATGCCAAGGCGGCTGCGTCCCCGCCGTCAGGCCGCCGTCGGCGGCGCCAGCTGTGTCGCGAGCCAGGTCGGAACCCCGCCCAGGAGGCGGAAGAGGCGCGCCGCCTCCGCCCGCAGGCGCCCGGCCTCCGGTTCCGTCTCCGTGCCGGCGAGAGCGGTCAGAGCCGGAGCCGTACCCACCAGATAGCCGAGCTCCTCACGGATCCGCAGCGACTCGGCGAACCCATGCCGTGCCTCCGCCAACTCGCCTTCCCTCAGGGCTAGTCCGGCGAGGTGCCGCCAGGTGGAGGAGAGCAGCAGGGAGTCGCCCTGGGCCGTCGCGCCCGCGTGGGCACGGCGGTAGGCGGCGCGGGCCGCCTGAGGGGAGTCGCCGAGGTTCTGCGCGACCAGCCCCCGCCGGTAGTCGAGCAGCGGCCGCCCCTCGGCCGAGGGGCCGATCAGCGCCGCGGCCCGGCCCAGCGCCGCGGTGGCCTCGTCGGCCCGGTCCCGTACGCCGAGGAGCGTCGACGCGTAGGCGAGATAGCCGCGTTCGCACGCCGCCGCCCCGCGCTGCTCGTCGCTCTGCGCGACCGCCTCCGCCGCCCGCAGCGCCTCTTCCGCCTCCGCCCAGCCCTGCTCGGTGTACAGGCAGCGCTCGATCAGCAGCGCGGCTCTCTCCAGTGCCGCCTCGGGCTCGGCCGCGCGGGGCAGGAGCAGCGCCGCCGCGTCCGTCCAGCAGCCGCGTGAGCGCAGCCGCCATATGGCGGTCTCCATGGGGGTCTCCTTGCCGTAGGCAAGGGACGGATCGTCGCCACCCGTTGTTTCGGAACCAGACATGGCGGTGTCCGCCACATTGCCCTCCCCGAGCGCGCCATTGAGCTGTTGAGTCAGGCTCGCATCTCAGCACGAAGGGGCGGGCCGGGCCAAGGGGTCAGGTGAATCATTTCACAAGTGCTGGGCGCTCATCCGGTATACGGACACGGTGACCCGCTCCGGCTCAGCGGCCGACCCGGTCGGCCTGCGCTCCGTCGCCCGGTGCGACCAGGGCGAGATGCCCGCCGTCGTCCAGAGGTGTCGGCATCGTGAGAACCGTCAGGGCGCGGTCTCCCTCGAAGAGATGAATCTCCCCGTGACCGCCCCGGGCGACGGCGGTGTACGTGGCGCCCGGCGAGGCCGCGATCGCGCGCCGCTGGACGCCGTCCCAGGGGGTGCCGCCGGGGCGCGGCGCGCCGTCCATGGGAGGCAGCGGCCGGCGGGCGGCGACCCGGGGGAGGGGCGCCGAGGGGTCGATCAGGATCAGTTCGTCGCCGTTGGGGTGGACCCGCGCGTACGCCACATGGGAGGCCGCGACCGCGAGCCGGAAGACGAGTCCGGGGCCGAGCGGAACGCGCCCGGTCCGGCCGGAGCCGAGGTGGTGGAACCACGCGTCGTTGGTCCACTCCGTCCACCGCCCGGGATCCGCGGTTCCGCCGCGCACGCAGGACCAGAGGGTGCGGCGGGCCGGGTCGAGCCGCAGGTAGTAACCGCGGCCCGGTCCCGCCCAGTCGAGCGGTTCCTCGGCGACGAGCCGGGCCCCCTCGCGTCGGGCGCGGTGGACGCCGGAGCCCGCCGCCGCGAACAGCCGCCCGCTGTCGGGGTCGTAGGCGTCCCCGTGCCCGTCGTGGTCGGGGAGCGTCAGCTCGTGGCAGGGCGCGACGGCCGGGCAGGAGGGGGCCGCGCCGAGCAGGGCGCCCCACTCGTACGCGGTGAGGCTGCCGGGTTCGCGGTGGCGCAGCACGACGAGGGGGTCGGCGTCGCCCTCGCCGAGCAGGGTGAGGCCGGGCTCGCCGGTCCGGGTGCGGACCCGGACCGTGTACGGGCGGTCGGGGCGCAGTTCGACCACGGTCAGGAGGTCGCTCCACGGCTCCTCGTTGCGGCCGAGGCCGGTGGTCACCGCGAGGCGCCGCCCGGTGGAGTCGGCGGCGAGGTGCTCGGCGGGGGTGGCCACCGGGGCGGTGGTCTCGATCAGGGGACGGCCGGCGTCGGGGCCGTACGGGTCGAGCACGACGAGCTCTCCCGCCAACTCGTCGACGAAGGCGCTGCGGCCGCCGGGGAGTGCCAGGAATCCGGCGTGCTCGGCGAGGTGCCGGTTCTCCGCGACGGCGACCGGCCGGCCGCTCGGCAGGTCCAACACGGCGACTCATCCGGCGACTTGGTCGGCGACGAGAAGGCGGGGCGGCGCGGGCATGGCGGGCTCCTGGGCGACGGGCGAGGGGCTGCAGCTTATTGGTAATGATTATCATGTGTCACTCTGTGGGGGTGCGGGACGGTCCGGGGCGCCCGCCGCGCCTGCCTGCCATCACCCCGGACGGAACGGAACTGAGGGACATATGTCGCGCAGGATGCTCATGCTCCGAAAGGCGCGCCGCTGGACGGCCGCGGCGGTCCTGGGGACCCTCCTCGCCGGCTGCGGAACGACCGCCGCCGACGGGGAGGGCGCGGGAAAGGGCGGTGCGGGCGACGGTCCCGCGACCGACCTGACCGTCCGGCCCATCGCCGCCGCACGGACCGTCACCGACGGCAAGGGCGTCACCGTCACGACCGCCGCCCCGCCGAAGCGGATCGTCTGCCTCGTCGCCCTCTGCGACGACATGCTGGCCGAACTCGGCATGGTCCCGGCCGCCACCAACTCCGCACTGCTCTCCCACGAGAAGTTCCTCGGCAAGGAGAAGGCGGCGAAGATCCCCGTCGTGCCCGGCGGCTTCCTCAGCCCCGAGACCGAGGCGATCCTCTCGTACCGCCCCGATCTGGTGATCGGCCTGGAGGACACCCACGGCAAGCTCGCCCCCGCGCTCAAGGGAGCCACCGTCTTCTGGCCCCTCCAGCCCGGCAACTGGCAGGACAGCGTGGGCTACCTGCGCGATCTCGCCGCCCTCACCGGCCGTACCGAGCAGGGCGAAGCCGCCGAGAAGGCCTTCCGCGCCAAGCTCGCCGCGGCCGAGAAGTCGCGCAGCGACAGGACCGCGTTGATCATCTTCGGCAGTGACGAGAACTTCGGCGTCGCGACCCCCGGCAACGACGTCACCGCCGGACTCATGCCCAAGATCGCCGACTACCCCTGGAAGAGCCGGGGTGTCGAGGGTACGTACAGCATGGAGGAGATCCTCGCCCGCGAGGTCGACGTCCTCTTCGTCGAGACGCTCTCCTTCGGGGGCCCGGCCGCCCCGGGCGAGCGGCTCTCCGACAAGCTCGCCAAGAACCCGCTCTGGTCGAAGATCCCGGCGGTCAGGAACGGCCGCGTCCATGAGGTCGACGCCGAGGTCTGGGCCAAGGGGCGCGGCACCCGCTCCCTGGGCATCGTCCTCGACGAGGCGGCGGCCGCGCTGCGGTGAGCGCCTCGTCGGTACGTCAACTCTGCGCCGCTCTGGTCGTGTTGGCGGCCGCCGGGGCCTGCGCGCTGTACCTGCCGCTCCTGGGGGACTTCGGGGACGCCGGGACGGCAGGCGTGGTCCTCACCGAACTGCGTCTGCCCAGGCTCGTTCTGGCGCTCGTCGCCGGCGCCTGCCTGGGCGCCGCCGGCCTCGTCCTCCAGGAAGCGCTGCGCAACCCGCTCGCCGTACCGGAGATGCTCGGCGTCTCCGGCGGCGCGGCGCTCGGCGTCGCCGCACCCCTCGTCCTGGCCCTGCCCGTGCCGCTCGCCGTACAGCCCCTGCTCGCCCTGGCCGGCGCGGCGTTCGGCGGCCTCCTCACCCTGCTCGCCGCCGGGTTCGGCCGCAGCCCCGGCGCCGTCCTGCTGACCGGCGCCGCCGTCGCGGCGGCGCTCCAGGCCGCGCTCCTCGTCCTGATGGTCCTCGCCGACCAGCTCGACCTGCAGATCGTCTACCGCTACCTCCTGGGCAGCCTCTCCGCCCGGACCTGGGGCGACGTCACCGGCCTCTGGCCGTGGCTCGCCGTGGCGCTGCCCGCGCTGGTGCTCTGCGCACCCGTCCTCGGAGTGCTCCGGCTCGGCGACGAGGACGCCCGCGCCCTCGGGGTACGGGTCCGGCGCGCCCGTCTCGCGGCGCTGGGCCTCGCCGTCCTCCTGATCGCCCCGGTCGTCGCGGTCTGCGGCCCGGTCGCGTGGGTCGGCTTCCTCGCCCCGCACCTCGCCCGCCGGCTGCGGCCGGACGCCGACGCGGTGACCTGGCTGCCCTGGTCGGCCGCGCTCGGCGCGCTGATCGTGATCTGCGCCGATCAGCCGGCCCGCCTCGCCCTCGCCCCCATCGAAACCCCGGTCGGCGCCTGGACGGCCCTCCTCGGGGTCCCGGCCGGCGTCGCGCTCCTGCGAACGGGGGCGAAGCGGTGAAGACGACGAAGACGACGAAGACGACGAAGGCGATGAACGCGATGAGGCCGGCGAAGGCGGTACGGGTACGGGGCGAGGGCGCGGGCGCGGCAGGGCGGTCGCCTGGGGACGCGCACGACCGCACCACCGCCCGCACCGCCACCCGCGCCCGGACCCGTCGCCGGACGGTTGCTCGGTGGGTGCCGGTGGCGTCGGTCCTCGCTCTGGCCGGCGTCGCCGTGGCCGGACTCGTGGCCGGGCGTACCGTCGGAGCGCACGGCGTGGTCGAGGTGTTCCGGGGCGGCGGGGACCCCCTCGCCCGGCACGTCGTGCTCCAACTGAGGCTTCCCCGAACGCTGGTGGCGCTGACCGCGGGTGCCTGTCTGGGCCTTGCCGGGCTCGTGCTCCAGTCCGCCCTGCGCAACCCGCTCGCCGGGCCGGAGGTCACCGGCGTCACGCCCGGAGCCGTACTCGGCGCGGTGACCGCCACCGGCCTCGGCCTCGCGGGCTGGGAATCGCCGGTCGCGGTGGTCGTCGCCGCGTGTGTGGGCGGGCTCACCGGCGCCGGGCTGCTCTGGCTGCTCGCCGGCCGGGACCGGGGCGACCCGGCGCAGACCGCCGTCCACGGTGTCCTGGTCTCGGCCGTGCTGTCCGGACTCACCGCGATGGTCCTGCTCGTGGCGCCCGGTGAACTGGGCAGCGTCGTGCAGTGGCTGGTCGGCTCCACCGAGGGCCGGGTGTGGGAGCACTGGCACCTGCTCTGGCCCTGGGCGGCGGCCTGGGCTCTCGCGGCCTGCGCCCTCGCCGCGCCCCTGACGCTGCTGCGCTGTGGTGACGAACAGGCCGCGGCGGCCGGCCTGCACACCGGCCGCGCCCGCCTCGCGGCGCTCGCCTGCGCGGTCGCCCTGACCGCCGGCGCGGTCTCGGTGGTCGGCGCCCTCGGGTTCGTGGGTCTGCTGGTGCCGCACTTGGCCCTCGCCCTGTTCGGGGCGGACCTGCGCCGGGCGCTGCCCGGCGCCGCCCTGCTGGGCGCGGTGGTCGTGGGCGGTGCGGACGCGGGCGCCCAGTGGCTCTCGCGCGTTCTCGCGGAGGCCTTGGAGATGGACCGGCTGAGCATTCCGGCGGGCGCGCTCACGACCTGCGTGGGCGCGGTCCTGCTGCTGATCGTGGCCCGGCGCGGAACGGAGGAGAGTTGACGATGAGAAGGATCACGGAGCCGCTCGGGACACGGGCGGTGGAGGCGGGTCAGGGCCTGAGCCCGGCCGACGCACCCTCGGGGGGCAGGGGCCCCGGCCCTACGGACGCGGGTACGAGTGGCCCGGGCACGACGGACCCCGGTGCCGTGGTCGGAGACCGCCCCGGGGTTGGGGTCGGCACCATCCGAGCCGAGGGCCTGCGGTTCGGCTATCCCGGTCGCGAGGTGCTGGCCGGCGTCGATCTGTCCGTACAAGCGGGCGAGTTGGTCGCCCTCGTGGGGCTCAACGGGTGCGGCAAGTCCACCCTGCTGCGGCTCTGTGCGGGGCTGTTGCGCCCGGCCGAGGGCCGGGTGCTGCTGGATGGGGACGACCTGTCCCGGCTCTCCCGCCGCGCCGCTGCCCGCCGGGTGGCGATTTTGCACCAAGCGGCGCCCGCCGTCCCCGGTATGACGGTGCGCCAGCTCGTGCGGCAGGGGCGCTACGCGGTGCGTGGCCCGCTCGGGATGCTCCGTGACAGTGACGACTCCGTCTGTGCGCGGGCCATGGCGGACGTGGGCGTCGCGGAGTGGGTGGACCGGCCGGTGGACGCGCTCTCCGGCGGTGAGCGTCAGCGCGTCCGCCTGGCGATGGCCCTGGCCCAGGACACCCGCCTGCTGCTCCTCGACGAACCGACCACCTATCTGGACCTGCGGCATCAGCTGGAGGTCATGGGGACGGTGGTGCGGCTGCGGGAGGAGCGCGGACTGACGGTGGTGATGGTGCTGCACGACCTCGGGCACGCGGCGCGGTTCGCCGACCGGATCGTCGCTCTCCGCCAGGGCCGCATCGCGGCCGACGGACCGCCCGAGGAGGTCGTCACCCCCCGCCTCTTGGCCGAAGTCCTCGGCGTGGCCGGGCGGGTGGGGCGCGATCCGGAGGGCGGCTGGCCGGTGTGTTACCCGGATCACCCTCTGGATACGGAGGCAACTATTGCGAAATGAAAATCATATTCATTAGTGTCTCTGGTGCGACGCCGGAACGGCGGCGCGGCCATCCCATCGAATGGAGAGTCAACTCATGGAGCAGCACAAGGTGTTCAGCCCGATCGCCGAGCAGGGTCAGCTCGCCCACCTGTCCGCCACGCACTCCAACGCGCTGGTGGAGAACCCGTTCGACGACGCGGTCGAGGCGGACACCGACTCGGACAAGTAAGTCCGGATCTCCGGCACCGCGCCGGACACCGCGGGCCCGCCCGGATCGCCTTCCCGGGCGGGCCCGCTCCGTCTTCGTCCCGCTCGGCCCTCTCCTGGCCCCTCTTCTTGGCGCTCTTCTTCCGTCCGCTCGGCCCCTTCCGTCAGTCCCCCTTCCTTCCTTCCGTTCGTCCCGTCCCCCTTCACCCGTCCCAGGAGGAACCCTCGTGACCACCGTGCGACTCGCCCCCGGTGTCGTCCTCGTCGCCGCACCCGGCCAGGGGCTCGCGGTGCGCACGCCCGAGGGGGAGTTCCTCCGTGTCGACACGGGGACGGTCGCGCCCGAGGACCTCGTGACCCGGCTGACGGAGGGAGCCGGTGCGGGCGAGCCCCGACTCGACGCGCTGGCCTCCGCCTTCGAGGAGGCGGGGTACGCGAGGGACCCGGGCGCCGCCCCGCCGGCCCCGCTCGCGGGCCGGACCGTCGTCGTACTCGGGGACCCGAGGCTCACCGACCCGCTCGCCCGTTCCGTACGCGACCTGGGGGCGGAGGTCCGGATCGGCGGACCGGAGGACGTGCGCGCCCTCGCGTCAGCCGCCGGGAACCCCCGGACCGCGGTGGTCTGGTGCCTGGACGGCCCCGTCCCCGCGGGCCTGTGGGACGAGGCCGACCGTCTGCCCGCCGGGGGCACCGCCTGGCTGCGCTGCCACCGGGAAGGCGCGCAGGTGTGGCTGGAGCCGCCCGCGTGCGGGCCCGACGACGTTGCCTCGGCCGACGTACGTCTCCGCCGCCTCGCAGCCACCCCCGCCCACCGCGAGCTCGCCGCCTACTGGGACGGCCCGCGCGCCGGAGATGCCGGCCCCGGCCACCACACGGCATCCGCCGCCCTCACGGCGGCCCTGCTGACCGGCGACCTCCTCGCCTGGGCCACGGCACCCGACGGCGCTCCCTTCCACACGGCGCGCCGCCGTCTGCGCCGCATCGACGTACGGCACCTCACCGTCACCGAACACCCCATCCTTCCGGTCCCGAGCGTCAGCGGGAGCGCACGATGAGGTTCGTGCGCGTGGCAGGCCTGGCCACGGACGTCTGCCTTCCGCCGGGGGAGGGCCGGCGGCCCGCCGTCCTCCTCCGTACGCCCTACGACCGGCGTCGCCATCGTGCGGAGCTACGAGCCTGGGCCGCGCGCGGGTTCGTAGCTGTCGGTCAGGACGTCAGGGGCCGTCACGCGTCCGAGGGCCCCTGGCACCCTTACCGCTCCGAGGCGGCCGACGGCGCCGCCACGCTCGCCTGGATCCGCGCACAGGAGTGGAGCGACGGACGCGTGGTGGCGGTCGGCGCCTCGTACGCGGCCCACTGCGCGCTCGCGCCCCTGCTGGAAGGAGGGTTCGGCGAGGGGCCCGACGCGGTCGTCGCGGCCGTCCCCGCGCTCGGCGCCGCGGAAGTGGCCCGCGAGCCGAGCGGCGTCGAAAGGCTGTCGGCGCGCGTCGGATGGTGGCTCGCCCATGGGGACCGGCCCGACTCCGACGAGGAGGCGTTCGCGCGGGCCCTGCGCCACACCCCCGATCTCCTCGACCGGCTCCCGGTACGCGAGATGCTCCCGCAGACCTCCTGGCCGGACGTATGGGCGGCCCGGCGGGACGAGGGCCTGTGGGCGCGGGCCGCGGCCGCCCGTGTGCCGCTCCTCGCGGTCGGTGGCAGCCGCGACCCCTTCGCCGGCGAAACGATCCGCCTCTGGCGCTCGTGGGGCGGCGCCGCGCGGCTGCTCCTCGGGCCCTGGGGCCACGGGCTGACCGCCGCCCCCGCGCCCGAGGCCCACCCGGAACACCACCTGGATCTCGGCGCGTTGTACGCCCGGTGGGCTCGCAAGGCCTTGGACGGGACCCTGCGGGGAAGGCGCGGCGCCATCGCGCTCGGCGGCAGCACGCACTGGTGCGACGCCGCTCCGGGCGCCGGCACGGCCGCCGCCCCCGCCCCCGCGCCCACCTGCGCCGGCACGGAATCGGCTCCCGGTACGGGCACGCCGGCCGCCACTGCCGGCACGGGATCGGCTTCCGGCACCTGTACGGACGCCGCCCCGGCCGGCAGGGAATCGGCTTCCGGCACCTGTACGGACGCCGCCCCGGCCGGCAGGGAATCGGCTCCCGGCACCGACACGCACGCCGCCCCGGCCGGCAGGGAATCCGCTCCCGGTACCTGCACGCCCGCTGCCCCCGCCGGCGCCGGCCCGGCTTCCGGCACCTGCACGGACGCCGTCCCGGCTCGCGCCGGCCTGGCTCCCGGTACCGGCCGCCACGCGGAGCGCCCGCGCCTCCTCCCGTACCGCTTCGGGGACAGGGCGGGGCTACGGCTCGTCCACGGCGCCGACTTCGTCGCCGATCCCCTGCGGCCCGTGCGGTCCGACCGCCTCGACATCGACGAGCACGCCGCGCCCGACCGCTGTCTCCTCGTCACCCCACCGCTGCCCCGCCCCCTGGACCTCCTCGGAGATGCCGAGGCGCGGCTCGTCGCGGCGGCCGAGGGGCGGAGCGCCGACTGGGTGGTCCGGCTCGTCGCCCTGCGTCCCGACGGGCGGGCCGAACCGCTCACCACCGGGATTGTCCGTGCCGAGCACGACGGCCCGAGGCCGCGGCGGTTGACCGTGCCCCTCGGACACCTCGCCCGACGGCTCCCCGCCGGGGTACGGCTCCGTGTCGAGGTCGCCGGACATCATTTCCCGGCCCACGTCCGCAACCCGCACACCGGCGACGACCCGGTGACCGCGACCCGGCTGCTGCCCTCCCGGCGGTCCGTGCGGACGGACGGCAGCACCCTGCTGCTTCCCGCCGTCCACCGCCCCGCATACATCGATCCCGTACAGGAGATGCTCCGTTGACCCTCACCGGCGTACCGTCCCTCGACGCGCTCGTGGACCCCGTCTGTGGGCTCATACGCGGCGTCGAACCCGTCCCGCACCCCTCGGGCGCCCCACCCCGCTACACCGCCATGACCGCCGAGGTCGCCGACGCCCGGCGCTTCGGAGCCTGGCCCGCCGACCGGGTCTCGCTGGGCACCACCTTCGGCGACCCGCGCGGTGCGCGGCTGGCCGCCGTCGCCGAGGCCGTCGAACGCTACTGCGGCAACCGGCTCCCGCCGCCCGGCCACCCCGCCGCGCCGCGCCGCGCGACCGCCGCCGAACTCCGGGCCGAGGGAGCGCGGGTGTACGGGCCCGACGACCTGCCCTCGTACGCCGCCTGGCAGTACGCGCGGCCCGGCTTCCCGTACGAGCCGCTCGGGCCCGACACCCCCGCCCTCTGGACCGGAGGAAGCGAGGACGGCGGCGCCTGCTGGGTGCCCGTGGCGCTCAGCCACCTCAACTGGCGCCAGGGAGAGCTGCGTTCGCTGCCCCGCACCCACCACCTCAACTACGCGGGAATCGCCACCGGGCAGGGGTTCGACGACGCCGTCGAGCGCGGCCTCCTCGAAGTCGTCGAGCGCGACGCCCTGGAACTGTGGTGGCACCTGGACGGCCCGGCACGCGGCATCGACCCCCGTTCCGTCCCCGGTCTCGACCGCGACCTCGAAGGGTGCGGGCTCGACGTCCGTATCGTCGAGATGCCCTCCGAGTTCGCGCCCTGCATGGCGGCCTGGGTGTACGACCCCGAACGCGGCATCCACGCCGCCGGTTTCGCCTGCCGCTACGACCCCGCGGAGGCGGCCCGCAAGGCCGTCCTGGAGGCCGTCCACACCTGGGTGTTCACCCAGGGCACGCTGGACGCGGACGGATGGGTCTTCCGGGCGATCGACGCCGGCATGCTCGCCCGCGGCCTCTACCTCGACCATCGTGCCGACCGCCGCTATCTGGACGCGGTCGGCCGGGACTTCGGCGCGGTACGGGATCTGGGCGCCCATGTCCAGGTGTGGCTGGACCCACGCATGGAGCCGTACGCCCGCCGCTTCACCGAACCGGCGCTGGGCGTCGTCCCCGTCGACGAGATCACCGCGGGTAGCAGGGCCGAGCTCGACGACCGCCTCGCCTCCCGGGGCCACCGCCTCGTCACCGTCGACCTCACCACCGAGGACATCGCCGAGACCCCGCTGCGGGTGGCCCGCGTCCTCGTCTCCGGCCTCGTCCCCAACGCCCCGGCCGCCTTCGGCTACTTCGGTTGCGAGCGCTTCGGCCGCGCGGCCGTGGAGCGGGGCTGGCGGACCACGGCCCCGACGGGCCCTGGCGACTTCACCCTCGCCCCGCCGCCGCACATGTGAGGACAAGTCGTATGACGCACGCCTACACCCGCCAACGGCCCGGCGGCTCCACCGGCCTCCGGGACGCCCTCGCGCTCGCCCGCTCGGGGCGCGAGCCCGGGGCCGACTTCGCGGCCGGGACGGCGGTCGCGTCCTGGCCGGGCGACGGGATCGCCGTGCCGGCCGAGCTGGACCCCCTGGTCAGGAACGCGCTGGCCGGCGGACGGCTGCGGCCCGCCGCCTCGGCGGGAGCCCTGCACCCCGTCAACGCCCATCTGCTGGTGGGCCCGACCGGCACCCTGCCGCCGGGCCGCTACGCCTACGATCCCGTCGCGCACCGGCTCCACGCGCGCGGTGGCGCGCCGGCCGACGCCCCGGCCGGTGTGGTGATCGTGCTGACGGTGACCGCCCGCCGTACGGTCTCGCACTACGGTCACCGCGCGTGGCCGCTGCTCCTGCTCGACACGGGCCATGTGCTCGCCGCCCTCGCCCTGGCCGGTGCGGGCGCATTCTGCGAGGACGCGGACGGAGAGCTCCTCGGCGCGGCGGCGGGACTGACGCGGCACGCCGGTGAGCCCGAACACGCCGTGGCCGCGGTCTGGTTCTCGGGAGCGGGAGCGGGGGCGGGAGACCGGCCGGACGGGCGCACGCTCCCGCGCTGGGCCGCCTGCGGTCCCGGGACCCCGGCCCTGGGCCGCCGACTGTCGCCGCCCGCCGTCCTCCGGGACGCCTGGGAGGTGCTCGCCGAGGTCACGAGCGGACGAGGGGAGGGGAGTTGGCGTGGCTTTCCCGGCCTGCCCAGCCTCCACCCGCTTCCTTGGCGCCGCAGTGCGGCGCCCGGCTTCGGCGGCGTCCCCGGCCGCACCGCACTCGGAGGCGTCCTGCGGACGGCGGAGGAGGCCGGACCCGAGGGCGTCCGCTGGTGCGTCGCCGTCGGCGGCCCCGACGCGGCCGTCCTGACCGGCCCGCGCCCGCGCGTCGCGGCGACGGGGGACGCCCGGCCCACCCTCGCCCGGTGGGCCGCGGGTCAGACATGGCTGGGGGAGGCCGGAGCCGTACTCCTGGCCCACGGGTGCCCCGACGACGCTTCTCCCCTGGAGATCCGGCACGCCCATGTGCGGGCCGGATACGCCGTCGGACTGGCCCAAGTCCGTGCTCAGGCAGCCGGATTGGCCACCCGCCCGGTCGGATCGTGGCAGAACGCCGACCTCGGCGCCGCGCTGGGCGAACCGCCCGGCCGCTCATCCGTCCTCCACGCCCTCGCCCTCGGCCGCCACCCGGCCCCCGGGCGGGCGAAGGCCCCCGCGCGGGCGGCGTCGGGGCCACCCAAGGGGTCCGGGACCCCGTCCGAGCCCGCGCGCCCGAGCACCTTCCGACAGCCGCCGGCCGGTCTCTCGCCTGAAGCGGGGACGTCCGCGGGTCCGTCGCCTGAAGCGGTGACGCCCGCCGGCCCCCGACCCGAAGCGGCGACGCGGGCCGGTCTCTCGCCTGAAGCGGGCGCGTCTGCGGGTCCTCCGGCCGTAGCGGTGACGCCGGCCGGTCTCTCACCCAAAGCGGCGACGACCTCCGGCGCCGACCGACCCCGCGGGGTGCGTGCCGGACCCGGCACCCCCGCCCGCCCCGGCCCCGTCGGCCCCGCCGGCCTCACGCTTACCGGCCCCGCCGGCCGTACGCCCGCCGTCGTTGACACCGGCCTCACACCTGCCGTCGGCACCGGCCCCGCGCCCACCGCCTCCGCCCGTCTCGCACCCACCGTTGTCTCCGCCGAAGGAGCCCCGCCGTCATGATGCTCCACCCGGAGCTGGTCCGCGCCGCGCGGCCCGTGCGGGGGCCGCTGGCCCTCGCCGGCGCCCTGCTCGTCGCCGTCGCCGGCACCCATCTCGTGCAGGCGGCGCTGCTCGCCGTCGCGCTCGCCCGGATCTCCCGTGGCACCGTCGACGGCCTGACGCCGCTGCTCGGCGGGGTCCTCGCCACCGTCGCCGTACGGGCCGGACTCAGCCGGTGGCAACGGCGGGTCGCCGTGCGCGCCGGGGCCACCGTACGGACCGGGCTGCGCGACACGCTCCTCCAGCGGCTCGGCGACCTCGGCGCCCCGCGCGAGGCGGAGGCCCGCGCCGGGGCCGTACGGGCCACGCTCGTCGACGGTGTCGAGGGTGTCGACGCGTACGTCTCCCGCTACCTCCCCCAACTCCTCGTCACCCTCGCCCTGCCCCCGCTCCTGCTCCTCGCCGTCGCCCTCGTCGAGCCCTACGCGCTCCTCGTCCTCGCCCCCGCCCTCCTCCTCGCGCTGTTCGCCCCCCGCTGGTGGGACCGGCTGCTCGCGCGGCGCGGGCAGGAGCACTGGGGGGCGTACGAGGCCCTGTCGGCCGACTACCTGGAGGCCCTGCAGGGCATGCCCGCGCTGCGGGCCGCCGGGGCCGTCACCCGGACCCGGGCGCGCCTGGAGGAGCGCTCCGCCGCCCTGCACCGGGCGACCGTGGCCAAGCTGCGGGTGTCGCTGGTCGACACCGGGATCACCGACCTCGCCGTGCAGGGCGGCACGGTCGCCGCCGCCCTCGTCGCCTGTTCGTCGGCCGTCTCGGGGCGGACCGCGGCGACCGGCACGTACCTCGTCCTGATGCTGGCCTCCGAATGCTTCCGGCCCGTCCGCGACCTCTCGCGCGAATGGCACTCGGGCTACCTCGGCGTCTCCGCCGCCGACGGCATCACCGCCCTGCGCACGGCGACCGGCGCCGTTCCGGACACCGGAACGGCCGACGCGGCCTGGACCGAGGCCCCCGAGATCCGTTTCGAGAACGTCCGCCACACGCACCCCGGCGCCGGCGAACCCGCCCTGCGCGGAGTCACGTTCACCGCCGAGGCCGGCCGGACGACCGCGATCGTCGGGCCGTCGGGCGCCGGCAAGTCGACGCTCCTCGGGCTGCTGCTGCGCCAGGGCGATGACCCCGACGGCGGCCGCATCACGGTCGGGGGCGCCGACCACACCTCGTACACGCTCGCCTCGCTGCGGCGCGGGATCGCCGTCGTCTCCCAGGAGACGTACCTCTTCCACGCCTCGGTCGCCGACAACCTCCGACTCGCCAGGCCCGACGCCACGGACGACGAACTGCGGGCGGCGGCGCGCGCGGCCGGGATCCACGAGGAGGTGCTCGCGCTGCCGCACGGCTACGACACCGTCGTCGGCGAGCGCGGCGCGACCCTCTCGGGCGGCCAGCGCCAACGGCTCGCCCTGGCCCGCGCGTTGCTCGCGGACGCGCCCGTCCTCGTCCTCGACGAGGCGACCAGCGCGGTCGACGAACGCCGCGAGGCCCGCATCGGCCGCGCGCTCGGCGACGCCGCCCGCGGGCGCACCTGCCTGGTCGTCGCCCATCGGCTCGCCTCGGTCCGCCACGCGGACCGGATCGTCGTACTGGACGGCGGCCGGGTCGACGCGATCGGCACGGACGCGGACCTGCGGGGGCGGGACGGACTGTACGCGCGGCTGGTCGCCGCGGGCGCCACGCACACGAAGGAGGAGGCGGCATGACCGAGCGGACGACGGTGGACGCACCGTCACCAGGCGCCCTGCGGGCGCTGCTGCCCGTCCTCGGGGCGCACCGGGCCATGACCGCGCGGACCTTCGGCGCCGCGCTCGTCGACCAGGCGGCCCTCGTCGCCCTGGTCACCCTCGCCGCGCACACCGTCGGGTCGGCCGTCGTCGAACGCGCCGCACCCGCCCCCGGCACCGTCCTCGCGCTGATCGCCCTGGTGCTGGTGCGTTCCCTCGCCACCTGGCGGGAGATGGACCTCTCGCACGATCTGGCGTACCGCGTGCTTGCGGAGCTGCGGGTACGGGTCTTCGACGGGCTGGCCCGCAGTGCGCCCGCCAGGATCGCGGGGCGGCGCAGCGGGGACCTGGCGTCGGCGGCGCTCGGGGACGTGGAGGCGCTGGAGTTCTTCTACGCGCACGCCGTCGCCCAACTCCTCGCCTCCGGCGTGGTGTTCACCTCCGGCGCCGTCGTGCTCGGCTTCGTCGACCCGTGGCTGCTCGGCGCGGTCCTGCCCGCCGCGGGGCTGCTCGTGCTCGCACCGCTGCTCGACGGGCGGGGGCGGGCGGCGAGGGGTGCCAGGACCCGTGAGGCCGCCGCTGCCCTCTCCGCGGAGACCGTGGAGACGGTCGACGGACTGCGCGAGCTGCTCGCCTTCGGGGGGCTGGAGCGGCGCCGCGCCCGGCTGCGCGGCTACGGCGCGGACCTCGGGGACGCCCAGCGCGCCGAGCACAGCTGGGAGGCCGGGGCCGCCGCCGCACGCGACCTGCTGGTGGTCGGAGCCGTCGTCGGAGTCGTCGCCGCGGCGGCGCACACCGTGAGCGGGCCCTGGGCGCCGGCGGCGATGGCGCTCGCGCTCGGCTGCCTGGCGCCGGTCGCGGATTCTGCGGCGGCGTTGGGC
>NZ_JAGGOS010000169.1 GCF_018614205.1 Streptomyces sp. ISL-36 | reverse complement strand
GGGCATTCGCCAACGGTGTCCGGAGTTCCGGTGCCGCCCCCGCCCGTTGCCGTAGCGGCTAGAAGCCCGGGGGCTCCGTGTAGATGCCCCACTCCTCGCGCAGGACGTCGCAGATCTCGCCGAGCGTGGCCTCCGCCCGTACCGCGTCGAGCATCGGGCCGATCATGTTCGAGCCGTCGCGGGCGGCCGCCAGCATCGCGTCGAGGGAGGCGCGGACCCGGGCGTCGTCGCGACGGGCCTTGCGCTCGCCGAGGACCCGGACCTGCTCCCACTCGACCTCGTGGCTGACCCGGAGGATCTCCAGGTCGCCGGTGACCGAGCCGTGGTGGACGTTGACGCCGACGACCCGCTTGTCGCCCTTCTCCAGGGACTGCTGGTACCGGAAGGCGGACTCGGCGATCTCGCCGGTGAACCAGCCGTCCTCGATGCCGCGCAGGATGCCCGAGGTGATCGGCCCGATCGGGTGCTGCCCGTCCGGGTGGGCGCGCCGGCCCCGCTCCCTGATCTGGTCGAAGATCTTCTCGGCGTCCGCCTCGATGCGGTCGGTGAGCTGCTCGACGTACCAGGAACCGCCCAGCGGATCCGCCACGTTGGCGATGCCCGTCTCCTCCATCAGCACCTGCTGCGTGCGCAGCGCGATCTCGGCGGCCTGCTCGCTGGGGAGCGCGAGGGTCTCGTCGAGGGCGTTGGTGTGCAGCGAGTTGGTGCCGCCGAGGACCGCGGAGAGGGCCTCCACCGCGGTCCGTACGACGTTGTTGTACGGCTGCTGGGCCGTCAGCGAGACGCCGGCGGTCTGGGTGTGGAAGCGGAGCCACTGGGCCTTGTCGGTCTTGGCTCCGTACACCTCCTTCATCCAGCGCGCCCAGATCCGGCGGGCGGCGCGGAACTTGGCGATCTCCTCGAAGAAGTCGAGGTGCGCGTCGAAGAAGAAGGAGAGGCCGGGGGCGAACACGTCGACGTCCAGGCCGCGGGAGAGGCCCAGTTCGACGTAGCCGAAGCCGTCGGCGAGGGTGTACGCGAGCTCCTGTGCGGCCGTCGCGCCGGCCTCGCGGATGTGGTAGCCGGAGACCGAGAGCGGCTTGTACGCGGGGATGCCCTGCGCGCAGTGCTCCATGAGGTCGCCGATCAGGCGCAGGTGCGGCTCGGGCTGGAAGAGCCACTCCTTCTGCGCGATGTACTCCTTGAAGATGTCGGTCTGGAGCGTGCCGTTGAGCACGCCCGGGTCGACGCCCTGGCGCTCGGCGGCGACCAGGTACATGCAGAAGACGGGCACGGCGGGCCCGGAGATGGTCATGGAGGTGGTGACGTCGCCGAGCGGGATGTCCTTGAAGAGGACCTCCATGTCGGCGGCGGAGTCGATGGCGACGCCGCAGTGGCCGACCTCGCCGAGCGAGCGCGGGTCGTCGGAGTCGCGCCCCATGAGGGTGGGCATGTCGAAGGCGACCGAGAGCCCGCCGCCGCCGGCGGCCAGGATCATCTTGTACCGCTCGTTGGTCTGCTCGGCGTTGCCGAAGCCGGCGAACTGGCGGATGGTCCAGGTGCGGCCGCGGTAGCCGGTCGCGTGGAGTCCCCGGGTGAAGGGGTACTCACCGGGCCAGCCGATGCGCTCGAAGCCCTCGTAGGTGTCCCCGGGCCGGGGCCCGTAGACGGGCTCCACCGGGTCACCGGAGAGCGTGGTGAAGTCCGCGTCCCGCTTGCGGGCCTTGTCGTACCGGGCCTGCCAGCGTCGGCGGCCTTCTTCGATGGCGTCAGCGTCCATACCCTCGAATTTACTAGGACGTCCTAGTAAATGTCGATGGCCGACCGCCGTACGCATCTGTACGGCGGTGGAACCGCGACGGTCCTAGGCCTTGGCTGTGGCCGGCTCCGCGCCGCTGACCAGCGGAAGCGTGGCGCGGACGACGTTGCGCTCGACGAAGAAGGCGGCGAAGGGAATGGTCCCGGAGAGCAGCACCCAGAGCAGCTTGCCGAAGGGCCACTTCGCCTTGGAGCCCAGGTCGAAGGCGAAGATCAGGTAGATGATGTAGAGGACACCGTGGGCCTGGGAGACCGCGAAGGTCACGTCCTCGCCCATGTCGAACCCGTACTTGAAGACCATGCAGGTGCACAGCACGAGCAGCATGACGGCGGTGACGTACGCCATGACGCGGTAACGGGTCAGCACGCTGGATTTCATGCCGTCGAGCGTAACGGCACGTTCCGGGCGATCTTCGCGCGGGCCCTCCCTCGCGGGGAGGCTACTTCTCCTCGAAGTCCTGCGCCGCCACCCGCAGGGGCCGCAGCATCGCGAAGATCTCGGCGCACTCCTCGGCGTCGTACGCCCCGAGCCCGAAGTCCATCGCCATCAGGTCCCGGGTGGCCGCCTCGACGACCTCGCGGCCCTTCTCGGTGATCGAGGCGAGGGTGCCGCGGCCGTCGTTGGGGTTGGGCCGCTTGGCGACGAGACCGGACTTCACCAGCCGGTCCACCGTGTTCGTCACGGACGTGGGGTGGACCATGAGCCGCTCGCCGATCTTGGACATCGGCAGCTCGCCGGCCTTGGAGAAGGTCAGCAGCACCAGCGCCTCGTAGCGGGCGAAGGTCAGTCCGTACGGTTTGACCACGGCGTCGACCTCCGCGAGGAGGATCTGGTGCGCCCGCATGATCGAGGTGATCGCGGCCATCGAGGGGACGGGGCCCCAGCGGTTCTGCCAGAGCTCGTCGGCGCGGGCGATGGGGTCGAACGGGAGACTGAGCGGCTTCGGCACGCGTCGACCTTACCCACTGGTCACATGCTGGTCAGCCCCGTCTCGCACTTCGGTCGCACGGACCTCGGCCACCAGCGCCAGGACGCACACGGTACCGAGCACTCCGGCACCCACGACGACCAGGTGGACGGGGACGAACTCAGCGGCGACACCGGCGGCGGCCATGCCGACGCCCTGGATCGTCATCATGCCCGCGGTCATGAGGGTCATGGCCCTGCCGCGCTGTTCCTCGGGGACGGCGGCCACGAACCAGGCGTCGAGGCCGAGGGTGTAGGCGCCGGTGGCGCCGGCCAGGAGGAGGGCGAGGGCCGCGAGGGCGACCCCGGGCTCGACCGCGTACACGAGGAAGGGCAGCAGCCCGGTCACGACGAGCGGGACCACGATCCGCGAGCGGGTCGCGGCGCTGAGCGCGGACCCGGCGTAGAGCTCGCCCGCGATGGTGCCGACCGGCATGGCGCACATCAGGAGACCGAGCGCGGCCGGGGAGGCGCCGATCCGGTCGGCGTAGGGGGCGGCGAGGGCCTCGGGGGTCACGATGAAGAGCGGCGGCACCCAGAAGAGGAGCATGAGCGCGCGCACGCGCCGGTTCCGAAGCACGGCCCACGTCCCGCCGAGCCCTTCGCGTTTCCCGGCCGCCCGGGCCGGGCGGCGCCGCGTGCCGAAGCGCAGGAGCAGCGCGGAGGCGACGAAGGTGGCGGCGGTGATCGCGATGGCGCCGCGCGGCGGTACGACGGTGAGCAGCACGCCGCCGACGCCGAACCCGGCGAGCAGGGCGCTCTGCGAGACGATCCGCAGGAGGGACCGGCCGAGCACGAAGAGCTCGCCCTCGCCGAGGATGTCGGCGAGGGTCGCCATCCGCGTCCCGTTGAAGACGGGTGCGACGGCGGCGACGGCGCAGCGCAGCACGAGCAGGCCGGCGACGGGGGTCGCGGGCACGACCATCAGCGCGACGCAGCCGGCGCAGACGAGGTCGCAGACGACGAGCACCCGCCGGGCCGGGTACCGGTCGGCGAGACCGGCGAGCAGGGTGCCACCGAGCAGGTAGGGCAGGAAGCCGAGGGCGAAGGTGAGGGAGGAGAGGAGCGGTGAGCGGGTGAGGTCGTAGACGAGCACGGTGAGCGCGATCTCGCTGACGACGACTCCGAGCAGCGAGAGCAGGTGGGCGAGGAACACGGTCCTGAACTCCCGCACGCCGAGCACGGCGCGGTACCCGCGCGGGGCGGACGCGACCGGGGCGGCCTCGCGGACCGGTGCGGGGGTGGCCTCGCGGGGCGGTGCCGGGGTGGTCTCGCGGGCCGGTGCCGGGGTGGTCTCACGCGTCGGCGTCGGGGCGGTATCGCGCGTCGGCGTCGGGGGAGGTGGGGTTCCGGTGTCGTGCGTGGGCATGGGGCGAGCCTGGCCTCTCGTCCGCCCCGGCCCCTAGACTTTCGGCCCCAGCCGAATCTTCCCGTAGAGGCGCCCCCGTGCCGTACCACCTGCACTTCGGCGAGGCGGACCCGCTCAGGATCCGGTTCGCGCTCTCACCGCTCTGGGAGACGCACTCCGCCGTGCGGGTCCTCGCGCGCCCCCGGCAGCAGGGGTACCACCTGCCCTGGCTGCGGCGGATCCGCGGCGCGGCCGAGGGGATCGATCTCAGCCCGCTCCAACTGCTGATGCCGCTGCGGGGGCACAGCCCCGACTTCCTCTATCCGCCGCCCCTGAGACCCGCCGCCTCCTTCGAGGAGGAGATCGCGGCCGTACGGGAGACCGACCCCGCGCTCGCCCTCGACGACTTCGCACGGGCGCTCGCCGACACCCCCGGAGCCGCCGGCACCGCCGAGGGGCGGCGGATGCTGGCCGATCCCGCGGGGACCGTCCAGCGGCTCGCGGATCTGCTCCAGGAGGCCTGGGAGGCGTTGATCGCGCCCGAGTGGCCCCGGCTGCGGGCGCTCCTCGAAGCCGATGTCGCCTACCACTCCCGGCGCCTGGCCGAGGGCGGCCTGGAGCGGCTCCTCGGCGAGCTGCACCCCGGCTTCGACTGGGCCGCCGAGCGGGCCGTCCTCACCGTCGCCTACCGCGGCGAGCACGTCCGCGCCCTGGACGGCCAGGGACTCGTCCTCATGCCGTCCGTCTTCACCTGGCCCGAGGTGGTGAGCGGATTCGACCCGCCCTGGCAGCCGACGGTGGTCTATCCGGCGCGCGGGATCGGCGGGCTGTGGACCGAGGCCCGCGACCGGACCCCGGCCGTGCTCGCCCGGCTGCTCGGGAGGGCCCGCGCCGACGTGCTGTGCGCGCTGGACGAGCCCGCCGGTACGACCGCGCTCGCGCACCGCCTCGCCCTCGCACCCTCCTCCGTGTCGGCGCACCTGTCCGTGCTCCGGGAGGCCGGGCTGCTGACCTCGCGCCGGTACGGACACCAGGTGCTGTACGAGCGGACCCCGCTGGGGATCGCGCTGGCGGCGGACACGGTGTCGGACCCCGCGACGGACTGACCGCTGTGTGACGATGGCCCGGTCCGTGCCGTACCCGACCCTGGGGGCTGGATGTCCCGCCGCACGCTCTCCGCCGCCCTGGCCCTGACCTGTGCCTTCCTCCTCGCCGGATGCGGTGGTGAGGACCTGGCGGGGACCACCCCCGTCGGTCCGCCCAACACCCGCGGCGAATCCGTCGCCCCGACCGGCGGTTCCCCCTTCTGGGTCGACCCGGACAGCGACGCGGCCCGCCAGGTCCGGCAGTACGAGGCGCAGGGCCGCACGGAGGACGCGAAACTCCTCAAGCGGATCGCGGAGCGGCCGGTCGCGGACTGGCCCGCCGGCGACGATCCCGTACCGGAGATCACCAAGGCGGTGCGGGGAGCGGCGGCCGACCGGCGGACCGTGGTCTTCGTCGCGTACAACATTCCGCACCGCGACTGCGGGCTGTACTCGGCGGGCGGGGCGCACGACGCGCAGGCGTACCGGAACTGGATGGACTCCTTCGCCTCCGCCATCGGCGACGCGCCCGCGATCGTCGTGCTGGAGCCGGACGCGGTCCCGCACATCGTGGACGGGTGCACGCCGGGCCAGTACCACGACGAGCGCTACCAGTTGCTCTCCGAGGCGATCGACCGGCTGAAGCGGCAGCCGCGCACCCGGGTCTATCTGGACGCGGGCAACCCGGCGTGGATCGACGACCCGGGCAAACTGGTGGAGCCGCTGCGACGGGCCGGCATCGCGCGAGCCGACGGCTTCTCGCTCAATGTGTCCAACTTCCAGACCAACGACGCCGTGAAGGGCTTCGGCGCCCGGCTGTCCGGAATGCTGGACGGAGTCCACTTCACCGTGGACACCAGCCGCAACGGCGACGGCCCCCTCCCGGGTGACCGGAAGGAGGCCTGGTGCAACCCGCCGGGCCGCGCGCTCGGCGTCCCGCCGACCGACAGGACCGGCGACGAGCTGATCGACGCCTACCTCTGGATCAAACGCCCCGGCGACTCCGACGGCCCCTGCCGCGGCGGCCCGGCCGCCGGCACATGGTGGCCCGACTACGCGCTGGGTCTGGCCAGGAGAGCCAAGACCTGAGTGGTCGGCTCCGGAAGTCCTTCGGGGCTTGACGCGATGGGCGTGGCTGTCGGGGCGTGTTCTCAGGCGACGCGGAGGATGCTCTTGCCGTGGGTGGCTCCCTCGGCGAGCCGCTGTACGGCGGTGGCCAGGTCTGCCAGGTCGTATTCGGCGGTGATGTCCACGCGTATCTTGCCGTCTGCGACGAGAGCGAGTGCGTGGCGTGCGCTGTCGGCGAGGCGCTCGGGGTGGGTCTGGCTGAGCAGGTTGCTGTTGTAGGTCATGAGTGACGTGCCGAGCGTGAGCAGGTTGTTGGTGTCGGCCGGCACGGGGTCGTAGGTGCTGAGGTTGCCGTAGACCGCGAGTCGGCCGTGGGGCGCCAGCTGCTCCAGGGCGGCGCGGCGGGTCACGCCGCCGACCGGGTCGAGGATCACATCGAAGCGTTCGGTGCCGAGTTCGGTCGGGAACTCTTCGCGCAGCAGGACCTGGTCGTAGCCGAACCGGGCGGCGTACTCGGCCCTGGCGGTACTGCCGGCGACACCGACGATCCGGCCGGCCCCGGCCAGCCGGGCGAACTGGGCGGCGAGCGTGCCGACCGAGCCGGCCGCGGCGTGGATCAGTACGTTCTCGCCGGGCCGTACCTGCGTGATGGTGTTGATCAGGTCGTAGGCGGTCGGTGCGCCCCAGCCGAGACCTGCGGCCGTGCGCAGCGGCAGGTCGCCGATGTCCAGGCTGAGCGCGGCGGGGGCCAGGACCACCTCGGCGTAGGCGCCTGCCGTGGTCAGCGCGGCGACGGGCGCACCGATGCGGCGTGCGTCGACGCCCTCGCCGACCGCTGCGATGTGCCCGGACGCCTCGAAGCCGGGGACGAAGGGGCGCGGCACGGGGAAGTGGCCGTCCCGGACCATGGTGTCCCCCCACTGGATCCCGGCGTAGGCGACTCGGATCGCCACCTCGCCGGGGCCGGGGGTGGGCTCATCGAGTTCGGCGACCTGGTAGTGGCCCTCGGTGTCGAGGAGGACAGCCTTCACGGTTACAGCCCCTTGTGTTGACTCAGTATTCTTACAGTCGAGGACGGTAGGCATATAAGGAGCCTGAGTCAACCCATGAACCTGTCAATGGAAGGGAGTGCGTGATGGAAGCCCCGATCGAGGAGTCCCTCTGTACCCGGATCAGGCGGTCGGAGCAGGCGTTGATGGCGCACCACGAGGCGGTGCTGCGCGCCTACGGGCTGACCATGACGCAGTACACCGTGCTGCTGACCCTCTCGCGCGAAGGCGGCATGTCCGGCGCCCAGCTGGCCCGCTCCTGCGGGGTGACGCAGCAGAGCATGAGCAGCGTGCTGACCAACATGGAGACCAAGGAACTCATCCGCCGCGAGACGTCCCCGGTACACGCCAAGGTGCAGATCGCGACCCTGACCGATGGGGGTCAGGCGCTCCTTGACCGCGCCTACGAGGAGGTGATCATCCTTGAGCGCGCACTCACCGACGCGTTCACGACCTCCGAACACGCCGCGCTCTGCGAACTCCTGGAACGAGCCACCACCGTCCTGATCCAGCAGACGCGCCACGCGACAGTCCCGCCGACCGCCTGACCCTCAACCACACCTACGGCCGCGGCGGCGCCCTCTCCTTCCGTAGGGTTCGTGCATGGCAGACGAGAGCGAGCGGGCCGTACAAGCGGCTATCGGGGCGGAGATGAGACTTCTCGACCCCGACGTGCGTGCTTCGCCGGCCCTGGTCTCGGAGCTGCTGGACCCGGAGTTCGTCGAGATCGGAGCATCCGGACGACGCTGGGACGCAACGTCGATTCTCACCGTGACGAGCGCCGGTTCGGTGGTCCCGGAGTGCCCGGTGACGGTCAGCGAGATGACAGGGGTCGTACTCGCTCCCGGCATCGTTCACCTGACGTACTTCGCCGACAACAGAGGGCGTTGTGCATGGCGGAGCTCTCTGTGGCGTCTGACGGAAGCGGGCTGGCGGATGTACTACCACCAGGGCACGTTGGCGAGCTGAGCGGGCGTGACCTGGGTGTCGGCGCTTCAGCTGTCGTGGCGGGCGGTTCGGCGTTGCTCGGCGCGGTGGGCGAGCGTGCTGAGGATGCGCTGCCACGCCGGTGACGCCTCGTCGAAGATCCGGGAGAAGACCAGCTTCAGGTTCCCCGGCCGGCCGCTTTCTCGTTCGTGTCTGATCTCCCATGCGTCCAGGTCGTCGATGAGCCGGTCCAGGCGTGGATCGTGCGGATCCCAGTCGACTGTTCGATCGCAGGCGAGATACAGGCGCGTCGTCTCGGGGTCGTCGAATCTGGCGTTCTTGTCCCGTATCCGCTGCGGCATGGAGCCCGGGTCCAGCGCCTGCAGCAGGATCCAGGAGTCACGCTCGAGCCGTACCCTCCGTTCGCTGACCCCGAGGCCGCGCATCCGGTTCAGGATGGCGACCACCTCGGGGGGCAGAACGAGCCTTTCGCCGCTCGCCAGTTCGGCGATCCGGCGGCGGTATTCGGTGAGCTGGTCGATCTTGCGCTGCAGTGCGGCGTCGATGTCGGTGATGGCCGAGGCGAATTCGGTCGGCTGTGCGTGCAGCAGCGCGTCGATACGGGCCAGCGGAACTCCGGCGTCGGCGAGGGTCCTGATCCGGATGAGATCCACCGCCGCCTGTGCGCTGTAACAGCGGTAGCCGGAGGCGTCACGCTCGGGCTCGGGCAGCAGGCCGAAGTGGTGGTAGTGGCGAACGGTGCGCACGGTCACGCCGGCGGTCGCCGCGAGTTGGCTGATCGTCAGCACCGTTCACCTCTGATCGTCGGGCGTGGTTCGTGCCGAGTCTAGGGGCGAGCCGCCCGGTCGACGACGTCGCGGATCGCCTGGACCACGGCGTCGGGGCGGTCGAAACAGAGCCGGTGGTGGTGGGTGTCGGAGAGGATGCGTTGTTCCCCGTGCGAGACCGAGCTCACCAGGGCGGCGTCCATTCTCGTCCTGCCGTCACGCATCTCCTGCACCGTCCGTTCCGACGTCAGCGCCTGCTGGGCGGGGTCGTCGCCCACCACGGTGAGAGCCACCACCGGGACGTCGGGAATCTTCGGCCCGGCCCGCAGCTCGGTGGCGAGTTCGACCAACGTGCTCCGCTCGGCGATGCCGGCGCGGATCCATTCATCGCTCCCCTTGGCCTCGATCAGGGGTTGCCGCAGGTGCTCCGGGTAGTTCGCGAGCAGCTCGGTGCGCATCTCGCGCAGGGCCGGGCGCATCTGTTCGAGCTGCTCCGGGTCAGGTGCCATCCGCTCGGTCGCGGCCAGACTCGCCGCGGGCGGCATGAAGTCGTCCCAGTCGCGGTGGAAGGCGTCCAACCAGACCAGCCCGGCCACGTCCTGGGGGTACAGCTGCGCGAACCGATGCGCGTAGGCACCGCCGAGGGAGTGCGCCACCAGAACGTACGGGGCGGCGATGTCCTGGGCGCGCAGCAGCTCGTGCAGCTCCGTGGCGACCGCGGCGGCGGTGCGCGGCAGCGGGAGGGGATCGCTGTAGCCCGTGCCGCCGCGGTCGTACACCACGGCGGTGGTGAACTGCGAAACCCCTTCCTGGACACCGAAATAGTCCAGACCGACCGCGCCGGCGCCCGGCAGGAACACGACGGCCGGTCCGCCGCTGCCCGACCGATGCACGAAAATCCGGCGGCCGTCGATCTCCTGGAACCCTCCGATCGGCGGGGCGAGCCGAGCCGAGGAAGTGCTGTTCTTCGTCATACGACGAGGCTCCAACCCTGACGCACGGTCAGGGTCAAGCCCTTCCCCTGGCGTTGGCTTCAGAGGATCGGCGGGCGACCCAGCCGGGTCATACGCCATACCGTGCGCCACTTCATCGCCTCGCGGGGGCCGCACGGCGTCCGCGCACCCTCGATGAAACCGCCCCACCACGCTTTCAGGCCCGTCAGGGACCGCATCCGCACCATGGTGAGAAGGATCCACACGCCGAGATAGGCGGGAATCAAAGGCATCGGCAGTCGGCGGCGGGCCAGCCAGACACGGTTTCGGGCGGTGAACCGGTAGTGGACCGCGTGCCGGGCGGGGGAGGTCTTCGGATGCTGGAGGACGAGCTCGGGTTCGTAAAGGATCTTCCATCCCGCGTCAAGCGCACGCCATGCCAGATCGGACTCCTCGTGCCCGAAGAAGAACTCCGCCGGCCACAGGTCGATCTGCCGGAGCATGGGCATCGAGAAGGCATGGCCCCCTCCGAGGAAGGCGGTCACCGGACCGCGGCGCATCGGATCGTCCGCACGCAGCCGGGGCACCCAGCGTCGCTCCGTATGTCCGTGTTCGTCGGCAACCCTGAAGCCGATGATCCCGAGCTTCGGGTCCTCCGCGAACAGCTGCTGGACCTTCCGGAACACGTCGTCGGCGACGAGCAGGCCGTCGTCGTCCAGCTCGACGACGACATCGACCTCGCCCGATGCGAGCAGCGTCTTCAGACCGACGTTGCGGCCGCCGGGACAGCCCAGATTCTCCCCGAGCGGGACCTTGGTCGCGTCCGTCGCGACCTCGGCGAGGGGAGTCGCGTTCCCCACCAGCACCACCCGCACCGCAGGGACATCCTGCTTCTCCACCGAGGCAAGGAGAGCGTCCAGCTCCCGCGGACGGGTGCCCATGGTCACGATGACGACCCCGATACGCGGCAACGACATGGCGGCACACTCCGGTGGTCGGCAGGGTGTCGATGCTAGCGTCGCGCGGCATGGGCACCCACCCGGACCCACCTCGCCTCCGACGGGGTGCCGTCCTCGTCCGTCACGAAGAGCATGTACCAGCCGGGCGGCACCAGTGAACCGTCCAGCGGTACCTTCACCGTGATCGAGTCGCCGCTCCTCGTCAGGCCGAGGGCCACCGAGCGCTGTTCGACGTCCGTGGTGTGGGTGACGGCGCTCGGTCGCATCAGCCGGGCCTTGGTGATGCGGGCCGCGTCCTTGGTCCGGAAGGTCGCCCGGCCGTTCTGGTCGATCTCCTGCGGCCCCTCCCCCAGCGTGGGACGGTCGGCGCCCGCCCTGTGCAGATAGGGCGGGGTGAAGACCTCGATCCGCTGCTCGAACGTGCCGAGCTTGGTGTTGTCCTTGTCGTCGAAGAGCGGGTCGGAGCCGAAGGTGGCGACCCGGCCGTCGGGGAGCAGCAGCGCCTCGGAGTGGTAGTTGCGGCCGACCGTCGGCTCGGCGGCGGCGGTGAAGGCGTTGGTCTTCGGGTCGTAGAACTGCGCCTTGAGGATGTCGCTCCCGCTGCGGCCGCGGTACTCCCGCGAACCGCCGGTGGTGAAGACGGAGTCGTCGGGCAGCAGGACGCTGCTGAGGTAGCGGGTGCCCTGCGGGAGCGCGGGGCCGTCCCGGAAGACCGGGGTCTCCTTGGACAGGTCGATGATCGAGGTGCGCGGTGTGGACTTGGGGGACTCCCCCACCCCGCCGCCGCCGAGGACCATGACCTTCTGGTTCTGGACCGGCGGGAGCATGAGGGAGGCGGAGGTCTCCAGCTGGTCGGGATCGGTGAGCCCGCCGAGCCTGGTGAAGGAGTTCTTCTTCAGATCCCACAGGCCCGGTTCTCGGCCCTTCTCCGCCGGTCCGTAGCCCGCGTTGGAGCCGGTGTAGAGGAGCTGGCCGCCCTTGGTGAGGAAGAGCGCGGGATAGGTGGGGAAGTAGTGGAAGGGGCCCTTGGACCACTTCTTCGTCTTCGGGTCGTAGATCTCGTTGTCGCCGGGGACGACGTCGCCGACGTCGTTGAGTCCGGAGACGGCGAGGACCCTGCCGTCGTCGAGGGTGACGAGGGTGGGGTACCAGCGGGCGTCCTTCATCGGGGCGACGGGCATGTACTTCTCGGCCTTGGGGTCGAACTCGTACGCGCCCTTGATGCCCTGGAAGTCCTGCTTCTCGGTGGTGAGCCGCTGGGCCAGGCCGTAGACGTTGTCGACGTCCTCGCCCTTGAGGCCGACGACCTCGTACTGCGCGGCCTCGGTGGTGAGCGCCTGCGCGCCCTCCTTCCTCGCCTCGACGAAGACCCGGGCCTCGGCGGCGGTGATCTTCGTCCTCCAGGGCTTCATCTGGCCGCTCTTGAAGTACGAGATCTCGAAGTCGCGCTTGGCCTTGGGGACCGTGACGTCGAACTTGGAGACGTACTCGACGCCCGAGGGCGAGCGGAAGACGGTGCCCTTCTTGAGGGTGACGGCCTTGTCGGGGTTCTCGTTCTTGACCCGCATCCCGCCGCCGGCCTTCTTGACCTCGCCGTCGAGTATCTCGTAGCGGGCGGTGCCGCCGGCGACCAGGAGCCGGCCGTCGGGCAGCTGGGTGTGTCCCGAGCAGAAGAAGTCCTCCGGGGTGGGGATCTTCTTGAACGTGTTCTTCTTCGGGTCCCACAGGACGGTGTCGAAGGTGCCGGAGTCGAACTTCTTCTGGTCGTTGCCCGAGCCGGCGATGAGCAGGACCTTGCCGGTGTGCAGCAGGGCGGCGTGGATGGCGTTGACGTCGTATCCCCGGGGGACGTCGACGTGCGCCCAGGAGCCGAACCGCCGCTTGTAGCCGGGCTGGGAGATCTTGTACGCGTGGTACTTCTCGCCGACGAACGAGACGGTGGCGGGGGCGTTGAGCGCCGCGAGGACCAGGACGGCGCCGCTGCCGAGCAGCGTCTTCTTGAGCTTCTTCGGCGGTCGCTGTGCCATGGCTCAGTTCCCTCCGGTCGTCGTGGGCGCGGCAGTGGTGGCCGGCTTTGCGGTCGGCGTCTTCGGCACCAGGGCCGTCACCGTCTCGCCCGCCGGGGCGGGGCGGACGGCCACGGTCCTGCGGGCACTCGCCCGGGCGCGCCGGTCGCGCAGGGTCGTCCAGCACCACACGGCGACCGGTGAGAGGGCGATGACGAGGGCGAGGAGGGCCCAGGTGCGCATGGCCGCGTGGGTGTGCCCGAAGTGGACGGAGGCGATCAGCGAGGCGATGAGGACGGCCGCCCAGCAGAGATGGATCCTGAAGGTGAGGATCCGGTCGGGGCTGGCCTGGCCGCCCTTCGGGGTGACGACGAAACGGCCGCTGGTGCGCAGGACCGCGGAGAAGAGCGACGTGAGGTAGATCGGGGCACAGAGCGCGGACATCGCCATGCCGGCCAGTCCGCCGGAGCCCTCGGGTTCGTGGGGCGAGACATTGTGCCGCCGGTTCCACAGGTACAGCCCGATCTGCAGGGCGACCGCGTCGCTGTAGATCATGAGCCAGACGGCGGAGGAGACCTGGGTGCCGGACGCTCCGAGCCAGAGGAACAGCACACAGCTGAGGATGCCGAGGAACCAGTTGATCGCCGTCATCGGGTAGTAGACGAGCATCAGCGTGTAGTTGAGGAGACGGCCCGGCGGAACTCGGAAGGGCGCCTTCCAGTACTGCCGGATCAGCGTCTCGTACGTGCCCCGTGACCAGCGCAGCTGCTGGGTGAAGAAGTCGGTCCAGGAGGCCGGTCCCTCACCGACCGCGAGCACGTCGGGGGTGTAGACGGAGCGCCAGAAGCGCCCGGTGGCGGGGTTCCTGTTCCGATGCAGCTCGAAGCCGGTGGCCATGTCCTCGGTGATCGAGTCGTACAGGCCGCCGATCTGCTTGACGGCGGAGATCCGTACGGCGTTGTTGGTGCCGACGAACATGGGCGCGTGGTAGCGATTGCCGGCCCGTTGGATCAGCGCGTGGAAGAGGAACTGCTGGGACTCGGCGGCCTTGGTGACGGGCGAGTCGTAGTTGCCGTAGACCTGCGGGCCGACGACGAAGGCGACGTCCGGGTCGCGGAAGTAGCCGAGCATCCGCTCCAGGAAGTTCGGCAGCGGTATGTGATCGGTGTCGACGGAGGCGAAGAAGTGGTAGCGGCCCCCGTGCATCGCGATCCAGGCGTTGTAGTTGCCGTGCTTGGTCCTCGCCTTGTGGGCGCCGCTCTCGCGGTTCCACTCGGGGACGCCGGCGCGGGTGAAGTGCCGGATGCCGAGTTCCGCGCAGAGGGCCTTGGCCTGCTCGTCGTCGCCCTCGTCCAGGAGCCAGACGTCCAGCGGGCCGACGTGGCGGATGCGGACCGCGGCCTCCAGGGTGGCGCGGACCATGGAGAGGGGTTCCTTGCCCGGGACGTAGGTGGTGAGGAAGGCGACGCGGGTGCCCTTCTCGGCGTACACGGGTATGGGGTCGCGCGCGACCATCGTGGCGTGGGCGATGGAGGCGACGTTGACCAGCATGAAGAGGCAGATGAGGCCGATCGACACGAGCATGACGGTGTCGAACCTGATGAGCCATCGGTCACCGCCCTCGCGGACGGTCCAGTGGCTGGGCCAGACGAGGTACACGAGCAGCAGCGCGGAGAGGACCGGCGCGAGGCCCATGAGGAGGACGGCTCGTATGCGGTGGGGCTCGTTCGCGAGGAGGCTTCGGTACTGCACCTGGTAGGCGGTGGTGTCCGGTTCGGTGAGAGGACCGGCGAGTCGGCTGTAGGTGTCGTAGTCGTAGCCCTTCGGCCGCACGGTGCCTCCAGCTGCCGTCGAACAGGTCGATAACCACACGAAAGTGGAGATGCCGTGGTGTGTCGACTGGAATCGGCCGAGCGGGGGGTTTTGCCCGGGAGGCGGCGTGCAGGGCCATTCGGGTGCAGCCGCATCCGCGCGAAGCCCCCGGCCGATCGGGCCGGGGGCTTCGCGCGGATGCGTCGGGCGCGGACTCCGTCAGGACGCCGGGGGCGCGGCGGCGGTGCTCAGGGCGCAGGACCAGGGCACAGGACCAGGGCACAGGACCAGGGCACAGGATCAGGGCGCCGGATCAGGGCGCCGGGTCAGGCGGAGAGGTGGCGCTCCACGGTCTCGACCTTCGAGGTGAGTCCGTCGGTGACGCCGGGCCGGACGTCGGCCTTGAGGACGAGCGAGACGCGCGGCGCCCGTGCCTCCACGGCGGCGACGGCGCGCTTGACGACGTCCATCACCTCGTCCCACTCACCCTCGATGGAGGTGAACATCGCGTCGGTACGGTTCGGCAGCCCGGACTCCCGTACGACCCGGACGGCGTCGGCGACGTACTCGCCGACCTCCTCGCCGACGCCGAGCGGGGTGACGGAGAAGGCGACGATCACGCGTTCACCGTGCCCTCGCGGCGGGCGCGGGAGGCGATGACCGCGTCCTGGGCCTCACGCTTGAGCCTGCGCTCGGCGAAGAAGCCGCCCAGCGGCAGCACGGAGAGCACGAAGTAGAGCGCCGCGGTCTTGAAGGTCCACTTGGTGCGGTTCCAGGCGTCCAGCCAGAAGAGCACGTAGAGGACGAAGAGGATGCCGTGGATCGCGCCCATCACCGGTACCGCGTTGAAGTCCGTGGTGCGCTTGAGCACCGAGCAGACCAGCAGCAGAAGGAACGACACGGCCTCCGGCGCGGAGACGAGCCGGAGCCGGTGGAGGGAGGAGGCGGTCTTGATGTCCACGGGTGGGGTCACCTTCGTTCGATCTTGTGAACGGATGCACAAGGGCCCGTCCATTGTGCACGCCGACTTTGCTGTCCCTTTATCCGGGGCCCCCGTAACCTCGCTCCGTGGCTACGTTCCGACTCCAGGGCAGCAAAGTGCTCGCCGTCGACATGACAGGTGACGCCGTCAAGGCGAAAAACGGCTCCATGGTCGCCTACGACGGCCAGATGGCGTTCAAGAAGATGTCCGGCGGCGGCGAGGGCCTGCGCGGCATGGTCACTCGCCGGCTCACCGGTGAGCAGATGGAGATGATGGAGGTGAAGGGTCAGGGGACCTGCTGGTTCGCCGACCGCGCCTCCGAGATCAACCTCGTCTCGCTGCACGGCGACAAGCTCTGGGTCGAGGCGAGCAACCTGCTCTGCACCGACGCGGGGCTGCGCACCGGCACGACCTTCACCGGGCTGCGCGGCGGAGCGACCGGCAACGGCCTCTTCACGACGACCGTCGAGGGCACCGGCCAGGCGGCGATCATGTCCGACGGCCCGGCGGTGGTGCTGCGGGTGAGCTCGCAGTACCCGCTCTCCGTCGACCCCGGCGCGTACATCGCCCATCAGGGCAACCTCCAGCAGTCCTTCCAGTCCGGTGTGACCTTCCGCACCTTCCTGGGCGAGGGCGGCGGCGAGGCGTTCCAGATCCGCTTCGAGGGCGACGGACTCGTGTACGTGCAGCCGAGCGAGCGGAACACGATCGGGGGTGACGTCTGAGATGCCCTTCCGCGAGATCAACTCCAAGATGGTCGAGGCCACGGTCGTACCGGGGCAGCGCATGTTCAGCCAGCGGGGCGCGATGCTCGCCTACCGCGGCGACGTCACTTTCACGCCGAACATGGCCGGCGGCCAGGGCGGCGTGATGTCGATGATCGGCCGCCGGGTGGCGGGCGAGGCGACGCCGCTGATGACGGTCGAAGGCAATGGCACGGTGATGTTCGGGCACGGCGGCCACCACATCCAGGTGATCCGGCTGACCGGCGACACCCTCCACGTCGAGGCGGACCGGCTGCTCGCCTTCGACGGCACGCTGGAGCAGGGCACGATGTTCATGGGCTCCCAGGGGGGCGTCATGGGCATGGTCCGCGGCCAGGTCACGGGCCAGGGGCTCTTCACCACGACGCTGAAGGGCCACGGCGCGGTCGCGGTCATGGCGCACGGCGGGGTGATCGAGCTGCCGATCACGCCGGGGCGCGCGGTCCATGTGGACCCGCAGGCGTACGTCGCCCACCACGGGGACGTACGGAACAAGCTCTCCACGGCGCTGGGCTGGCGCGACATGGTGGGGCGCGGCTCGGGCGAGGCGTTCCAGCTGGAGCTGAGCGGCAGCGGTGCGGTGTACGTCCAGGCGTCGGAGGAGAAGCTGTGAGCGCCCCCGTGATCCATGACCCGATGACGCTGCCGTCGGACGACAACGTCAACCCGTACACCTTCTGCGTGGAGCTCAAGGGCTCCCAGTGGTTCCTGCAGAAGGGCAAGATGATCGCCTACTACGGGCGGATCGACTTCAACGGCATCGGCCACGGCCGGCTCGACCGGCTGGTCCGTACGTCCTTCCACTCGCCGCTGCACGCGAGCGACTGGGTCGTGGCGGAGGGCAGCGGCAAGATGCTGCTGGCCGACCGGGCCTTCGACGTGAACTCGTACGATCTGGACGAGGGCAACCTGACGATCCGTTCGGGCAATCTCCTCGCCTACCAGCCGACGCTGGCCCTGAAGCAGTCGATCGTGCCGGGCTTCGTGACGCTGATCGGCACGGGCAAGTTCGTGGCGGCCTCGAACGGTCCGGTGGTCTTCATGGAGCCGCCGCTGCGGGTGGACCCGCAGGCGCTGGTGGGCTGGGCGGACTGCCCTTCGCCGTGCCACCACTACGACCACGGCTACATGACGGGGGTCATGGGCGGCGTACGGGCGCTGACGGGCATCGGCGGGACCTCGGGCGAGGAGCACCAGTTCGAGTTCGTGGGCGCCGGTACGGTCCTGCTCCAGTCGACGGAGCTGCTGATGGCGGAGCGGGCGGTCGGTGCGACCCCGGCCCAGGCGGGCGTTCCCGGGGGCCACGGACCAACCGGTTCCGGCCAGGGCCAGCACGGATCGGTACCGCGTCTTCCCGGTCAGCTGGGGGACCTGCAGCGTCGCTTCGGCCTGTGAGCGGTAGTCTGCGGAGAGTGACGCGTCGAACACACTCCCAGAATTCGTCAAGTATTCAACTTCTTAGGTAGAATCCATACATGGAGACCGAGACGGCCACCCCCTGGCTCACCGATGCCGAGCAGTGCGCCTGGCGCACGTATCTGGACGTCAACAGAATGCTGATGTACCAGCTGGAGAAGGACCTCCAGCCCTTCGGCCTGACGATCAACGACTACGAGATCCTGGTGAACCTGTCGGAGTCGGCGGAGCGGCGGCTGCGGATGAGCGACCTGGCGTCGGCCACCCTCCAGTCCAAGAGCCGGCTCTCCCACCAGATCACCAGGATGGAGAACGCCGGCCTCGTCCGGCGCGAGAACTGCGAGTCCGACCGGCGCGGGCTGTACGCGGTGCTGACCGACCAGGGCATGGAGACCATGCACAAGGTCGCCCCGCACCACGTCGAGTCGGTGCGCAAGCACTTCATCGACCAGCTCAGCCCGGAGGCCCTCGGCGACCTCCACGAGTCGCTGAAGCCCATCTCCGAGCAGCTGCGCGGACGGCGCGGCAAGCCCTGACCTGACACAGTCGGCGCGCCCTGTCCGCCGACATGCGAGAAGGGCCTCCCCGGCCACCGGGGAGGCCCTTCTCGCTGTCAAAAAAACGCGCCGCTCAGTTGCCCGTCAGGCTCGCGATCAGTTCGTCCGAGGCCGCGTACGGATCCAGCTCCCCCGCCACGATGCGCTCCGCGAGCGCGTCCAGGCGGCGGTCGCCGTGCAGGTCGCCGATGCGCTCGCGCAGGGCCGTGACCGCGATCGTCTCGACCTCACGGGCCGAGCGCGAGCGGCGCCGCTCCGCGAGGACACCGTGCTCCTCCATCCACGCGCGGTGCTTCTCCAGGGCCTCGACGACCTCGTCGATGCCCTCGCCCCGTGCCGCGACCGTCTTGACGATCGGCGGGCGCCAGTCGCCCGGGCCGCGCGCCTCGCCGAGGCCCAGCATGTGGTTCAGCTCGCGGGCCGTCGCGTCCGCGCCGTCCCGGTCCGCCTTGTTGACCACGTACACGTCGCCGATCTCCAGGATGCCCGCCTTCGCGGCCTGGATCCCGTCGCCCATGCCCGGGGCGAGCAGCACCACGGAGGTGTCGGCCTGCGAGGCGATCTCCACCTCCGACTGGCCGACGCCCACCGTCTCGACGAGGATCACCTCGCAGCCGGCCGCGTCCAGGACGCGGATCGCCTGCGGAGCCGCCCACGCCAGACCGCCCAGGTGGCCGCGGGTCGCCATCGAGCGGATGTAGACGCCCGGGTCGGAGGCGTGCTCCGACATGCGGACCCGGTCGCCGAGGAGCGCGCCGCCGCTGAAGGGGGAGGACGGGTCGACGGCCAGGACGCCGACCCGCTTCCCGGCCCTCCGGTACGCGGCGACCAGCGCCGAGGTCGACGTGGACTTGCCCACGCCGGGCGAGCCCGTCAGGCCCACCACGTACGCACCGCCGGTCAGCGGCGCGAGCGCCGCCATCACCTCGCGCAGCTGCGGGGACGCCCCCTCCACGAGCGAGATCAGCCGGGCCACGGCCCGCGGCCTGCCCTCCCGTGCCTGGGCGACGAGTTCGGGGACGTCCACCATTGCCGATGCTCCTTAAGTGACGGGCTACTTGCCGGGTACGCGAACGATCAGAGCGTCACCCTGACCGCCACCGCCGCACAGCGCCGCCGCGCCGACACCGCCGCCGCGCCGCTTCAGCTCCAGCGCGAGGTGCAGCACCACACGGGCGCCGGACATGCCGATGGGGTGGCCGAGCGCGATCGCGCCGCCGTTGACGTTCACCTTTTCCGGGGTAACGCCCAGGTCCTTCATTGACTGGACGGCGACCGCCGCGAACGCCTCGTTGATCTCGATGAGGTCGAGGTCCTCGACGCCCAGGCCCTCCTTCTTCAGGGCGTGCTGGATCGCGTTGGACGGCTGCGACTGCAGCGAGTTGTCCGGCCCCGCCACGTTGCCGTGGGCGCCGATCTCGGCGATCCACTCAAGGCCCAGCTCCTCGGCCTTCTCCTTGCTCATCACGACCACGGCGGCGGCGCCGTCGGAGATCTGCGAGGAGGTGCCGGCGGTGATGGTGCCGTCCTTGGCGAAGGCCGGGCGCAGCTTGCCGAGCGACTCGGCGGTCGTCTCACCGCGGATGCCCTCGTCCTTGGAGAAGACGACCGGCTCGCCCTTGCGCTGCGGGATCTCGACCGGGGTGATCTCGGCCTCGAAGATGCCGTTCTTCTGCGCGGCGGCCGCGCGCTGGTGCGACAGCGCGGCGATCTCGTCCTGCTCGGGGCGGGCGATGCCGAGGCGGGTGTTGTGCTTCTCGGTGGACTCGCCCATGGCGATGTTCTCGAAGGCGTCGGTCAGACCGTCGTACGCCATCGCGTCGAGCATCTCGATCGCGCCGTACTTGTAGCCGTCGCGGGACTTCGGCAGCAGGTGCGGGGCGTTGGTCATCGACTCCTGGCCGCCGGCGACGACGATGTCGAACTCGCCGGCGCGGATCAGCTGGTCGGCGAGCGCGATGGCGTCGAGGCCGGACAGACACACCTTGTTGATGGTGAGGGCCGGGACGTTCATCGGGATGCCGGCCTTGACGGCGGCCTGGCGGGCCGGGATCTGGCCGGCGCCCGCCTGGAGCACCTGCCCCATGATCACGTACTGCACCTGGTCGCCGCCGATGCCGGCCCGGTCGAGCGCGGCCTTGATGGCGAAGCCGCCCAGGTCCGCACCGGAGAAGGACTTGAGGGAGCCGAGCAGCCGTCCCATGGGCGTGCGGGCGCCCGCGACGATCACTGAAGTGGTACCGGTCGTTCCAGACATGAGGCACAGCCCCTTGAGATGAGGAGTGAACGAGGGTTTACCGCCAATGTACTGAGCGGTGCCGTACCCGGTCACCGGGCAGCCGGTGTGATCGCGCGCACGTTGCGTAACCACCTTCCGAGCGCTGCACTGGGACCATGCTGACGCGAATCGACCACATCGGGATCGCCTGTTTCGACCTCGACAAGACTGTCGAGTTCTACCGTGCGACCTACGGTTTCGAGGTGTTCCACTCCGAGGTGAACGAGGAGCAGGGTGTCCGCGAGGCCATGCTCAAGATCAACGACACCTCGGACGGCGGCGCCTCCTACCTCCAGCTCCTGGAGCCCACCCGCGAGGACTCCGCGGTCGGGAAGTGGCTGGCCAAGAACGGCGAGGGCGTGCACCACATCGCCTTCGGGACCGCCGATGTCGACGGCGACGCCGCCGACATCCGTTCCAAGGGGGTACGGGTCCTCTACGACGAGCCCCGGATCGGCTCCATGGGCTCCCGGATCACCTTCCTCCACCCCAAGGACTGCCACGGCGTCCTGACCGAACTCGTCACCTCCGCCGAGCCGTCGGGGGACCACTCCTAGGTCCACTCCTCGGCGGAGCACTGACCTCCGGATTCCTGGCCCGGTAGAGTGGGCGGCTCCGGGCCGGGGCCGGTCGGTGCCGCATGCCATGCGGCGTCGAAGTCGGGGTATCCGATCTGCCACCATTCCCCGGGGGGCCCGTTCTCCGGGGAACGGATCTCATTGGAGTGTTGCGACCAGGGGACGGATGGGACCGCGCAGTGCGGGGCTACGAACGCCAGGAGAGCCACCGAGCTGAAGACGACCATCTTTCGCGGTTCGAAGCCGAGATGGACCGGCTGAAGACCGAGCGGGAGAAGGCCGTCCAGCACGCCGAGGACCTCGGTTACCAGGTCGAGGTCTTGCGCGCCAAGCTCCACGAGGCGCGCCGCACGATCGCATCCAGGCCCGCCTACGACAGCGCGGACATCGGCTACCAGGCCGAGCAGCTGCTCCGTAACGCCCAGATCCAGGCCGACCAGCTCCGTCAGGACGCCGAGCGCGAGCTGCGCGAGGCCCGCGCCCAGACCCAGCGCATCCTGCAGGAGCACGCCGAGCACCAGGCACGGCTCCAGGCCGAGCTGCACGCCGAGGCGGTCCAGCGCCGCCAGCGTCTGGACCAGGAGCTGGCCGAGCGCCGCCAGACCGTCGAGGCGCACGTCAACGAGAACGTCGCCTGGGCCGAGCAGCTGCGCGCCCGTACGGAGTCCCAGGCCCGCCGGCTGCTGGAGGAGTCCCGCGCCGAGGCCGAGCAGTCGCTCGCCGCCGCTCGCGCCGAGGCCACCCGGCTCGCCGAGGAGACGCGCCAGCGCGTCGGCTCGGAGGCGGCAGCCGCCCGTGCCGAGGCCGAAGCGATTCTGCTGCGCGCCCGCAAGGACGCCGAACGGCTCCTGAACGCCGCCTCCACCCAGGCGCAGGAGGCCACCAGCCACGCCGAGCAGCTCCGTTCCGCGACCACCGCCGAGACCGACCAGGCCCGCCGGCAGGCCACCGAGCTGTCCCGCGCCGCCGAGCAGCGGATGCAGGAGGCCGAGGAGAAGCTCCGCGAGGCCCGGTCGGAGGCCGAGAAGGCGCTGACCGAGGCGAAGGAGGCGGCCGCCAGGCAGCTGTCCTCCGCGGATTCGGTCAACGAGCAGCGCACGCGTACGGCGAAGGCGGAGATCGCCCGGCTCGTCGGCGAGGCCACCAAGGAGGCCGAGGCCCTCAAGGAGGCGGCCGAGGAGAAGCTCCGCGAGGCGACCGCCGAGGCCGAGAAGCTGGTCTCCGAGGCGGCCGAGAAGGCCCGTACGGTCGCGGCCGAGGACTCCGCCGCCGCCCTCGCCAAGGCGGCACGTACCGCCGAGGAAGTCCTCACCAGGGCGTCCGAGGACGCGCAGGCGACCACCCGCAAGGCGTCCGAGGAGGCCGAGCGCATCCGCCGCGAGGCCGAGGCGGAGGCCGACCGGCTGCGCAACCAGGCCGAGGAGCAGGCCGACGAGCTCCTCGGCTCGGCGAAGGACGACACCAAGGAGTACCGCGCCAAGACGGTCGAGCTGCAGGAGGAGGCGCGCCGGCTGCGCGGCGAGGCCGAGCAGTTGCGCGCGGAGGCCATCGCCGAGGGCGAGAAGATCCGCGGCGAGGCCCGGCGCGAGGCCGTCCAGCAGATCGAGGAGGCGGCCAGGACCGCCGAGGAGCTGCTGACCAAGGCCCGTACGGACGCCGACGAACTGCGCGCGAGCGCGGGCGCCGAGAGCGAGCGGGTCCGGTCCGAGGCGATGGAGCGCGCCCAGACGCTGCGCACCCAGGCCGAGGAGACCCTGGAGCGCACCCGCGCCGAGGCCGAGCGGATGCGGGCCGAGGCCGAGGAGCAGGCCGAAGCCGTCAAGGAGGCCGCCGAGAAGGCCGCGGCCGAGCTGCGCGAGGACGCCGAGCGGGCCGCAGCGGCGCGGGCCGCGGCGGCGGCCGAGGAGCTGACCCGGCTGCACACCGAGGCCGAGTCGCGGGTCGAGAGCGCCGGCCGGGAGCTGGCCGAGGCGCGCACCGAGAGCGAGCGCATCCGGCGCGAGGCCGCCGAGGAGACGGAGCGGCTGCGCACCGAGGCCGCCGAGCGGATCCGTACGCTCCAGGCGCAGGCCGAGCAGGAGGCCGAGCGGCTGCGCACGGAGGCCGCGTCGGACGCGTCCACCGCGCGGGCCGAGGCCGAGGCCGCGGCCGTACGTCTGCGCACGGAGGCGGCGACGGAGGCCGAGCGGCTGAAG
>NZ_JAGGOS010000016.1 GCF_018614205.1 Streptomyces sp. ISL-36 | reverse complement strand
ACAACCTCCCGGGGCAATACACCTAGCGCTGTGCGACCGCCTGCTTGACCAGGGTCTTTCCGAAGTCCCACATCAGACCGCCGCCTCCATGGGCGTCGTCCATCACCGCGGTGAACGCCGTCACGAAGCGGTCCACGTCCGCCTCGTCGATGATCAGCGGCGGAATCAGTTTGATCACCTCCAGGTGATCGCCCGACACCTGGGTCAGGATCCGGTGACGCTGGAGCAACGGCACCACGACCATCTGGGCGAAGAGACCCTTGCGGGCGGCCTGGAGCATGGTCCACCGGCTGCGCAGCCCGAGCGACGACGGACGCCCGAACTCGATCCCGATCATCAGCCCGCGCCCGCGGACCTCGTGCAGCAGCTCGTAGCGCGGCACGAGAGCCTTGAGCTTCGACGACAGCAGCTCGCCCACCCGGCGCACATGCGCCACCGTGCCCTCGCTCTCCATGACCGAGAGCACCGCGAGCCCGGCGGCCATGGCCTGCGCGTTCGAGCCGAAGCTCGCCGAATGCACGAGGACCCGGTCCATGGACGAGTAGACCTTCTTGAAGATCCAGTCCTTGCCGAGCGTCGCCCCGACGGGCACATAGCCGCCGGAGAGCGCCTTGGCGACACAGACCAGGTCCGGTTCGACCCCCTCCTCGTGCTGGTACGCGTAGAAGTCACCGGTCCTGCCGAGCCCCGTCTGCACCTCGTCGGCGATCAGCAGCGCCCCGTGGGCGCGCAGCAGGTCCTGGGCGGCGCGCAGGAAGCCGGGCGGGGCCTCGTGCACGCCCTTGCCCTGGATGGGCTCGACGACGAACGCGGCCACGTCACCCTTGCGCACCTCCCGTTCCAGGGCTTCGAGGTCGCCGAGCTCGATCGCGGTGTCGGGCAGGAGCGGGGCGAAGCCATCCTTGAAGCACTTCTCGCCGTTGACCGAGAGCGACCCGGTGGTCAGTCCGTGGAAGGCGTGGGTGCAGTAGAGGACCCTGGGCCTCCCGGTGGCGTACCGGGCGAACTTCAGCGCGGTCTCCACCGCCTCCGTACCGCTGTTGCCGAAGAAGACCCGGTCGAGGTGCGGGCTGTGGGTGAGCAGCTTCTCGGCGAGGAGTCCCGGCAGGGGCTGGCAGTCGAAGCGGGTGAGGTCGGCGAGCGAGGCGTCCAGGACGTCGTGGAGGGCCTTGCGCACGACGGGGTGGTGCCGGCCGAGTCCCATCACTCCGAAACCGGCGAGCATGTCGAGGTGGTCGCCGCCCTCGGCGTCCCAGAAGTGGGCGCCCTCGGCCCGTTCGTAGACCTTGTCGAAGCCGATCGTGTGGAGCATGCGCGGCAGCTGGTGGTTGAGATACCGGGTGTGCAGCTCGTAGCGCTCGGCGCCGCGTTCGGCGAGCAGCGCTGCGAGGTCGAACTCCTTGCTCATTGACCGTTCTCCTTGCGTGCCAGGGCCGCACCGATCCGTCCGGCGATCTCCACCGGGGTGAGGCCGAGGTCGGCGAGCAGCTCGCCGCGCTTGGCGTGCGGCAGGAACTGCTCGGGGATCCCGAACGTGCGCAGGGGTACGTCGACACCCGCGTCCCGCAGGGCCTGCCCCACCGCCGCGCCGACACCGCCCGTGCGGATGCCGTCCTCGACGACGGCGACGAGCCGGTGCCGCGCGGCGAGCGGGGCGAGGGCCTCGTCGACCGGCTTGATCCAGCGTGGGTCGAGGACGGTGCAGCGGATGCCGCGCCCCGCCAGCAGGCCGGCGGTCTGCAGGCAGACCTCCGCCATCACGCCGACGGCCACGAGCAGCACGTCGGCCTCCGCCCGCCCCAGCGGGACGTCCCCGTGCCGCGGCGGGACGCCGGCGCTCCGTGGCGGGACGTCGGAGCCCCGTGGCGGGACGTCCTCGTGCCGCAGCAGGACGTCCATGCCGCCGACACGGCCGACGGCGGGTACCGGCTCGCCCACGGTCTCCTTGGGGAAGCGCAGCAGCGTCGGGGCGTCGTCGACCGCGACGGCCTCGCGCAGCTGGGCCCGCAGCTGCTCGGCGTCCCGGGGTGCGGCGATCCGCAGGCCGGGCACGACCTGGAGGACGGACAGGTCCCACATGCCGTTGTGGGAGGCGCCGTCGGTGCCGGTCACGCCCGCGCGGTCCAGGACGAAGGTGACGCCGCACCTGTGCAGGGCGACGTCCATGAGCAGCTGGTCGAAGGCGCGGTTGAGGAAGGTCGCGTACACGGCGACGACGGGGTGGAGCCCTCCGGCGGCGAGGCCCGCGGCGCAGACGGCGGCGTGCTGCTCGGCGATCCCGACGTCCCAGACCCGGTCGGGGAACCGCTCGGCGAACTTGGTCAGGCCCACGGGATGCAGCATGGCCGCGGTGATCGCCACGACGTCCGGCCGCTCGGCTCCGATGTCGGCGATGGCGTCACCGAAGACGGAGGTCCAGGATGGGCCTGCGGCCGGGGCGATCGGCGCGCAGGTGAGCGGGTCCATGGCCCCGACGGCGTGGAAGCGGTCGGCCTCGTCGGCTAGCGCGGGATGGTAGCCGCGGCCCTTCTGGGTGAGGCAGTGCACGAGGACCGGGCCATGGAAACGCTTGGCGCGGCGCAGCGCGGTCTCGACGGCGCCGATGTCGTGGCCGTCGACGGGGCCGACGTACTTCAGGCCGAGGTCCTCGAAGAGGCCCTGGGGGGCGAACGTGTCCTTGAACCCCTTCTTGGCGCCGTGCAGCGAGTCGTAGAGCGGCTTCCCGACGACGGGTGTGTGGTGCAGGACGTCCTTGCCCCAGGCGAGGAACCGTTCGTAGCCGTCGGTGGTCCGCAGGGTGGCCAGGTGGTGGGCGAGGCCGCCGATCGTCGGGGCGTAGGAGCGCTCGTTGTCGTTGACGACGACGACCAGCGGGCGGTCCTTGGCGGCGGCGATGTTGTTCAGCGCCTCCCAGGCCATGCCGCCCGTGAGGGCTCCGTCGCCGATGACGGCGACGACGTGGTCGTCCTTCTTCAGGACCTCGTTGGCCTTGGCGAGACCGTCGGCCCAGCCGAGGACGGTGGAGGCGTGCGAGTTCTCGATGACGTCGTGGACGGATTCCTCGCGGGAGGGGTAGCCGGAGAGGCCGCCCTTGCTGCGCAGTTTGGAGAAGTCCTGGCGGCCGGTGAGCAGTTTGTGGACGTAGCTCTGGTGGCCGGTGTCCCAGAGGATACGGTCGGCGGGCGAGTCGAAGACGCGGTGCAGCGCGAGGGTGAGCTCGACCACGCCGAGATTGGGCCCCAGGTGTCCGCCGGTCCTGGCCACCGCTTGGATCAGGAACTGCCTGATCTCCTCCGCGACTTCGTCGAGTTGTGCGCCGCTCAGCGGCCGGAGGTCGCGCGGCCCCCGGATGTTCTCCAGAATCGTCATGCTCGGCCCCCTCTCTGGCCCGGGCCGGGGAGCCCGCGCGCGACAGGCGTCGCGGGCTCCCCCGCTCCCTCAGATCACCGGTTGTTTCCCGACACGGTCTCGCGGACCGCCCGGAGGGACTCCTTGAGGGAGCCCATCGTGGCGAGGACGGCGGTGGGCTCGTAGCCGCAGTGCGCCATGCAGTTGGCGCAGCGCGGGTCCTTGCCCCGGCCGTACTTGTCCCAGTCGGTCTCCTCGATCAGCTCGCGGTAGGTGGGTACGTAGCCGTCGCTCATCAGATAGCAGGGTCGCTGCCAGCCGAAGAGGGAGTAGTTGGGGATCGCCCAGGCGGTGCACGGGAAGTCGGCCTTGCCCTCGAGGAAGTCGAGGAAGAGCGGCGAGTGGTTGAGCCGCCAGCGGCCGCGGTTGCCGCCGGCGAAGGCCTTCTTGAAGAGCTCCCTGGTCTGTTCGACTCCGAGGAAGTGCTCCTGGTCCGGGGCCTTCTCGTAGGCGTACGCGGGGGAGATCATCATCTCGTCGACCTGGAGGTCGTCGTTGAGGTAGTTGAGCACCTCGATGATGGTCTGCGGGGTGTCGGTGTTGAAGAAGGTCGAGTTGGTGGTGACCCGGAAGCCGCGCCGCTTGGCCTCCTTGATCGCCGCCACCGCCTCGTCGAACACCCCTTCCTTGGCGACGGATTCGTCGTGCCGCTCACGCAGCCCGTCGATGTGCACCGCGAAGGCGAAGTACCGGGAGGGTGTGAAGTTCTCCAGCTTCTTGCGCAGCAGCATGGCATTGGTGCAGAGGAAGACGTATTTCCTCTTCGCCACCAACTGGCGAACGATTTCGTCGATCTGAGGATGCATCAGCGGCTCGCCACCCGCGATGGAGACCATCGGCGCCCCGGATTCCAGGACCGCGCCGACCGCCTGGGCGACCGGCATGCGCTGCTTGAGCACGCCCGCCGGGTGCTGGATCTTTCCGCAGCCCTCGCACTTGAGGTTGCAGGCGAACAGCGGCTCGAGTTCGACGATCAACGGGAACTTCTCCCGCTTGCGGAGCTTCTGTTCGAAGAGATAGGTCCCGACCCGGATGGACTGACGGAGCGGCATGGCCATAACTCGCTCACCTCCTGGGGAGCAGCAAAGAACGGTGCCATTCGAAGAATGCGGGAAGGACGGCACGAAGAACACGGAAAGCCGATATTCCACCGCGTACCGTGCCGATCCGGACCAGTTCATGTTCTGGAGCGTCCACGACCACCCGTACGGCCGCAACCGGGCGGGGCCCGGCGGTCAGCGCGGTACGGAGCGTGGCGGCCGACTCCATGTCCACCGCGATCGCGCCGGTGGCCCTCAGCTCGGCCCGCTCATGCCCCCGGACCACATGGTCGGAGCCGGTCAGCGGGCCGGTGTGGATCGTCTTCCCGGGCAGCGCCCGGCTCAGCGCCTTCACCAGGAGATCGGTCCCGGTGCAGGGGGTGGTCCCGTCGGGGCCGCGGGTCTCGTCGGCGACGATCAGGTCCCCGGGGTGCATCCCCGGGGCGAGCCCGGCGCAGAAGCCGGAGGCGATCACGGCGGCGTCCCCCCAGGGTTCCCGGCCGAGGGCCCGTGAGACGGCCCGGCGCGCCTGGGCGGGGCCCATGCCGGTGCGCACCACGGTGAACGGGCCGGGCGCGCCGTCCCGCCCGCCGCTGCGCAGGGCCAGCTGCTCGATGCCGAGCGCGCAGGCGATCAGCAGCGGCGCGGAGCCGGCGGGCCCCGGCTCTCCGCCCATCAGGCCTCCCTGGAGACGGTCGGCTCACCGTTCACGTAGCGGCCGAGCGCCGTGAGCGGGAACACCTGGCGGTAGAGGTGGTAGTTGATGGAGAAGTCCCAAGGGAACCCGGTGCCGGTGAAGTACGGCTCGTCCCAGGAGCCGTCCGGGAGCTGGGTCTCGGCGAGCCAGGCGACGCCCCGTGCCACGGCCTCGGACTCCCGCTCGCCGGCCGCGAGCAGGGCGAGCAGCGCCCAGGCGGTCTGCGAGGCCGTCGAGGCCCCGTGCCCGATCCAGGCCTCCTCGCGGTACGACCGCAGATCCTCGCCCCACCCGCCGTCCTCGTTCTGTACGGACACGAGCCAGGCGACGGCCCGGCGGATCGCGGGGTCGTACCGGGGCAGACCGGCCGCGGTGAGGGCGGGGACCACCGAGCCGGTTCCGTACACGTAGTTGACTCCCCAGCGTCCGAACCAGGAACCGTTGGCCTCCTGTTCGGCCAGCAGCCACTCGATTCCCCTGCGGGTACGGGGGTCGTGGGCCTTGCCCTCGTAGGCGAGCATCTCCACCACATGGGCGGTGACGTCGGCCGACGGTGGGTCGATGACCTCCCCGAAGTCGCAGAACGGCAGCCGGTTGGGGAAGGCGCTGGTGTTGTCGGCGTCGAAGGCGGCCCAGGCCCCGTTCCTCGACTGCATCCCGAGGGTCCAGCGGGCGCCTCGGGCGATGGCGCGCTCGGCCTGTGCGGGGTCGGGGTGCTTGACGCGGCGGAGCGCGAGAATGACCTCGGCGGTGTCGTCGATGTCCGGGTAGTTGTCGTTGTGGAACTCGAACGCCCAACCGCCCGGCGGGAGTCCGGGGCGGCGCACCGCCCAGTCGCCGGGCCTGACGATCTCCTCGCCCAGCATCCAGTCGGCGGCCTTGACGAGCGCCGGGTGGTCCGGCGGAAGGCCCGCGTCGGCGAGGGCGATGGTGGCCAGACAGGTGTCCCAGACGGGCGACTGGCAGGCCTCGATCATCCGCGAACCGTCCTCCCGCCAGACGGCGAACCGGTCGAGGGACTCCAACCCGGCGCGCATGACGGGGTGTTGCAGGTCGTAGCCGAGCAGGTAGAGAGCGATCACCGAGTAGACGGCCGGGGGCTGGATTCCACCCCAGCAGCCGTCGTTCTCCTGGCGTTCCACGATCCAGCGGGCGGCGACGTTCATGGCGGCCTTGCGCAGCCGGCGCGGGGCGACCTTGTGGTAGAGGTGCAGCGCCTTGTCGAGTCGCTGGAAGACTCCGTCCCAACTGGCTGCGGGGGCGAGGGGCTTGACCGGATGGGGCCGGGACGGATCGGTGTGCAGCTCGTCGAGCGGGAAGGGCGCGGGGCGCACCGGCCGCTTGGCGGAGACGACCGTGAGCGGCACGATCGTCTGCCGGGCCCAGCAGCCGAAGTCGTAGATGTTGAGCGGGAACCACTTCGGCAGGAAGATCAGCTCGGGTGGCAGCTCGGGCAGGTCGTCCCACTTCCACCAGCCGAAGAGGGCGAGCCAGATCCGGGTGAAGACCCGGGCGGAGGCGATCCCGCCGCGGTCGCGGATCCAGGCGGCGGCGCGGGCCATGTGCGGGTCTTCGGGGAGGTCGCCGGCGAGGCGTAGCGCCACGTACGCCTCGATGGTGGTGGAGAGTTCGCCGGGCCCGCCGTGGAACGTGGCCCAGGTGCCGTCCTCGCGCTGCTCACCGCGGATGTGGAGGGCGGCGGCGCGGGTGGTGTCGGTGTCCTGGATGCCGAGGAACTGGCGCAGCAGGAGGTCTTCGGCGTCCATGGTGACGTTGGTCTCCAGGTCGCCCTTCCACCAGCCTTCGGCGTCCTGACGGCCGAGGAGATGGTCGACGGAGCGTTGCGCGGCGCGCGCGGCGGCCTCGTCCAGGCCGGTTGTCGCGGGCGCGGTGTCGGTTGAGTTGGCCGCGGTCGCCTGGGGGCCCACGGCCCCGGCGCTTCCGTCGGTCGTCGCTGTCATGGCTTCCCCTTCGTGCAGTAGGTCTACTTCTGCTTCTTCGGGTCTGCCGTCGGCCGGTGCCCGGTGGCACCGGCCGGCGACTGCGAACTCATATCAGAGTGATGGTGATCATCTCTTCCGTACGACGACGAAATCGGCCAGTGCGGTCAACTGCGCCCTGACCCGCTCGGGCATGTCGATCTCGTGGAGGGCCTCGATCGCGATGGCGTGCTGGCGGCGGGCCTCCTGGGCGGTCCAGTCCCGGCCGCCGGCCTCCTCGATGAGAGCCGCGCGGGTGGCGAACTCCTCCTCGGAGAAGGAGTCGAAGTCGCTGGTCTTGGCGTCGGCGGCAAGCAGTTCACCGAGCTGCTCGGAGGCCGGTCCGCCCGCGGCGAGGGCGGCGACGACCGGCAGGGACTTCTTGCGCTGCCGCAGGTCGCTCCAGGTCTGCTTGCCGGTGGACTCCGGGTCGCCCCAGATGCCGAGCAGATCGTCGACGGCCTGGAAGGCGAGGCCCAGGTGATAGCCGTACTCCTCCAGCTTGTCGGCCGTGCGGTCGTCGGCGCCGCCGAGGACGGCGCCGATGGAGACGGCGCAGGCGAGCAGGGCGCCCGTCTTGTTGCCCTCCATCTCCAGGCACTCCTCGACGGTGACCCGCTCGCGGTGCTCGTAGGAGATGTCCTGGGCCTGCCCGTCGATGAGCTTGCGGGTGGCGGTGGTCAGCCGGCGGGTGGCGCGGCCGGCCTCGACGGTGCCGAGTTCGAGCAGCAGCTCGTTGGCGAGGGCGAACAGGGCGTCGCCGACGAGGATCGCCTGGGCGGGTCCGTGCACCTTCCAGACGGTGTCGCGGTGGCGCCGCTGCTCGTCGCCGTCCATCAGGTCGTCGTGCAGCAGCGAGAAGTTGTGGACGAGTTCCACGGCGACGGCTCCGGGGACGCCGACCTCGGGGGCGGCTCCGGCGGCCTCGGCGGAGAGCAGTGCGAGCGCCGGGCGGACGGCTTTGCCGCCGTCGCCGTCGGCCGGGTTGCCCTGCGCGTCGATCCAGCCGAAGTGGTAGGCGGCCACGGTGTCCATGGGCGGTGCGAGCCGGTCGACGGCCGCCCGCAGGACGGGGGTGGACAGGGTCCGCCCGCGCTCCAGCAGAGCGGTGACGTCCGCGGTGTCGACGGCCGGATTCACCGGGGGCACAGTCGGCACGGTCTCTCCTCTTGTTCCAGTACTCACACTCATGCCGCCTCCTGCAGCGGATGTTCATGGCGGCGGCCGAGGGCGGAGAGCGCGGCGCCCGCGGCGCTGAAACCACTGCGGACGGCACCCTCCATGGTCGCGGGCCAGCCGGTGGCGGTCCACGCGCCGGCCAGGTACAGGCCGGGGGCGTGGGTGCGGGCGCCGGGGCGGAGCCGGCCGACGCCCGGTGTGGGGGCGAACGTCGCTGTCCGCTCCCGGGTGACGAAGAAGTCCCGGATCCCGGCGCCGCGGGCGGCGGGCAGCAGCCGCTCCAGCTCCGGGAGGTAGCGCTCGCGCAGGACGGCGACGGGTTCGTCGATGTCGTCCTGGGCGGCGGACTGCGAGACGGCGAGGTACTGCCCGCCGCCCGCCAGCCCCGAGGAGTCGGTGCGGTCGAAGACCCACTGGACCGGGGAGCCGAGCGCCGTGAAGAAGGGCTGCCTGAGCACCTTGCGGTCGTAGACGACGTGCAGGTTGAGGATGGGGGCGGTGCCGATGTCGAGGAGCCGGTCGGGGTCGTGGAGGGCGCCCTCGGGGAGGAGTTCGCGGGTCTCGCGTTGCGGTACGGCCAGGACGACGGCGTCCGCGTCGAGCGTCTCGCCGGGCACCTCCACGGTCCAGCGGCCGTCCTCGCCACGGGAGATCCGCTGGGCCTTGGTCCGCAGTTCGGTCCGGACCCCGAGGGAGTCGAGGGCCTTGCGGGCCAGGGTGTCGTGGAGGTCGCCGAGCGGGACGTGGGCCCAGCCGATGTCGGCGGCGCCGGGCTCGGAGAGGAGCCCGGTCTTGAAGACCATCGCGGCCAGGCCCATGGAGGCGTGTGGGGCGGTGGCGTTGAGGGTGGCGACGCCGACGAGGTCCCACAGGGCCTCGATGGCGCGCGGCGACTGGCCGTGGCGGCCGAGCCAGGTGGCGAAGTCGATGCCGTCGAGGGCCGGGTCGGCGGGGTCGAGCCGCTTCAGCGCGAGCGCGGCGCGGCCGACGCTCGCGCGCTCGGCGAGGGAGAGGTGCGGATAGGTGGCCAGGCTCTGGGCGAGGTGCAGCGGTACGGGCAGGGCGCTGCGGCGCAGCCGTCCGAGGCGGGGTCCGCGCGGGTGGGCCACGTCGAGGACCGGTACGTCCAGGCGCTGCTGGAGCGGCGCGAGGTGGGCGCCCTCGACACGGTCGAGGAACCAGCGGTACGCCGTGCAGCAGCGCAGATAGACGTGCTGCCCGTTGTCGACGGTGAGCTCTCCGCGCCGGAAGGAGAACGCCAGGCCGCCGAGGCGCGGCCGCCCTTCGAGGAGCGTGACCCGTGCCCCGGCGTCGGCCAGCTGCAGCGCGCTGGTGATCCCGGCGAGTCCGCCGCCGACGACGACGGCGTGCGGCTGTCCGTCCGGGCGCGTGGTGTCGTCGGTCATCCGTTTCCCCCCAGGGCCTTCGCAGGCAGGGACGCGGGGGCGGCCGTGCGGGTTGCCCGGTGAGGGGACTCGTACGGGGGCCTCACACACGCCTCCTGACGGCTCGTCGGGAGATGTGCCGGGTGTCGAGCCCGGAGAGGCCGCGCACGGCGACGTACGCCTTCTCGCGGCCGGGCAGCGAGACGCGGCCGCGCAGCACCGCGTCGGGGTCGCGCTCGATCCGGTCCAGCAGGCGGCGGTAGATGCCGGCCATGGCGGCGACGCAGGCGCCGCTGCGCCGGTCGAGCATGGGCAGCAGGCGGTAGCCCTCGGCGAACAGGGCGCGGGCGCGCCGGACTTCGAAGTGCACGAGGCCGGTGAAGTCGGCCCCTGCCGACGGGGTGTCGCGCTCGAAGCCCTCGCCGCAGCCGAACTTGGCCAGGTCGTCGGCGGGCAGGTAGGTGCGCCCGTTCCCGGCGTCCTCGCGTACGTCCCGGAGGATGTTGGTGAGCTGCAGGGCCAGGCCCAGCGTGTCGGCGTACTCGGGGGCACGTTCCGCGCCCTGCGCGCCGGGCTGGGTGCCGAAGACGCCGAGCGAGAGACGCCCGATGGCCCCCGCGACGCACCGGCAGTAGACCTTGAGGTCGTCCCAGGTCTCGTACGTCTCGCCGCGCACGTCCATCAGGACGCCGTCGATGAGTTCGTCGAGGCCGCCGAGGGGGATCGGGAAGCGGCGGGCGGCGTCGGTGAGGGCCACGGCGACCGGGTCGGTGTCGTCCTCGTCGACGGCGCCCTGCCGGATCCGCTCCAGGAGCGCCCGGGTCGCTTCGAGCCGGTCCCGCTTCGCCTCGGGGGCGAGCGCGCCGTCGCCGATGTCGTCGACCCGCCGCGAGAAGGCGTACAGGGCCGACATGGCCTGCCGTTTCTCCGTCGGCAGCAGTCGGATCCCGTAGGCGAAGTTGCGGGCCTGTTGTCCGGTGACCGCCTCGCAGTAGCTGTACGCGGCCTGCACCGGCGCTGACGTCTCCGTCTGTCCCTCCACGGTCCGGCTCACCCCTCTCTCCGCGCTCTGAGCAGGACCGCTCCCGCGTGGCGCATCAGACTCGGCTTGGTGGGCTTGGGCGGCTTCGGCAGTACGTCGAATCCGGCGGCGGCGATCGCGTCGAGCGCGGCGTGTCCGCCGGCCGTGAATCCGGCGAGCAGCAGGCGCAGTCTGCCGTGGACGCTGCCCACCAGCGGCGTGCCGTCGTGGAGCAGTGCGCGGGCGCGTTCGACCTCGAAGGCGATGAGGGCGCGCACCGAGGCGCCTCCGGTGGGCCGGGCGAGGTCGTCCTCGGTGACGTGGAAGCGTTTCATGTCCTGGGCGGGCAGGTAGACGCGGTCCCGGCCGAGGTCCTCGGCGACGTCCTGGAGGTGCTCGACGATCTGCAGCGCGGTGCAGATGGCGTCGGAGCGCCGGACGCGCTCGGGGGTGGCCGTGCCGGTGATCCCGAGGACGAGGTGGCCGACCGGGTTCGCGGAGAGTGCGCAGTACGCGGCGAGGTCGTCGTACGTCTCGTAGCGGCGGACGAGCTGGTCCTGGCGGTTGGCCTCGATCAGGCCGAGGAAGGGCTCGGGGGTGAGGCCGCACCGCCGTACGGTCGGCTGGAGGGCGCGCAGCAGCGGGTGGCGGGGGGTGGAGTCGAAGACGCGCATGAGGTCGGCCTCGAAGGCGTCCAGCAGCGCGAGCCGGTCCTCCGCCCGCTCGGGGGCGACGCCGAGGTGCCGGGCGTCGGCTCCGCCGGGGGCGAGATCGCCGTCGCCGATGTCGTCGACGAGGCGGGCATAGCCGTAGACGGCCATGAGGTCGTCGCGCCAGGCGCGCGGCAGGAAGAAGGGGGCCACGGGGAAGTTCTCGTCCGTGGCCTTGTCGAGCGTGGTACGCGAGGAGGCGTCGGGGCGCACCAGCCGGGATCGCGTCACTGGGGTCTGCCCGACGCGGGGACGGCGACACCCTCGTGGAGCTGGAGATTTCGCGTCATGGCCGTCACATCTCCTGTTCTACACTGCCGATCCAATCCATCCTATTTCGGACACGCCACCGGGCCCGCCCGGAGGGGTCACCGCAGACGGCCGGGATACCTAGGGGGTATCGCCCCACTTGCCACGAATCAGCACCGCTACAGCTTACGTTGTACAACGCCCGGTGCCGCGTCGGGGTGCCGGGCGCCGCGCGAAAACATCGTCCGGCGAGTCAACTTCCGCCGAAAGGGCGGACGTTCACGTTCCCTTCGCCTTCAGTCGGCGCGCACTCCGGAGACGACCATGGCGAGGGTCGATTCGACGACGTCGGCGCGGCGCTGCTCCGGCAGGCGGCGCAGCGGGCCGTCGAGCAGCAGGAGCGACAGTCCGTGCACGGCCGACCACGCGGCGGCCTCGGCGGCCGGCCGGGCCCGGCGCGGGATGGGGCCGACCCGGGCCAGGGCGTTCAGCGCCTCTGTGAGCAGGGAGAACGCGCGGATCTCGGGCTCGGGCTCGGGGACGCGTCCGGGCGGCGCCCACTCCTCGCCGCAGGCCGGACGGGGCGTACAGAAGGCCGCCCGGTAGAGGCCGGGATGGTCCAGGGCGAAGCCGACGTAGCCTCGGCCGAGGGCGGCGAGCCGCAGCTCGGCGGCGACGGTGGGGTCGTCCGCGCCGGGGGCGCGGGCCGCGGCGCGTTCCATGGATTCGGCGAGGGCCCGCTGGGCGTGGATCTTGACGGCCCGCAGCAGCGCGCCACGGCCCTCGAAGTGCCGGTAGGCGGCGGTGGGCGAGACGCCGACGCGCCGGGCCGCCTCGCGCAGCACGACCCGTTCGGGGCCGCCTTCCGTGGCGAGGTCGACGGCCGCGCAGACCAGCGCATTGCGCAGGTCGCCGTGGTGGTAGGACTTTCCCCCCGAGATCGCTGCCATGCGCTCATCCTGCCCGATGTTGACCGCATGAACATTCCAGCGGGGGCACGACGCGCGCACAAAGGGGTCGGGGCGCGGCTCTTTCCGCGGAAGTGCGGCGGCGGAAGACGGACGGCCCCCGCCGGGTCGGCGGGGGCCGTCGCGCAGTGCCCTACGGGGGCTACTTCCCGGTGTCCTTCTCGTACGCCTTCAGAACCTCGTCGGTGGGCCCGTCCATCATGAGCTCACCCTTCTCCAGCCACAGCACCCGGTCGCAGGTGTCCCTGATCGACTTGTTGCTGTGACTGACCAGGAAGACCGTGCCGGCTTCCTTGCGGAGCTCGCGGATGCGCTCCTCGGAGCGGATCTGGAACCTGCGGTCACCGGTCGCGAGCGCCTCGTCGATCATGAGGACGTCGTGGTTCTTGGCGGCCGCGATGGCGAAGCGGAGCCGGGCGCCCATGCCGGAGGAGTAGGTCCGCATCGGCAGGCTGATGAAGTCGCCCTTCTCGTTGATGCCGGAGAAGTCGACGATCCCCTGGTACCGCTCGCGGACCTCGTCCTTGCTCATGCCCATGGCGAGGCCGCCGAGGATCACGTTGCGCTCACCGGTCAGGTCGTTCATCAGCGCCGCGTTGACGCCGAGGAGCGAGGGCTGACCGTCGGTGTAGACCTTGCCGCTCTCGGTGGGGAGCAGCCCTGCGATGGCCCGCAGCAGGGTCGACTTGCCGGAGCCGTTGCTGCCGATGAGGCCGATGGCCTCGCCCCGGTAGGCGGTGAAGGAGACACCGCGTACGGCGTGGACCTTGCGGACGCCCCGCGAGACCTCGGCCTTGCCGCGACCGAGAATCCGGCTGAGCGCCGCGGTGGCACTGCCCTTTCCACCGCCTCCGGTGTTGACCCGGTAGACGATGTGGACCTCGTCGGCGATGACGGTGGGGATGCGTTCCTGATCGGTGTCAGCCACGGCCGTACCTCTCCTCGGCCTTCCAGAAGTAGACGAAGCCCCCGAGGCCGATCGCCAGGGCCCAGCCCAGGGCGGCCATCCAGACGTGCGAGGGCAGGTTGGCGGAGCTGTAGCCGTCGATCAGGGCGAACCGGATGAGGTCCATGTAGAGCGCCGCCGGGTTGTACATGAGGGCGTCGGCGATCCAGGCCGGCTTGTCGGCGAGCATCACGGGGATCGAGAACATCACGCCGGACGCGTACATCCACGTGCGCATGATGAACGGCATCAGCTGGGCGAGGTCGGGCGTCTTGGCGCCCATCCTCGCCATGATCATCGCGAGTCCGACGTTGAAGACGAACTGCAGGAGCAGGGCCGGGACGAGCAGCAGCCAGCTCAGCGACGGATAGCTGCCGAAGGCCATCGCGACGGCGGCCAGCACGATCATGGAGAACAGCAGCTGCTGGAGCTGCTGCAGCGCGAACGAGATGGGCAGCGTGGCCCGCGGGAAGTGCAGCGCCCGGACGAGTCCGAGGTTGCCCGAGATCGCCCGCACGCCCGCCATCACCGAGCTCTGGGTGAAGGTGAACACGAAGATCCCGGTCACCAGGAAGGGGATGTAGACCGAGGTCGGCATGCCCTGACCGGCGTCGAGGATCAGCCCGAAGATCAGGTAGTAGACCAGCGCGTTCAGCAGGGGGGTCGCCACCTGCCAGAGCTGGCCGAGCTTCGCCTGGCTGTACTGCGCGGTCAGCTTCGCCTGGGAGAAGGCCAGGATGAAGTGGCGTCTGCCCCACAGCTGGCGGAGGTACTCGAAGAACCCGGGCCGGGCGCCGCTGACCGAGAGACCGTACTTCGCGGCCAGCTCGGCCGGGGTCAGGCCGTCGTCGGCGGACGGCGGGGCGCTCGTCGCGACCGCACCGTCGTGGGTTGTGTCACTCACAAGTCGAAACTTTCGTATCCAAGATGCGCGGCAAGTCGGGTACCACGGTGTCAGACGACCGGCGGGCGTCCCAGTCGGGTCAGCCGCCACACCGTACGCCATTTCATGGGCCGGCGCGGTCCGCAGGGGGCGGCCCAGCCTTCCCGGAAACCTCCGAGCCACGCCTTGAGGGCGGGGACGGAGGGCCGCCGCGCGAGCGTCAGCAGCAACCAGACACCGAGATAGACCGGAACCAGAGGAGCGGGCAGGTTGCGCCTGGCCAGCCACACCCGGTTGCGGGCCACGTTGTAGTGGTACGTCGCGTGGCGGGAGGGAGGTGTGGTGGGGTGGAGCAGCACCATGTCGGAACGGTAGTCGATCATCCAGTCGGCGTCGAGCGCCCGCCAGGCGAGATCGGTCTCCTCGTGGGCGTAGAAGAACTCGTCGGGCAGGCCGCCGACTTCGGCGAACACCTTCGTACGGACGGCGTTGGCGCCGCCGAGGAAGGTGGTCACGCGCGAGGAGCGCATCGGGTCGGCGGCGCGCAGCCGCGGCACGTGCCTGCGCTGGGTGAGGCCGGTTTCCGGGTCCGCGATCCGGAAGCTGATGATGCCCAGCCTCGGGTCGGCGGTGAAGGCCTGGCGGACCAGCTCGGCGGTGTCCGTGTTGGCGAGCAGACCGTCGTCGTCCAGGAAGAGCAGGACGTCCACATCGGTGCCACCGGGGCCGAAGGCCTCGATACCGACGTTGCGGCCGCCGGGGATGCCCAGGTTCTCCGGCAGGTCGATGGTGCGGACGCCCTCCGGCATCCCCGTCACGGGGGCGCCGTTGCCGACGACCACGACCTCGATCGGCTCGCCGTCCTGCTTGGCGACCGAGTCGAGGAGCGCGCGCAGGTCGTCCGGGCGGTTGCCCATGGTGATGATGACGGCGCCCAGCTTCATCGGCGTACTCCCACTCCTTCTCACTTCAGCCGGCTCGACGCCAGGATCGACACCAGGTGCAGCAGCGTCTGGAGCAGCGCGATCCCGGCGAGGACGGCGACACCGAGGCGCGAGAAGAACAGGTCTCCCCTGAGGGTGTCCACCACGGCCAGGGCCAGGATGAGCAGCGACGCCTCGATCCCGAGGATCAGCCGGTGGAACTTCAGCGCGCCGGCGGCCCGGCGGGCCAGCGCCATGCCGGAGGAGCGCGGCTCGGACGCGGACTCCTTGACCGGCGGCAGACCGCCCTGGTGGCGGGCGACGCCGACGAGGTCGGTCTCCGCCTTGATCAGGATGGCGCCGAGCGCGGCGAGGGTGCCGAGGAAGGCCCACAGCCAGTCGATACGGCCCGTGCCCCACAGGTCTGCCGCGCGCAGGCCGAAGCCCACGAGGACCGCCGCGTCGCACAGGTAGGCGCCGACCCGGTCCAGGTAGACACCGCCCAGCGAGAACTGCTTCTTCCAGCGGGCGACCTCGCCGTCGACGCAGTCGAGCAGCAGGTAGAGCTGGACCGCCACGACGCCCAGCACGGCGCCCCAGATCCCCGGGATCAGCAGGGCCGGGGCGGCGAGGACGCCGCACACGGTCATCACATAGGTCAGCTGGTTGGGCGTGACCCGTGTGCCGACCAGATGCCGGGTGATCCGCAGCGAGATCTCCCGCATGTACAGGCGGCCGCCCCAGTGCTCACCGCTGCGCCGGTCCTTCACTCCCGCCGGGTGGACGACCGGACGGAGCTCAGCTACGGATGGTCTTGGCATAGTCGGCGTACGCGTCCCTGATCTCGTCGGTGGACAGGTCGAGGTGCTCGAGGATGGTGTAGCGGCCGGGCCGCGTCTGGGGAGCGAACTCCACCGCGCGGACGAACTCGTCCACGCTGAAGCCGATCTCCTCCGGCGTCACGGGCAGCGCGTGACGGCGCAGCGTCTCGACCATCCGCAGCGAACCGTCGGCGGCACCGCGCAGGTGCATCGCGAAGGCGGCGCCGAGGCCGCACTGCTCGCCGTGGCTGGCGGCGCGCTTGGGATAGAGCAGGTCGAAGGCGTGGCTGATCTCGTGGCACGCGCCCGAGGAGGGGCGGGTGTCGCCACTGATCGACATCGCGATACCGGACATCACCAGGCCCTCGGAGAGGGTGACGAGGAAGTCGTCGTCGCCCACGGTGCCGGGGTGGCGGAGCACCGCCTCGCCGGCGCTGCGCGCCATGGCCGCGGCCAGGCCGTCGACCGGCTCGCCCGTCTCGCGGTGCGAGAGCTCCCAGTCCGCGATGGCGGACAGGTTGGAGATCGCGTCGCCGATGCCGGACCGGACGAAGCGCACCGGCGCGTCACGGATCACGTCGAGGTCGATGACCAGCGCGATCGGCGTCGGCACACCGTAGGAGCCACGACCGTTGTCGTTGTCCAGGGTGGAGACCGGCGAGCAGATCCCGTCGTGCGACAGGTTGGTGGCGATGGCGACCAGCGGCAGCCCGACCCGGGCCGCCGCGTACTTGGTCACATCGATGATCTTGCCGCCGCCGAGGGCCACCACCGCGTCGTACCGCTTGCCGCGCATGGCGTCGGCGAGCTTGACGGCCGCGTCGATGGTGCCGCCCTCGACCGGGTACCAGTCCGCCCCGGGGAGCTCCGCGGAGAACTGGTCACGCAGCTTCAGACCGGAGCCACCGCTGATCGCCACGGCGATCCTGCCGTTGCTGGAGATCCGCTGGTCCGCCAGGAGCGCGGACAGGTCGTCCAGCGCTCCACGGCGGATGTCGACGACGACCGGCGAGGGGATCAGCCGGGTCAGTACTGGCACGCGATGTCACGGCCCTTCGCCAGGTCGTCGTGGTTGTCGATCTCCACCCACTTCACCTCGCCGATCGGCGTGACGTCGACGGTGAAGCCGCGGTTGACGAGCTCCTGGTAGCCGTCCTCGTAGTAGAGGTCGGGGTCGCGCTCGAAGGTCGCCTTCAGGGCGTCGGCGAGCTCCTCGGCGGCCTCGGGCTCGATGAGGGTGACACCGATGTACTCACCGGTGGCGTCGGCCGGGTCCATCAGCTTCGTGATGCGCTGGACACCCTTGCCCTCGGCGGTGATGACCTTCATCTCCTCGTCGGCGAGGCTCTTCACCGTGTCGAGGGCGAGGATGATCTTCTGGCCGTCGCCGCGCGCGGCGAGCAGGGTCTTCTCGACGGAGACCGGGTGCACGGTGTCGCCGTTGGCGAGGATGACGCCCTTCTTCAGGACCTCACGGGCGCACCACAGGGAGTAGGCGTTGTTCCACTCCTCGGCCTTGTCGTTGTCGATCAGGGTGATCGAGACGCCGTACTTGGCCTCCAGGGCCTCCTTGCGGTCGTACACGGCCTCCTTGCGGTAGCCGACGACGATGGCGACCTCGGTGAGGCCGACCTCCGCGAAGTTCTTCAGAGTCAGGTCGAGGACGGTGGTCTCACCGTCGACAGGCACGAGGGCCTTCGGGAGCGTGTCGGTGTAGGGGCGCAGACGCCGTCCGGCACCGGCTGCCAGTACGAGGCCAATCATGCTGTTTCTCCTTCGTCATGTACGGCGGGTGCTCCGGAGGACACCCAGAAGCGGATGGACTCCACGAGCACCACGAGCGCCACGGCGGCCGCGAGGGCGGTGAGCGCCGGGGTGAAATCGGTGCCGCGGCTCGCGAGCAGGGCGGCGAGCACGGTCACGAGAAGCGTGCGGCCCTCGTGACCCCCGATGGTGCGCACCAGCCAGGAGGGCGGCGCGCCGGTGCCGCCGCGGATGCGGTACACCGTGTCGTAGTGATGGTAGGCGACCGCCGCGACCAGCCCGAAAGCGGCGGGCAGGGCCCCGGGGACGTCGGAGCGGGCCGCGAGGATCAGCACGGTGGTGTACTCGGCGGCGCGGAAGACGGGGGGGACGAGCCAGTCGAGGGCGCCCTTGAGGGGTCGGGCGACGGCGAGACCGGCGAGGACCGCGTACACGACGGCGGCCGACACCGTCGCTACGCCGCCGACCGGCTGCGACCAGGCGACGGCGATCAGCGCGGCGGCGCCTGCGACGGCCGGGAGCAGGGGCGGCAGGGCGAGGCGTCGGCCGGCGGCCCGCGCCACCAGCTCGCCGATCGGCCCCGTGTCCGCGAGGTCCGCGAGCGCCTGCGCCGCGCGGTCCGTGCGCTTCGCCCTGCGGGTCAGCGAGCGCAGCACGCGCCCCGCCGTGGTGTAACAGGCGCCGAAGGCGCAGCCGATGATCAGCGCCCAGAAGACGATCCGCGGGGTGGTGACGGCGGTCAGGACCGCGATCATGGCCCAGCGCTCGCCGATCGGCAGGATGATCATCCGGCGGACCCAGACGGTCCAGCCGACGCTGTCGAGCCGGTTGGAGAGGGCCGCGGTGGGGCTGGTGTTGGCGGTGGCGTCGTGGTTGGCCTCGTTGAACGAGAAGTCCACGACATGGCGGCAGGTCATCAGGACCATCGCACCGAGCGCGAGCGCCCAGACGTCGTCGCCGTTGCGCGCGGCGCCGAGGGCGAGGCCCGCGTAGAAGGAGTACTCCTTGGCCCGGTCGAAGGTGGCGTCGAGCCAGGCGCCCATCGTCGAGTACTGCAGGGAGTAGCGGGCGAGCTGCCCGTCGGTGCAGTCCAGGACGAAGGAGACCAGGAGCAGCACGCCGGCGGCGATGTACCCGCCGCGCTCGCCCGTGGCGGCGCAGCCGGCCGCGATCAGGGCGGTGAGCAGCGAGGCGGTGGTGACCTGGTTGGGGGTCAGTCCGCGCCGGGCGCACCAGCGGGCGATGTAGCGGGAGTACGGGCTGATGAAGAAGGTGGTGAAGAAGCCGTCGTGGGCCTTGACGGCCGAGCGGAGGCGTACGGCCTCCTCGTCGACGGCCGCGACGGCGGCGCGGGCCTCGTGGCGGGCCTCGGCGTCGGTCGGTACGTCGGCGACGAGCGTGCCGAGCTGCGGCCGGTGCACGGCGGCGTCGTCGGCCTCGAGCGCGTCGGCGAGCGCGTCGGGCAGGATCCGTCCCTCGCCGGCGAGGGAGGTCGCGGGCCGGCCCTCTGACCCGGCGGGCCGGCCTGCGGTCCCGGCGGCCGGGGCGGGCCCGGTACCCGGCGCGGGCCGGTCGTCACGTCGGTCGTCGTGTCCCTTGTCACGGTCCGGCACGCCCGCGAACGTGACGTTCAGCGCACGCATCAGCGCGGGGCGTGCCTCGCTCTGCGCGGTCAGCGCGCCGGGGGCGGCGGCGACGGGGAAGCGGGGGTCGGTGAGGGCCAGGCGCAGCGCGTGGAGGTGGCCGACGAACCGGGGGTCGACGACGGCGACCCGCTCACCCGCCGGTACGGCGGCGAGCAGCGTGGCCGTCTCGTCAGGACCGGAGGCGACCCTGACGTCGAAACCCAGCGACCGCAGATCGCCGTCGAGCGACGATCCGGGTACCGGCGGACCGGTGAGGATGGCGGTCGACAGACGAACTCACTCCTTGGAGCTGACGGGCGGGCCGGCGAGGCCCATGGCGCGCCCCGGGGCACGGCGGCTCGGCCCGGCATCGGGCGGCGGCACGTCGGCTGAGGCTATCGGATGAACCAAGCGGGAGTTCACCGAGGCTTTGCGGTGCGGACGCCCCCGGGCCCACTCCGCTCCGCGTGAGTGCGCCGCGCCCTGCGGAGATCATCATGGGCGATCGGCGGCCCGCCCCACAAACCGCCGCTCCCCCGGCTCCCGGGCGCCGCGCTCCGGGAAGCGGGCACTGATCGTCCCCCACCCTTGACCTACCGCCATAACCGCAGGTCAGCGCATATGACAACGGTGTTCAGTACCGTGTTGCACATACCCCCCACCCGTAGTTCACTTGCGACTCGGGGCACAGGAATCGACATGACCGGGAGGCCTTGTCATGGGGGCTGGACACGACCACGGACACAGCCATGGAGGACCGCCGCCCACGGGGACGGCCGCGGCGGCCTACAAGGGCCGACTACGGATCGCGCTGACCATCACCCTCTCCGTGATGGTGATCGAGATCATCGGCGGCATCGTCGCCGACTCGCTCGCGCTGATCGCCGACGCGGCCCACATGGCGACCGACGCGGTCGGGCTGGCGATGGCGCTCCTCGCGATCCACTTCGCCAACCGTCCCCCCACCGACAACCGCACCTTCGGTTTCGCCCGGGCCGAGATCCTCGCCGCCCTCGCGAACTGTCTGCTGCTGCTCGGTGTCGGCGGCTACGTGCTCTACGAGGCGATCCAGCGGTTCGTCGAGCCGACCGAGACCAGGGGCGGACTGACCATCGCGTTCGCGCTGATCGGTCTGGTCGCCAACATGATCTCGCTCTCGCTGCTCGTCCGCGGGCAGAAGGAGAGCCTCAATGTGCGCGGCGCCTATCTGGAGGTGCTCGCGGACGCGCTCGGCTCGGTGACGGTGCTCATCTCGGCGGGCGTCATCCTGGCGACGGACTGGCAGTACGCCGACCCGATCGCCTCGATCCTCATCGGCCTGATGATCGTGCCGCGCACGGTCAAGCTGCTGCGCGAGACGCTGGACGTGCTCCTGGAGTCCGCGCCGAAGGGCGTCGACATGGTGGAGGTGCGCGCGCACATACTGGCCCTGCCCGGTGTCGAGGACGTCCACGATCTGCATGCCTGGACGATCACCTCCGGGATGCCGGTGCTCTCCGCGCATGTGGTCGTCGACCAGCTCGCGCTGGACGCGGTGGGGCACGAGAAGATGCTGCACGACCTGCAGGGCTGCCTGGGCTCGCACTTCGACGTGGAGCACTGCACCTTCCAGCTGGAGCCGGCCGGTCATGCCGCGCACGAGGCGAAGCTCTGCCTCTGACCCCGGCCCAACGCGGAGCCCCTGATAGCCTCTTGGCACACATGTGAGGTGGAGAGGAGCTGAGGTTGATGACCGTCGCGATGGAGGCTGCCCAGTGCGGCAGCGCCCGGTCCGGCTTCAGCTCCCGGGTCTCCGGCTGACCTGATCACCGGTTCCTTTCCGAACCGGTTCGTCACGACGTCGGCCGAGGCCCCTCACTCAAGGGTTTCCCACGTTGTCCGACCACACGTCATCACTCCACGACGCCTTCTTCACCCTGCACCACGGTCTTCCGCGGCAGGGCCCCGGCTCCGACTACACCACCCGCCGGCTGCTCGCGCTCGCCGGACCGCTCCCCGAGCGCCCGCGCGTCCTCGACCTCGGCTGCGGGCCCGGCCGCTCCGCGCTGCTCCTGGCCGCCGAGGCCGGGGCCGAGGTGACGGCCGTCGATCTGCACGAGCCGTTCCTGGAGGAGCTGCGGCGCGCCGCCGCCGCCCGCGGGCTCGGCGACCGCATCCGTACGCTCCGCGCCGACATGGGCGACCTCCCGTTCCCGGACGGATCCTTCGATCTGGTCTGGGCGGAGAGCTCGGCCTACGCCATCGGCTTCGACACCGCGCTGCGCGCCTGGCGCCGACTGCTCTCGCCCTCCGCCCCGCGGCGTGGCGGGAGAGTCTCCGGAGGCACCCTCGTGCTCACCGAGTGCGAGTGGACCGTCGACGAACCCGGTCCGCAGGCCCGCGCCTTCTGGGACCGGCACTACCGGCTGCGTACCACCGCCGGGAACACGGCGGCGGCGGTCGAGAGCGGCTACCACGTCCTCGGTGTCGTGCCGCAGCCCGAGAGCGACTGGGACGAGTACTACGGCCCGCTCGCCGAGCGGGCCGACGCCGCCGACGCCGCCTCCCCCGGCATGGCCGAGGCGCTCGCCGCGACCCGCGCGGAGCTCGCCATGCGCCGGGAACACGGCGGCGAATACGGCTACACCGGCTACGTCCTGCGGCCCGTCGACCCCCGATGGCGCACACGGGAGGAGACGGCGGCCGACATCCCGGCCGTACGGGAGATCAACGCGGCGGCCTTCGCGACCCGGGAGGAGGCCGCGCTGGTCGACGCCCTGCGCGAGGATCCGGAGGCCTGGCTCCCGGGCCTGTCGTACGTCGCCGAGGCGCCGGACGGGACCGTCGCGGCGTACGCGCTGATCACCCGATGCCGGGTCGGTGACACGCCGGCGGCGGCGCTCGCCCCGGTCGCCGTGGCCCCCGCCCACCAGCGCGGGGGCGCAGGGCAGGCCGTGGTCCGGGCCGTGCTCGACGCGGCACGGCTGCGCGGGGAGCGGCTCGTGCTGGTGCTCGGCCACCCGGACTACTACCCGCGGTTCGGATTCGTACCTGCGTCGCGGTACGGGATCAAGCCGTCCTTCGAGGTCCCGGACGAAGCGATGATGGCCCTCGACCTGGACGGTTCCGGCGGTGTCCCGGAGGGCATGATCCACTATCCGGCGGCCTTCGGCGTCTGACCCGGCGGCCGCTCCCGCCGCACCGGCGTGTACTCCGGTGCGGTGGGAGCGGCCACGTCCGGCCTCCGAAGTACGGACAAGCCGCTTTTGTACGGCAGACTGAGGGGGCCCCACCGGGGCCGAGGACCGAAGCGAAGGATGGGTATGCCGACCACACCAGCCACCGCGACATACAGCTCGTCGAACGGCGTCCAGCCGACCGCGGCCGACGCGTCGATCTTGCTCGAGCTGGTCGACGAGGACGGCAACACCATCGGTACGGCGGAGAAGCTCGCCGCCCACCAGGCGCCGGGGCAGCTGCACCGGGCGTTCTCCGTCTTCCTCTTCGACGAGTCGGGGCGGCTGCTGCTGCAGCGCCGCGCGCTCGGCAAGTACCACTCCCCCGGTGTCTGGTCGAACACCTGCTGCGGCCACCCGTACCCCGGCGAGGCGCCGTTCGCGGCCGCCGCCCGGCGTACGTACGAGGAGCTGGGCATCTCGCCCTCGCTGCTCGCGCAGGCGGGGACCGTCCGCTACAACCACCCGGACCCGGCCTCGGGCCTGGTGGAGCAGGAGTACAACCACCTCTTCGTCGGCATGGTGCAGGCCGAGCTGCGTCCGGACCCGGAGGAGGTCGAGGAGACCGCCTTCGTGACCGCCGCCGAACTGGCCGAACGCCACGCGACCGCGCCGTTCTCCGCCTGGTTCATGACGGTGCTGGACGCGGCGCGTCCGGCGGTCAAGGAGCTGACGGGTCCGACCGGGGGCTGGTGATCCCCGAAGCCGTGACGGGCCCGGCACCCGGAGCGGGTACGGGCCCGGCCCCTGGCGCGGAGACGATCCCCGTCGCCGGTACGGGCCCGGTCGCCGGTACGGGGCCCGTCGCCGGTACGGGTCCGGTTCCCGTCGCCGGGCCGACGCCCGCCGCGGGAACGTTTCCGGGGGCCGCGCCGGCCGTCGTCGCCCCGGGGACCAAGGGCAGCGCGGCCCAGATGATCTTGCCGCCGCTCGCGGTGTGCTCCACGTCGCAGGCCCCGCCCGACTCCAGCGCGAACTCCCGCACCAGGAGCAGACCGCGGCCGCCGGTCTGGCCGTAGTCCGCCTCCAGGGCCTTGGGACGGTAGGGATGGTTGTCCTCGACGGACACCCGGATCCACTCCGCGCCGATCGCCACCTCCACCGCCACTTCGGGGGAGAGCAGCGCCGCGTGCTTGACGGCGTTGGTGACCAGTTCGGAGACGATCAGGAGCAGGCCCTGGAGCGTCTCGTCGTGGACCGGTACACCCTGACGGATCAGCAGGTCGCGGACCGCGTGCCGTGCCTGCGGGACGGAGACGTCGACCGCCGGAGCGGTGAAGCGCCAGACCCCTTCGTAGGACGGGGGCCGGGCGGGGACGCTCCCGCGGCTCTCCATAGTCCGGCTCCCACCCTCGTGCTCGATTGTCGCCACGAGGTCGAGTCTTGGTAATCCGAAGGCGCGGACCGGCCTACTGACCAGAAGTCGACGCTTATCGGCCACCTTCTGATCGACTGAGTATGCCAACGTCAGTTGTTCGACCGCTCCTGACCTTCTTCTGACGACTTCGGAGGGGTACCGGTACCACCGTTGAGGGTGGCCTTCGGAGCCACCATACTGACGATCCGCCGGCCGCCGACACCGATCGCGACCAGGCCCAGACCGTCGAAGAGCAGCGCGAGGGAGAAGAAGGTGCCGAGGACGTAGCGGCTGCTGTGGGGCCAGTCGAAGAGGACGAGCAGACCGAGCAGGAGCCCGAAGGCCCCCTGCAGGAGCGTCCAGCCGAACTGCGGACCGCGTACCACCACGCTGCCCACCAGGCGGAACACGCCGCCGGTGAGGAAGAGCAGCGCGGCGAACATGGTCAGCGCCTCGGCCGAGCCCTCCGGGTGGCGGATGACGACCAGACCGGCCGCGATGTTCAGGGCGGCCACCACCACGGCGAGCCAGAAGTAACTGGTGCCGCGCGACTCGATGGCGTGGAGCAGACCGACGGCACCGCCGATGAGCAGCAGCCAGCCGAAGAGCAGCATCGAGGTGAGGGTGGCGGCTCCGGTGTAGATGAGACCGACGATCCCGCCGAGGACGAGCAGGGCACCGAGGACGGCGAGCCAGCCGAAGCTGCGGGCGAGTTTCCTGCCCTCGCGTACGGGGTCGCGGTCGTCCCGGGCCGGGTCGTGAGCGTCGTGAACCATCGGCGCCTCCTCCTCGCACCCCCTTCCTGATCGTACGTTCGGGCTGCCCGGATAGCATCCGGCGCATGGAGCCGCAGCTGAAAGTAAGCCCCGCCGACGCGGTCGACGGGGTCGCCACCGTCGTCATCTCGAACCCGGCCAAGCGCAACGCGATGACCGTCGCGATGTGGCGCGCCCTGCCCGAGCTGCTGGCCGGCCTCGCCGCCGACCGCGACGTCCGCGCGCTGGTCGTCACGGGAGAGGGCGCGACCTTCTGCGCCGGCGCGGACATCTCGACGCTGCGGGAGCCGGGCGACGAGCAGCAGTCGCTCGCGGTACGGGCCGAGGAGGCGCTCGCCGCCTTCCCGAAGCCGACGCTGGCGGCCGTCCGCGGCTACTGCGTCGGCGGCGGCAGCCAGCTCGCCGCCGCCTGCGATCTGCGCTTCGCCGAGGAGGGTGCGCTGTTCGGGGTCACCCCCTCGAAGCTCGGCATCGTCTACCCGTCCTCGTCGACCCGCCGCCTGGCCTCGCTGGTGGGGCCGTCGGCCGCGAAGTACCTGCTGTTCTCGGGCGAGTTGATCGACACGGAGCGGGCGCTGCGCACCGGTCTGGTGGACGAGGTGCTTCCGGCCGGCGAGCTGGACAAGCGGGTGCGTGAGTTCACCCGGGTACTCGTCTCGCGTTCGCAGCTGACCCAGGCGGCGGCGAAGGAGTTCGCGGACGGCCGCACGGACCGGGACGCCCACTGGGCGGAGCAGGCGCGCGGCAGCGGCGACACCGCGGAGGGTGTCGCCGCGTTCCTGGAGCGCCGCGCGCCCCGCTTCACGTACGGGATCTGAACCGGCCCGGGGCCGGTTCCCTCCGGCTCCGTCGCCCGGTGCGGGCCGCGCGGTTCGCCGCCCCGTAGGTCAGCTCTCCTGGACCAGGACCTTCTCCGCCTGTCCGCGCCAGTGCGCGACGATCTCGGCCGGAGCCTTCTCCGGCGAGCCCGCGTCGTAGGGCGGCTGCGGGTCGTACTCGGTGAGCAGCTGGATGGTCTGCGCCGCCCCGTCGCCGGCGATCCGGCCGAGCAGATGCAGGGCCATGTCGATGCCGGAGGAGACCCCGGCGGCGGTGACGTACTTGCCGTCGAAGACGACCCGCTCACCGGTGGGTTCGGCGCCGAGCGGCCGCAGGTCGTCGAGCGCGAGCCAGTGGCTGGTGGCCCGGCGGCCGGCGAGCAGTCCCGCGCCGGCGAGGACCAGCGAACCGGTGCACACGGAGGTGGTCCAGGTGCTGGTGGCGTCGGCGGTACGGAGCCAGGCGAGAATCTCCGGGTCGTGCATCGCCTCGCGCGAGCCCGGGCCGCCGGGAACCAGGACGATGTCGGGCCGGGGCACGTCGGCGAGGGTCCGGTCGGCGACGAGGGCGAGGCTGCCCTGATCGCCCCTGACCGGCCCGGTCTCCTTGGCCACGAAGACGGTCTCGGCTCCGGGGAGACGGGCGAGGAGTTCGTAGGGGCCGACGGCGTCGAGGGCGGTGAAGCGGTCGTAGAGCAGGACGGCGATCTGCATGGGATCCCTATCGGCTGGTGGGGTGAACAGGGGCGTGGAAGCGGCGGCGGTAGTCGGCGGGAGCCGTACCGAGCGCCTTGACGAAGGCGCGGCGCATGGCCTCGGAGGTGCCGTATCCGGCGGCCCGGGAGACCTCCTGGACGCCGTGGGTGGACTCCTCCAGGAGCCTTCGGGCGTGTTCGAGCCGGACCCGGTCGACGTACCGACCGGGAGTGGTGCCGGTCTCCGCCCGGAAGGCGCGGGCGAAGTGGCGGGGCGACAATCGGGCGCGGGCGGCCAGGGCCTCGACGGAGAGGTCCGCGCCGGGGTGTTCGGTGATCCAGTGCTGCAGCTCGCGCAGTGGTTCGCGGCGGGCCGTCTGGGCTGCGAGCTGCGCGCTGAACTGCGCCTGGTTGCCGGGGCGGCGCAGGAAGACGACCAGGTGGCGCGCGACCGCGAGCGCCGCGTCCCGGCCCAGGTCCTCCTCCACCAGGGCCAGCGCGAGATCGATGCCCGCGGTGACTCCGGCGGAGGTGGAGAGCCTGCCGTCCCGGACGAAGATGGGGTCCGGCTCCACCTCGACCTCGGGGTAGCAGCGGGCGAGGTGGTCGCAGGCCAGCCAGTGGGTGGTGGCCCGGTGCCCGTCGAGCAGTCCGGCCTCGGCGAGCAGCAGCGCGCCCGTGCAGACGGAGACGAGACGTTCGGCGTGCGGGGCGTTCTCGCGCAGCCAGTCGATCAGCAGCGGGTCCGGGTGCCGGGTGCCCTCGCCGCCGGGGACGAGCAGGGTGTGCGGTGGTCCCGCCTCGGTGGCCGCGGCGAGCGTGGAGTCCGGAAGCATCCGCAGCCCGCTGTGGGTCCGGACCGGCCCGCCGTCGAGCGAGGCGGTACGGATCGGGTAGGAGCCCTCCGCTCCGGCGACGCGGCCGGCGCCGGCGAAGACCTCCACCGGTCCGGTCACATCCAGGCTCTGCACGCCGTCGAAGAGGACGACGAGCACGGGTCGCTTCGTCATGGCTCTATCGTTGGCCGGGCGGAGGACGGCCGCAATGACCGGGACCCCACCTTTCCTGCCATCGGGCTCCCCGGCCGTTCCCGTCGTACCGACCAGTCGGTAACGTTGGCGCCATGACGACTTCTCTGCCGCACCGCGCGGGCCGACGCTGCCACAACGCCCTCAACCCGCTGCACTCCACGCTGTTCTTCTCGCCGGATCTGGACAGCGAGTTCAAGACCCTCGGTTTCGACGACCCGAGCGCCATGCGCCTCGTTGCCCGGAGCGCCGTCCTGGGCGCCGTCGGCCCGGGCACGGTGGCCGCGACGTTCTACAACTACAACCACGAGCTGCTCGCACGGCACTTCCCGGCCGTGTGGGAGACCGCCTCCCCCGCCGCCGTCCTCGAAGCCAGGCTGCGGGTCGTCGACACCACCCTGCGGCGCCTGCTCGGCGAGGAGGCGATCGGATCGCCGGAGATGGCCGAGGCCGCCGAGCTCGCGCTGCGCGCCACGGAGGCGTGCACCCGGCACGCCCGGCCGCTCTACGCCGGCAACGCCGACCTGCCGGTGCCCGAGGAGCCGCACCTGGCGTACTGGCACGCCGCCACGCTGCTGCGCGAGCACCGGGGCGACGGACATCTGGTGGCGCTGCTCTCCGCCGGGCTCGACCCGGTGGAGGCACTGGTCAGCCACACCGCCACCGGCAAGGGGATGGCCCCGCGCTGGGTGCTCGGCACCCGCGGCTGGCGACGGGCCGACTGGGAGGCGGCGGTGGAGCGGCTGCGCGACCGGGGACTGCTGGACGCCGCGGGCGAGCTCACCGACGCGGGCTCCGACCTGCGCGCCGAGCTGGAGGAGCACACGGACCGGCTGGACTCCGCCCCGTACGAGCACCTGGGGGCGGCCGGAGTGGAACGGCTGACGGAGCTGGGCCGTGGCTTCCTGTTCACGGCCGCCGCCGCGGGGGCGTTCCCGGCGGACCTGATCGGCAAGGGCTGACGCGCCGCGCGCGGGGCGGGGCGCGTGCGGCATTCCGGTGAGCGACCCGGCACAATGCAGTCGCAAGCTTGAGGCACGAGAAGGCGAGTCGGGACACCGTGACGACGTCCATCGAAAGCAGGATCGCCGAGGAACTCGGCGTACGCGAGCGACAGGTGAGGGCGGCCGTCGAGCTGCTCGACGGCGGCTCGACCGTGCCGTTCATCGCGCGCTACCGCAAGGAAGCGACCGAGATGCTCGACGACGCGCAGCTGCGCACGCTCGAGGAGCGGCTGCGCTATCTGCGGGAGCTGGAGGAGCGGCGGACCGCCATCCTCGAATCGGTCCGCGAGCAGGGCAAGCTGACCGCCGAGGTGGAGGCGCGGCTGCGGGCCGCCGACACCAAGGCGCGGCTGGAGGACATCTATCTGCCCTTCAAGCCCAAGCGCCGCACCAAGGCGCAGATCGCCCGCGAGGCCGGTCTGGAGCCGCTGGCCGAGGGGCTGCTCGCCGACCCGTCGGTGGAACCGGCGGCGGCCGCCGCGGCCTTCGTCGACGCCGACAAGGGGGTCGCCGACGCGGCGGCCGCGCTGGAGGGCGCGCGGGCCATCCTCACCGAGAAGTTCTCGGAGGACGCCGACCTGATCGGCGAGCTGCGGGAGCGGATGTGGGGCCGGGGCCGGCTGGCCGCCAAGGTCCGCGAGGGCAAGGAGGAGGCGGGCGCGAAGTTCGCCGACTACTTCGACTTCGCCGAGCCGTTCACCGCGCTGCCCTCGCACCGGATCCTCGCGATGCTGCGCGGCGAGAAGGAGGACGTCCTCACCTTGGAGCTGGAGCCCGAGGAGACCTCGGACCTGCCCGGCCCGTCGTCGTACGAGGCCATGGTCGCCTCGCGCTTCGGCGTGGCCGACCGGGGACGCCCGGGTGACAAGTGGCTCCAGGACACCGTCCGTTGGGCCTGGCGGACCCGGATCCTGGTGCACCTCGGCATCGATCTGCGGCTGCGGCTGCGGACGGCGGCGGAGGACGAGGCGGTACGGGTCTTCGCGGCGAACCTGCGCGACCTGCTGCTCGCGGCGCCGGCCGGGACGCGGGCGACGCTGGGCCTCGACCCCGGTTTCCGTACGGGGGTGAAGGTCGCCGTCGTCGACGCGACGGGCAAGGTCGTGGCCACCGACACGATCTATCCGCACGTCCCGGCGAACAAGTGGGACGAGTCGCTGGCGAAGCTGGCGCGGCTCGCCGAGGAGCACGCGGTGGAGCTGGTGGCCATCGGCAACGGCACCGCCTCCCGCGAGACCGACAAGCTGGCGGCCGATCTCATCGCCAGGCACCCGGAGTTGAAGCTCACCAAGGTGATGGTCTCGGAGGCGGGCGCCTCGGTGTACTCGGCCTCCGCCTTCGCCTCGCAGGAACTTCCGGACCTCGACGTGTCGATCCGCGGCGCGGTCTCGATCGCGCGGCGGCTCCAGGATCCGCTGGCCGAGCTGGTGAAGATCGATCCGAAGTCGATCGGCGTCGGGCAGTACCAGCACGACCTGTCCGAGGTGAAGCTCTCCCGCTCGCTCGACGCGGTGGTCGAGGACTGTGTGAACGGCGTCGGTGTGGACGTCAACACGGCCTCCGCGCCGCTGCTTTCGCGGGTGTCGGGCATCGGGGCGGGCCTCGCCGAGAACATCGTGGCGCACCGGGACGCCAACGGTCCCTTCCGCTCGCGGAAGGCGCTGAAGGACGTGGCCAGGCTCGGCCCGAAGGCGTACGAGCAGTGCGCGGGCTTCCTGCGGATCCGGGGCGGCGACGACCCGCTGGACGCGTCCTCGGTGCACCCGGAGGCGTATCCGGTGGTGCGGCGGATGGTGAAGACGACGGGCGGCGAGGTCGCCTCGCTGATCGGCAACACCGGCGTGCTGCGGTCGCTGCGGGCGGACGACTTCGTCGACGAGACCTTCGGTCTGCCGACGGTCACGGACATCCTGCGCGAGCTGGAGAAGCCGGGCCGTGACCCGCGGCCCGCCTTCAAGACGGCCACGTTCAAGGAGGGCGTCGAGAAGATCGGCGACCTGGTGTCGGGGATGGTGCTGGAGGGCGTCGTGACGAACGTCGCCGCCTTCGGCGCGTTCGTGGACATCGGTGTGCACCAGGACGGTCTGGTGCACGTGTCGGCGATGTCGAAGACGTTCGTCAAGGACCCGCGGGACGTGGTCAAGCCGGGTGACGTGGTCCGGGTGAAGGTCCTGGAGGTGGACATCCCCCGTAAGCGGATCTCGCTGACGCTGCGGCTGGACGACGAGGCGACGGCCACGGAGTCGGCGCCGGCGCCCCGGAAGGAGCGGGGCGGGCGGCCGCCGCAGCAGCGCCGTGGCGGTGGAGGCGGCGGCGGTGGCGGTGGCG
>NZ_JAGGOS010000168.1 GCF_018614205.1 Streptomyces sp. ISL-36 | reverse complement strand
GCCGGTTGGCGGCCGACGAGGGGCGGACAGGGCGCCGGGCCGACCACGGGTCGGGCCGAGCCGCACCGGGCCGAGCCCCGTTCGGTGTTCGTGGCTGGGGCCGACCGGGTGTCGGGGCGACCGGGCGTCGGCCCGGCCGCCTGTCGGGGCGACCGCCCGTCAGCCCGGGCGGCGTCAGGCCGACCGCCCGTCGGTCCAGCCTGCATCGGACCGAGCCGCGCGTCGGGTCGACCGCCCGTCAGGCCGACCCGCCCGTCGGCCCGGGCGGCGTACGCCGACCCGCGGGTCAGGTCGAGGGGGCCGCCTTGGCCTCGATGCCCGCGATCAGGATGTCGAGGGCGTAGGCGAAGTCCCGTTCCCAGATGGCGCTGACGCTGCCGTGCGAGGCCCGCTCGTCGAGGATCTCCTTCATATCCGCGATCTGCTCGGCGAATTCGGGGTCGTCGCGGAAGGCGGCGACCGCCTCCGTGTAGAAGTCGTCCTGGGACATGCCGGCCTCCGCCGCACGCCGGCCGAACTGGGCCTCGATCGTCCCGTAGCCGTACACGAACTGGAAGACCGCCGACATCGCGCCCGGCCGGCCGTGCAGCGGCAGCCCGGTGTCCCTGATGGCCTCCTGGATCTTGTACCCGACGGCGAGCGCGTTCGGGCCGATGTTGAGGTACGAGCCGACGCACGGCGAGACCCACGGGTGGCGGACGAGCACCCTGCGGTAGGCGAGGGCGAGCGCGCGGACCCGGCCCTGCCAGCCCTCCGCGGCGTCGACGGCCGCGAGGTCGATCTCCTCGTAGACGGCGTCGAGCGCGAACTCGATGATGTCGTCCTTGGTGTCCACGTACCAGTAGAGCGACATCGCCGTCACGCCCAGCTCGGACGCGAGCTTGCGCATCGACAGTTTGCCGAGGCCCTCCTCGTCCAGCATCCGGATCGAGGCCGCCACGATCCGGTCGCGGTCGAGCCCGGCGGGTCCGCCCCCGGCGCGGGCGGCCCTCTTCTCGAGCCAGACGCTGGAACGCGCCGGGTTCTTCGCCCGGTCGGCTGCCTTGACCATCGCGTTCCTCCGTGTGTCAGCGGTCCGTCACCATGCTATTCAGCGGCCGCGCGCTTCTCGGACCGCTCGGCGCGGGCGAGCAGGGCCGCCGCCACCAGGCCGCCCGCGAAGACGGCGATCGCGCCGACCAGTTGGCTGGTCTCGAGTCCGGAGGCGAAGGCGTCGGAGATCTCCTGCCGTTCGGCGTCGCTGCCGGCCGCCGCGAGCGCCGCGGGCAGGGAGGCGGCGGTCACGGTGACGAGCGCCGCGAACCGGGCGTTGAGGACGGCTCCGAGGACCGCGACGCCGAGACCGTTGCCGAACTCGGCGAGGGTGCCGTTGATACCGGCGCCCACTCCGGCCTTCTCCGGCGGGATGGAGCTCATGATGGCGTTGGCCATCGCGGGGGACGAGACGGCGATGCCGCCGCCCATCAGGACGAGGCCCAGGAGCATGCCCCCGTAGCTGCCGTCCGTACCGCCGCCGAGCACCGCGATGGAGGTGAGGCCGCCCGCGACCAGCGTCATGCCGAGGACGACGGTGGGCGGGGTGCCGAGCTTCATCACGATCCGCGGGCCGATGCCGGTCAGGTTGAGGCCGACGATGGTCAGGGCCAGCGGCGCCATCCGCAGACCCGCCTCCAGCGGCTCGTAGCCGAGCACGAACTGCAGGTGCTGGGTCAGCAGGAAGAGCGAACCGCCCATGCCGAAGACCACCAGCAGGGAGCCGCCGATGGCGCCGACGAACTTCTGGTTGCGGAAGAAGTGCATGTCGAGCATGGGGTACGGGGTGTGCAGCTCCCACCGCGCGAAGGCGCCGAGGACGACAAGGCCGATCACGGCCGGGACCAGCACCTCGGTGGAGGTCCAGCCGTGCTCCGGGCCGGTGATGATCGCGTACACCACGGCGGTCATGCCGATGGTGGAGAGCAGCGCGCCGAGCAGGTCGGGGCGCGCTCCCTGCGGGTTCTTGGACTCCGGTACGAGCTTGAGGACCGCGACCAGGCCGATCAGCGCCACCGGGATGTTGATCAGGAAGATCATTCCCCACCAGTAGTGGTTCAGGATCACGCCGCCGATCAGCGGGCCGCCGGCGAAGCCGAGCGAGCTGACGGTGGACCAGAGCGCGATGGCCTTGACCCGCTCGGAGTCGTCGAAGATCTGCATGACGACGGCGAGGGTGGTGGTCATGAGCAGCGCGCCGCCGATGCCCATGCCCGCGCGGGCGGCGATCAGCTGTCCGGTGGAGTCGGCGAGTCCGGCGGCGAGCGAGCCGAGGCCGAAGAGCGCGAGGCCGGCGGCCAGGAGCTTCTTGCGGCCGTAGCGGTCGGCGGCGTTTCCGGCGGTGAGAAGCAGGCCGGACTGGACGAGCGAGTACGCGTTGATCATCCACTGGATGTCGCTGGTGGAGGCGTGGAGCTCCGAGGTCAGCGAGGGGATGGCGACGCTCAGCACGGTGTTGTCGAGCAGCACGGTGAGCTGGGCGAGACAGATGACGCCGAGGATCAGCCAGCGCTGCGGATGGCCGCCGGACGTCTGTCCGGCGGTGGGTTCGTTCGCGGCGGTCGTCGCCGTCATGGTTCCCCCTTGTACGGTGTACGGGACTGGATCTCGTACACCGTACAAGGGCTCTCGTACGCTGTATAGCGATTATTTTCGGGCTACTTCTCCCGGGTCAGGTCGTAGAAGGTGGCGCCGTCGAGGGTGACCTGTTCGAACGTCGCCGAGACCCAGGTGGAGATCTCCGCGTTGCCACCCATGCCCCCCATGCCACCCATGGCCCCGGTCTCACCCGTGCCGCCACCGCCACCACCGGCGCCGCCACCGACGAAGTAGTGGATCTTCCCCTGGGCGACGTACTGCTTGAACTGCGCGAGCGTCGGGGACGGGTCACTGCCGTTGAAGCCCCCGATCGCCATCACCGGCTTTCCGGTGGCGAGCTGGTAGCTGGCCGCGTTCTGCGCGCCGACGGCCGCCGCGACCCAGGTGTAGTCGTCCGCACCGTCGAGCAGGGCGGCCTTGGCCTTGGAGCCGACGGTCGCGCCGTTGAGCAGACCACCCATGCCACCGCCACCAACGCCGCCGGGACCGAAGCGTTCGAGACGAGGCTGCTGCCCGTTGCCCTGACCGCCCTGGCCGCCCTGGGGCGGGGTGCCCCCCGGGGCACCGCCCGGCATCTGGCCCCCCTGACCGGCGGCCTGACCACCCGGGGGCAGCTGACCGCCCTCGAAGATCCGCATCCCGCCCGGCGGTCCGCCCCTCGCGCCGCCCGACGGACCCGCCGTCACGATCGACCCCTGATGCCCGCTGCCCAGCGTGGTCACGGTGTACGCGAATGGGCCCGCGAGCCCCGCCGCCAGACCGAGCCCCGCCATCCCGAGCCCGATCCGCCGGTCGAGCCGGCCCGCGAGCAGCAGCCCGAGCGCCGCCACCGAGCCCGTGACCAGGACCGTCCACCGCAGCCAGGGCAGCCAGTCGGGCGTCCGGCCGAGCAGCACGAACCCCCAGACCGCCGTTCCCGCGACCGTCACGGCGAGCGCCGCCGAGGCGAGGAACCGCGTGCGCTCCTCCCACAGGACGCTCGCGCCCATGCCGACGAGCGCCGCGATGTACGGGGCCAGGGCCACTGTGTAGTACTCGTGGAAGATGCCGGCCATGAAGCTGAACACGGCCAGGGTGATCAGCAGCGAGCCGCCCCAGACCAGGAACGCGGAGCGCGCGGTGTCCGTCCTCGGCGCCCGCCAGGTGACCACGAGGCCGGCGAGGAGCAGGATCAGCGCGGCCGGCAGCAGCCAGGAGATCTGGCCGCCGACGGTGTCGTTGAACATCCGCCCGATCCCGGTCTCGCCCCAGCCGCCGCCCTCACCGCCACCGGGGCCGCCGCCGCGGCCCCCGCCACCGACGCTGCCGGTCTCGTTGCCGTTGATCCGGCCGAGGCCGTTGTAGCCGAACGTGAGCTCGAGGAAGCTGTTGGTCTGCGAGCCTCCGATGTACGGACGCGAGGACGCGGGCCAGAGTTCGACCAGGGCGACCCACCATCCGGCGGTGACGACCGTCGCGAGCCCGGCGAGGGCGAGTCGGCCGACCCGGCGGCCGATCCCGGCCGGTGCGCACACCGCGTACACGAGCGCGAGCGGCGGCAGGATCAGGAAGGCCTGCAGGGTCTTGGCGAGAAACGCGAAGCCGAAGGCGACCCCTGCCCACACCAGCCACTTCGTCCGCCCGTCCTCCAGCGCCCGGAGGACGAGGTACACGGCCACCGTCATCAGCAGCGCGAGCAGCGCGTCCGGGTTGTTGAAGCGGAACATCAGCGCGGCGACCGGCGTGAGCGCCAGGACCGCGCCCGCGATCAGACCGGCGCCCGCGCCGAACCGGCGTCGGACCGCCGCGTAGAGGACGGCGACCGTCGCCACCCCCATCAGCACCTCGGGCACCAGGATCTGCCAGGACCCGAGCCCGAAGAGACGTACGGACAGCGCCATCGGCCAGAGCGCGGCCGGCGGCTTGTCGACGGTGATGGCGTTCGCCGCGTCGAGGGAGCCGAAGAAGAAGGCCTTCCAGCTCTCGCTGCCGGCCTGGACGGCCGCCGTGTAGAAGGAGTTGGCGTAGCCGGAGGCGCTCAGGTTCCAGAGGTAGAGCCCCGCCGTGACGAGGAGCAGCGCCAGGAACGCTGGCCGCACCCAGGGGGCGTCGTCGGCCCGCCCGCGCCAGAGACGGACGAGAGGCGGCCCGGTCCGTGAACGGGCGGGGGAGGCGGTCACCTGTGCGGTGGTCATCGGAAGGTCCTCGCGGTGGGGTTGGGATCGGCGGCGGTGCCGGGGTCGGCTGCGGTTGCGATGCCGAAGTCGACGGCGGTGCCGGAGTCGGCGGCGGTGCCGGGATCGGTGCCGGTGCCGGAACCGGTGCCGGTGTCCGTACGGCGGTCCGGGAACACCCAGAGCCGGAACAGCAGGAAGCGCAGGACGGTCGCCGCGAGATTGGCGGTGATCAGGACGGCGAGCTCCGTGGAGTGGGCCGGATCACCGGTCGCCGCGGCCAGCGCGACGAGGGAACCGCTGGTCAGGGCGAGACCGATGCCGAAGACGACGAGCCCCTGCGCCTGGTGGCGTACCGCGCGGTCCCGCCCCCGTACCCCGAACGTGAGACGCCGGTTGGCCGCGGTGTTGGCGACCGCGGAGACGAGCAGGGCGGCCGCGTTGGCGAGTTGGGCGCCGAGACCGAACCGGAAGGCCGAGTACAGCGCCAGGTAGAAGAGCGTCGACAGCACCCCGACGACACAGAAGCCGACCAGCTGGCGGGCCAGGCCGCCCGGCACACCGGCGAGTTGCCGGTCGCGAGGGTCGTCGCCGAAGGGCCGGGCCAGCCGGTCGAGGGGCAGCGACCCGGTGGCGAGCGCCCGTCCCACCCGCCAGACACCCTTCAGGTCGTCGGTCGCGGTCCTGACGATGTGGACCGTCGAGTCGGGATCGTCGACCCAGTCGACGGGCACCTCGTGGATGCGCAGCCCCGCCCGCTCGGCGAGGACCAGCATCTCGGTGTCGAAGAACCAGCCCGTGTCCTCGACCATCGGCAGCAGGCACTGCGCCACCTCTCCGCGTATCGCCTTGAACCCGCACTGCGCGTCGGAGAACCGGGCGGCGAGCGAGCCACGCAGGATCAGGTTGTAGGCGCGCGAGATGAACTCCCGCTTGGGCCCGCGCACGACCCGCGAGGAGCGGGCGAGCCGGGAGCCGATCGCGAGGTCGGAGTGGCCGGAGATGAGCGGCGCCACGAGCGGGAGCAGCGCGTTGAGGTCGGTGGACAGGTCCACGTCCATGTAGGCGAGGACGGGTGCGTCCGAGTGCGACCAGACGGTCCGCAGCGCCCGCCCGCGGCCCTTCTGTTCGAGCCGTACGGACTCGACCTCGGGCAGCGTCGCCGCGAGCGACGCCGCCACCTCGGGGGTCCGGTCGGTGGAGGCGTTGTCGGCGACCGTGATGCGGAAGCCGTACGGGAAGGTGCGGGAGAGGTGGTCGTGGAGCCGCAGGACGCACGGCTTCAGGTCCTTCTCCTCGTTGTAGACGGGAATCACCACGTCGAGGACCGGCCGCCCGGCGACACCGGCGGGCAGGTGCTCCCGGGCGGGAAGGGTGCCGGGCGTGGGCCCCGCGATCGATTGGGTTCGCATGGCACAGACCCTGGCCAGGGCCGCTGTCACGGCTGTGTGATGAGCCTGTGCCCTGCCTGTGAGTAGGGGAACGGCTCACGACGACGGCCGGCCCAGGACGCCTCCGTACGGCTCACTCGCCCTGCGGCACGGCTCACTCGCCCTGAGGCACGGCCAACGCGCCCTGCGGGACGGCCGACGCGTCCTGCGGGACGGCTCACTCGCTCTGCGGCACGGCCGACGCGCCCTGCGGGACGGCCGACGCGTCCTGGGGGGCGGGGCGGCCCGGAAGCGCGACCGTGAAGACGGTCCGGCCCGGGACGCTGCGTACGGTGACGTCACCGCCGTGCGCGCGGGCGACCGCACGGACGATCGCGAGGCCGAGCCCCGTACTGCCGCCGTCGGCCCGGCGGGCGCGGGAGGCGTCACCCCGGGCGAAGCGCTCGAAGACGTACGGCAGCAGCTCGGCCGCGATGCCCGGCCCGTCGTCCTCGATCTCGACGACCGCGCGGCCGGCCGCGTCCCCCCGCACGCGTGCGGTGGCGGTGGTGCCGGGAGGCGTGTGGGTACGGGCGTTGGCGAGAAGGTTGACCAGGACCTGGTGGAGGCGGGCGCCGTCCGCCCGGACCTTGACCGGCTCCTCGGGCAGTTCGAGGTGCCAGCGGTGGTCGGGCCCGGCGGCCCGGGCATCGCTCAGCGCGTCCACGACCAGCGGCGCGAGATCGGTGCTCTCGTACGCGAGCGGGCGTCCGGCGTCCAGCCGGGCGAGCAGCAGCAGATCCTCCACCAGGCCCGTCATCCGGATCGCCTCGGACTCGATCCGCCCGAGCGCGTGCCGGGTGTCGGGCCCGCACTCCTCCCGGCCGCGCCGGGTCAGCTCCGCGTACCCCCGGATCGAGGCAAGCGGGGTGCGCAGTTCATGGCTGGCGTCCGCGACGAACTGCCGTACCCGGGTCTCGCTCCGCTGGCGGGCGTGGAGCGCGGAGTGGACGTGGTCGAGCATCCGGTTGATGGCCGCGCCGACCTGCCCGACCTCGGTGCGCGGATCGGCCTCGGCGTCCGGGACCCGCTGGTGGAGGGAGACCTCGCCGCTGTGCAGCGGGAGTTCGGAGACCTGGGTGGCGGTCGCGGCGACCCGCCGCAGCGGTCGGAGCGCGATCCCGACCAGCGCCCCGCCGGCCAGCGAGGCGGCGACGAGACCGGCGCCGGTGACGCTCACCTCGACGAGGACCAGCGTGGAGAGGGACTCCTGGACGTCGGTCAACGGGATGCCGACGAGATAGTCCCCGCGGATCCCGGAGGCGTACTCGACCCGGTAGTCGTCCATGCCGGGCAGCTCGACCGTGTGCGGCTCGCCGTCGCGCGGGACGGCGGCGAGGGCGGCCCGCTGGGCCGTGTCGAGCGCCCTGACGTGGTACTTCGGTCCGTGCGTGCCCTGCTGGACGTCCTGGAAGTACTCGGCCGTGACGAGCCGGCCGTCCACCAGCTGCCCACCGAGCGTGCCGACCGGGGCGCCGGGGCCGCCGACGAAGTCGAGCGGGTCCCGGGAGCCGCCGCCGACGGGGGCGCCGAAGGGCGGTCCCGCCGCCCGGTCGGAGACGTTCTGGAGCTGCCCGTCGGCCTGGTCGTAGAGGTACGAGCGGTACGCGATCGTCGTGACCGTGCCGATCACGGCGGCGACGACGGCGATCAGCGCGACGGCGGAGACGACGAGCCGTGTCCTCAGCGACCAGGGCGGCCGGGCACGGAGGGACCACGGCCCGCGGAACCCGGTCACGGCGGTTACTCCCCCGGCTTGATCAGATAGCCGGCGCCGCGCCGGGTGTGGATCATCGGCGAGCGGCCCGCGTCGATCTTCCGCCGCAGGTAGGAGATGTAGAGCTCGACGACGTTCGCCTGGCCGCCGAAGTCGTACGACCACACCCGGTCGAGGATCTGCGCCTTGCTGAGCACCCGTCGCGGGTTGCGCATGAGGTAGCGCAGCAGCTCGAACTCGGTCGCCGTGAGATGGATCGACTCCCCGCCGCGGGTGACCTCGTGACTGTCCTCGTCCAGGGTCAGGTCCCCGACCACGAGCAGCGAGTCGCTGCGCTCCTGCGCCGCCCCGGAACGCCGGATCAGTCCGCGCAGCCGCGCCACGACCTCCTCCAGGCTGAACGGCTTGGTGACGTAGTCGTCGCCGCCCGCCGTGAGGCCGGCGATCCGGTCCTCGACGGCGTCCTTGGCGGTCAGGAACAGCACCGGCACATCGGGCAGCTCCCGCCGCAGCCCGGCGAGCACGCTCAACCCGTCCATGTCGGGCAGCATCACGTCGAGGATCACGGCGTCGGGCCGGAACTCCCGCGCCGAGCGCAGGGCCCCCGCCCCGTCGCCCGCGCTGTGGACCTGCCAGCCCTCGTACCGCAGGGCCATGGAGAGCAGTTCGGCGAGCGAGGCCTCGTCGTCCACGACGAGCACCCGGACGGCCGTGCCGTCGGGCCGGAGCATGTCGGTACGGGATCCGGTACGAGCTCCTGTGCGGGATCCGGTACGGGATTCCGTAGCGGCTCCGGTAAGGGCTCCGGTACGCGGTGAGGTGCGGGCGGCGGCGGTGCGCGGGGCGGTGCTCCCCCGGGGCGTGGTCGCGGTCATGGTGCCACGCTGGAGTGGGGTACTGAGATCTCCCTTTGCCTTCCCTGTGAATTCCCTAAGAAAGCCGGGGCAGGTCGAACAGGCCGGCCGCGTTGTCGTGCAGCACCCGCCGCAGCCACTCCTCCCCGAGCCCGAGCCGCTCCAGGGAGTCGAGCTGGTGGACGTACGGATAGGGAATATTCGGGAAGTCGGAGCCGAGGAGGATCCGCCCGCCGAGCCCGAGGTCACGCAGGCGCGGCAGCTCACCGGCGGGGAAGGGGGCGAACCGTTCGCTGAAATCGGTGAAGGCCATGGTGGTGTCCAGGTGGACGCCTTCGTACCGCTCGGCGAGGTCGAGGAAGTCGGCGTACTCCGGCATCCCCATGTGCGCGACGATCAGCCGCAGCCGCGGATGGCGGGAGAGCAGCCGCCCCACGGGCCCCGGCCCGGTGAACTTCCCGGGGGCGGGCCCTGAGCCGCAGTGGATGACGACGGGCACGCGCGCCTCGGCGATCTCCCCCCAACTCGGCTCCAGCAGAGCGTCGTTGGGATCGAACCCGCCGACCTGGAGGTGCACCTTGAGGACGCGGGCCCCGGAGTCGAGGGCGTGACGGACGTACGCCCCGGTCTCCGCCTCCGGGTAGAGGGTCGCGGTGTGCAGACAGCCGGGGGTACGGGCGGCGAAGTCGGCCGCCCAGCTGTTGAGCCACCGCGCCATGCCTGCCTTGTGCGGATAGAGCATCGAGGTGAAGGCGAGGACCCCGAACTCGCGGAGCAGCGCGACGCGGCGGTCCTCCTCCTCGCGGTAGGTGATGGGCCACTCCATGCCGGTCAACGGGCCGACGGCGTCGAAGTAGGCCCAGACCTTGTCGAGGACGTTCTGCGGCATGAAGTGAGTGTGGACGTCGACGAGCCCGGGGATGCCGAGCCGCCGGATCAGGTCGTGGGTGCCGCGGCCGCCGGGACCGCCGGGGTCACCGGAGTCGCCGGTGTCCGGCCGGTGGGGGTCATGCACGCTCAAAGCTGTAACTCCTCTCGACCTTCCCGATGTGGACGCTGTACTTCTCGTACCAGTGCGCACGCCCGTAACGCTTGGCGGCCTGGTGCTCGGTGTTGTGCTGCCAGACGGTGAGGGAGTCGAGGTCACGGAAGTAGGCGACGGTGATGCCGATGCCGCCGGGGGTGCGGGCGGACTCGTAACCGAGGAAGCCGGGGATCCCTTGGACGATCTCCTGCATGCGGGTGCTGGTCTCGGCGTACCCCTCGGGGTCGTCGGGCCGGATCGAGGTGAAGACAGCGGTGTAGTACGGCGGTTCGAGGCCCGCCACCAGGCTCTGGGTCATGTGGATCACCCTCCGCCGGGCGGGGTGAACGTGTCCACAGGGGAGCGCGAAAGGGATCCAAGTCTTTACGGTGGGCTCAGAAGAGCCCGTCCTGAGGGCGGCCCGGCTCCTTCCGGACCGGCACGGTGACGGCCGCGCCGGCATCGGCGGAGACCAGCCCCCACCCCCGCACCAGACGGGTGTCGACCACGAGACACTGCCCCTCGGAGTCGAGAAGGTGCAGGTCGGGCCCTGCGGCGGCGAGGAGACGCCCGGCGACGACGCCGTCCTCGCGGAGCTCGGCGACGGTCCCGGAGAGCGCCGGGAGCCCGTCGAGCCCGAAGGCCCTGGCGTGATCGCGCACCTCGAAGGGGAGCGTCCCGAGGGTGTCGCCCCACCCGGGCAGGGCGACGGCGCTCCGGTACAGCTCCTCGATCTCCCGGGCACGCTCGTCGGGCGGGGGCAGGTCGTGGCGTACCCCGCGCTTGTGCGCGTACGGAATCCGGTCGGGCACCTTCAGCGCGTGCCGCAGCAGCTCCTCGGTCCGCCGCGCGGCCATGAGAGGCCCGCGCCCGACCCAGCTGAAGGCGACGGCTCCCTGCTCAAGGAGCCGGGCATCACCGCGGGCCTCGGCCGTGATCCCGACCTTGGTCATCCCGGGCCCGAACCAGGCGAGGTAGACGCGGTACGGCTGCGGATCGTCCGCCTTGGTGTCGGCGGCGACCGAATGGGCCCGGTCGAGCCGCGCACAGGCGGGGCACTGACCGCCGGTCGCGCGCGGCGGCACGTCGGCCGAGACCGGGCAGGGGTTCCCCCGGGCGCCGGGGCAACGACGTCCACCGACCGCCCGGAACCCGATCATCTGCCCGTACCCGAGCGCGGACACCCGCCCGCCTTCCCAGCGCAGCCCGGGCACACCCCCGCGCCACCCCATCCCGGCACACCGCCACACCACGCGCTCGCTCCGCCCTGCTCTCGTGTGCTGCCCAGTCTCCTCCACAAGAAGAAGGCCCCCGGGAATCCCCGAGGGCCTTCTCCTGACCGTGCCTGCGACGGCCTACTACTTCGCCACGAACTGCGTGAGGATCGCCTGCACCTCGTAGATGTCGACGCCCTTGGTGAAGGTCTTCTGGACGGGGAGGGACTGACCGGAGATCCAGATCTTCAGCTCGGCGTCGAGGTCGAACGTGCCGGCGGTCTCCACGGCGAAGTGGGTGATGCTCCGGTACGGAATCGAGTGGTACTCGACCTTCTTGCCGGTGATGCCCTGCTTGTCGACGAGGACGAGCCGCCGGTCGGTGAAGAAGATGGTGTCGCGGATCAACAGGTACGCGGCGTGCACCTGCTCCCCCGGCCCGAGCAGCCGCGCGTAGTCCTGCTGCGCCTGCGCCGGATCGATCTTGTGCGCGTTCCCGAACAGTGCCATGCCAACCCCCACGATTCGAAGACAAAACGATCATCCGACCCTATCCCCCACCACCCCACCCCGGAACGGCGGTGCCACCGGGTCCGCGAGGCCACCGACTTCCTGTCCGCGGCCTCCTTCGACACCGCGGGGGACCTCGACGGTCAACGCCTGCCACGGGGCCGGGCCTGCTTCGCTGCTGTACGGCCCCAACGCAAGAGGCCCCGGAGAGGGGTTACCGGACGGCCGATCGCGTTGAGCGGGATACCCGGATGGCGGCGAGGGGGGAATCGATCGGTCAAACTTGCATAAAGCTGTCAGTTGAGCGTCGCAATGGCGAGGCCGGCGAGTGCGAGCACGGGCGAGCCGAGAAACACGATGCCGCCCATGAGCCGAAAGAACCAGGCACCGAATCGCGATGGCTCTGTAAGCCTCATATTCAGCGTCCGCGCTGCGGTCACAGCCCTGACGGCGTTGCGCCGCGCGGCGGCCTTGTCCGCCGCGCCACGCACGTTGAAGAGGAACAGCGCCCCCCACACGACGCCCGCCAGTCCCAGCATGAACAGCGCGATACCCACAACCACAGCCGATCCCCTCCCTTGAGCGCCGCCGTGACCAGCGGTCATCCAGGGATGATGCCAGTCAGCCCGTGGCCGAGCACGAGCGGTCTTTGGTCAGGGCTCCAGTCCCCCGGGTGATGTGCCAAGAGCGCACTGTGACGCCTGAGGCCGCTCTCTGGTTCGGACCTAAGGAGACGGTCACCGTGCCGACTACTGCGATCCCGGGACAGCCAGGAACTCCGGTCCCTGAGCGGCGCGAGGCCGAGCTGGACGGCGGTTTGCCGCCTCTCCTGTAATGGCATGACCTCCTCTATTGGTCAGATCGACGCTAAGTCGCCGAACTCTGCTGTCTTCGAGCCTCGTTCTGCGATGCTGGAGGCCGATCGAGAGGGGCCGCAGCGATGCAGTGGAAGATCCACGGGGAACGTCCGATCTACGAGAACAGCTGGGTGAACCTGTGGCTCACCGACGTCGAGACGCCGGACGGGAACCGCTGGGAGCACCACGTCGTCAAGCTCCGCCACCTGGCCGTAGCCGCCGTAGTCAACGAGCGGCGCGAGGTCCTGATGATGTGGCGCCACCGCTTCATCACGGACGCCTGGGCGTGGGAGCTGCCCATGGGTCTGGTCGAGGAGGGCGAGACGCCAGCCGACGCTGCTGCCCGTGAGGTGCTGGAGGAGACCGGCTGGCGACCCGGTCCCATCAAGCCGCTGATCTACGCCGAGCCGGCCAACGGCATCACCGACTCCCAGCACCACGTCTTCCGGGCCGACGGAGCGACGTACGAGGGTCCGCCGACCGAGAAGAACGAGTCGGACCGGATCGAGTGGATTCCGCTGGCCGATGTGCGGGGCATGATCGACCGGCGCGAGATCGTCAGCAGTGGCTCCCTGGTCGGGCTGCTGTACGTCCTCATGGACGAGGCGATCCGCTGACCTGGCGGGGCAGCACTTCCCGGAGCCGGGACTCGAATGCCACCGCGGCCGGTTCGCGGCGGAAGGGTTCCAGCTGTTCGTAGAACTCCCGCAGGTGGCCGGCGACTCGTTGCGAGCTGACGGCCGCTGCCGGGGCCAGGGCGTCCATGGCCGTGTGGCACGCCTCGTCGAGTTTGCCGCGTTGGAGCTGGGTGCGGGCGAGCCAGAAAGCGTGGAAGGCGCGGCCTCGGTGATTCGTCTGGTGTTCTCGGCGCAGAGCGTCCGCAATCAGGGGTTCGGCGAGGGCGGCTTCGCCCAGGCGGCCGTGCGCGATACCGGTGTCCACGATCAGCTTCGGCTCGTCGAAGTAGGCGACCCAGGCCGGGTCCGGATCACCGGTGCTGATCCGTCCGAAGTGGGTGTGCGCTTCCGAGATCGCGGTGTGGGTCGCGCCGTGGTTGCCGAGGGTGGCGTGGGCGAAGGCTTCGCGCATCGCGAGCATGGCCAGCACGCGCGGTGTCGTCCCTGCGGCCGTTCGGGCCTGGTCCTGGGCGGCCGTGACGAGTGCGAGGGCGTCGCCGGGCTTGTCCTGGTAGGTGGCCTGGAGACTCATGCAGGCGAGGACGTTGGCCATGAACTGGCGGTCGTCAATGGCCTTGGCCAGGCCGAGGGATTCGGTGAAGTAGGCGCGTGCCTGGTTGTACTGGCGGGCGTCGAAATAGGTCCATCCGGTGAGCCGGGCCAGCTCGGCCGCGATGCTGTGCAGGCCGTCCCGTAGAGGAGCCGGACGCTGCTCCTTGAGGAGGTCGACAACGTAGCGGAGCTGGCCGACGACCGCCGGCCGTAATGTCTCGCCGCCGTGCTCGTCGTCCCGGCGCCAGTAGTCCGCGATCGACGAGTGCAACGCGTCCAGCGTCGACGTACTGAGATCCCGCTCGGCCGCCAGGGCGAGGATGCTGTCGACGTCCGCCCCCGGTAGTCCGGCGGCCAGTGGTTCGACGGCTGAGGTCGGCACCTCGGCCGGTTCGCGGGGCGTGACCGTCAGGCTGGGCGGCGTCTCCCAGGAGCGTCGGGCAAGTCCGAGCATGTGTCCAGGGATGCGCAGCCCGTCAGAGATCCGTTCGATCACGTCCATGTGCAGCAACTGCCGCCGTCCGGCGATCACCTCGCCCACGCGGCTCGGGGTCAGGTCGCAGCGACGCGCGACCATCGAGGGATAGATGCCTGCTCGTGCCTTGACCAGCTGAAAGATGCGGCCGAAGTCTCTGGCCTGGCATGCCTCGATCATCACTGGGTCCGTGAGCAGGCTGACCGGGAGTTCCTTCGAGCGAGATGGCTCGGGCATCGGGCACGCTCCGGCATGAGGACTACGGATCGCTGCACTTGGTCAACCGAGGGTGATGTTACCCAAGTTGGGTAATCCGCTTGGCCTTTCTGGCCGGTCCCGCGAATCGCGATGCTCCTGGCCATGGCGAACGGACAGGACGACGTACGGATGACGTTGCGGGTCTCCCGCGACTCCGGCCAGACGTGGGGGCCTCTCACGGAGGTACGTGTGGGCGAGAACCCGGTGGTCCCGGAGAACCCGGGCCGCTACCCGCCGTGCGTCTGCCCCCGGTGCTCGCAGCAGGCCCGGAACGCTGTCTCATCCTTCCGGATGGTGTCGTGATGCGGTGCGTGCACTGGCGCGGGGTGCCCCTCGACCTGGCACGGGAAGCGCGGGAGAAGTCGGCCGCCCCGTACATCGACAGGGCCGTGCAGTGCCAGCTGTCCGTACACGACGAAGGTGAGCACTTCGGTCTCCTCACCGACGCCGGCGCATACGGGACCGCGCTGTGGCTCCGCTGGCACGGGGCGGACGAGGTGGAACTGGTCGTACTGCCGGACTGCCCGGTGGCCGCCCCGGGTCCTGACGGTGAGGGCTGCTGTCTGTTCGCCGACCACGCCAAGCAGCACACCTGGGAAGACGCCCTGGAGGAGGTCTCGTGCACCAACTGATCGCGAGCCCGCACAAGACCTGGCGCCCTCGCTCACCTCGCAACGAACAGTGCGGGGACTGCGGTGGCAGCGGCGCCAATTCGTCGGGCAGAACCTGCGGCACCTGCAACGGGCTTGGCGAGATCCACTGCCGCGCCGGCCGCCAGGAGTCCCGTGTGCTGTCCCGCTCCGTGATCCGGAAGGAGGGCCACCGATGGCCCACGCTCTGATCGCCTCCCCGTTCCTCGACGGGCACCTTCTCCTCAAGCCGGGAGCAAGGGCCGGTGCCCGAATCTCCGCCGACCACTACGAGGGCCTGCGCCAGGCCGCCACCGACGGTGAGTCGCTTCCCGCCTGGGCGGTGCAGACCGCCGCCGACATGTGGGGCCTGGACCTGGGCGGCCGCCCCGCGCAGGACACCGTGTTGGTACGCGAGCCGTCGCCGTACGGATACTGCCGGGCCTCCTGGGAAATCAACCTCGGCTGCAACTTCGGCTGCAAGCGCTGCTACCTCGGCGAGCGGCCCTTCTCCGGCCTCGGCTGGGAGGACAAGGTGCGACTGCTGGACATCATGCGTGAGGCCGGCGTCCTCTGGCTCCAGATCACCGGCGGCGAGCCCACTATGGATCCCCACTTCCAGGGCGCCTACCGGTACGCCTGGCAGGCCGGGATGATGCTCACCATCTCCACGAACGGCTCGCTGCTCTGGCGGCCGGACCTCCTCAAGCTCTTCCGGGACTGCCCGCCGTACCGCCTGGTGGTCAGCATGTACGGGGCGAGTGAGGAGTCCTTCGACACGCTCACCCAGCGCTGCGGGGCGTGGAAGGCGTTCCGGCGCGGCATGGATGCCGCACGCGAGGCGGGCCTGCCGCTGCGCATCAACGTCGTGGTGACCGAGGACAACGCCTCGGAGGCCGACGAGATGGCCGCCCTCGCCGACGAGTGGAACGTCGAGAACCACGCGTACACGAACATGACGCCCACGATCTACGGCGGCGGTGAGCCGCTGCTCGCCCAGTCCGCCGCCCACCTGCGGCAACGCAAGCCGTTCGCCGGCTGCAACGCGGGACACACCTTCTTCCACGCCGACCCGCACGCCAAGGTCTCGATCTGCAAGGTCGGCCGCGACGACCAGATCGACCTCATGGCCGAAGGCATCGGCGGCCTCACCCGGCTCGGTGCCATCGCCGACCGCCTCATGCTTCGCACCGGTGGGTGCGAGGGCTGCGCCCTGTCCGGCACCTGCCGGGTCTGCCGCCCCCTGGCCAAGCACTACCAGGAGGCGAAGGCGCCGCTGCACAGCTACTGCCAGCATGGAGACAAGGAGAGTGCCTCATGACCCCGCCCGTACCGGTGACCATCCTGCCCGGCCCGCCGACCTCGGCCCGCCGCGCCGCCCCGCCCGTCGCGACCGCGTCGATCACCGCCGTCCAGGACCTCGACGTGATCGTGGAGAGCGCGGAGTGCTCCTGCGACGCCGGTGACGACAACCCCCACTGACCGACCTGATCCGATCAACTCCGCTCAGGCCCCGGCGCGCTCGCGTCGGGGCCTGAGCCCTGCCCGGCTCACCGTTAGGGTGCCGCTCATGTTCTTCCGCTGGGACTGGCTCCGGCCCCAACTGGCCGCGCCGATCGTGCCGACCCTCGGCCCCGTCCACCCCGATGCCCTGACCGTCGGCATCTTCGAGGACACCCTGCGAGCGGCAGACACCGGAGACTTCCTGCCCTACGACAAGGACCGGCGCTGGGGCGGCGAGAAGGACGAGAAAGTCCTCCGCGAGGACGTGGTGCACCAGCCCGAGCACACCCTCATCCCCACCCTGACCGTACGCGGACGCGGCGCCGTCAAGGTCTTCGCCTATGGGCTCCGCGACAACGTCGTGGACGAAGCGGCCGAACTGGCCGCGAAGCTCGCAGCCGCGCATGACGTGGTCAACGCCCGGGTCGTACGCCCCCTCGGCCCCGAGACCACACACCCGCGCGGCACCCGCATCCAGCTCAAGGACTTCACCACCGCCCCTTGCCCGGGCCCCGGCGGCCCCGTCCGCCCCGTCACCGACTGGCCGACCGCCGTACAGGAGACCTTCGCCCCGTTCGCCGAGGGCTTGGCGGGCGATGGCCTGGCCTTCCTCCACACCCAGATGCAGGCCGGCCGGTGCGGCCCGGTTCTCGCCGCCGCAGTCGCGAACCGCATCGTGGGCGCGATCGGCCCCATGGAAGTCCGCCCCGACCCGATCGGCCGCCCCCAGCTCATGCCCCAGTACTTCGCCGTTCTGCCCGAGGCCAGAGGCCAGGGCCTGGGCCGCGTCCTGTGGCGGGCGGCCATGCACTGGGGCCAGTCCCACGGCGCCGCCTACCAGCTCCTCCAGACCGAGGTCGGCGGCCCCTCCGACAGGCTGTGCCAAGCCGAAGGACTGACCTCCCTCGGCTTCACCCACACCACGCGCGCATAGCCACTGGATCTCGCCCTCGGCGAGGCACCTCTACGGCCCTCACCAACTGCCACCCACACTCTGGCCGTTCGCCCATGCGGACGCGGATTGCCACGCGGCCGGCCGGAGCGGCTTTGGCCGGTGTCCTGTTCGGGTCCATCGAGCCGCAAACCTGAACCGGTCCTTCGAGGCCCTGTGCGCCGGAGTCCGCGAGGTCCGCTTCCACGACCTGTGCGCCACACGTACGCGTCCCTGCTCCACGAACAGGGCGCCGATGCCCGAATGATCATGGAGGTCCTGGGCCACAGCTCGATCCGCGTGACCATGGACATCTACGCCTTCGTGCGGCTGGACTCCCAGCGGTCCCCCTTCAACCGGGTCGGGGACGCGCTGAGGGGTGACGGCAACGGGCCGGACGGTGACGACGGTGCAGCCGGTGTCCCGGCAGCCGTCTGATCGGCCCGCTCCCGGCCGCCGAGTCGGTTGCTGTCAACCACTGCCGCCACGGCATACGACAGAGGCCCTCAGGATTTCTCCTGAGGGCCTCTGTCCTGCTGTGCACTCGGCAGGATTCGAACCTGCAACCTTCTGATCCGTAGTCAGATGCTCTATCCGTTAAGCTACGAGTGCTTGTGCTTCTCGGCTTTTTTCTTGCCGGTCGGCGTTGCGTGGACAACATTACATGACCTGCGCCGTAGCGCGAAATCCATTAGCCAGACCGCCTCTGACCTGCGGAAACGCCTTCCGCAGGCTCCCCCGCCGCCGCGCGCGTGTCCGCCGGACGGGTGGCCCTGCGCCGTGTCGGACGGGGGTGAACGGAAGAAGAAGCGGAGCCGGAAAGCGGAGCCGGGAGGCGGGAGCCGGGGACGGCCGAAGCCCCGGCCGTGGGGCCGGGGCTTCGGGTGGGGCGGAGGCGGAGGGATTTGAACCCTCGATGGGCTTTAAGACCCAAACCGCATTAGCAGTGCGGCGCCATAGACCGGACTAGGCGACGCCTCCATGCACCTCGCGCGGGCGCGAGTGGTGCGTGCAGATGATGACACAGGCGAGCCGGGTGTCACCAATCGCTTCTCACCGTACTAGCCCTCCGGGGCGGAGAGCAAAGCCCCTCGGCCCATCCCGCTTGCGCAACGAACGGGAGTACGGAGCGTTAGAGGAGACGGGCCCCGCGCCCGTGGCCCCCACCCGCTCACCAGGAGTTCGTATGCTGCGCCGCCTCGTTCTCACGACCCTCGCGCCTCTCGCCGCCACCGCCGGCGCCGCCGGGCTCGGGCCGATTCCGTCGTTGCCGCTGCTTTCGCCGCCCGACACGCTCACCGTGACGGTCTCCAAGAGCAGCCACCCGAACGCCAACGGCACCTACCGACTGGAGTGCGGCAGCGAGGCGAGCGGGAACCACCCGGCCGCCGACCGTGCCTGCGAGCGGCTCGCCCGGCTCGCCGAGGAGGGGAAGGACCCGTTCGCGGCGGTGGACAAGGACCGGTTCTGCACGCAGCAGTACGGCGGATCCGCCGTCGCGCACATCACCGGGGATTGGCGGGGGCAGGCCGTCGACGCCCGCTTCTCCCGGGCCAACGGGTGCGAGATCGAGCGCTGGGAGAATCTGGAGCCTGTGCTTCCGCACGTACGGGGATGAAGCGCCCACGAAGCGCCGCATTGTGCCGGAGGCACGAGACCTCCCCCCGCGCCGGGCGGCCCTGCCCTTAGACTCACCTCAGTGACAGGCCGCGGCCCGAGGGGCAAGATGGGGCCGGCCGGCCACCGTGCAGTGCGGCTGGGCAAGTGCAGTGGGTCAGGGAGGAAGCGTCGTCGTGAGCAGCAGGCCATCCCGAGGCGCTGCTCGCCTCGCAGCCATACTTGACGCCCTCCCCGACGGCCTCGTGCTCGTCAACTGCAACGGCACGGTCGTCAACGCCAACACCATCGCCCTCGGCATGTTCGAGACCCCGGGCACCGCGCTCGTCGGGCGCGGGCTGCTCGATCTGCTGCCCGGCTTCGACTCGCGCCTGATCCCCGGCTCGATGCGGCTGCCCGAGGGCACCGACGAGCACGGCCGCACCAAGCCGACCCGGATGATCGCGCGCCGTACCGACGGCAGCGAGTTCGCCGTCGAGGTGACCAGCGCCAGCCTCGAGGACGGGCGCGAGGCCTACGACTCGTACAGCGCCTACACCGGCGACGAACTGCTCATGCTCGTCGTCCGCGATCTCACCGGCACCCTCGACACCGAGGCCGAACTCGCCCGCTCGCAGCGCCAGACCGAGATGATCCTGCGCGCCGCGGCCGAGGGCGTGGTCGGCACCGACACCGACGGCCGGGTCGTCCTCGTCAACCCCGCCGCCGCGCAGATCCTCGGCTACCGCGCCAGCGATCTCGGCGGCAAGGAGCTCCACCCGCTGATCCTGCACTCGCGGTCGGACGGCGAGCCGTTCCCGTACGAAGGGTCGCCGCTCGCCGACACGCTGAAGTCGGGCCGCAAGCACCGGGTCCGCAACCAGGTGCTCTGGTCGAAGAACGGCTCGCGGGTGCCCGTCGATCTGACGACCGCGCCGGTACGGGACGGGGATCAGCTCGTCGGCGCGGTGATGACCTTCACCGACCGCCGGCCGTACGAACAGCTCGCCGAGAAGCACGCCGCCGAACTCGCCGACATCGCGGAGCGGCACGCGGCGGAGCTGGAGCGCCGGGCGGGCGAGCTGGAGCAGGAGAAGGAGCGGTACGAGGCCCTGGCCGCCCGGCACGAGCAGCTGACGGCCGTCCTCGGCGAGGCGCTACGCGGCCCTCTGGAGGAGCTGCGCACCGAGCTCGCCACCCTCGCGGCCGACGACGCGGGACAGCTGTGGCCCGAGGCCAACCAGTTGCTCCACCATCTGGCCGCCGGGTACGCGCGGATCACCACCCTCGTCGACAACGTCCTCGGCTATCAGCGCCTGGACGCCGGCACGGAGACCCTCGACAAGCGCGTCGTGCTGCTCGACCGGGTCGTCGGTGCGGGTGTCGACGGGGCCGTGGAGCTCATCGGGCCCGGCCGGGCCCAGTTCGCCGTCCACGCCCCGCCGATCGAGGCCGAGGTGGACGCAGGACGGCTCGCGACCGCGCTCGCCCACCTCGTCGCGGACGTGGCCGGGGTCGACTCCACCGGCAAGGCCCCGGTCGTGCCGGGTGCCGGATACGCGGACTCGACGATCGTGGTGGCGGCCGCGCAGCGCGGCGACGTCGTACGGATCGAGGTGCGCGGGCCGTACGCCGGGGGCGACGCCGTCCACCAGCCCATCGTCCGCGGGATCGTGGCCGCGCACGGCGGTGTGGTGCAGACGCACGAGGTGCCCGGGATGAGCGGCAGCGCGTATGTGCTGGAGGTCCCGCTCGGCGCCGGGAAGGGGACGATCGCCGCGCCCGCCGCGCCGGAACCGAGGCCCGAGCCGGGTCCCGTACAGGCGCCCGCGCCAGGTCAGGTGCCCGGGCCCGCGTCCGGCTCGGTAGCCGGTCCGGTGTCGGGTTCTGCCTCCGGTCCGGTGTCCGGCCCTGGCTCCGGTCCGGTGTCCGGCCCCGCGTCGGCTGCCGCGGCTCGGGGCGGGCAGCTCGCGCTTCCCGCGCAGGCGTCGGAGACGCAGGAGGGCGGACGCCGGCGTGCGCGTCGGGCATCCACGGACGCCTTCCTCGAGAGCTCCGTGACTGCGGAGAGCGGTGCCGAAGCGGGAGCCGGATGCGGATCCGGTGGCGACACCGGTGGTGCTGTCGAGCCGACCGGTCGCCGACGCGGCCGTACCGCCGAGGGCGCCCCGGCGGCAGCCGCCGAGCTGATCCCGGCCAAGAACGCGGTTACGGACAGCCCCTCCGGGGTCGAGCCGACCGGTCGCCGCCGTGGCCGCCCCGCCGAAGGCGCCGTGGTGACCGCCGCCGAGGGGGCGCAGGGGCGTGCCGCGGTCGGCGACGCCGTACCGCCGCAGGGTGTTCCTGTGCCTGCCCAGGGCGTTTCCGTGCCCCCGCAGGGTGCCCGGATGGAGGCTCCCGCCCTCGCCCGGGCTCTGCCCGCCGTGGCGAGCGGCGAGGCGGGCGGCGCGTCGGGCGGCACGTCGGGCGAGGCGCAGCCGACGGG
>NZ_JAGGOS010000167.1 GCF_018614205.1 Streptomyces sp. ISL-36 | reverse complement strand
GCGTGCAGGGCGGCGGCGCCCCAGCAGGCGGTGGCGGGGTGGGCGGCCGGGTGGTGACGGGCCGCGACCAGGTGCGGCAGGGCCTCGGCGACCCCGAGGATCACCGCGGGGACCCTGCGGCTGCGGACGCCCGCGCCATGACGGCGGACGACGGTGAGCTCGCCGACGCGCGCTCCGGCGTCCCCACCGCCGGCTCCGTCCGGCGTCCCGGCGGGGGTCCCGGCGGAAATCCCGACGGGTGTCCCGGCGCCGCGAGGCCCTTGGGCTTCGGCCCCCGCGCCGCGCGGCCCTTTTTCGGCCTCGTCTCCCACACCGCGATGCCCTTCGGCTTCCTCCCCGGGAGGCAGATCCGTCGCGCCCGTGGGCAGCTCTCCGCCGTCGGGGGCCCAGAAGGCGACCCGGCCCTCGCGCGGCAGGGCGGCCGGAAGGAAGACGGCGGCACAGGTCTGCCAGGTATGGATCACGGCGCTGCTCACCTCCCCGTTCCGCGACGGATTCCGACTGGAACTCCGACCTTACGGGTGAGGTCTGACAACGGGCCGCCGAGGCGCTTCGCCCGGGCGGCCCAGCACCGGGTGACAGTCCGCCCGGCAGGCGGCAGGGTGACGGGGAACAGGGCTTCCGCCGCTTCGCCCGACAGACGAGGATCCGCCATGTCCGTTCACCGGCGTCTCGGCACCGCCGCCGGGGCCGCGCTCCTGACCCTCGCCGTCGCGGGCTGCTCCGGCCTCGGCCGCACCGCGGTGGGAACGATCACGTACGAGACCGAGCACGAGACCGAGGTCTCCGTGACGAGCCCGTCGGTCAAGGGCTGTCACAAGCTCGCAACGGCCGGCGCGACGAAGGTCGAGAACGGGACGCTGGTCGACATCGTCATGTACCCGTCCGAGAACTGCCGCGGCGACGGGTCCATCTACATCCCGGCCAATTCGGGCAACGAGATCGTGCCCGGCACACCCCGCTGGCGCAGTTACCGCGTCATCCACTAGCTAAGCGTCTCAGCCACCGGGCGCCATCGATCAGGCGTCATCCACCGGTCGTGATCGATCAGGCGTCGGCCGACCGGGCCGAGGTCCGCCGGCGACGGTACGGTCGCGGTGTGCCACGCCCGGACCCCCGTGCCAGGCGTGGCACACCGCTGCGGGCGGGCCCTACCGCAGCAGGAACTCCTGCGCGGCGCGGGCCCCCGCGTCACTGCGGCTCTGGGTGGAATGCCCGACCCCCTCGAGGACGACCAGTTCGGCCTTCGGGGTCGCGGCGGCGACCCGGCGCGCCCACTCCACCGGTGTCGACAGGTCCCGGTCCCCGGCCAGCAGCAGGACCGGCATGGTCAGGGTGCGTCCCGGCGCCGGCCGGTTGGGCCGGGAGGCGGGCCAGGGGAGACAGGTCCGCGGAATGCCCTGGCCGCCCGCCGTCTCCCGTTCGAAGGGCCACACGTCCGCCGGCCTGATCCGCTGCACGGCCCGCTTCAGTGCGCGCTCCCGCCCCTCGACGGGCGCGGAGGCGTCGCCCCAGGGCCAGCGCGAGTCGGCGCAGAGCGTGGCGGCGTGCAGGCCGGAGCTGAAGTCGGCCGGGCTCTCTCCGGAGGGCCCGGAGAAGCCGGTGACGAGCGCGTCGAGGCGCGACCGGTCGCCGCCGGCGGAGGCGTGCAGCGCGTCCAGGATGCCGAACCGCGGGTTGTCGAGCTTCGGGTCGATGATGCTGGCGATCACGAGCAGGTTGAAGACGCCGACCCCGTTGCCGTCCCGTCGTACGACCTTCGCGAGGTCGCGGGCCGGGTCGAAGCCGCACCGCTGTTCCCTGCAGGCGGTGCGGAGCACCCGGGCGGAGTGGCCGAGGGAATCCTCGTACAGCACTCCGGCGCCGTCGAGCGGAACGACGGAGTCCAGGACGAGCCCGCGCACCCTTCGCGGGTGGGTGAGGGCGTACTGGGCCGCGGTGAAGGTCCCGTACGAGACGCCGTCGACCGTCCAGGACGGCACGCCCAGGGCGCGTCGCAGGTCCTCCAGGTCGGCCACGGTGTCGGCGGTGGTGTAGAAGTTCCGGTTCCGGCCGAGGCTGTCGGCGCAGGCGGTCACGGCCGCGGCCGTGGGGGCGACGGTGTCGCTGCTGCCGACCTCCTGCTGCAGCGCGGGGCAGTCGACGGCCGCGCCGCCGGTGCCCCGCTGGTCGATCATCACCAGCCGGTACTGGGCGAGTGCCTCGGGGAGGCGGGCGCGGATCCTGGGGACGAAGGGGACTCCGGGCTGCCCGGGCCCGCCGGTGAGGAAGAGCAGGGTCCCCTTCGGGGTGTCGGCGTCGCCGACGACGGCCGCCTGGAGCTTCAGCGTGCCGGGTACGGCTCCGCCTCGGTCCAACGGGACCGTCAGGTCGGCGCAGGTCACATCCGGTTGGCCCGGGCACGGGCGGTGCCCGGTGAGGCCGGGTGCCGCCGGCCGGGCGTCCGAGGACGCGGTGGTGGGTGGCGCTGTCGCCGACGAGGCGCCGGCAGCGCTGCCCGGTGACGAGCCGACGCACGCGACGGCCGTCAGGACGGCCGCCATCGTCGTACAGGCCCGGGTCAGAAGGGTCATGTCGTCGTTCCCCCGGTCGCGGGACGGGGTGCCGCCGGTGTCACGGCACCGGCCGGGATGCCGGCCGACGCCATCCTGGGGGCCGCCCGCCCGCACGGCGTTGAAGATTCATGCGCGATCCGCGAGAAGGGTCCGTACGGCGCTGGGGACGTGGCCCGTACGGCTCCGGCATGTGCGGGTCAGATGGGCCTGGTCGGCGAATCCGTAGGTGTACGAGAGGGTGCGCAGGTTCTCCTCGCCCTCTTCGAGGGCGTGCAGCACGCCCCGGAGCCGCAGCTCGGTGCGGTACTGCGTGAGGGTCGACCCGGTGACCGCGTGGAACACGCGGCTGAGGTGGTGCGGGGAGGCCCCGACCGTGCGGGCGAGTTCCTCCAGGGAGAGGCCGAGTGCCGGGGGGCCGGCGGCCAGCGCCGCGCATGTGTCGCGGACCAGACGGCCGTGCACGCGCGCGGTGGAGGGGCGGGCGGTGGCGTCGGCGCGCCAGTGGCCGAGCGAGGCGGCCACTCCGTCCAGCAACCGGTGGGGTCTTTCGGCCAGTTCGAAGGGTTCCGTGCCGTGTCTGGCCGCTGCCAGGAGCGTGCGGTGGTGCAGGTCCGTGGCGGCGGTGACGGTGAACCTGCGGGTGGCCGGCCGGCCGTCGAAGCGGTCGGCGAAGAGCCGCTCACCGATATGGATCTCGGTGGACCTGTCACCGGGGCCGACCGGATGGGCGACGCGCTGCTCGTCGCCCGGGCGGGTCAGATAGCCGCCGGTCGGGTCCACGAAGAACTCCTCGCCCGCGATCTGTCGCAGGTATCCCCCGGACCGGGTGAGAACGACCGTGTACCCGTCCGCGTGGGCCGGCCCAGCAAACGTGGTTCGGTCCTCGCAGCAGAGGATGTCGCGGACGGTGATCTCCGCGCTCTCGATCCGCTGCCGGAGCGCCCCGCGCCGCTCCCGTACGGTCTCGCTTCGCAGTAACTCCGCTGTGGCAGAGCGGTGTTCCGTCATCCGTGCCTCCCCCCGTCGGGGGGGATCCCCCGTGCGGGTCGATCCCCCGTGGGGCGCCGCCTCACACCCGGCGCCGCAGGACCAGGGCGAGGAGCTCCTTGTTGTGGTGGCGGCGCGTCCAGGCGATCAGGACGAGCGGCACGGCGAAGAGGAGCGGCGTCAGGGCGTACTGGCCGTCGAAGACGGTCATCTGGGTGACGAACGCGCCGAACATGAGGCCGGTGAGGGCGGCCGCCGAGGCGCTCGACAGGATCGGGATGACGAGGGCGACGGCTCCGGCGAGCTCCAGGGCCCCGACGGTGTACATCAGCCAGTCGCCCCAGCCGATCTTGTCGAAGGACTCGGCGGCCGACGAGTGGCCCACGAGCTTCGGCGAGGCGCTGGGGATCGCGAAGGCCAGCGCGAGAAGGATCTGGAGGACGCGTACGGAGATGTCGGCCCGTCGGCTCATCTTCTTGACACCCGCCTTCGGGGCGGAGGCCGGGGCGGTGGCGGTCGTGGTGATGTCGGTGGTCACGGTGATTCCCTCGTGTCGGCGTTGCGTTCGCTTTCACAGAGGTAGACGGCCGGGGCGGCGCAAACTCATCGCTGTTCCCGTCGCCGACCCGACTTTTTTCAAGGGGACTTGGGGCGGCCCTTCACCCATGTCCCCTCGTCCGTCGGACAGGTGTCCACGGCGAGTCCCGCGTCGCGCAGGAACCGCGAAACCGCGGGACCGCGGGACCGCGGGACCGCGGGACCGCTCGACGTCGTCGTCGCTGAGCGGCCGTGTCAGCAGCCGGGGTACCGCTCGTTCGAGTGAACGGGGACCCCTGGCCGAATCTCGCCGTACTCGAACTGGAGGGAGAAGTCGTCGGCCAGTTCGGCGATCATCGTGCGACCCTCCGTCAGCAACAGCCACTCCGGCGGGAGTCGGACGTCGCCGAAGAGGGCACCCAGGAGGTTGCCGCAGAGGGAGCCGGTCGAGTCGCTGTCGCCGGAGTGGTTGACGGAGAGCAGCAGCGCCTCCTCCACGGAGGCGGTGGCGAGCAGGCAGTACACCGCGATGGCGAGCGCCTCTTCGGCGACCCAGCCCGCCCCCAGGGACTCGACCTTCTCGGCGCTGGGCCGGCCCTCGGCGGCCAGGTCGACGGCCGCCCGCAGCGCGGCGGTCGTCTCCTCGTGCCCGGGTCGGCGGCGCAGCAGTTCCATCGCCCGCAGCACGGCGCCGTGTCCCGAGTCCCCGTCGAGCAGGTGCGCGACGCTCGCCGCGAAGGCGCCGGACGCCAGGGCGGCGGTCGGGTGCCCGTGGGTGATCTGGGCACAGCGCGCGGCCAGGTCGAAGGCCTGGTCGGCGGGCATGCCGGTCAGGCCGAAGGGCGCCGAGCGCATCACCGTGCCGCATCCCTTGGAGTGCGGATTGACCGGGCCCGTCTCCAACGGCCCGTGCGGGGAGGGCACATGCCCGGCGGCGACCCCGGTCAGGCACGCGTTGCCGGGCGCCCGGCGCGCGTAGAGCAACGGCTGGGTACGCAGCCATCCCGTACGGACGTGATCCGAGCCCCCGCGGGCGGGCGGGGACGGGTGGTTCTGTGTGTCGAGCCAGCGGCGGTACGCGTGGTGGAGGCAGGCGGTCTCGCCTCCGCCGATTCCCTTCCCTATGGCTCGCGCGTGGGCTCTGATCAGCCCCTCCGCGGTGAACAGAGTCATCTGGGTGTCATCGGTGATCCGCCCGGTCACGCCGTCCGCGTCCGGGACCATGCCGGTGACGCCACGCTCTCCGTGGGCCCGGCGGATCGCGTCGAGGGAGAGGAACTCGACCGGGTTGCCGAGCGCGTCCCCGATGGCTCCGCCGAGCAGGCAGCCCCGCACACGGGCGCGGCGCACAGCCGTCTCCCGCCACATCGTTCCGTTCACATCTCCCCCTCGCGGGTAGACCCCCAGTAGCCCCTCGGGGATCCTCAGGGATCTCGGCAGGAGATGCGACCGTCATGCGTACTGGAAGTGAGCCGACGACCGCACGCAGTCCCCTGCGCATGCGGTTCTGGCTGAGTCTATGGGGTCTGATCTGGGCCGTCTTCGGTACGACGGTTTTCGCCCTGGTCGGCAGGCCGGGGTGGGCGGCGGCCTGCGGGGTGCTGCTGGTGGTCGTCGCCGTCGACATGGCCATGGTCCTGCGCCACATCCACCAGGGTCCGCACTGGCAGCCGGGGCGGGATGTTCCTCCCTACGAACCCGACCACGGCGGCAAGGGCCGCTGACCCGGCCGTCGCCTTCCTCATGCGTCCTCGGCGTCAGCCCGGCGCTTCGATCCGTCGATGTCAGCGGCGCCGGCCCGCCGCGTCGATCCCTCGATGTGAGCGACGCCAGCTCTCCGTGTCAGCTCTCCGTGTCGAAGCGGGCGGCCTGGAGGTACTCGGGCTTGGGGTCGAGCGCGGCCGCGAGCCGGAAATGGCGGGTGGCCTGGTCGGGGCGGCCGGAGCGCTGGAAAGTGCGGGCGAGGGCGAAGTGGGCGAACGCGTTGTCCGGCTCGCGCTCCAGGACGAGCTCGAACTCCAGCTCAGCCGGTCGCAGTTGAGCGGCGGCGAAGAAGGCCCGGGCCCGCAGCAGGCGCGCCGCGGTGTTCTCGGGGTGGGCGGCGATCACCGAGTCCAGCAGCTTCACGGCGCCACGGGGGTCCCGCGCGGCGAGCAACTGCTCGGCGGCGCGGAAGTCGATGACGTGTGTTTCCGGGTTCCTCTCGGCCACGATGACATCCTTCCCCTTTGCTCCGGCGGTACAACGTCGGGTGCGGGGGCGGTATTCCACACCGGAACCTGAACCTGAACCTGAACCGGAACCGGAAGCCGATCCGGCCCTCGCACGACCATCCCTCCATCCCTACCCGGCGGGAAACACGGCCGATCGATCGCGCCCCCTCAGCCTTCGGTGACCGCCCGCTGCGCCAGCTCCTCCCAGACCTTGCGCACCTGGGGTTCCAGCGCCTCCAGCGGCCCGTCGTTGTCGATGAGGAGGTCGGCCACAGCCCGTCGTTGCGCGCGCGTGGCCTGGGCCGCCATCCGGGCGCGCGCCTCGGACTCGGTCATGCCGCGCAGTCGCACGAGCCGGTCGAGCTGGGTCTCGGGGGACGCGTCCACGACGACAACCAGGTCGTAGAGGGGGGCGAGGCCGTTCTCCGTGAGGAGGGGTACGTCGTGGACGACGACGTCGTGCGGTCCGGCCGCGCTCTCCAGCTCGGCGGAACGGGCACCGACGAGCGGGTGGACGATCGCGTTCAGGGTGGCCAGGCGGTCGGCGTCGGCGAAGACGATCGAGCCCAGCTTCGGCCGGTCCAAGGAACCCTCGCCGGTCAGGACCTCGGTCCCGAAGGCCTCGACGACAGCCGCGAGCCCGGGCGTCCCGGGCTCGACCACCTCGCGGGCGATCTTGTCGGCGTCGATCAGCACGGCTCCGTACGAGACGAGCAGCCGCGACACTTCACTCTTGCCGGCGCCGATACCGCCGGTCAGGCCCACCTTCAGCATGAGCGGCAGCTTAGGACCCCGGCCGGGTTCGCGCCCGGCCGGGGCCCGGGCGGGCTACGCCTCGCCCTCACGCTCGGCGAGGAAGCGCTCGAACTCACGGCCCAGCTCGTCGGCGGACGGGAGGTCGACGGGCTCGGCGACGAGGCTGCCGCGGGTGGCGGCACCGGCCACGGCGTCGTACTGGTGCTCAAGGCCCTGGACGAGCGCGACCAGTTCCTCGTCGCCCTCGCCGATCTGGCGCTCGATCTCGGTCTGGGTGCGCCGGGCCTCGGTGCGCAGGGCGTGCGCGATGCCGGGCAGGACGAGCCCGGTGGCGGCCGTGATGGCCTCCAGGGCGGTCAGCGCCGCGTCGGGGTAGGACGAGCGGGCGACGTAGTGCGGGACGTGCGCCGCGACGCCGAGGGTGTCGTGGCCGGACTCCGTGAGGCGGTACTCGACGAGCGATTCGGCGCTGCCCGGTACCTGGGCCTCGTCGAAGGGGCTGCGGTGGCCGGGCATGAGGTCCGTACGGGTGCCGTGCGGGGTCAGGCCGACGGGCCGGGTGTGCGGAACGCCCATGGGAATGCCGTGGAAGTTCACCGAGAGCCGCACGCCGAGGCGCTCGACGATCTGGCGGACGGCGGCGGAGAAGCGCTCCCACTCGACATCCGGCTCGGGGCCGGAGAGCAGCAGGAAGGGGGCTCCGGTGGCGTCCTGGACGAGCCTGACCTCGATGGCGGGGGTTTCGTACGCCGTCCAGCGGTCCCGCCGGAAGGTGAGCAGCGGCCGGCGGGCGCGGTAGTCCACGAGCCGGTCGTGGTCGAAGCGGGCCACCACCTGGTGCGGCAGCGTGTCCAGCAGGCGGTCGACGATCTGCTCGCCGGTCTCACCCGCGTCGATGTAGCCGTCGAAGTGGTACAGCATGACCAACCCGGCCGACTCCTGCGCCAGGGCCATGTCCACGACGGCGAGGCCCTTCTGGTCCCATTCGTACAAATCCTGGGGATCAAGCACGATTACCGCTCCTCCTCGCGTTCCTAGGGAAGAACGCCCCGCGAGGGAACAGCATTCCCCAGGCTCTGAATTTCCGGGCGCGGAGCGCCTCTTCACCCGCGCGCCGGGCGCCCGTGCGCCGCACGTCTTCGCCTCCGTGCGCCGGGCGTCTTTACTTCCGCGCGCCCGGGGCGCCTTCGGCCATGCGACCGGCACGCGCGCGTGAGCCGGCGCTGGTCCAGACCTTGACATGACCATGAGCCCTCCCTACCGTCTCGGAGCAGCACGGGTTCACCATCTCGCTCATCGTCCATGTATGAGAACTCCACGGAAGGCACCCCATGCGACCCCCCATGCGCGCCCGATCGCTGCTTCTGCCCCTGCTGCCGGTCCTTCTGGCCGTGCCCCTCGCCGCCACCCCGGCCTCCGCCGCCACCATCGAGGTCTCCACCGCCGCCCAGCTCAAGACGGCCCTGACGAACGCCCGGCCAGGCGACACGATCTATCTCGCCGACGGCACGTACACCGGGAACTTCAAGGCCACCACCCCCGGGACCTCGTCCGCCCGGATCACCCTCACCGGCTCCTCGCGCGCGGTGCTCACCGCCGGCGGCGGCTACGGCCTGCACCTCAACGGAGCCTCGTACTGGACGGTCAAGGGCGTCACCGTGACCGGCGGCCAGAAGGGCATCATGGCCGACACCGCGAACGGGGTGGTGATCGACGGGGTGACCGTGCACGACCTGGACATGGAGGGGGTGCACTTCCGCAACTCCAGCAAGAACGGCGTCATCAAGAACTCGCGGATCTACGACACCGGCAACGACGGGCGCGGCATGGGCGAGGGCGTCTACGTCGGAACCGCGAACACCCTCTCCGACAGGAGCGACAACGCGCAGATCCTCGACAACGTCATCGGCCCGGACGTCGGCGGCGAGGCCGTCGACATCAAGGAGGGCACGACCGGAGCGAAGATCATCGGCAATACCTTCGACGGCCGCGGCCTGACCGGCGCCAACTTCGACGACTCCTGGGTGGACGTGAAGGGCAACAACGTCCTCGTCGAGAACAACACCGGCAGCCACACGACGAACAACGGCTTCGAGACCCACACCCAGCAGAGCGGCTGGGGCTGCGGCACGGTCTTCCGCGGCAATCGGTCGGACCTGACGGGCGCGACGGGTGCCAAACAGCTCGCGATCTACGTCACCAACCAGAGCGGCGGCTGCACGACGACGGTGTACAGCTCCAACACGGTCACCGGCGGGAAGGGGCTGACGAACATCGCCGTCACCCCCTGAACGGCACAAGGCCCGCTCCCCCGAAAGGGAGCGGGCCTTGTGTTCTCAGCCTGTCAGCTGGTGGTCAGAGCATTCAGCTCTGGCCGCCGGCCAGCTTCTCGCGCAGGGCAGCCAGGGCCTCGTCCGACGCCAGGGCGCCGGAGTTGTCGTCCGACTCCGAGGAGTACGAACCACCCGAGACGCCCGCCGGGGCACCGGCCGGAGCGGCGGCGCCACCCTCGGCAGCGGCGGCCTCGTCGGCCTCGCGGGACTTGATGACCTGAGCCTGGTGCTGCTCGAAGCGCTGCTGCGCCTCGGCGTACTGGGTCTCCCAGGCCTCGCGCTGGGTCTCGTAGCCCTCGAGCCAGTCGTTGGTCTCGGGGTCGAAGCCCTCGGGGTAGATGTAGTTGCCCTGGTCGTCGTAGGACGCGGCCATGCCGTACAGGGTCGGGTCGAACTCGACCGAGGCCGGGTCGGCACCGAAGGACTCGTTGGCCTGCTTCAGCGAGAGGCTGATGCGACGACGCTCGAGGTCGATGTCGATGACCTTGACGAAGATCTCGTCGTTGACCTGGACGACCTGCTCCGGGATCTCCACGTGGCGCTCGGCCAGCTCGGAGATGTGGACCAGACCCTCGATGCCCTCGTCCACGCGGACGAACGCACCGAACGGAACCAGCTTGGTGACCTTGCCCGGGACGACCTGACCGATCTGGTGCGTACGGGCGAACTGCTGCCACGGGTCCTCCTGCGTCGCCTTCAGCGACAGGGAGACACGCTCGCGGTCCATGTCCACATCGAGAACCTCGACGGTGACCTCCTGGCCGACCTCGACAACCTCGGACGGGTGGTCGATGTGCTTCCAGGACAGCTCGGAGACGTGCACCAGGCCGTCGACGCCACCCAGGTCCACGAAGGCACCGAAGTTGACGATCGAGGACACGACGCCGGAGCGGACCTGACCCTTCTGCAGGGTGGTGAGGAACGTCTGGCGCACCTCGGACTGGGTCTGCTCGAGCCAGGCGCGGCGGGACAGGACCACGTTGTTGCGGTTCTTGTCCAGCTCGATGATCTTCGCCTCGAGCTCCTTGCCCACGTAGGGCTGGAGGTCGCGGACGCGGCGCATCTCGACGAGGGAGGCCGGCAGGAAGCCACGGAGGCCGATGTCGAGGATGAGACCACCCTTGACGACCTCGATGACGGTGCCGGTGACGATGCCGTCCTCTTCCTTGATCTTCTCGATCGTGCCCCAGGCACGCTCGTACTGAGCGCGCTTCTTGGACAGAATGAGGCGACCTTCCTTGTCCTCCTTCTGGAGAACAAGGGCTTCGATCTCGTCGCCGACCTTGACGACCTCATTGGGGTCGACGTCGTGCTTGATCGAGAGCTCGCGGGAGGGGATGACGCCTTCGGTCTTGTAACCGATGTCGAGCAGGACCTCGTCCCGGTCGACCTTCACGATGACGCCGTCGACGATGTCGCCGTCGTTGAAGTACTTGATCGTCTCGTCGATCGCGGCGAGGAAGGCTTCCTCGTTACCGATGTCGTTGACCGCAACCTGCGGGGTGGTGGCGGTGGTCTCGGTGCTGCTCGTCATGTGGGAAAGGGCTCCGGTTACGGACAGAAAGTCGTAGGTACTGCTACGCCGTGAGCCCGTATCGCACCAAGAAGCCGGACAGCCAATGAAGCGCCGATCCGCGAACGGTGGCGCCCCGAAACCGAGGGGACATACAACAGGTACGAGCGCGGCCTGCTCCGTCTGAGGCGCGCAGGCCCGCAGCGCAACCTTTAGCATACGGGGGCGGCCGGACAGGGTCAATGCGCGAAGCGCGCACCCGGGGCGGATCACCGCATTTCCGGCACAACTTACGTCTCCCCCGGCCGTGTCGGCCCGGGGGTGGCACAGCCACGCTGTGCGCAAACTACATCGGCGGGCGAGATGAACCAAGAGTACGAACAGGAAGAGAACCCCGGGTACGAGGCGGAGGCGACCCGGCGTGACGCGGGTGACGCGGAGAGCAGTCGGGCGAGCCGGGGATGGTGGGACCGGAACGCGGACGAGTACCAGAGCGAGCACGGGGCGTTCCTGGGCGACGACCGGTTCGTCTGGGGTCCGGAGGGGCTCGACGAGGCCGAGGCGGGGCTGCTGGGACCGGCCGGCTCGCTGAAGGGCCTGGACGTCCTGGAGATCGGCGCGGGGGCGGCGCAGTGTTCGCGCTGGCTGGCGGCGCAGGGCGCGCGGCCGGTGGCGCTCGACCTCTCGCACCGGCAGCTCCAGCACGCGCTGCGGATCGGCGAGGACGTGTCGCTCGTCGAGGCGGACGCGGGGGCGCTGCCCTTCCGGGACGGCTCCTTCGACCTGGCGTGCTCGGCCTACGGCGCGGTGCCGTTCGTGGCGGACCCGGTGAAGGTGTTCCGGGAGGTACGCCGGGTGCTGCGGCCCGGCGGCCGGTGGGTCTTCTCGGTGACGCACCCGATCCGCTGGGCGTTCCCGGACGAGCCGGGGCCCGAGGGGCTCTCCGTCGCTGCCTCCTATTTCGACCGCACTCCTTATGTGGAGCAGGACGAGCACGGCCGGGCCGTCTACGTGGAGCACCACCGGACGATCGGGGACCGGGTACGCGACGTGGTGGCCGGCGGCTTCCGGCTGGTGGACCTGGTAGAGCCGGAGTGGCCGGCGTGGAATAGCCAGGAGTGGGGCGGGTGGTCGCCGCTGCGCGGGAACCTGATCCCGGGGACGGCGATCTTCGTCTGCGAGCGGGACTGAGCCACAGCGCCACGCGGTGCACCAGCAGCGCCACACGAGGCACCACAGACGCATTCTTCATATGAACGTACGGGCCCTGTGGACGGCCGGGCCCGGCATCGGCGCCGACGTACGAGACTGAGTGCGTGATCCGAAACGACGCGCTCGACCGTCTCCCCGTCCGCCATGCCGTCCCCGAGCTGCTCCGCGCGCTCGACGGGCGCGGCACGGCGGTGCTCCACGCGCCTCCCGGCACCGGCAAGACCACGCTGGTGCCGCTCGCGCTCGCGGGGCTCATAGGGGACGGGCCGCGGCGGCGGGTGCTGGTGGCCGAGCCGCGCAGGATGGCGGTGCGGGCGGCGGCGCGGCGGATGGCGTGGCTGCTGGGCCAGGAGGTCGGCGAGGCCGTCGGCTTCTCGGTCCGCGGCGAGCGCAGGGCCGGGCCGGCGACCCGGGTCGAGGTGGTGACCACGGGCATTCTGCTGCAGCGCCTGCAGCGCGATCCGGAGCTCTCCGGCGTGGACGTGGTACTGCTCGACGAGTGCCACGAGCGCCATCTGGACGCGGACACGGCGATGGCCTTCCTGGTGGATGTCAGGGCGACGCTGCGGCCGGAGCTGAAGCTGATCGCGGCGTCGGCGACCAGCGACGCGGCGGCGTGGGCGGAGCTCCTCACGCTGCTGGACGGGAGCGGGCCGGCGCCCGTGGTCCGGGCGAAGGGAGAGGGGCACGGCTACGGCGTGCGCTTCGCCGCTCCACCCGCGGGGATCCGACCGTCCCACGGCACCTGGGTGGACCCGGCGCTCCTGCGTCATGTCGCGGCCACGGTCCGGCTGGCGATGGGGCGCCACGAGGGCGACGTCCTCTGCTTCCTTCCCGGCACGGGCGAGATCGCGCGGACGGCCGCCATGCTCCAGGACCTCGACGCCGAGGTGCTGCAGCTCCACGGCCGGGCGCCGGCGGCGGTGCAGGACGCCGTGCTGCGCGGGCGGGAGCCGGAGGGACGGCGGCGGGTCGTCCTCTCCACCTCGGTGGCGGAGTCGAGCCTGACCGTGCCCGGTGTGCGGATCGTCGTCGACTCGGGGCTCGCCCGGGAGCCGAGGACGGACCATGCGCGCGGCCTCGGGTCGCTGGCGACGGTGGCGGTGTCGACCGCGGCGGCGACCCAGCGGGCGGGACGCTCCGGGCGTGAGGCGCACGGCATCGTGTACCGCTGCTGGTCGGAGGCCGAGGACGGCAACCGCGCACGGTTCCCCTCCCCCGAGATCAAGGTCGCCGAGCTGGCGGACTTCGCGCTGCGGGTGGCGTGCTGGGGAGACCCCACGGCCGCCGGCCTGGCGCTGCTCGACGCACCGCCGGCCGGGGCGATGGCGGCGGCCCGCTCCGTACTGACGGCGATCGGCGCGGTGGACGAGGACGGCCGCGTGTCGGAGCGGGGGGTACGGATGTCCCGGCTCGGCCTGCATCCGCGCCTCGCCCGGGCCCTCCTGGACAGCGCGCCCGAGGTCGGCGCGCGGCGGGCGGCCGAGGTGGTGGCGCTGTTGAGCGAGGAACCGCCCCGGGAGTACGGCGACGACCTGGCGGCGGCCTGGCGTGCGGCGCGACGGGGCGGGGACGGTTACGGCGCGCGCTGGAAGGCGGAGACCCGGCGCCTGGAGCGGTCGGCCGCCGAGGCGGGGACGCCTCCCGCCGGGTCGCGGCCGGGCGGGGCAAGCAGGGCGGTCGGGGTAGGCAGGGC
>NZ_JAGGOS010000166.1 GCF_018614205.1 Streptomyces sp. ISL-36 | reverse complement strand
GCGGGGCGCTGCTCGCCCTCGCCCGCTCCGGGGACGCCCGGGCGATCCCGCTGCTGGCCCGCGCGCTCGACGAGCCCGAGGTGCGCCGCGACCTGCTGTACGCGGTGGGCGCGCTGGGTCCTGCCGCGGTCCCGCTCGCTCCCGCGCTGCGTCGCCGCCTCGCCCGGGTCGACCTGGACGAGCGGCTCTACGACCACGCGGCGCCGCTGCTCTTCGCGCTGACCTCGATCCGGGGCGCCCAGGCGCTGCCCGAGGTGCTGCGGGTGCTGCGTGGTGCGCCGCCGAACCGGCGGGACTGGGTGCAGGAGGCGGCGCTGCGCGCCCTCGCCTCCTTCGGGCCGGCGGCGCGGGCCGCGACACCCGATCTGCGGGCGCTGCTCGACGGCGGTTCGGCCACGGTCTCCACGAGGGCGGGGCTCGCGCTGTGGTCGGTGGAGGGCGACCGTGAGACGGTACTGCCGGTCCTCGAAGGCTGGTTGCGGCCGGGCGCGACGGATCCGGACTGGTGCGCGGCGGCCGTGGCGCTGGGCGCGATGGGCCCGGCGGCGGTCCGTAGCGCGCCCGCGCTGCGTCCGGGTCTGGCGGCGCGGGACCTGTGGGTACGGGTGCGGAGCGCGGCGGCCCTGTGGCGGGTGTCCGGGGACGTGGCCTCCACGCTCCCGGTGCTCGTCTCGGCCTGGGAGGAGAACCGGCACGCCCGCGTGGACATCGCCGAGTGCCTGGCGGAAATGGGCCCGGCGGCGGCGGAGGCGGAGTGGGTCATCCGCACGGAACTGGCCCGCCGGCGCCGCCACAACGTGCACGAGAACGCCTCCGGCAGCCATGACATCCACGAGGACGAGAAGCTGCTGACGCTCTGCCGCGCGGCCCTCGACCGCATGGGATGGGGCCGGAGCCGCTTCTGACGGCTCCGCCGGAGCCGACTCGGGGGCGGTTCACCGAAGCGGAAGAGGAACCGGCGCCCTGACGGCACACCGTCACACAAAAGGGACATAAGGCTTACTGCTTGCTACGTTGCGGACCATGACCGCAACGACGGCGGACGCTCCCCCGCCCGGGCTACCCGTGCCGAAGCGCCGCGGCGTGGAACTCTCCCTCCTCGTCTGCGCCGTCCTCATCTCCGTCTTCGGCTATGTCGACGTCGGCCTCGCCAGGACGGGCGCCGTGCCTCCGGACGCCGCCCGCTACGGCGCCGGTCTCGGTGCGCTCGCGCTCCTGGCCCATCTCGCCGTCCGTTTCCGCGCCCCGTACGCCGACCCGTTGGTGCTGCCCATCGCGGTCCTCCTCAACGGCCTCGGTCTGGTGCTGATCTACCGGCTCGACCTGGAGACGCCCCAGGACCGGGCCGCGCCCACCCAGCTGATCTGGTCGACGCTCGGGGTGGCGCTGTTCATCACGGTCGTCCTCCTCCTGCGCGACCACCGGGTGGTGCAGCGATACGCCTATCTCTCCATGGTCACCGCCCTGTTCCTGATGCTGGTCCCGATCTTCTTCCCGGCCGTCAACGGGGCCAGGATCTGGATCCGGCTCGGTGGGCTCTCCTTCCAGCCGGGCGAGTTCGCCAAGATCCTGCTGGCCGTCTTCTTCGCCGCGTACCTCGCGGCCAACCGCAACGCGCTGGCGTACACCGGCCGCAGGATCTGGAGACTGCAGCTGCCCACCGGCCGGGTGCTCGGGCCGATCGTCGCCATCTGGGTGCTGAGCGTGGGCGTGCTGGTCCTGGAGCGCGATCTCGGCACGTCGCTGCTCTTCTTCGGGCTCTTCGTGATCATGCTGTACGTGGCGACCGGCCGGACCGGCTGGATCGCGGTCGGCCTGCTCCTTGCGGCCGTGGGGGCGTTCGCGGTCGGCTCCCTCGAACCGCACGTCCACAGCCGGGTCGAGGACTGGCTGAACCCCTTCGCCTCGATCGAGGCGGGGGACGGTCCGGGCCAGCTCGCGCAGTCCCTCTTCTCCTTCGCCGCGGGCGGGATGCTCGGCACCGGGCTCGGGCTCGGCCGTTCCGTCCTCATCGGCTTCGCCGCCAAGTCCGACTTCATCCTCGCGACGGCGGGCGAGGAGCTCGGTCTGGCGGGCCTGACCGCCCTGTTCCTGCTGTACGCGCTGCTCGTCGCCCGCGGCTACCGTTCCGGCCTCGCCCTGCGCGACCCCTTCGGGCGGCTCCTCGCGATCGGCCTCGCCTCGATCCTGGCGCTGCAGGTCTTCGTGATCGCCGGCGGAGTGATGGGCCTGATCCCGCTGACTGGCATGGCGATGCCGTTCCTGGCCCAGGGGGGTTCCTCCGTGGTCACGAACTGGATCATCGTGGCGCTGCTGATCCGGGTCAGCGACTCGGCGCGCGCACCCCTTCCCGAGGTGGCCGAGGCCGAGATCGTCGCGCCGGTCCCGGAGGACGTCCGGTGATCCGCTACATCCGGCGCGCGGCCGGGCTCTGCCTCGTCCTCCTGGTGGCGCTGCTGGTCAACGCGGCCCGGGTGATGCTCTTCCAGGCCGATGCGCTGGACGCGAACCCGGCCAACCGGCGCCCCGCGATCGCCCGGTGGGGGCAGCCGCGCGGTGAGATCGTCGTCGACGGCAGGCCGGTGACGGGGACGAGGGACAGCGGCCAGCAGCTGCGCTACGAACGCACCTACACCCAGGGGCCGTTGTACGCGCCGGTGACCGGCTACGCCTCGCAGACGTACGGCACCGCGCATCTGGAGCACGCCGAGGACGCGATCCTGTCCGGTACGGACCCCATGCTGGCGCCGCTGCCGTTCTGGAACGACATCGGCCGGGGGCGGCAGCCGGGCGGAGACGCGGTCACGACGATCCGGGCGTCGATGCAGGAGGCGGCCTACCGCGGCCTGGGCGGCAAGCGGGGGGCGGTCGCGGCGATCGAGCCGTCGAGCGGAAGGATCCTGGCCCTGGTGAGCAGCCCTTCGTACGACCCGGGGGTGCTCTCGGGGACGGGGAAGGAGGTCGAGGACGCCTGGAGGCGGCTGAACTCCTCGCCGAACCAGCCGATGCTCAACCGGGCGATCCGGCAGACCTACCCGCCCGGCTCCGCCTTCAAGATCGTGACGGCGGCCGCGGCCCTGGACGCGGGTGTGGTGACGAACCCCGACGCGCCGACCGGCACCCCGGACCCGTTCATCCTGCCCGGTACCCGGCAGGTGCTGCCCAACGAGGTGACCGGGTGCGCGAACGCCTCGCTCGCGTACGCGATCCAGTGGTCGTGCAACACGGTGATGGCCGGGCTGGGGGTGAAGGTCGGGCTCGCGGGGATGGTGGAGGCGGCGGAGCGCTTCGGCTTCGGCGACACGGGTCTGCGGGTGCCGTCGTGGGTGGCGAGGTCGAACTTCGACCGGGACATGAGCGACGACCAGCTGGCGCTGTCGTCGATCGGCCAGTTCAACACGAGGGCGACACCGCTGCAGATGGCGATGGTGGCGGCGGCCGTCGCGAACAACGGGGAGATCGCCCACCCGTACCTCGTCGAGCGCACGACGACCTCGGGCGGTACGACGGTGAACCGGACGGGCCGCCGCAGCTACCGCCAGGCGATGCGCCCCTCGACCGCGACACAGCTCCAGCGGCTGATGGTCAGGGCGGTCGAGGAGGGCACGGGCACGAACGCGGCGATCCCGGGGGCGACGGTCGGCGGCAAGACGGGCACGGCCCAGCACGGCCTGGGCAACACCGGGACTCCGTACGCCTGGTTCATCGCGTGGGCGCAGGCGGCGGACGCCGCTCAGCCGGCGGTCGCGGTGGCCGTCGTCATCGAGGACGCGGAGGCCAGCCGTACGGACATCAGCGGGGGCGGCAGCGCGGCGCCGATCGCGAAGGCGGTGATGGAGGCGGCCCTGCGGGCGCCGGCGCCCGTCAGCTGATCGGCCTTCGCATCTCCGCGCGGACCTTCGCCGTGGTCTCGGCGAGCGCGGCCAGGTCGACGTCCTCGGGGTCGGCGGTGGCCGACTCCGGGGTGACGACGGCGACGAAGGAGGCGGTGTTGTCGTCACCCCAGGCGCACATGGGCAGGGTGGCGGTGCCCATGGCGTCCTTGTTCGTGGTGACCTGGCAGCTGATGGTCAAACCGTGGCCGGCCGGGGTGAAGTCCTTGGGCCGGACGGCGAGCGTGGAGCCCTTGTCCTTCGCGGCGCCCTGGAGGATGGAATCGCGGGTGGCGGTGGGGTTCTTGATGCGGCCGTGGAAGCCCGAGACGACGAGGACGGCGCCGTCCTTGCCGCCGTACTGCGCGATGGCCGCCTCGGCGTCCTTCACGGTGGGGTCGTAGGTGTCCTCGACCTCCTTGCCCTCGGTGTCGGAGGCGTCCGTGGTCAGGGTGTACTCGCCGTCCAGCAGCGTCTTGGGCACGACGAGCCGGTGCGTGGCCGCCGGGAAGGAAGCGGTGGCCCCGGTGCCGTCGAGCACGAGCTTTCCGGCGTACCCGAGCCCGCCGACCAGGACGAGGCCCCCGATGACGAGGCCGACGATCGCCCCGGTCGACATCCCCTTCTTCTTCGGCGGCGGCCCCATGGGCGGTTGCCCCCACGCCCCCGGCCCCGGGTACTGCTGGGGCGCTCCCTGCTGCGGGAAGCCCTGCTGAGGGAACACCTGCTGCGGGAAGCCCTGTTGCGGTGCTCCCTGCGGGGGCCCGTAGGCACCGGGCCGCTGCGGGGGCGGCACCGGCCCGCCGTAGGGGTGCTGGGGCGGGCTCTGCGACGGTGGCGGCATGGTCATGTCCGGTACGCTACGTCACCGCTGTGACAGCCGGCGGCCCGCCGGCGGAGCGGACCGATGCCGGCTCCCGCCTAGGCCTGCGCACCCTCCGTGCCGTGCGCGCCCTCCGTGCCGTGCGCGCCCTCCGCGCCCTGTTCGATCGCCTCCGCCACCTCCCCCACGCGCTCCCGCTCCTCCGCCGCGAACCGCTCCTCGTCCAGTCGTTCCGCGATCTCCTCGTCCTGGGTCATCAGCAGGTCCAGGTTGGAGTCGCCGAGGTCGAAGACGCCCATGTCCAGGTAGGCCTTCTGGAGGCGTTCGCCCCACAGGCCGATGTCCTTCACGCACGGGACGATCCGGCTGAAGAGCAGTCTGCGGAAGAGGTGCAGGAACTCGGAGCGCTCGCTGAGCTCCTCCGCCTCCTTCCTCGGGATGCCGAAGTTCTCCAGGACCTCCACCCCGCGCAGCCGGTCGCGCATCAGGTAGCAGCCCTCGATCACGAACTCCTCGCGCTCGCGGAGCTCCGCGTCCGACAGCTGCCGGTAGTAGTCGCGCAGCGCCATGCGGCCGAAGGCCACGTGCCGGGCCTCGTCCTGCATCACGTACGCCAGGATCTGCTTCGGGAGCGGCTTGTTCGTCGTGTCGCGGATCATGCCGAACGCGGCCAGCGCGAGGCCCTCGATCAGCACCTGCATGCCGAGGTACGGCATGTCCCAGCGGGTGTCCCTGAGCGTGTCGCCGAGCAGGCCCTGGAGGCTGTCGTTGACCGGGTAGAGCATCCCGATCTTCTCGTGCAGGAAGCGGCCGTAGATCTCCGCGTGCCGCGCCTCGTCCATCGTCTGGGTCGCCGAGTAGAACTTGGCGTCCAGGTCGGGCACGGACTCCACGATCCGCGCGGCGCAGATCATCGCGCCCTGCTCGCCGTGGAGGAACTGGCTGAACTGCCAGGAGGCGTAGTGCCTGCGCATCTCGCCCTTGTCCTTCTCCGTCATCCTGGCCCAGTGCCGGCTGCCGTAGAGGGTCATCGCCTCGTCCGGGGTGCCGAGCGGGTCGTACGGGTCGACCTCCAGCTCCCAGTCGATGCGTTTGGCGCCGTCCCACTGTTTGTCCTTGCCCTTCTGATAGAGGGCCAGAAGACGGTCGCGACCGTTGTCGTAATCCCAGGTGAAGCGGGCCGCTCCTGTCGCGGGTACCGGCCAGATCGGCTCTCTTGGGGGCTTCGCGTAGAGGTCGTGCGTCGACACCGGCGCCTCCTTCACTCGGAACGTTGAGTGGGCCGTCCACAAGCTCACACCTTGGTAGACACGGGGTCAACAAGTCGCGCACGGGGGATTGACGGTCTTACTGACGGGGAGTCTCATAAGGGAGAACCGTCGGTAACCCAACTGCGAGCACAGCGAGGTGCCCCGCCGCCATGACCGCACCGACCGAGCAGGACTTCCGCCTCCTCCGGGACGCCCTCGGCCCTCTCCGCGACCGGGAACAGGTCGCCGAGCGGCTGTTGGAATCCTCCCTCAAGCATTCCTTCGACCCCGAGACCGAACTCGACTGGGACGCGCCCGTCGAGGAGGGCAAGTGGTTCTGGCCGCCGGAACTCGTCTCCCTCTACGACACCCCGCTGTGGAAGCGGATGTCCGAGGAACAGCGGCGGGACCTCGCCCGCCACGAAGCCGCCTCGCTCGCCTCGCTCGGCATCTGGTTCGAGATCATCCTCATGCAGCTGCTCGTCCGGCACATCTACGACAAGTCCCTCACCAGCAACCACGTGCGCTACGCGCTCACCGAGATAGCCGACGAATGCCGGCACTCGATGATGTTCGCCCGGATGATCCAGAAGGGTGGTGCTCCCGCCTACCCCGTACCGCGGATCTACCACAACCTCGCGCGTGTCCTGAAGACCGTCTCCACCACTCCCGGCTCCTTCGCGGCGACCCTCCTCGGCGAGGAGATCCTCGACTGGATGCAGCGCCTGACCTTCCCGGACGAGCGCGTCCAGACCCTGGTGCGCGGGGTGACCCGGATCCATGTGGTCGAGGAGGCGCGCCATGTGCGGTACGCCCGCGAGGAGCTGCGGCGCCAGATGGTGACGGCGCCGCGCTGGGAGCAGGAGTTCACCCGGCTCAGCTGCGGCGAGGCCGCCCGGGTCTTCTCCACCTGCTTCATCAACCCCAAGGTGTACGAGAACGTCGGCCTGGACCGCCGGCAGGCCGTCGCCCAGGTCAGGGAGAGCGGTCACCGGCGCGAGGTGATGCAGTCCGGCGCCAAGCGGCTGACCGACTTCCTCGACGACATCGGCGTGCTCAGGGGCCCGGGGCGGCGGCTCTGGAAGTCCTCGGGGCTGCTGGCGTGAGCTCCGCCCCGCACCGGGCGGCGGCCCCGGCGACCCGGCGGAGCCGCACCGCGCGGACAGCCTGCGCACACCCCGCCTGAGTGCCGCACGACGGGGTTACGCTGCGGGACATGACCAGCCCCGCCACGCCCGCCACGCCCGCGTACCGCCGGCTCAGCGTCGAGGAGCGGCGCCTTCAGCTCCTCGGCGCCGCCCTGACGCTCTTCGCGCACCGGGCCCCGGACGAGGTCTCGCTCGACGACGTCGCCGAGGCGGCGGGCGTCTCGCGGCCGCTCGTCTACCGCTACTTCCCCGGCGGGAAGCAGCAGTTGTACGAGGCGGCGCTGCGCTCCTCCGCCGACGCGCTGGAGCTGTGCTTCACCGAGCCGCCCCTCGGGCCGCCGACCGAGCGCCTCGCCCGGGTCCTCGACCGCTACCTGGCCTTCGTCGACGGGCACGACGCCGGGTTCAGCGCCCTGCTCCAGGGCGGCAGCGTGGCCGAGACCTCCCGGACGACCGCCATCGTGGACGAGGTGCGGCGCGCCGCGGCCGAGCAGATCTTCGTCCATCTCGGGGTGGACCGGCCGGGCCCGCGGCTGCGGATGATGGTGCGGACCTGGATCGCGGCCGTGGAGGCGGCCTCGTTGATCTGGCTCGACGAGGAGAAGCAGCCCTCCGCCGCCGAACTGCGGGACTGGCTGGTCGACCATCTGGTCGCCCTGCTCGCGGCGACGGCGGCGACCGACGAGGAGACGGCGGCGGTCGTCCACGTGCTCCTCGCGCAGGAGACGCCGGAGGGTCCGGTCGGGACGCTGGCGCGACGGGTGACCCCCGTGGTGAGCGAGGCCGCACACCTCATATGAGACTGGTGGGGTGAGAAGCGAGAACACACCCTTCCGTGGCGGCCCCCTGGACGGCCGGGTCCTGCCCGTCCTCGTGGGACCGACCGGCCATCCGCCCAAGTGGTACGAGGTGCCGGTGCCGGACGCCGCCGGCGGGCCCCCTACGGTCCACGCCTACCACCGCGAGCCCGCAGGACACACCAAGCGGCTCGGGCTCCAGCGTGGCTGGGTCTACACCTACGCACCCGAGGGGCGTGAGCGCCGCGAGCTGAAGTGGCCCTGGTCCAAGCCCACGCCTCGGCCGGACGAGTGAGCGACTCGTACCGAAACGCCCTTTGATGCGTTAATACGATGATGGAGTACGTCATCATCCCGGTGGAGGTGATGACGTGTCAGGAAGGCTGCTGCGCACGGTCTGCACGGGGATGCTCGCCGCGACGACCGCGCTGGTGGGACTTCCGTCGGCCACGGCCGACGACCCCGTGGACCCGCCGGTGGACCCTCCGGTGGAGGCCACGGCGTCCCCCGGCGACCCCTCGGCCGGAAAGCCGGTCGCCCCGCCGGTGAAGCCCACGGAGAAGGAACCCACCGGGGCACACGCGGACGGCCCGGCGGACGCCCGGGGGGACGGCCCGGCGGACGCCCGAGGGGACAGCCCGGCGGACGCCCGGGGGGACGGGCTGCCCGTCGAACCGCCCGAGGGCAGCTCGGACGGGCCCCCCGTCGACGCGCCCCTCGAAGAACAGCCCCGGGAAAAGCCCCTCGACCCCCTCGCCGAGGCGACCGACGACGCCGCCGCCCTTCCGCCCTCCGGCGGCGGTTCCGTCACCACCCTCCTCACCAGGCTCCGGACCCTCTACCGCCAGGCCGAGCAGGCCACCGAGACCTACAACGCCACCGAGGAGGCGCTGAAGCTGCAGACCGCCGACACCCGGAAGGTCACCGCCGCCCTCGCCGCCGCCCGCAAGGCGCTCGGCCAGGGACGCGACGCGGCCGGCCGGCTCGCCCGGGAGCAGTACCAGGGACGGGCCGCGACCTCCGAGCTCTCCTCGTACCTGCGGCTCCTGCTCTCCCCCGACCCCCAGCACGCCCTCGACCAGGGGCATCTGCTGGCCCGCGCGGCCCGCGACCGCGCCACCACCGTCTCCCGGCTCCAGGGCGCGGAGAAGAAGGCGGACGCCCTCGCGAGCGCCTCCCGCAAGGCGCTGGACCGGCAGCAGACGCTCGCCGCACGGCAGAAGAAGCAGCGGGACGACGTCCAGGCACGGCTGAAGGAGGTCGAGAAGCTGCTCGCCTCGCTCTCCGCCGAACAGCTCGGACGGCTGACCGAGCTGGAGCGGACCCAGACGGCGGGCGCCCAGCGCGAGCTCCTCGACTCCGGTGTCCTGGAGGTCCGCAGGGCACCCTCGCGGGAGGGCGACAAGGCGCTGCGGTACGCGGTCGCGCAGATCGGCAAGCCGTACGTGTGGGGCGCCGAGGGGCCGGAGTCGTACGACTGCTCGGGGCTGACCTCGCAGGCCTGGGCGAGCGCCGGCCGGGAGATCCCGCGGACCAGCCAGGAGCAGTGGCGAACCCTCCCGAAGGTGCCCCTGGACGACCTGCGCCCGGGTGACCTGGTCGTCTACTTCCCCGAGGCCACCCATGTGGCGATCTACCTCGGCGAGGGCCTGGTCGTCCAGGCCCCGCGTCCGGGCGGCCGGGTGAAGGTCTCCCCGATCGCCGCCAACCCGCTGCTCGGCGCGGTCCGCCCGGACCCCGACGGCGAGCCCCTGGCCACCTACACGCCGCCCGAACTCCCCTCGGGGGCCACGGACGGCGCGGACGACGGATACGACCGGGGCTGAACCGGGCCGTGACCGGCCCTGGTGAGCCAGGCTGGGCTCAGCCCCAGGTCTGGCCGGCCGGTTCCTTGACGGTGCGGTTGAGCTGGACCTGCCGGACCCGGTGTGACTCCCTGCCGGCGATGGCCGCTCGTCGGTTTCCACGGCCGGGGACGAGTGGGGCACCCCAACCGCCCGTCATGCGTCCCGTGACCGGCGCCCCTGAGGGCCCGGAGGCCGGTCCGTCTCCGGGCCGTCCCGTCAGGCGCCGGAGACCGAGGCGAGGTAGGCGCCCGTCTTCTCCGGGTCGTAGAAGAAGTTCTCGAAGTCGGCCGGGTCGTTGAAGCCGTTGGCGAAGCGGTCCGCGACCGGCTGGAGCCCGCCCGCGGCGCCGATCAGATTGAGGACGTGCTCCGGCGGGACCCCGAGCATCGCGTTCGTCCACTTGGTGACGTGCTGCGCGGTGTCCCAGTAGCGGTCGAAGGTGGCCCGCATCCACGTCTCGTCGAAGGGCCGGTCACCGTGGTCGAGGATGGAGGCGAGATACGCGGCGGCGCACTTGGACGCCGAGTTGGAGCCCTGGCCGGTGATCGGGTCGTTGGCCACCACGACGTCGGCGACGCCGAGGACCAGTCCGCCGCCGGGGAGGCGGCCGATCGGGTTGCGTACGGTCGGGGCGTAGCGGCCGGCCAGGGTGCCGCCCGCGTCGGTCAGTTCGACCTTGGTGGCGCGTGCGTACTCCCAGGGCGTGAACTTCTCCATCAGCTCCAGCGTGAGTGCCAGGTGCTCGGAGGGGTCCTTGATGCCCTGGAAGGCGTCGAGGGGCCCGCCGGGGACGCCCTCCCAGAAGAGGATGTCGGCGCGGCCGGAGGTCGTCAGGGTGGGCATGACGAAGAGCTCGCCGACGCCGGGGACCAGGTTGCAGCGCACGGCGTCGAAGTCGGGGTGCTCGGGGCGGGGGCCGAGGCCGTGGACGTAGGCGACGGCCAGCGCGCGCTGCGGCTCGCTGTACGGGGAGCGGGCGGCGTCGCGGCCGAACATGGAGACCAGCTCGCCCTTGCCGGCGGAGACCAGCACCAGGTCGTACGTACGGGAGAAGTAGTCCAGGTCGGAGACGGCGGCGCCGTGGATGACGAGCTGGCCGCCGCGCTGGGCGAAGGTCTCCATCCAGCCGGCCATCTTCACGCGCTGGTCGACGGACTGCGCGTAGCCGTCGAGCTTCCCGACCCAGTCGACGGCGCGCGTGGGGGTCCCCCCGGCGAAGCCAGGGGGAGAGTCGGGGGCGGCGACGGAGACGCCGAGGCCCTTGATCTGCGGGGCCTGGGACTCCCAGAAGTTGATCCCGAGGTCACGCTCGTGCTGAAGGGCTGTGTGGAACATGCACTGGGTGGACATGACCCGGCCGGACCGGATCTCGTCCGCCGTGCGGTTGGACATGAGGGTGACCTCGTACCCCTGCGACTGCAGGCCGAGGGCGAGCTGGAGACCGGACTGCCCGGCCCCCACGATGAGTATCTTCCGCATGGCGGGTTCCTAACGAATGATCAGCTTTGTTCGGGGGTGGCCGTTATTCGGGAGTCGACTCGAGGGCGTGCGCGACCATCGCGAGCAGCGTCTCGACCACGCTGTACCGCTTGCGCGCGTCCATGATCACGACGGGTACGTGCGGGGGCACTGTGAGGGCCTCCCGGACGTCCTCGGCCTCGAACCGCTCGGTGCCCTCGAAGTGGTTGACGGCGACGACGTACGGCAGCCCGCAGCTCTCGAAGTAGTCGAGCGCGGGGAAACAGTCGGTCAGCCGGCGGGTGTCGGCGAGCACGATCGCACCGATCGCGCCCCGCACCAGGTCGTCCCACATGAACCAGAAGCGCTGCTGTCCCGGCGTACCGAAGACGTACAGCACCAGATCGTCGTCGAGGGTGATCCGGCCGAAGTCCATCGCCACGGTCGTGGTCATCTTGTCGGGCGTCGCGGTGAGGTCGTCGCTCTCCTCGCTCGCCTGCGTCATGAGGGCCTCGGTCTGCAGCGGAGTGATCTCCGAGACCGCCCGGACGAAGGTCGTCTTGCCGACGCCGAAGCCGCCCGCGACCACGACCTTGGTCGCGACCGGGGCACGGGTGTGGTCCAGCTGCCAGTCCTGGGCGCCGTCCTCGGCCGCCGGCCGGAGCGGATCGTGCTCGGCCTCCGAGCGCGCGGGGGCTCCGGCGAGGACCGGAGGATCGGAGACGGCGGGGACGTCAGAGACGACGGAGTCCACTCAGCACCCTTTCGAGGAGCGCGCGGTCGGGCTGGCCGTGACCGGTCCCGTACACACGGATCTTTCCCTGGTCGGCCAAGTCGCTGAGGAGCACTCGGACGACACCCAACGGCATCTTCAGCAGCGCCGAGATCTCCGCGACCGTACGCATCCGGCGGCAGATCTCGACGATGGCCCGCATCTCCGGCATCAGGCCGCGGGCGCCCCGCCCGCCGTCCGTGAGCACCTTTCGCTCGGGCGAGGCCTCCAGCGCCGCGACGAAGGTCTCGACGAGCAGCACATGGCCGAAGCGGGTGCGGCCGCCGGTGAGCGAGTACGGGCGTACACGCGCGGGGCGGCGGCCCTCCCCGCGGACCGGCAGCTTGTGGGCATGGGCGTGGGAGGCGGACGTCACTGGGTGCTCTCCATCGATTTGCGCAGCTCGCTGCGGAGTTCGGGGGTGAGTACATGTCCGGCGCGGCCGACGAAGAGCGCCATGTGGTAAGCGACGACGCTCATGTCGCAGTCGGGCGTGGCGTGCACCCCGAGCAGCGAGCCGTCGCTGATCGACATGACGAAGACGCTGCCCTCCTCCATGGCCACCATCGTCTGCTTGACCCCGCCACCGTCCATGAGCCGGGCGGCGCCGACGGTGAGGCTGCCGATGCCGGAGACGATGGTCGCCAGGTCGGCGCTGGAGCCTCGCGGGCCGGTGGTGCGGCGGTCCTCCACGGGCGCGGCGCTCCGCTCCGGGTCGGAGGAGAGCAGGAGCAGCCCGTCGGACGAGACGACGGCGACCGAGCGGACGCCTGGCACCTCCTCGACGAGGTTGCCCAGCAGCCAGTGCAGATTGCGGGCTTCCCTGCTCAGTCCGAATGTTCCGGTCGCAGTCAACTGCGTGCCTCCTCGACTGTGTCCCCCGTCTTCTCCTCGGTACGTGCGGTCTGTACGGCTCCGGGCTGTACGGAGTCGGCCTCTACGGCGTCCAGCGGTACGGACCCGGTCTCGATCTCGGCCTCCACGTCCCGGCGGCCTTCCTGGGCGCCCCGGTGGAAACCGCCGAGCCTGCGGCGCAGCGCCTCGGCGTCCACACCGCCCGCGCGCGGGGCGGCGGGTGCGTCGGCCTGGCGGAGTATCTGCGGGGTGCGCTTGGGCAGCCCCTTGTCGGTGACGCGCTCCCACTGGGCGGGGCGCGGTCCGGTGCCCTCGTCCTCGGCGGCGCGCTCGTGGCTGTCGGGCTCCGGCGGCGGGTCGGGGAGCCGGACCTGCAGGGTCGTCTCGGAGACGGACTCCTGGGCCGCGGACTCGGCCGCGGGTACGGGCTCGGGCGCCTGGGGCTCCGCCGGCGCGGGGGCCCGGGTGTCCGCCGGCTTCTCGGGCGCGGGGGCCCGGGTGTCCGCCGCCTTCTCGGGGTCGGGGACCTGCGGGTCCTCGGACTCGGTCTCGGGCGCGGGGGCCTGCGGGTCCTCGGGCCCGGGCTCCGGGGCCGCTTCCGTCGCCGCTATGGCCTGCTCCGCGGCCTCCACGAGGGGGTCCCTGGTGCGGGACGGCAGCGTGTTGGAGTTGGCCTCCGCGACCGAGCCGGGGAGGTTCAGCGTGGGTGCCGCGCCCGCGACCGGCACGGTCGGGGGGACGGCGGTCGGCGGGGCGGTCGGCAGCAGCGTGGCCGGCAGCACGACCACGGCCGCGATGCCGCCCTGCTTCTGCTCGCGCAGCTGGACCCGTACCCCGTGGCGGGCGGCGAGCAGGCCGGCGACGCGCAGACCCAGCCCCTCCCCCTCGGCATCGACCGGGTCGGCCTCTGCCAGGCGCGCGTTCAGCTCGGCGATCCGGGTCTCGGTCATGCCGATGCCCTCGTCCTGGACGGAGAGCATCACCTCGCCGGACTCCAGGAGCCAGCCGGAGAGCTGGACCTGGGCGTCGGGCGGCGAGAAGGAGGTGGCGTTCTCCAGGAGTTCGGCGACCAGGTGGCTGAGGTCGTCCGCGGCGAAGCCGGCGACCTGCGCGTGCGGCGGCAGGGACTGGATGGCGACCCGCTCGTAGCGCTCGATCTCGCTGACGGCGGCGCGCAGCACGTCGACGAGCGGGACGGGGCCGGGGTGACCGTGGACGTGCTCGTGTCCCGCGAGGACGAGCAGGTTCTCGCTGTGGCGGCGCATGACGGTCGCCATGTGGTCGAGCTTGAAGAGGGTGGCGAGCCGTTCCGGGTCCTGCTCGCGCTCCTCCAGCTTCTCGATGACACCGAGCTGACGCTCGACCAGCCCGAGGCTGCGCAGGGAGAGGTTGACGAAGGTGTGGTGGACGGAGTGGCGCAGCCGTTCCAGTTCGGCGGTGAGCAGGGCGGTGTGGCCCTGGAGCTCGGCGCGCTGGGCGGCCAGCTCGGCGGCGAGGGCCTCACGGGCGCCGGTCAGGTCGGCGCGTTCGCTGTCGAGCTGCTCGGTGCGCAGGGCGAGCGCGGCGAGCTTGCCCTGGAGGGTGTTGAGGGACCGTACGACCTGGGCGAACTCGTCGTTGCGGCCGGTGAAGCGGACCGGCTCCTCGGCCTCCGGGGCGGCGGCGACGCGGGCGGCGCCGATGCGAAGGACCGCGAGGGGGCGGGTGAGGGTGCGGGCGACGAAGGTGGAGATGCCGATCGCGACGAGCAGACAGCCGCCGAGGAAGGCGACGCGCACTTCGAGGGCGGTGACGTCGTCGTCGCGGAGCTGGGCGAGCCGCTCCACCTGCTCGGTGGCGAGGGCCGATTCGACGCCCCGCATCTGCTCGATACGGGCGGAGAGCGCGGCCTCCAGCTTCTCGGGGTCGGTCTTCCGCTCGGACGAGCTGAGCTCCGGCTGGTCCGTGAGACCGGCCAGGTACCGCTCGGCGCTCTTGACGTCCGGGCCGGTCACGGTGCCGGCGAGGGAGTCGCGCCCGGCGGCCGTGGCGGCCTGGTCGAAGTCGGCGAGGGAGGCGAGTTCGCGGACCCGGGACTGCTGGGCGGCGGCGGTGAGCGCGTCCCGCGTGCGGTTCGCCTCCGCGGCGCCCTCGGCCTCGTCGGGGACGTAGGTGCCGGTGTTCGGGTCGTAGTGCGTGCCGCTGGACTCGGGCTGCGGGACGGCGAGGGCGGCCAGGAGCAGGCCGCGGGTGGTCGAGGCCTGCTCGACGGCGCGGCCGAGGGCGGCGGGGGCCCGGGTGGCCTCGGCGGCGCGGGCGGGGGTCTTCTCGGCGAGCTCGTCGGCGAGGGCCTGGAGCTTGGCGATGACCTCCGAGTACGCCCTGTGGGCCTCCAGCGCGGTGCCCTTGCCGGTGAGCGCGGTGCGGCGGACGGAGGGCAGGGCCGCGAGGTCGCGGCGCAGCTCGGCGGGGGCGGCGGGCCGGATCTCGTCGATCTGGCGGTCGACGCGGGTGGAGCGCGCGCTGGTGATCTGGCGCTTGTCCTCGGTGTCGCCCGTCTGCTCGTCGCGGCCTGCGGCGATGTAGGCGACGACCTCGTCGCGCTCGTCGGCGAGGGAGTGGGCGAGCGTGACGGCCTGGCGGTCGAGCTCGGCGAGGGTGACCAGGCGCTGGGCCTCGGTCAGTTCGCCCGAAGCGGTGAGGATCGCGGGGGCGCCGGCGGCGAGCACGGTGACACCGACGAGGGCGACTCCGGCGACGAGGCGGTTGCGGACGCGCTTGGGGCGGCCGGCGGGGAGGGCTGCGGCCGGGGCCCTGGGGACGCCGGGTGAGCCGTCGGCGCCGGGGGGCGTGTCGCCGCCCGGGGTCAGCGGGTCACCGGGGGCCTGACTCCGCGTGCCGTTGTTGCTCCGAGGCCGCTTCTTCTGCACCGGTGCTCGCATTCTCGACTCGTCCACCCATGAAGCAGAGGTGACGACCGGTCATTGAAAGAGCGCCCCCACCCCTGGTACGGCTTCCGACCATTCCAGCGCTTCTGGGAAGGGGACGCGCATCGGCCGCTCCGCCACCCGAACGAGTGAACAACACTCCTGAGTTGGCGAACAACTCCCCTCGAGGGTCGCCGGGGGGCCGTCCGGGGCGTCGGTTGGATCTTCCGCGCGGGCTTTGGCAGGATGCCCGCCCGCAGCTTCCCGGAGGCTCCCGTTCCGCCTGTCGTCCAGACGTCGAGGCTTTGGTACAGGCCAAATTCGGCCTTTCGGGAGGCGTCGTGAAGGAGTGATGCAGGCCCGGTCGGGCGGGGCAGACTGGGGATCATGCGCACCGAAGCCGCCACCCTGCCCGGCAGCCCCGAACGCCCCAACGAGGACTGGGCAGCCGCGGCTGCGCCCGCCTCGGGCACGGGTGGGACGGTCGTGGTCCTCGACGGGGTGACACCGCCGGTCGGTGATGACGGTTGTGTGCACGACGTGCCCTGGTTCACCGCGCGCCTTGGCGGCGCTTTGACCGAACTGTCCGCTTCACGGCCCGAGATGACGCTGGCCGACATCCTGTCGACGGCAATCCGGCGCACCGCGGACGCCCACCGGAACACGTGTGACCTTTCTCACGTGCGCACTCCGCAGGCGACCGTCGCGATGGCCCGCTGGGACGCGACGACGGTCGAGCACCTGGTCCTGTCCGACGCCGTACTCCTCCTCCAGGCGCCGGACGGGTTGGTGCGGGCCGTGCGCGACGACCGCCTCGACCGGGTCCCGGAGGAGACCCTGCGCTCGCTGGAGGCGACGGACCTGCTGCGCAACCGGGAGGGCGGCTTCTTCACCGCCGCCGCGGACCCGGCGGTGGCGGCGCGGGCGGTGACGGGGACGACGCCTCGTTCCGGCGTGCGCGCCCTGGCCGCACTGACAGACGGGGCGACGCGCTGGGTGGAGCTGTTCGGAATGGGCGACTGGGCGGACTGCTTCGGCCTGCTGGGCAAGGAGGGCGCACACGGGCTGCTCCAGCGGGTGCGGACGCTGGAGAGGACGTACAGGGAGGCGGGAGGCGTGCGCCGCTGGAAGCTCCACGACGACGCGACGGCGGTCTACGCGGAGTTGTAGACGCTGCCCGGCGGACGGAGGCGGGTCGTCCCGTCGGACGGAGGCGGGTCGCGCCCGGCGGGCGGGGGCGGGTCGCCCCGTCGGACGGAGGCGGGTCACGCCCGGCGGGCGGAGGCGGGTCGCGGGCCCGGCCGGCGG